>CAMJQW010000001.1 GCA_946408125.1 uncultured Fibrobacter sp.
TGTTCTTCGGTGACTTCCTTTTCGCTCTGGCGCCACAAGGCCTGCTTTTCGTTCAGGCGTTCTTCGGGCTTTTCTTCGAGTTCGCCCTTGTCGTTCTTCTTCGGTTCCGGGTGGAAGTAAATGCCGTAGCTCACAAAGCCGCTGTACTTCTGCACGATGTCCTTGATTTTCCATTCGCTGGCGAAGTCTTCGGCGTCTTCGTCATCCTTCAGGTACAAGGTAATCTTGGTGCCGACCTTGTCGAGCGGGGCTTCGGAAATCTCGAAGTCGCCCGTGCCTTCGGAGGCCCACAGGTAACCCTGCTTCTCGCCGGCCTTGAGGGTCAACACTTCGACTTTCTTCGCGACCATGAACACGGAGTAGAAACCCACGCCGAACTGACCGATCAGATCGACGCTGCCCTTGTCGCCTTCCTTGAGGTTCTTGATGAAGTTCTTGGTGCCGCTACGGGCGATGGTGCCGAGGCAGTTGATCAAATCTTCCTTGTTCATGCCGATACCGTTGTCTTCGACAACGATTCGCTTGCCTTCCTTGTTCACCGAGATATCGATGCGGAGCTGGGTGCCCTGCGGCAGAAGGTCTGCGTTGGAGAGCGAAAGGAAACGGCGCTTGTCGAGTGCGTCCGCCGCGTTCGAGACGAGCTCGCGCAGGAAGATTTCCTTGTTGCTGTAAAGGGAATTGATCATCAAGTTCAGCATGTCGCGAACTTCGGTTTGGAACTCCATCTTTTCTGTTGCCATTTTTCTGTCCTTTGTCATCCCCGCGAAGGCGGGGATCTCCTTGATGTTTAATTTTCAAGCAATCCGGCGTACAAAATGTTTCAAAATGAAACAAAGTGCGCGTCTCCGCTATGTTTTCGCGAAGTATATCGCAAGAACCGTGCCAATTAGTTGGGCCACGCCCCGGTGGCCGGACAGAAAATTTTTTTTGAAAAGGATGTCACGAAACGATTTTTTTTCTTACAATTAGATTATAAAACATTCAATTCCCACATAGGGAAAAGGAGACACCATGCATATCAAACATACTGGCATTGCAAAAGTGTTGGCTTTTTGCCTTCCGCTAGCCATGTCTTTCAGTCTTATCGCTTGCGGCGATGATAGCAGTTCTACCGGTGCCGGTGGCAGCGAAAAGTCTTCGGGAAAAACGGCCGATGCCGATGACGATGGCGATTCCAATGGCAGGCCCAAGGCCACCTGTAGTTTGCCCGATGATGGCGACGAATGGGTGATCGATGTGATTAATGATGACGAAGCGACTTCCGCGCATGGTGACGAAATCATTCACTGGGTCAAAGGAAAGGCTGTCGTGATGAAAAAGAAAAAAATGGGTAATGCCTCTACTTGCCAGTCGATGGTTGATCAAGGTGGTTTGAGCGGAACCTGTGACGAAGATGGAAATCTGCTCATGACGCTTACTTCGGAGAAGTATAAGGATTTCTCAAAAAAGGAACTGTCCAAGGCAATAAAGGAAAACTGGTATAATTGCGTATCCGCCAGCGAGACCAGTTCTTCGAGCGGGAAGGTGAATTCTTCTGACAGCAAGAGCGCAAACCCGTTCGAGGGCATGGAAGTCGGCAAGTGCAATTTCAAGATTGAAGACAAGGTCTGGAAGTATGTCACCTATTCCGACATGCTTGGTGATGAATACACGGCCCATTTCTACGAATACAAGGAGGATGGTTCCCAGGATTCCACCCATACCATCTCCCTGGGAAGCATGGCTAAGTCCCTTTGCGGATTCGGGAAAAAGGACACCACCTATACGGAAGACGATATAACCTATCGCTATAAGAACTGGTGCACGGACGAAGGTTCGGAAGACTTCCAGGTGCAAAAGGGTATCGATGCAGATTATACCCGTGAAGAAGCCTTCGACGATTTCATGGATGAATGTAAGCTGTTCAACGATATTTTCGGCGACGATGACGACGACGATGATGGCGAAACTTCTCCGGCTGATGTCGAATTATCTTCCAGCAGCAATACGGATGATTCGTCTTCGAGCAGTAAGAAAGTAGATTCTTCTAGCAGCAAGAAAGATGAAAAGTCCTCCAGCAGCGTTGGCGAATCGGAAGATGAATCCTCCAGCAGCGTTGGCGAATCGGAAGATAACGAAGAAGAAGATGCCGTTGCCAAATGCGCCTTTAGCAAGGACGACGATGAATGGGTCGTTTCTTCTATGATACGCTTCGTTTGGGAAGATGACGAGGTGAAGGCTGTAACGCAAACGGATATGGGAGATGCCGCTACCTGCGCAGTGGTGCTTGAAGCGATGGTTGCCGAAAGTGAAGAAACAAACTACTCTTGTGATGGGGCGGTTCTTTCGATCGAGGATGCTGACTCTTATGCGGAATACACGAGAGACGACTTGTTCACTACGGCACAGGCTATGTGCGGAAACTAGTCTAGCGAATGAAAAAAAATGCGGTGCAGAAATGCACCGTTTTTTTGTTAGATAAAGATCAGCCCGAGGATACCCACGGCCCACACGTACCAGGCGAAGTGCTGGAACTTGCCCTTCTGCAAGAAGGTCATAAGCCACTTGAGGGCGATGATGCCGAAAATGAAGGACACGAGCATGCCCACCAGGAGTTCCGGGGTGAAACTGCCGGCATCGGCGCACTTGGCTGCCTTCTCGGGATTTTCAAGTGCCATCTGGGCGACCTTCTCGACACTCTGGCACTTGGCCCACTTGATGACGTCGAGGAGAGCTGCACCGCCCACGGCGGGGATGCTCATGAGGAAACTGAATTCGCCCGCGTACTTGCGGTTCACGCCCATGAACATCATGGCGCTGATGGTAGAGCCGCTACGGCTGATGCCCGGGATGCAGGCGATGCCCTGCACGGTGCCGGTCACGAGGGCGCGCCACCAGTTCATCTTGACACCTTCGTTATCCGGATGCTTGGCGCCGGTCGGACCCCACTGCGAAGTGAAAAGCAGGATGCCGGTGAAGAGTTCTGCGACGCACACTGCGCGCGGGTTTTCGAACAGGCCTTCGAGCAAATCCTTGAATCCGAGGCCGATGAGTGCGGTCGGGATGCTCGCCAAGATAATGTAGCCCGCTTCCTTGAGTTGTTCGGGATTGCGGCGGATGCAGCCCACGATGATGTCGGTAATCTTTTTGTGGAACACGACGAAGATGGAAAGCAGCGTTCCTGCGTGGAGCATGATGTCGAAGAACATGCCCGCTTCGTTCATGCCTAAAAGTTCGTGCCCGAGAACGAGGTGCCCGGAGCTGGAAATGGGGAGGAATTCGGCGAGGCCCTGCAAGAGGCCCAAGATGATAGATTCTAACATGACGGGAAAGATAGAATTTAGTTGAAAAAAATAGTTCTTAGATTCCGGCTCGGAGGCCGGAATGACGTCATGGCGGGCTTGCCAATAGCCATTTGCGGCAATGCCGCTTAGTGGATATGGTCCTCGGAACGGGGAATCCGCCATCTAGGCTTTAATTTCTATTACTATATTAATCACATGGCTCGCAAATTTCTCCTCTGCTTTCACGATTTCAGCGTCTGGAACTACCGGAAAGTGACCCCGATTCTCGAAGAACTCCGGGACCTGACTGGGCATCCGTTTAGTGTTTTGGTTATTCCGGAAACCGAGAAGGCCTCGCCCGAAGCTGTCGAAGGCTTCCGGGAAGCGCTTGGCAAACTGAAAGCGGAAGGCTTCGAGCTCGCCCTCCACGGTTACAAGCATAAGGCGGAGTTCAGCCAGGGCCGCAGCTACATGGGGATCATCGGGATGAACCTCACGCACGGCGAAGCGGAATTCGCGGGGCTGAGCGAATACGAATCCAGCAGGCTCCTGCATGCGGGAATCGCCGCATGGAAGGAACTGTTCGACGAACCCGAAAGGCCTGTAGCTTTCATACCGCCGACCTGGTATAGTAATAAATTCCTGCCTTCGCAGGTGCATGCCGAAAAGATGCTCTACGAAGACCGGTTTTCGCTCTTGTCCGCGAAGGGGAAGCGTTATGTATCTCCCGTGGCGAGCTTCGCCGGAATTCTGGACTTCCTCGTGAAGCCGGCGTTCAAGTTCGGAGAATTTGTTTTGAAACTTCCCGTGGGGCTCCCGCGCATCGCACTCCATCCGGTCGACTTTCCGGAACGTGGGGCGGCGGTTCATGACCTGATTCGCACGGCGCTCCATAGCGGGCGGCAGCTGACGCTGTACCGCGAACTCTAGAACGAAAAAAGCCCCGCAACCTTGCGGGGCTTTTGTATAAGGGCTCAGGTTTGGATTATGGCATGGTGACGTCGTCGAGAACCCACTCGCCTTCGTCGCATACCATTTTCAGCGTGGCGTAAGAGCCGTTCTGCAACTTGAACTTGTAGGTGTCCTTGGCGCCTTCAGTACAGGATTTGTTCAGGAACTTGGATACCATATCCTGTGGCGTCCAGACCTCGTCCATACAGACTGAAGCGACGCCGTTGCTGAGGGTTTTTGTTTCCCCTTCTTCTTCTTCATCGCAGGCGTAATAATCGGATTCGATGACTTCGACAAATGCTATCATGTCTTCGGTTAATTCAAAATCCCAGTCGCCATCGTCATCGTCCCAGCCATCATCGTCGTCGCCGGTCCCATCGTCGTCTTCGAAATAGCTAAGGTATTCCTCGGGAATCCAGTAACCCTGGTAGCAGACAGCGGCGACGCCTTCGATGGTCTTCTTGGCACCTTCGGTGCTGCAGGAATATTCGTCCTCGTCGATAACGGTATAGGGATTGTCGTCGGTGCCCTTCGAACTGCTGGACTTGCCTCCCTTGCTGCTGCTGGAGGCATCATCGAGGTCCTCGCCGTTGATGGATTTGCAGGTGTTCATCGTTGCCTTGAAGAACGCTTCCTTGTCAGCATAACCGTAGTCTTTGTAGTCTTCTTCT
The DNA here is from genome assembly GCA_946408125.1 of uncultured Fibrobacter sp. GTDB lineage: Bacteria > Fibrobacterota > Fibrobacteria > Fibrobacterales > Fibrobacteraceae > Fibrobacter. The sequence continues at coordinate 4,886 of CAMJQW010000001.1, forward strand.
ACGGTCACCGTAGTGATCAGGACGCCATTCTCGCACTTCATATCTGCACCGGCATCATCCAGTGCACTTTGTATCATGTCAAGATTATTGCAGGTAGCCTTGGCCGATGCGTCATCTGTACGTGAGATGATTTTCTGCGTATACTTGGTTCCGCTACCGAAGGAGATGATGGTCGTTGATGCAACGGACTGTTCCGCTCCAGTGGTGTAGGAGTATTCCCATTCGTCATCGTCCATGGTGAAATCGCAGCTGCCGGCGTTGGAGCCGTTCGAGCTTCCGCCACTCTTGCCACCGCTCTTGCCGCCGGTCGGGTTGCTGTCGTCGTCGCCACATGCGGTCAGACCAAAAACCGCGGCCAAGGAAAGGACCATACAGAGTTTCTGCAGTTTCATATATTCTCCTTATGAAAAGATTATCTGTCCGTAATATATATTCAAAAAAAGGACCGGGGTAGCCGGTCCTTTCAATTTTTTATGGAAAAGTTTACATTCCAGGGATAGTTACGTCGTAACTGGCCTTGTGCTTGGCTTCGTCGACAATCTGGATGTTGATGCTTTCGCCCGCTTCGGGGAGCTTGTCGGCGATAATGATGATTTCGCGCGGTTCGGAGTCGTATTCGGCGGCAATCCATTGCTTGCCGGCCTTGACCGTGATGGAATTCCCGTCCGCGACGCCATCATACTTGAATAGCAGGGGTATCTTGAGGACGGGCTGGCTGAGGCCGTTCACGTAGGAGTCCGCCCAGTAGGGGAAACCAAGCGTGGGAGCATCGTTGTTCTGGATGTTCGCGATATCGCGGAGCTCGTTTGTGTTCGCACAGCGCTTCTTGCCGCCGGTCTGCTTGCTGAAGATGAACCAGTCGCGGCTGGTCTCGCCGAGCCAGTAGAGCGGTGCGGGGTTCGCGGGATTCTCGACGCAGACGTTCCAGTTCCCAAAGAACTGTAGGCCCTTCGGGTGGAATTCGAGGAAGTCGAGGCTGTCGGTGCGGGTGCGGGTGACCGCAAGGACGCGGATGGCCGTATCGATGGCGACAGGAATGCCGGAAATTTTCTGGCTGATGCTGATATCGCCAATCTTCGTGTTCCAGTTGATGTTCTTCTGGTACCTGTTGTACGGGAAGATGGAAATGATCTCGTCTGCAGCCTTTCCGTTGCCGGTCGCTTCGGCGCTTGCCGTGTAGTGGATTGCCTTGAGGTCGGGCAGGGTTTCGACAATCTTTCCGATCAGGGTCGGCTTGTGAGCGAAGTCTTTGCACAGATCATCGGAAATGACCGTGTCCTTGGTGCCGAGAGCGGTGAACTTGTAGTTCGACCTGCAGCGGAAGAGGTCAAGCATGGGGCGGGAGAGGAAGGTGTAGACGGGGGAGGTCTGCTCCTTGAACTGCGCGATGTGCGCGTTGCCCTTGCACTTGGGATGCATGTTGAACTTGCGGGTCGTCACGTTGCCCGCGTAGTCCTCGATTTCGAGACGGTAGGTGGAAAGCGGGGCGAGCTTCGCGTTGATGAAGTGCCAGTCTCCGGCGGTGTCCGCCTCTTCGGCCCACAGAAGCTCGTCGCGGATGTTGAGCATCTTCTTGTAGCTGAGGGTATCTAGGATCTGGCTGTAGATTTTCTCGTCGTAGCGCCACAGTTCGATGCGGCGAACCGACATCGGATTGTCCTTGGGTTCGCGGCTGTAGTCCGCAATCTTGACCGCCATGTAGAGGCCGAATTCGTTCTTGACCGGAGTGACGGCGCAACCCTTGCTGAAGGCTTCCGCGTTGGTCATGCCCAGTTCGTTGCCCTGCCAAATCGCGACGCCGAATACCTGCGGGGCGATGGTGTCCTTGATGGCGACTCCGGCAAGGACCGGATTGATGATGCGGTCGTTGTCCAGGCGGACTTCCAGGTGGAGGTGCGGATTGCCGATACCGGTGCTACCCGCGAAAGTGAGTGTGTCTCCCTTCTTGTACTTGGTGCCCGGCTTCAGGGTCACGTCGTTCTTCTTGGAAGAATACTGTTTCGCGGCCACCAGTTCATCGAGTTTGCCGAAGCTGCTCTGGTGCGCGAAAGCCCAGGTCTTGCCGCTTTCGCCCTTGAACAGCATGAGCTTGCCGTAGCCGAACGGGGAAACGCGGAGTTCCTCGACCTTTCCGTTTTCGGGTGCGTAGATGACCCAGCCTTCTTCCATTTGCGTGGAGTAGTCGAAACCGGCGTGGTAGCGGGTTCCGCGGTTTTCACCGAAGCTCGACGTCAGGTAGGCTTCACGGTTGAATGGGCTGTACGTGGGGCCCTTCTCCGCATCGGAAGGTTCCTTGCTTGCTGCGGCCTGCTGGCTTGCAATGCAGTCTTCGTAGGCGAACGCATCCATCGTTTTTTCGTTGCATTTTTCAGCATGAACAAACGAAGCGGAAATGGCGATGAGAATGAATTTATACCAAATGTTACGCATGTTGCCAAAGATAAAAATATCGGCGGGGAGTTTTGGTAGAGGGGAATGCCGGGGCAACAAAAAAACCGCCTCTGAAAGGCGGTTCTTTTTCGTGGAGCTAAGGAGAGTCGAACTCCTGACCTCCTGCATGCCATGCAGGCGCTCTACCAACTGAGCTATAACCCCGAAAGGTGAGCCAAATAGAGAAAAATATTTGGCCCTTGTCAAGGGGGCGGAATACTTTTTTTTCAAAAAGACGCCGCCACCGTGAAATTTATGCCTTCTCGATGGTCACACTCTCGATGATGACGTCGTCGAACGGGGCGTCGCGGCGGTCCGTCTTGACCCCGGCGATTTCGTCCAGGACTTCGAATCCTTCGTAGAGCTGGCCGAACACGGAGTAGCCGTCGGCGGGACCCGGACCTACCTGGTCGTGGTCCAAGAAGTGCACGTTGTCGCCGTGGACGATGAAGAACTGGCTGCCGATGGAGTGCGGCATGGCGGTCTTTGCCCAGCTGAGGGCGCCGCGCATGTGGGTGAGGCACGGATCGTACTTGTCGCCGATGGTGGTTCCCGGACCCTTGGCGGAGTGCCCACCTGTGCCGTTCCTGTTGGTGAAGTCGCCGCCCTGGATCATGAAGTCCTTGATGATGCGGTGGAAGGGAGCTCCGTCGTACTTGCCCTGCTTGGCAAGTTCGATGAAGTTCGTGGCGCATTCGCCCACGCGATCTTCGAAGAGGCGAAGCTTCATCGTGCCGTGGTTGGTCTTCATGATGGCGATGGTTTCGCCTGCCTGCGGTTTATCCAACTGGTTGAACATAGAATCTCCAATAAAAAGGGGTTAATGATTTTGTCTTATATATACAAATATAGCGGCGATTAGAAAAAGAATTAGGCGAAAAAACACAAAAAATGCTAGATTAAATAAAGATATGAAAGACAACTGCAAACGTATTCAGGAACTGCTTTCGGCGCAGGCCATGGAATTCGCCCTCGACGAGATGGCTGCCAAGATCGCCAAAATGCATCCTTCCGCCGAGAACCTGATTGTCCTCGGCATGGCAAGCCGCGGAATCCCGTTGGCAAAGAAATTGAGCGAAAGGCTCTCCCAGAAGTTCGGAAGGCAAATCGAGATGGGTTGCCTTGATGCGACGTTCTATCGCGACGACTTCCATTACCGCAAGAAATCGGCGTCCACCGAGATGCGCTTTACCGAAATGCCCGCAACTGTCGAAGGCAAGACGGTCATCCTTGTCGACGACGTGCTCTACACGGGACGCTCGGTTCGCGCCGCGATGCAGGCCATCCTTGACCTCGGGCGCCCTGCCGCCATACGCCTCTGCGTGCTAGTGGACCGCGGGCACAGGGAACTCCCGATTGCGCCGGATTGCGTAGGACTTACGGTGGAGACTGCACAGAACCAAGAAGTGCGTGTGCAGATCCAGCCTATCGATAATGAAAATTCAGTTTATCTCGTAGAAGTGGAGGCATAGCGTGAGCGCCCTTGAGATTAAACACTTGTTCGGATTGCGCGGGGTGTCCAAGCACGATATCCGCCTGATTCTCGACAATGCAAAACAGTTCCGTGAAATTTTGGAACGCCCGGTAAAGAAGGTTCCGAGCCTGCGCGGCATGACGGTCGTGAACTTGTTCTTTGAGAACAGTACCCGCACCCGCACGAGCTTCGAACTTGCCGAAAAGCGACTCTCTGCGGACACGGTGAACTTCACGAGTTCAAATTCCAGCGTAAAGAAGGGAGAAACTCTCGTCGATACGCTCCGCAACATCGAGGCAATGAAGATCGACATCGTGGTTGTCCGCCACAAGGGGACGGGCGTGCCGCAGTTCCTCGCCGACAACAGCAATGCGATTATCGTGAACGCGGGCGATGGCGCCCATGAGCATCCGACACAGGCGCTCCTCGACATGCTTACGGTCGAAGAAAAACTTGGAACGCTCGAAGGCAAGAACGTGACCATCGTGGGCGATATCCGCCACAGCCGCGTAGCCCGCAGTAACCTCTGGGGCATGACGACGATGGGGGCGCACGTGACGCTCTGCGGACCGAGCACCCTGGTTCCCCGCAATACGGAACTGATGAACAAGGTCACTTGGGAGAGCGACGTGAAGAAGGCGGTGAAGAACGCCGATGCGATTATCGCGCTCCGCCTGCAAAAAGAACGCATGGACGACGCCTTGCTCCCCAGCATGCGCGAATACCGCAACACGTTCGGCATTACCCGCGAACTGCTGGAATGCGCGAAGGACAAGGTGCTCATCATGCACCCGGGTCCCATCAACCGCGGTGTGGAACTCGACAGCGAAATTGCGGATGGCGAGAATTCCGTCATCCTGAACCAGGTGACAAACGGCGTGGCCGTACGTATGGCCGTGCTCTACCTTTTGGCAGGAGGCCGTGCAAATGCCTAATATGGTTTTGAACAACGTTCGCCCGTTCGTGAACGGGAAGTTCGGCAAGCCGACGAAGATGTGCCTTGTGGACGGAGCTTGGACTGACAGCGCTCCCGAAGGCACTCCGGAATTCGATGCGAAGGGCGCACTTGCAATTCCGGCACTCTTTGGTCTTGGCCTTGATTTCAAGGAACCGCTCCGCGACGATATCTACACGTTCAAGGATGGTGTTTGTGCCATGCGTCGTGGTGGGTTCTTTGGCGGGCTTTATGAAAGTTCCGCGAACCCGATCGACGATTCGCAGAAGCTTACCGCGATGCAGCAGCTGAGTGCGAAGTCCAGTCTCGAGTTTGCGTTCCTGGGCGCCTTCAGTATGGGCTTTTTGTGCAAGGACCTTTCTGAAATGGTCGAGCTTGCGCAGGGCGGCGCTGTCGGATTCGGCGACGGCAACCGCGATTGTTCCCGTACGCGCTTCTTGCGCCTTGCGATGGAATACGGATCCATGACGGGCAAGCGCTTCTTCTTTATGCCGCTCGACGATTCGCTCCGCCACCACGGGCTCGTACACGAGGGCTGCTATGCCGATACGCTCGGCATGAAGAGCATACCGCGCATCGCCGAGACGATTGCCGCCTTCAGGATTCTCGAGATGTCCCGATTCCTCAATGTGCCGGTGCATTTCAAACAAGTGAGCTGCGGCGAGACTCTCAAGCTTGTCGAGATGGCTCGTGCCCAGGGCGTCGATGTCACGTGCGATGTCGACATTTATCATCTGCTTATTGACGACAGCAGCCTGTTCGACCTGAACAGCAACTTCAATGTGTCGATGCCGTTCCGTTCCGCGGAAGATCGCGAAGCGCTCTGGAAGGGCCTCGAATCGGGAACGGTGAATGCGATCAGCATGAACCACGATCCGGTGCTCGGTCAGGACAAGGAAGTGAACTTCGAGGATGCGGTGCCGGGAGCGGTTTCCCTGGAAACTGCACTCCCCGCAATCTGGAAACCGCTCAGCGAGCGGCTTGGCGCCGCGCGCGCGGTGGAACTCCTTTCCACCGCACCGGCACAGCTGGCCGGAGTTGCTCCGGCAGCGCTTGAAGTCGGGAAACGTGCGGACGTCGTGATTTTAGACCCGGATTCACCAATGTCTGTAGGGGCGTCCTTGTTCGCCGGTCAGGTCTCCAATAGCCCGCTTCTCGGCAAGACGCTTCCCAGCAAAATTCTCGGGACTTACCTCGGTGGAGTTTGGACTGAGGTCTAGCCTATGATCGAACCGTTTCAGCTCGTTTGGTTCTTCTCCATATTCCTGATGCTATTGACGCTTCTCGTGTTGATAGAAGTGAGTCGTAGTAACAAGAGAAGGGAAAACGAGGTGATGTTCGATACCGATGTCTTTGATGAGAAGGTCAAGGAACGCGGTTTTTCGGTCAAAGAAATCCATACGTTGGAAAAGCTCGTCCGCGCCTCCAAGTTCGACAACAAGGATGCGGTCATGAACTCGGCTACGCTGTTCGAGACGGCCGTTATGGATTTCTACACGGCACGCAATGTGTATGATGTCCGTGACGAAACGCTGGAATCAGTTGCGGGGTTGCGCGAGAAGCTAGGCTTTACCGCGAAGAACCCGCTCGCGAAAATCAAGTCCACGCGTCAGTTCTCCGTAGGGGACCGCGTCGACGTCATTATGGAAAACGGCGACCGCCTCAAGCATTCCGAAATCACCTGGAAGAACGAGAAGGAGTGGGCTGTCTTTTACGACAACAGCTTTGGGTCGTCGGATTATTTCGTCGGCAAGCGCATCCGCATCCGCTGGACAAGACCCGAGGACGCGGTCTATTCCGCATGGCTTCCGGTCAAACGTGCGGGTCTGGGCGAATTCGTGCTGGAGCATTCCTGCAATCTCGGAAAGCAACAGCTGCGTCGTTGGGTCCGTGAAATTGTCGATTTCCCGGTCGAGGCAACCTTCGAGGATGGTTCGACCTGCACGGGACGTCTGTACGACCTTTCTGCTGGCGGTATCATGGTGGGCCTGCCGATAGAGTGCAATAATGGCCAGCACGTCAAGATTCAGTTCGAACTTCCGAGTTTCGGCGTCCAGAACGCGGAAATAGAGATTTTGCGCAGTTTGGGCAAGAAAAACCCCGCTTATCCGGACTTTTTCTCCCAGACGGCATCCTTCATCGGGGCCTTCGGCTGGGTCCAGGAAATCGTCCTCCAGTACATTTTTGAGGTCCACAAGGCGAAAAAAGTGGCCGAAAATGGCCCTAAAATGAGCTAAGTAGTTAATTTTCAATGAGTTAGGTGATTTTTCCGCTTGACATTCGGCATTTATAAAGGTAGAATTAGGGTAGTATTGTTTCCGATCGGAGATTTATCTTGGCTTTAGGTTTAATCGCTAAAATTCGCGGAGAACGCGAAACTGTCGGTATAGATGTTGGACACTACAGCATCAAGTACGTGAAAGTTTACCATAACAGTCGTGGTGGTAAGGTCGTGGTCGATGCCGATATCGAGCCTATTCCAGACGGAGCTATCGTCAATGGCGAAATCCAGCGCCGTGAAGGCGATGCCCCGACGGGCGAAGACGGCAAGAAGGAAAAGGACGGCTACGAGCTCCTGAGCGAAGCCATATCGAAAATCTTGCTCAAGCATCCGATAGACGATTCCGTGGAGGTTGTTGCATCCGTGAACTGCGGTGCGGGTGCCGGTGGTGTGCTGGTCGACCACTTGAGCGTGAAGGTCCCCAAGAACGGAAACGAAGCCGCCATTATTCTCCAGACCGCCCAGTCCCGTCCGCCCTTCGATGACCAGGATAACGTCATCGACTACGAGGTGGAATCGCGCGAAGGTGACGAAGTGAAAGCGAACGTCGTTGCCGCGAAGAATGCGCTGCTGGACTCCTGGGCCCAGTTCTTTGCAATGAAGGGAATCAAGCTTTCGGCGATGGACGTCGATATCTTCGGCTTGGTCAATTCCTATATGGCGACCGCATCGGATGATGATGTGCAACAGACGTCGGCGATTGTAAATATTGGCGAAAAGAAAATGAGCATCGCGTTTGTCCAGAACGGGAAGTTCCACTCCATGCGTGCAATGACGGGCGGTTCGCTCGACCTCGTGATTGCGAAACTTGGAACGCATTTGGGTATCGATGCTGGAAAGTGCCATGAAATTTTCGAGAAGGGCGATCTTAGCATCGTGGATGGATTCTCTGAAGCCGAAGTCGAGGAAACCTTGAAGATTGCATTCGAGGACCTCATGAGCCAGATCGAGTTCGGTATCCGCTACTTCTCTTCTTCCGAGGACTCTCTCGAACTGAACAGAATCCTGCTGGGTGGCGGCGGCGCTTCCATCCCGGGCCTCAAGGAATACATCGCTGAACGTACGGGTGTAGAAACCGATACGGTGAACCCGTTCCGCTACGTGGAGTGTGATTCCAAGGTGTTCGGCGAAGGAGGAATCTCCCTGAGCCTCTCTAACATTTATGCCCCTGCACTGGGACTCGCAATGAGGAAGTTCTAATGGCGGCAAAAAAGACAACATCTGCAGTAAAGAAATCGCTCTGCATCCAGATTAACCTGCTTCCGCCGGAATACCGGAAGCAGAGCAAGGATTTCACTTGGATTACCGACCGTCGCGTAATTTGGCCGACTGTTGCTTTGATTGTTACGATAGTTTGTGTGTATATGTTGAGCCTGTTCATCAACGACTCTGTCACGAATCTCCAGAACGAGGTGGATCGCGTCAAGGCGGAAGTGGAACGCGAGCGTCCGCTGCTTTCGAAGATTAGCGATCTTGAACAGAAGCAGGCGATTGTCAATACCAAGATTAACGCGCTCAAGAGCATTCAGGTAAGCAAGAAGCGTTGGGTAGTCCTGTTCGAAAACGTTTCGTCCGTACTGCCCCCGAATATGTGGCTTACCAGCCTGAACCAGACTGCCGAAAACAATATGGAAATGAAGGGCCTGACGTTTGACTTTTCTGAAGTCGCCGAATATATGGTGAAACTTGAGAAACAGGCTAGCGTTGAAAAAGTAACTCTGGTGACCATCTCGACGACTAAGGTCGAGGGTGAAGAAGCGTATGACTTCTTGATCAAGGTTGTCTTGAAAAACGATCTGGGCTCGGAGGGATAGTATGGGTAATATAGACTTTAAAGACAAAAAGAATATATACGCGATATCCATCATTCTTCTGATTCTCGGTGCTGCCTATTGCGTCTATACCTATATGTGGGATCCGTTTGTGATTGAACGCGAACGCCTTGAAAACGAATTGCAATCAGCTCAGGCGGAACTTGACAAGATTAATGCGAAGAAACACCGCATTGCCGAACTGGAACTCCAGCTGGTCCAAGCCGAAAAGGATTTCGAAAAGCTGAAGGAAATGTTCCCTGAAGAAGAAAAGGTGCCGCTCCGCTTGCAGGACCTTTATGCTGTGCTCCGCAGTTCCGGTGTCCAAATCCAGAAGTTTAATCCAGAAGGATCTTCTGCCAAGGAACACTACGTAGAGAACCGCTACTCCATCGCGGTCAACTCCGGTTACCACATGTTGGGATACCTGTTTGCGGAAATTGCGAACTTCAATTACCCGACGGCGATTACGAACTTGAGAATGAGCCGTTATAGCGGCATTGCTGCTGAATTGCAGAAGGCCGAAACACACGGCTGGACGCCTATCACGGTGTCGGTCTCGTTCAACCTGACTACTTATACATCCAAGAAGGTGGCCCAATGATGAAGAACAAATTAATTCTTTTGTTCCTGTTCGTCGCGGTGGCCGCGAATGCGACACTCATTAAGGATGTCCGCTTTAATTGCGATGCCAAGAACTGCGCGGTTGCGTTCCAGTTTGCGTCTGACAAGGGCTTGCCGACATTCTTCCAGAAGTACGATGCTGCAGGCAAGAAACTGACGGTCGGATTCTCCGGTACGGATTTTGCCCTCGGTGAAGGCTCTTACGATGTGGATGCTTCTTCGGAATGGATCCGTTCCATGCGCGTGTTCAAGGAACAGTACCGCGGGATGGATTTCTTGAAGATCGAGATGGCCGTGGGTCCTTCGCTTTCGACCGACAAGAATGAAATCGCCTTGAACAAGGCCGATTTCCTCTTGAAGCTCAATGGCAAGAGCGGAAAGGCCTGGACGCTTTCTAAGCTGTTTGCAGATAAGAAGAAGGCTGCCGAGAAGGCCGCTCTCGAAGAGAAGAAGCGTGAAGCTGAAGCCAAGAAGGCCGCCGAAAAGGCTGCTCTTGAAGAAAAGAAGCGCTTGGCTGAAGAGAAGAAGGCTGCCGAAAAGCAGGCTATCGCTGACGAAAAGAAACGCGCTGCCGAAGAGAAAAAGCGTTTGGCTGAAGAGAAGAAGGCTGCCGAGAAGGCCGCCCTCGAAGAAAAGAAACGCCAAGCTGAAGAAAAGAAGGCTGCCGAGAAGGCTGCCCTCGAAGAAAAGAAGCGTTTGGCCGAAGAGAAGAAGGCTGCTGAGAAGGCTGCGAAAGAAGAAGAAAAACGCATGGCCGAAGAACAGAAGGCCCTTGAAAAGGCGCTGAAGGAAGGCGGCAAGGTTTCTGCCCTTCTGCCGAACCTCAAGGAAATGACAGTAATGATCGGCTCGGGTATGGAACAGTTCCGACTTGTTGCCGATAGCCCCATTGAAATCAGGAACGTTTCTGCCATCGACAAGGCCCTTACGATTACGATCGGCTTGCCGGGCCCCAAGAAGTCGCCTGTGTTCAAGGTCGGTTCCGGATCAATTGTTCGTGCCGTCACCTGGGGTGCGAATGGCCTCAAGCTCCAGCTGCAGCAGGGGGCGAACCCGGTGATGATGGTCCAGGAAGGGGCTCTCATCATGCAGGTTCCCGAAAAGAATATCAAGAAGGACGGGTTCCTTTTCTGGTCTGCCCGCCCGGATGGAATCTATATCCGCGACTGGATGAAGGGTAGCGAAGAAAAGCCGAACTTCGAAACCTTCGTGAACAAGCTTGAGAAGGACAGCAAGAAGATTGTTTCTGGTTCGCAGACGTTCCACCTGCGTCCGGTTGTCCGTGAATTGATTGTCGTCGCTGACGAAATCGAACTCTTTGCGGCTCCCAACGAGAATTCGCAGGTTATGCAGCGTCTTTCCTTCGGCGACCGCTTGGTAAATCTTGATTTGTCCGGCCTCTATTACAAGGTACAGTCCGGCAGTCGCGTGGGCTTTGTGAACAGGCGTGCCGTGGGATATATGGATGAACTTTCGGCTGTGCAGGCGGAACGCCTCAAGCAGGTCGACAAGGAACGTGGCGAACTGACCGAGGGCGAAATGGCCCAGGGCAGCCAGCTTGACGGCCTCTATGAAGACCGTGTCACTTATAGCTCTTTCGGTCGCCGTGACCCGTTTGTAGAAATCAAGGGATTGGTCGAAGAAGGTATCAATATCGACCAGGTCGAACTTGTAGGTATCATCTGGGAATCGGATGTGCCTGTCGCCATCCTCGTAGAATCCAAGAACCCCGATATCTCGTATACGCTTAGGGAAGGGGATAAGATTCTTAACGGTAAGGTCCTTAAAATTACACAAACCGACGTTCTCTTCCTGATTCAAGAATTTGGGGTGAGCCGTCGTTACTCCATGAGTCTTCCAGATAAATTTGGGGGTCAAAAGTGAAAAAGCTGACAAAAATCCTGACCATTCTTCTTTTGGTAGCAAGCTTTGCTACCACGTGGGCGGCTCCTGCCGAAGGCTCCGTGGCTCCCAACAAGAAGCTGTACGACTTTAACTTTGTCAACATGGATTTCGATGCCGTGTTCCGCTCGGTGTCTGTGATTGCCGGCGTGGATATCCTTGTCGCTCCCGATGTGAAGGGCAAGACTAGCCTCAAGGTGACAAAGAAGACGTGGCAAGAGACTCTCGACATCATCTGCGAGATCAATGAACTGACCTGGGTTATCCAGGACAAGTACATTACGATTCAGCGCTTGAGCAGCTATCAGGCGAAGCAGAAGAAACTTGCCGATGAGGAAAAGCAACTTGAAGATGCCGCACCGCTGGTCCGCAAGAACTTCCAGATTCATCATGCTAAGGCTGAAGAACTCGTGAAGGTTCTCGAAAGCATGAAGAGTGGTCGTGGCCGTATCACCACGGTTGAACGCACCAACTCCATCATCGTGTATGATACCGAAAACAAGATTGACCAGATGACGAATGCTTTGAATGAATTGGATGTTGAAACGCTGCAGATCATGATTACTGCAAAGCTCGTCGTGGTGAACAGCAACCTCGCTCGTGAATTGGGTGTAGACTGGACCGCAACTATGGGCAGTGCCTCTCTGACTCCGGGTGTGGCTGGTCCGGCAACGGGAAGTCAAGCTGGTTCTACTCGTACAAGCGCAGCTATCAATTCTTTCCCGAACAACGGCGTGACTCCAGCTGTGAGCGGTGCTTCTACTGCAATTACGGCTAGCGTCCTTGACAACAATCTCCAGATCGCCATCAGCAACCTGATGGGTGACGCTTCTACTGAAGTGCTTGCAAGCCCGCAGGTGTCTACGCTCGACAATACCGAAGCCCGCGTGTTCATGGGTGACAAGGTTTCTATCCGCGTGATTGATGATAGCGGTGAATCTTCGACGCAGCTCGTGGAAACGGGTATCAAGCTGACGGTGACCCCGCACGTTTCGGGCGACAACCGCATCTTGCTTGACCTGCATCCTGAAAACAACTCCTACGATTATGACTCCAAGGGCCAGATCGTGATCAGTACCCAGGAAGCCGAAACGAAGGTTGTCGTGGCTGATGGTGAAACGGTCGTGATTGGCGGTCTTACCCGTAACGAGACTCAGGAATCCGAAAGCGGCATTCCGTTCCTCAAGGATATTCCGCTGCTCGGTAACCTCTTCAAGTATTCCCGCAAGGCGGTCATCAAGAAGGACCTCGTGATCTTCGTGACGCCGCGTATCATCCGCAACTATGTGGGTAATGTCGAACTTTCTGAACCGTCTGAAGAAACGGATGGCTCTGCCGCTCCCGAAGCGAAGAAGGTCGAGGCTGCTCCTGCACAGCAGAGTGCTCCCGCCGCCGCACCCGCAGCTGCTCCTGCCGCAGAACCGGCCCCGGCTCCCGCACAGGAAAGCGCTCCCGCGGAACCTGCCGCCGCTCCTGAAGCTCCGGCTCCGGAACCTGCCGCCGAAGGCGATTGGAATTAAGACTTTCTTGAATATTTGAAAAGAGCCCTGTGGGGCTCTTTTTTCTATTGAAAGGAAATTGCAGTATGCAGGAAAAATTGACGCGTGAATCGTTGGTGGAGTTCTTTGGGGAAGAGGAATTCCAGAAGCTGTGCAATCACGAAGCGGGGCACGCCCTGGTGGCGTTCCTGTTCAAGCGCCCGCTGGACTACGTGAAGATGGACAAGTCGAAGGATCGCCCGGGCATTACGCATATCGCGGGGAGCGAACTGGAAGGTGACGCGCACATCGCGATGGCGGGGCATTTGGCGGAATTCCTGATTCGTCACGATTTCAAGTGCAGTCTTGATATCGTGATGACGGAATTGCCGATGGAACTCTATAAGAACGATGCGGACTACCAGCGTTTCCAGGCGGCTTGCTATTATTTCCACTTGGTCGAGACTAGCGTTGTCGAACAGGATTACAACATCTTGATGGCATGCCGTAAACAGCTCTGCGAAATCGCCAAAGCGTTAAACGAGCGTGTGTACCTGGGTCGTGCGGATATTGAGAATATTGTGAAGGCTGGCGCAGTTTAGCGTGACACTAGCGCACCACGAGTGCTGCGAGGGCGAGCTCCTGCGAGATGCGGGTGCTGCACATTCCGCTCTTGATTTCGAAATCAAGGTCGGCGAGCCTGCGGATGACGCGAATGAGCAACTGCTTGTTCCAGCGCTTGGCGCATTCGGGAGCCTTGCCCTTCACGTTGAAGATGAAGTCGTTCTTGCCCAGCGCGGCTGCGGCATCCTTGGCCTGCATGCCCTTGTCAAGGAGCGTTGAGAAGTTCATGAGGTCGACTGCGTAGCGGTAGAGCGAACCGACAATCTGTATGGCGTTCACGCCGTTATTGAGCATTTCGTTCAGCATGCGCGTGTACGTCTTTGCATCGCGCAACCCGAAGGAATCGTTGATCTCATAGGCGACCATTTCGCGTTGCGGAACAATCATTTCGCGCACGATGTCTAGTGTAATCTTCTTGCAATCCGGCGCAAAGAGCAATACCTTCTCGATTTCTTCGCTTACGAGCTTGGTGTCGTTACCGAGCGCTTCGGCCAGGTAGTTGCAGGCATCGCGGTCGATGGCCTTGTTGAAATGCGTGGGGATGGCGGCGGCTATCCAATCGGCCATCTTGTACTGCTTGGGGACATCGTATTTCTCGACCTTGCCGACCTTGTTCAGGGTCTTGTAGAGTTCGCCGCGGGCGTCAAGCTTCTCGAATTCCAGGAGGAGCTTGCATTGCGGTTCGTGGCTAAGCCACTTGGCGAGGCTTTTCGTGTCGTCGGCCTTGAGGGCATCCCCCTTGCGGACTACGACGACCTGTTCCGGCGTGAACATGGATACCGAATCGCAGGCGGTAATGACCGCGTCGGCGATGGAAGGGATGTTCGTGTCCGTCGCGAAGAGGATCTGCTTCGCGAGAGGGTCGTCGCGCCTGTCACCGAGGGCATCGCACAGAAACTTCTCTATGCACTTGTCCTTGGTGAAGTTGTCTTCGCCGATGAGGGTGACAATCATGGGAGCCGGTTTAGTTGAAGTCGATGACCTGGAACTTGTTTACGCCCTTCGGGGTAGTCACTTCGATGGTATCGCCCTTCTTCTTGCCCATGAGGGCGGCGCCGATGGGGCTCTTGAAGCTGATCTTGCCGTTGAGGGCGTCGGCTTCTTCGGGGCTCACCAGCTGGTACACGACGTTCTTCTTGGTCTTCGCGTTCACGAGGGACACCTTGGCGCCAAAACGGATGGAGTCGCAGTTCGGGTCGAATGCGACGACTTCGGCGCGGGCGAGCTGGTCTTGCAGCTTGGGCAGTTCGATATTGTCGATGGAGGAAAGGCGTTCCTTCGCGGCATGGTATTCGGCGTTTTCACTCAAATCGCCCTGTGCACGGGCATCAACCAATTCCTGCAATACGCGCGGACGTTCCACATTTTTTAAATTTTCAAGGTCTTTGACGAGCTTGTCGTAAGCTTCTTGTGTAAACTTGATCTTTTCCATGCTCTACAAAGTACAAATTTTAACGGGGCTTCGCGGGCCCGAAATCGCGAAAGAACATCTTTTTAGGAGATAGTATGTACAATCTGCTGGATAAGGGCGGCGTATGTTCCCCCAAGGGGTTCACCGCTTCTGGTATTTGCGCTGGCATCAAGGCTAGCGGCAATGCGGATATGGCCTTGCTCAAGAGCGAGAAGGCTGCACGTTGCTTCGCCGTGTTTACCACGAACAAGGTGAAGGCCGCCCCGGTGTTGTACGACAAGGCGGCGCTTGAGCATGCCCACTTCGCTACGGCGGTGGTGGTGAACAGCGGTAACGCTAATGCCTGTACCGGTGAACAGGGCTACAAGGACGCCGAACGCATGGCTGTGATGACCGAAGAGGCTCTGGGCCTTGCCCCGAAGAGCGTGCTCGTTTGCAGCACGGGGGTGATTGGCCACCTGATGCCGATGGACAAGATCGAAGCGGGAATCCCGAAACTCGTCGAGAAATTGCATGCCGACGCTTCCGAGGAATTCGGCCGCGCCATCCTCACGACTGACCTTGCCCTCAAGAGCCATGCCGTTGAAATCCAGACCGAGAAGGGTGTGGTGACGATTGGTGGTGCCTGCAAGGGTTCCGGCATGATCCACCCGAACATGGCGACGATGCTCGCCTTCATTACGACCGACATCGCGCTCCCCATTGACTTCTTCGCTGAATTCCGTGCCGACATCGCCGATTCCTTCAATGCGATTACGGTGGATGGCGACACCAGCACGAACGACACCTGCATCTTGCTGGCCAACGGCATGAGCGGGCTTCGTTACGAAGACCTGAGCCTCTCCGAACAGGGCGAGTTCCGTGCCGCATTGATGCTCGTGATGCAGAGCCTCGCGAAAGACATCGTGCGTGATGGCGAAGGTGCTACCAAGCTTATCGAACTGCGCATCGAGAAAGCCGAAAGCCACGAGGAAGCGCTCCGCATGGCCCGCTTTATCGGTACGTCCAACCTTGCGAAGTGCGCGATGTTCGGTGAAGACCCGAACTGGGGACGTATCCTCAGCAGTGCTGGTTCCAGCGGCTGCAACATGGTGGCCGAACACACGGACCTCTACTTCGGTGACGTGAAGGTCTTGGAAGGCGGACGCCCCATCCAGCTCGACGAAGCCCAGACGGCGGCACTCCATGCCGTTGTTCGCCAGCGTGAGTACAAAGTAACGCTCGTGCTCAACATCGGGCAGGCTTCCGCAAGCGCATTCACCTGCGACCTGAGCTACGGCTACGTAAAGATCAACGCAGAATATACCACGTAACCGAGAACGGCACCGCTAGGTGCCCACGAAGAAACTTGTTTCGAGTGCCAGGAGGGTCTTAGGGAGGGCTTGGAGCCCTCCCTTGTCTCATTGTTCTAGAAAAAAATCGCTCCGGTTTGGCCGGGGCGATTTTCGTCTATTTGAAAGTCTTGTAGATTAGTCCTTCAGGCAGCGGAGGCTGGCGCCGAATTCGGGATTGAACTTCTCGAACTTGGCGGTGTTCTTGTCGGTGACGAATACGAGGACTTCGCCTTCGCTTGTCCAGAAGTAGGCCTTCTGGCCGGCGTCTTCGAGCTTGCGGTCTTTGAGCGGCACGTCGCTCTTGGCGAAGTGTGCGCCGCCGGCCTTAGCTGCAAAGCCGAATTCATCCTTGCCGTTGCCGCGTTCGGCCTTGCCCTTGATGGGGTCCCATCCGTAACCGGCCTTGAGCTTCATGCCCGGTTCCTTGCCGGCGAAGTCCAAGAGCGTTTGCCATTCGGCCTTGCTCGGCATGTGGAATCCGTCGAGGCAAGCCTTCTGGGCGTTCTCGAAATTGTACAGGCGGCCCCAATGGTTGCACTGGTAGCACAGCGAACCCGCTGCAGTCGCGAAGTTGATGTTCTCGGCAGTCCAGACCTGAGTGCCGATGCGGACCCATTCATAGGCATAGCCGTCGCGCGGGTCCTTGTAGCTGCCGCTCGTAGCCGGTTCGCCGTTCTCGTCGAAGTATTCGCCGAATTCAACCTGCTTGTTTTGACTGTAGTTCGCCTTGGAGGCTACCTTGCCGTTCTTGTGGTAACGCACGACCGGGCCTTCGATGTAGCCGTCCACGTAGGGAATTTCGGACTGGGCGGTGCCATCTTCGTAGTACTCCTTGGTCAGGCCTTCGCGTCGGTCGTTCTTGTACGTGGTTTCGCGCTTGAGGGTCCCGTCTTGGTAGTATTCCTTTTCGAGGCCTTCCTTTTTGTCTTTGACGTAGGTCGTCTCGAAACGAGTGTTGCCGTTCGGGTATTTCTCGATACGGACATCTTCACAGGCCGTGAGCGCAAATGCTGCTGCTACGGCCAACCCAATGTATGCTTGTTTGCAATGCATATATCCCTCCGTTATATGTGAAAAGCACCTTGTTTAAAATTCGATTTTGCCGGCGGTGGCGAGAAGTCCGATGATGTAGAGCATGCCGTCGTAGTAACGCCAGAAACGGTACGGGACGGAGAGTGCCGCGAGGTCTTTTACGAAGGGAGCCATCAGCGGATCACCCGGATCGAGCACTTGCGTGGCGGCCGCGTTCATGGCGATGATGCCCGGCGTGGCATTGCGGCCCTGATGCGGATAGGGCGTGCCGTCGGTTGCATAGTCTGCCAGATAGGGCCGGCGGTTCTCGAAGAAGCGCAGCAGGCGCGTGCAGATATCCTTTTCGCATTCATGCCCGCGGAACAACGAATAATCGACACTCAAGTTCAAGGCCACGCGCCATGCGTCACCGCTGAAGCAGTTGCTTTCGGGGAACCAGGGCATGGATTTCGGAGTGCCGTCGTATTCGGAGTAGTCGCCGCACAGGCCCGTTTCGGGATGGGCCGCCTTCTGGATGTACTCGAGGCTCCGGTCCAGGACCTGCAGCCAGCGGTTGTCGCCGGTGGCTTCGGCGTAGGCGCGGTAGAACGCGAACGTGTGGTAGCTCGGGTCGGTAAAGTCGTTGCCGAGCACGGGAGAGAACTTGATGAGCATGCGCTCGTGGTCGATCATCGGGCCTACCAGCTCGTTGACGGGCTTGTCCATCATGCAGTTGATGAGCTCGATGGCTTCCTGCTTGTAATCGTCACGGTTGAATTTCTTTGCGGCGATGAGGAGGGCTGCCGCAATGTATTCTTCGCCGTCGGGGGCGGCGCCCGGGTCCATCATGGAAAAGTCGGTGGTGGAGACTTGCCAGGAGAAGAATCCCTGGTGGGGACCGCTGTTGTTGCGCAGGTATTTTTTTGCGAAGTTCCAGAGTTTCTGGAACAGCTTGTCGTGGCCGGTGAGGGCCGCGATGAACATGCCGTAGCTCATGCCCTCGGAACGGATGTCGTCGTGACCGATGTCGATGATGTAGCTCATGTCGTCGGAGGCATCGAAACAGATCCTTTCGTCGATGGGGTCACCTTCGAATAGCTTGCTGAAAGCGTTCTGGATGAGCTGGTCCGCAAAATTGGGGCCGTAGCCAACTTCAACAAAAAGATCACGAGGTGAAAGACGCTGCATGTTAAAAATCCTTGAATGTTGTTCTTAAAATAAATTTTTTCGTATCTTTGTGTTGGAGGATTTTATGGCAGATATGCTTATTATCGGTTACGGACCGGCCGGAGTGTCGGCAGCACTGTACGCCCTGCGTGGCGGACTGGACGTCGTGATGGTCGGGAAGGATACCGGAGCGCTTGAAAAGGCTCACATGATAGAAAATTATTACGGACTGGAAAAGCCCCTGTCCGGTACCGATCTTTTTGCGGTCGGCAAGCGTCAGGCCGAGGCGCTCGGTGCAAAGATTGT
Organism: uncultured Fibrobacter sp.; assembly: GCA_946408125.1. Lineage (GTDB taxonomy): Bacteria > Fibrobacterota > Fibrobacteria > Fibrobacterales > Fibrobacteraceae > Fibrobacter. The sequence continues at coordinate 23,694 of CAMJQW010000001.1, forward strand.
CGATGACGAGGTGACCGACCTGTTCTTTGACGGCAAGGAATTCGTGGCGACCGGACTCAAGGGCGAGTACCGCGGCCGTGCGTGCATCATGGCAACGGGTTCTGCCCGCAAGAAGCAGCCGCTGCCGAGGATGGCCGAACTGGAAGGCCATGGCGTAAGCTACTGCGCTATTTGCGATGCGTTCTTTTACCGCGGCAAGGACGTCGCGGTGCTCGGTTCCGGCGAATATGCTCTGCACGAATGCAATGAACTGGTGAACGTGGTGGGGAGCGTAACGCTCCTTACGAACGGAGCCGAGCCGACGGCGGCGTTCCCCGAGAACGTGAAGATTGATAAGCGCCCGCTCAAGGCCCTGCTTGGCGAAGGCCAGCTTACCGGCGCGGTGTTCATGGATGAGGCGGAAGTGAAGCTCGATGGACTCTTTGTCGCGCTTGGTAGCGCTAGTGCCATGGATCTTGCACGCAAGGCCGGAGCCGCCTTCGATGGCGGGAATGTGGTTCTCGACAAGGGATTCATGACGACCGTGCCCGGACTGTTTGCCGCGGGTGACTGCACGGGCGGGACCCTGCAGGTGGCGGTTGCCGTGGGCGAGGGCGCGATTGCGGGCCTTGCTGCCATCAAGTACTTGCGGGAGACGCGGGCCTAGGGGAATGAAACGCCTCACGCTGCTCACGAATCCGGACCGGTGCAACCTGCGTTGCCCGCTGTGTTTCTTGAACCAGCGGGGCCGAACGCTTGGTATGGGTGAGATGCCTATCGAAGTGGCGCGTGCGGCCATTGAACGTTTCGCGGGAGCTGAAATTCCTGCGCAGAAGAAGCTTCGCGAAGTCATTCCGAGTACGATGGGTGAGCCGTTACTTTATACGTATTTTGATGAGCTACTTGATTTTTGCTGCTCGCGCCGGTTGCCCCTGAACTTGACGACAAACGGGACGTTCCCTGGTAAGTGGGGGACGGAACCGGGGATGGAACGCTTGCTCGATGCCTGCAGCGACATCAAGGTGAGTTGCATGGCCTTTGACGATGCGACCTTCGACGAGATGATGCCGGGATTTTCCTTTGAGCGCTGGCGCGACAATGTGTGTCGCCTTGCCGGATTTGGTCGCGGTTCCGTGACGCTCCAGGTGACCGTACACAAGAAACTTGTCGCGAAGGTCCCCGAGATATTGGCTTGGGCGGACTCCATCGGAATCGCCCGCATCAAGTGGAACTTGCCGGTGTTTATTTCGGGCGGGCAGACGTTGCGCGCGCGTTACGACGTTGACGCTGCGACGGTACGGGAACTGCGTGAATTTCTTTCGCCGCGTGGGCAGTGCAAAGGGAGCCTCTTCTTCGATGGCGATTTTGGTTCTTCCTGTGTGAAAGCGGGACATGCCTGTGAATTCTTCAAGGACGAAATCTGGATTCTTCCCGACGGTACGGAGGAATTCTGCCCGAATCCGGAGAGGCGTTTCGGTGACAGGAACGCCGCGGGAGCCACGTGCGGCTCGTGCGTGCTCCTGAAGCCTATCGCTTGATTCTATATTGTATTCCATGAAGATTGTATTTATGGGAACGCCGGAATTCGCGGCTTGTTTTTTGAAGCATCTCAAGGAATCTGATTTTGCGGACGTGGTGGCCGTAGTGACGCAGCCTGACCGGCCCGCAGGGCGCGGGCGCGTGCTCACGCCCCCGCCAGTCAAGCAACTGGCGCTCGAATTCGGGCTCCCGGTGTTGCAGCCGACCGACTTGAAGTCGCCCGAATTCGAGAGCGCCCTGCGCGCCTTCGATGCCGACCTCTTCGTCGTCGTTGCCTACTCGATTTTGCCGAAGAACATCCTCGCGGTCGCGAAGTTCGGCGCGGTGAATGTCCACGGGAGCCTCTTGCCCAAGTACCGCGGTGCCGCCCCCGTGCAGCGTGCGATTGCCGACGGGCTCAAGGAAACGGGCGTGACCGTGTTCCGCCTCGACGAGAAGATGGACCATGGCCCGATTTTGGCACAGAAGGTCGTCGCGATCGACCATCAGGATACGACGGCTTCGCTCTTGGAAAAGATGGTGGCGCCCGGTTGCGAGGCGCTTGACGACGCGATTCATCAGCTGATGGATGGCCGTGAGAAGGATCTGACGCAGGACCATGCGCAGGCGAGCGGTGCCCCGAAGCTGAAAAAGGAAGAAGGACTGATTGACTTTAACTTGCCCGCGCAAGTGATTCACGACCGCATCCGCGCCTTCAATCCGTGGCCGGGCGGTTACGGAAAGCTTGGCGGCCGCATGGTGTACCTGCGCAAGACGGATACGCCCGAGAACGGCCCGAAGCTTGCTCCGGGTGCGGTGGACTTCAAGGACAACCGCCTCTATGTAGGGACGGGCGAGGGCGTGCTTGAAATTATCGAGATTCAGGCCGAAGGCAAGAAGCCGATGCCTGTCGCCGACTTTATGCGCGGAATCCAGAAGCGCGAAGGACTTTGCTTTTGCTAGATGATTCCCTGAAAGAGCGCATGGATGCGTACCGCGTTTTGCTGCTGTGGCAACAAGACGGTTCGTTCATCAAGGAAAGCGGGCTTTCGCCTTTCGCGATGGAGCTTGCGCTCGGCGTGTGCCGCCGGCATCTCTATTTGCAGTTCTTTGTCAAGAGCCTCGTGAAGAAGATGCCCTCGATGGAAGTCTGCACGGTGCTCGAACTCGGGATTTTCCAGATGTTCTTTACCGAGGTGCCGGACCATGCCGCCGTCGCGACCTCGGTGGAACTTGCGAAGGCGGCGAACCTTCACGAAGGTTCCGCGCGGCTGGTGAACGCAGTGCTGCATGCCGCGCGCAGGTCCGGCCCGCCGGTGCTCCCGCCACAGCGCGTGCGTCGCGTATCCATCGAAAATTCGGTGCCCGAGTGGCTGGTGCGCCGCTGGTTTGATGTGTATGGGGGTGACCGCGCCGAGGCGCTCGCGAAGGCGACGCTCGAACGCCCCGTGGAATGGCTCCGCGTGAATCTGCAGAAGACTTCGGCGCCGGTGCTTGCGCAAAAGCTTGGGCTTACGGGAGCATCGATTCTCTATGACCGCTTTATCCAGGTTCCTGCCGATGCAAAACTCAAGCCGATTTTGGAATCGGATTCTTTCACGAACGGCGAGTTCAGCCTGCAGAATCCCTCGGCGTACGAGGTTATCAAGCTGCTCGAGCTGAAGCCCGGCTTGAAGGTGTGGGACGCCTGTGCCGCGCCGGGCGGCAAGTCCGCGCTGATGGCCGAGATGGAACCTTCGCTCGACATCCTTGCAAGCGATGTCTCGGAATTCCGCGTGCAGAAGATGCAAGACGTCGTTGACCGCCTCGGCCTTGCAAATGTGCGCCTCGAATGCTTGGACGCCCTCTCGTCTGATAACGGGGGTGCTGCATTCGACAGAATTTTGCTCGATGTGCCTTGCAGCAACATGGGCGTCATCGCGAGGCGTCCGGAATCGGTCTACCGCTTGACTCCGGAATCCATCAAGGAACTTTCGGAACTGCAGTACAAGTTGCTGGAATCCGCCTCGAAACATCTTGTTGCGGGCGGCATTGTCGTCTATGCCACATGTAGCCCCGACCCGATCGAGACGACGCAAGTCATCAACCGTTTCGTGAAGGAACATCCCGAATTCGAAAGGCGCGGCGATGCCGTTTTGCCCGGTGCGGAAGACCCGCGGTTCGATGGTTTCTTTGCGCAGGCGCTGGAGTACAGGAAATGAAAAAGTTATTGCTTGCATTAATCCTTTGCCTGTCGCCGGTATTTGCGCAACATCCGGCCGATTTGGCGTTCTCGCACGTTTACGTTTCCATCGAGGGAGGCGAACAGTATCCGTTCGGCGATCTCATCGACGCTGTCGAGAATTCATTCTATGGCGGTGTCGGCCTCAGGTATGCATACCTGGAAAATATCGACGGATTCCTCTTGTTCGACTATTCATACTTCAAGCCCGTTCCGCAGGGTGTCAAGATTTACGGCGCGCACCAGTTCAGCGGCAAGCTCGGTGTCGACCTCAAGTGGAAAACCATAGCGCCGCTCGCCATCGGTGTAGGCTTCGCGTGCGACTGGGTGCGTGGCGATTACGATGAAGACCGGCTTGACGAAATCAGTTTCCACGACGATTTAGGCGGGACTTTGACGGACAACGAGACTGAATTTGGTTGGTTCGCGCGCTTGAACCTGCCGCTGATCCGGAAGGAAACGTACAAGGTTGGCTTCAACGCTCTGTGGAAGGAACTTTGGACCTTGCCCAAGCGCTCGGAGATGCTCTCGGTGGGCGTCTACGTTGAAAGGAGGATATGGTAATGAAGTCCTTCTTTGACTGTTATGCGGGTATGAAAGCATTCGTTGCCGTATGCGGGTTCGCTGCCGTGACATCCTTTGCCGCGGTCGATGCCGAGATGGAAGGCATGGAGGTGGACCAGCGCGACGACGGTACGTTCTTGGTGGGTAGCCCGACGTTCTTCTACGATCGCGTCCTCGGTGCGGGCGGACTGCATTCCGAAAGTGAAATCTGGAGCCCCGAAAAGCTGAGGCAGCGCATGTTGCTCAACAGGATGTCCATATTGCCGAGCTGGGACCCGATGGAGCCTTCCGTATGGATAAAGTCCGGAAATGAACTCGGTGACATGATTTATCGGGATTTCATTACGCCGGAGAACCGCCCCACGAACAGGACTCCCATTCTGGAAGGCGGCTTCCGTACGCCTTCGTTCAAGGGCTTCTGGGTAACGGGCCGTGGATTCCAGGATGACCATTTCACGACCGCGAATTTTTCATACCGCAAAAAAATCGTGGAAGACGATTTTGCGCTCTTTGGCGAAAACTTTCCTATGTTCAGTTCGATGTATGCGGGATTCGGTTACGACGGAAGTCTGTTCAACGCATCGTTCCTCGCGGGTGAGGAGTACATCTGGATATTCTCGGAGAGCTCGCGCTGGATTCCCGTCCATTACAATCCGAGACTGGAAGCGCGCATCGACGCGGGTAATGTCGAGGCGACTGTCGCTTACGAGGATGCCGAATATCAGGATTTGAGAAAGAAGGAACGCGGTGCGAGGAAGGAACTGAACGGCTCGGTGTATTACCGCTGTGGCGAAGCTTGCCGCAGGGGGATGCTCCAGCTGTCTGCGGGCCTTGCCTTCAGGGCGGTGGACGATTCCGGGATGGTCTACACGCATCTCGAAGAAGATCGCGCGTTCCTGCCTTTCGTGAACTTACGCTTTGAGCCTGTGAAAAATCTTGCGATGGAAGCAATGTTTGCGGTCAACGAACGCGACTGGCTCGTTCAGGACAGCCTGGAATTCAGGCCTCCCGTGCCCAAGTACACGGGGGTTGTCGTCGGTGTCAAGAACATTTCGGGTACGCGCCTGAACCCGCTGGCCGACGGCGAGGAATACTTTGACGGCGATACCATTTCGCTCAAGGCCGACGGCCAGATGAATCTGGTGCAGGGATATGCCGCATTCTCGGATACCATGGGCAACGTAGGTATGGGCGGCAAGGCGAGTTTTTGGGCGGAACACGGTGCGGAGACATTCGACGTGGATGGCTACGTGGAAGATGACCAGATGGTATACCGCCACGGCGATGTCGAACGCATCAACTCGTGGATCCGTGGCGTGACGGGCGAACTCTGGATAGGCGCCTGGTACCGCGAGATGTTCTCGTTCAAGGCCTTGGGCGGGTTTGAACGCATCGACGGCAACAGCAGCCGCTTCGAAGTGACTCCTGCCGAGTTTTTCGTGTCGTTCTCTGCGGACTGGTTGTTGCGCAAGAGTTTCCGCATTTCGCAGTCGCTGCGTTACAGGAGCGATGCCCAGTGGAACCTGCGTAGCGCCGACCCGCTCGTGGTCAAGGGCGACTGGTATTGGGACGCGACGTTTGAACAGCAGTTCCCGAGGCACGGGCTCTACCTGACGGGTACGCTGCTGCATATTATCGGTTCAGAGGTAATCGAGACTCCGAACGCGGCGGAAAATCGCCTGCGCTTCATCTGCAGCGTAAAGAAGACGTTCTAGGAAAGCGCCTGCTCCAGTGCTTTCAGGCAGAAACTGCTCGCGAAGAAATCCGTGGCGCGGCTGCGCTCGACCCAGCGGGAATAGGTCTGTTCGCGTTTCGGGGCCTTTGTGCGGAGCTTCACGTAAAGCACGTCGCATTCCATCTTGTGCACGGTGATACCGTGCCTGAACTTGCCTGCACTTTTGACGGATTGCACCGCGTCGGCGTCGACGTATTTCTCGGCCTGTGCGGGTAGGCCCGCCGTCGCGCTCCGCGGAGATTCGAAATGCGGGAGCGTGAACTGGTTCTTGAAGAATTTCTGCCCGCCGTGGACCGCGAGAATCCTGTGGTCTGCGCTTTCGATGACGAGAACGGTGCCGTGCCAGTCCTTTTGCACGTGCTTCTTGGCGGGCGGGAATTCTGCGGTGCGGTTTTCCCGTGCGGCGCGGCATGCGTTACGGAGTGGACAGGCACTGCATTCGGGATTTTTGACCTTGCATACGGTGCGGCCCAGTTCCATCAGGGCTTCGTTGTGCATGTAGGCCTTGGGCGAGTCCGCCATTTCGCGGGCGTAGCCCCAGTAGATTTCGGAAGGGTTCTTGCCTGCGGTGCTCTTGTCGGTCGGCAAGAAGTCGAGCGCATAAAGGCGCGAGAATATCCGCACCAGGTTCCCATCGAGAATCGCTTCGCGTTCATGGTAGGCGAGGCTCAAGATGGCGCCTGCGGTATAGGCCCCGATGCCGGGCAAAGCTTCCAGTTCCTTGCGGGTGCGGGGCATTCCCACCCCCTTAACAATAATCTTCGCTGTCTTGAGGATGTTCCTTGCGCGGCTGTAGTAGCCGAGTCCCTGCCAGTACTTGAAGACTTCCTCTTCACTTGCCTTGGCGAGCGTGGCTATGTCGGGAAAGCGCTTCATCCATTTCACGAAATAGTCGCGCACGGTCGAAACCTGCGTCTGCTGCAGCATGGTCTCGCTGATCCAAACCGCGTACGGGTCCCGCAGGGCGTCCAGGTCGATAGGCCGCCACGGCAATGCTGCCGCGTTCTTCTTGAACCAATCGCGTAGTAACTTTAATGTGCCTTTGTCCATGCTTAATTGCAGGAACCGTACCTTCCGATGGAGGTTATATTGAACTCCGCTTTTTCACGGTCCTTTCCTCTCCAGGCAATTCTAATAATTTTCAATTGAGCGAGGACGTCGTAAAGGTCGACAAAAGCATGCTTTCCTCCCATTTCCTGTTTAAAATCTTCCCAGAAAATGTCGGCTACGGTTTTTGATGCATCGAGGCGAACGATATAGTTGTCGATGCCTCCGGTTAACGATTCGTCTGCGGGAACAATTTCTATAATCGGAGCGATTTCGGAAACCTGGTAGGTGATGCAGATTCCTCCCCAGTCGATCACGTTTGCGCCATAGGAATCTCCATTGGCCACATCTAGGAACAATCCTGCATAACCGGGACCGCTCATGGTTCCTGAGCCAAGCGTCACGGCGCCGCAGATTCCGTCGCAGTATTCGAAGATCGGATCGAATGCTTTATCGCTATATACGTTTCCTCTTTCAACGGGGAAGGAGAACTCGGATATTCCTCCATCAACGTTGTCGGTATAAGAATCCCATTCTGTGGTATTTGTATTACCGTCATAAAGAGGGAAGCTGACGATGTAGTTATGCTCGGGACCGCACCAGAAGTCTCCGCACCGCTGGGGACTGCTGCTAGACGAGATAAGCGTGAAAAAGTTGCTTGATGAACTGGACGGTTGCTTGGCAGAAGAGCTTGATGTCTTCGTGATAGATGAACTGGAAAGTTGCTTGCTGGACGAACTGGATTTGGGCGTGCTGCTAGAAGAAAGTCCCTGTGGGGTGTATTCCTTGCAACTCTTGAGCTCCGAGTGATTGACCCATGTGTAATCCATTAGGAACGCCGTAAATTCGCAAGCATAAATGGATTCTTCGGAAACGACGTAGAGTACGGTTCCGTACCGACTTGAGTTGCATTCAAGATTCTTCAAATCAGAATGGAGCGTTTCGCAATCGTTGGGGATGTCCTTTTCCTTGCTGCTGGAACTGCTTTTTTCGGAGTGCGAGGAAGAGCTTCGGGCGATTTTTTTGTAATCGTTGCACTTGCTCATGTTGTAGTACGGATTCCAGTTGCCATTGCCACTGAAAGCGTCCATTTCACAAACATAGATGGTCCTGTCCATCCTGCTGAACAAGGTTTTTCCTTCGTTGTCTCTGTCACAGGATAAATACGGATAGCTTTCGTAGAAATCGCAATCGTCCGGGCCGTCGCTTCCGCTTTTGTTCCGGTCGTTATGGCCTGAATCCTCGTCGTTTTCTCCCATCGCGTCGCAATCGACCGTAAAGCATGATAATGCGGACATGTCGTTTTCAGCAACGCAGCCGAAGAACATCGTGGAAGACAGGAGCGCCAGGCACGCGCCATGTCCAATCAAGAAGGAATTCATTTTTTTGAAATTCATAGTTGCCCCTCTTTCCTTCTTTTAGAATGTGAAGAATATGCCTATGCGCGGTACAATGTTTATGCCCGATACAAAATACAGGATGGGACTGACCTCGTCATCGCCACCGTCGTCATAGTCGTCGTTGCCGCCCATGCTGGCGAGGGCGGAGAGTCCTTGGGACATTTCTCTTTTTGCCAGCAAAACGCCTCCGCCGATCATGTTGGAGGAAATGTCGACGCCGGCCATAAATCCGAAGTGGTCAGAGACTTGGTAAGCCATAATCAAGTCGCCGCCGAGGATGAAGTCGAGAGAATGCATGGTGTGCGTTATCGTATAGTCCAATCCTAAGTCGTCGAAGTCCATGCTGAAATCCATGTCGATGCCGTCCATGTCGTCGAACATCTTACTCATATCTTCCTTGAATTCTGCTTGCAGCATCTTGTAGTCGAAACCGAAGAATACGTGGATGGCCAGCATGAATCTCTCTCTAACGGGCGCTGCGCCAAAACCGAATTTTAGGTTGACGTCCAGGCCGTTGTAATCGAGGTTCTTGCTTCCGCCGCCATCCCATTCGGACATGATGTAATTAAAACCGATTCCCACGACAGAGGAATATAGGCCGTCATCGATGCGGATGCGGTTCCAGTTTCCGCCAACGCCGAAATGGCTCGCGTCGACCTTGAAGTGGTCTTTCTTGAAGTCGTAGGTTTCGGATTCAATGGGGATGGAAACATGGAGACTGTGCAGGATTTTGGACTTCTTTTCTTTTTCCGGTTCATCCTCCGCTTCTTCAGGCTCCTGGGCTCTTTTTTTCTTTTTCTTCACCGTGGGCTCGGTATTGTCGCAGACGCATTCCTTTTTCTCGCAAGGAGCGTAGCCGTAATACCCGAAGAATCCTTGAGGCGGCTGGCCGTATCCCTGGATGTACGCTTCGCGGGGAGCTTCGTAGCTTGGTGCGGACGCCTGAACCGGTTGTGCGGGCTGTGCGGGAATTGCTGCAGGTTGTACGGGTGCCGCGGCAGGTTGCACGGGGGCAGGAGCGGGTGCTGCAGGCTCGGTGGCCGGGGCGGCTGCGGGAGCAGGTTGCTCAATAGCTTGTGTGGGCTGTGCCGCTTGTGGTGCGGGCTGCTCGGGTACCGCTGCGGGCTGTGCGGCTTGCGGAGCTGGTGCCGGTGCTGGAGTTGACGCAGGTGCCGGGGCGGTCGCAGGAGCGGGTTGCTCAACGGCTTGTGCTGCCTGTACGGGTTGCGCGGGAGCCTGGGCGGGAGGAACTTCCTGCCCAAACGCGAAAACGCCCGTTAGCGCAAGGAAGGCTACGGACACGTAAAAAGGAAATTTTCTCGTCTTCATAAAGACTAATATAAGCAAATTGCTCGGAATAAGCCAAAAAAACGCAGTTGCGTCTATTCCAAGTTAAAAACGTTTATTTTGGTGAAAAAAGAGGGAAAAAGTCTCTTTTACAGCCCGTAAGCTTCGCGCTTGAGTTCCCGGAAGTACTCGAACTGCGCCTTGGTGGAGTTCTGCATGGTGTACTTTTGGGTACGCTGGTGTGCAGTCTCGCGCATTTTCGCGTAGGTTTCGGGTTCTTCGAGGAAGAGCTTGCGGCATTCTTCCATCGCATTGAGCCATGCGCTTTCGTCGATGGGGAGGATGCGTCCTGCAGCGTCGTCCATCACGATATCGTGCGGGCCGCCGTAGTCGCTCACGAGCGCGGGCGTGCCGGTGGACATGGCTTCTACGACCACGTTCCCGAAGGTGTCCGTGACGCTCGGGAACAGGAAGAAGTCGGAATCGGCATAGAGGCTCGCGAGGGTTTCGCCGCCCTGTTCGCCTGCAAAATGGACACTGTTGTCGCCCTCGTAGAATTTCTTGATCTCTTCGAGGTACCAGCCATAACCCACGTACATGAGTTCCACGTCGTCGTGCTTGGCGGCGAACTTTTTCCAGACGCTGTTCAGGAATTCCAGGTTCTTTTCCTTGGAAATGCGGCCGATGAACGAGAAACGCACCTTGCGCGAAGCTCCAGTCTGTGTAGCTTCGGCGCCGTTGTACTTTTCCCATACGCCCTTGCCGCGCAGGTCGGGCGAGAACTTTTCGAGCGGGAGTCCGCGGGGCAAAATCTTCACTTTGTTTTCGGGAATCTTCAGTTGCGAGGTGAGGATGTCCGCGTAATCCTTGCAGGGGCTCACCACGGGTTTTGTCATGCCGTAGAAAATTTTCATGAGCCAGAGCACAAAGTGGTACATCCATTTGGCCTTCACGAGCGTGCGCGTGTAGGTGGGCACGTCGGTGCGGTAATGGCTAAAGACCTTGATGCCCGCGACTTTCGCGCAGAAGCATACGAGCCAGGCGCCGGGACTCGGCGTTTCGAATTCGATGAGGTCGACGGGGTAGCGCTTGAGGAGCCTGAGGACCGGGCCCACGCGCGGAATGGCCAGTTCGCTGTTCGCGTATCCGAGCTGTTCCATGCTGAATAGCCGTGGAAGCAGGATGCAGTAGCTGTTCTCCACGACGCCGCAGGGGCGTGTATTGAACGCGTTGCCGGCGAGGAATGCCTTCATGCCGTGGGCGCGCATGTACGGGATCACGTTTCTCAGGTTGTTCGCGATGCCGTTAGTCTCGTCCAGGTTGTCGGAGTAGAAGAGGATGCGCACGTCGTCGGCGGGGCGCTTGCGGCGTTCCTTCTTCAGGTAGCTGCGGAGCTTCAGGAGTTTGGGCAGGTTCACGATCAGCGAACCGAAAACGATCGGCGGAATCATGCCCGTGCGCAAGTTTCCCGGGGGCTGGTGCTTGAAACTGGACATTTTGCGGAAGGTACTCGTGACCTTGCGCCCGAATATGGCAGGGCGCGTGTCCAGTGCGTCGGTAGCCTTAAGCTTTGTTGAACCTGACGCAGTCTTCATACTTCACTCCTTTGCCACCGAACAGGTCTAGGGCCGATCCGATGGTGAGGTCTATCTTTCCGTTAGAAATTTTCTTGCAGTGCTCGAGGTCCTTGAGCGACTTGGCGCCGCCAGCGTAAGTGCAGGGGATGGGGCTGTACTCAGCGAGGAACATGATGAGCTCGTCGTCCATGCCCTGCTGCTTGCCTTCCACGTCGGCGGCGTGAATCAGGAACTCGTCGCAGTATCGCGAGAGGTCCTCGAGCGTTTCGGCGGTAATCTCGATGTCGATGAGGGTTTGCCAGCGGTTGATGGCGATTTTCCAGCGAGGATTCACGTCTTCGGGATCGCTTACGCGTTTGCAGCTGAGGTCGAGCACCAGCCTTTCTTTGCCCACCGTTTGCGATAGGCGTTCCAGGCGCACGCGGTCGAGCTTGCCTTCCGGGAAAATCCAGCTCGTGACAATCACGTGGCTTGCGCCCGCATTCAGGTATTCGAGGGCGTTGTCCGCGGTGATGCCGCCGCCTACTTGAAGCCCGCCAGGGTAGGCTGCGAGGGCGGCCTTGGCCGCGTCGACGTTACCCTTGCCGAGCATGATCACGTGTCCGCCGCAGATGCCGTCCTTCTTGTAGAGCTCCGCGAACCAGGCGGGGGAGCGGTCCGTCTCGAAATTCGTCTTGAGGCCTGCACCGCTATCGGAGAGCGAACTCCCGACAATCTGCTTTACGCGGCCGTCGTGCAGGTCTATGCAGGGGCGGAATTTGGTCATCAGTCCTTGACTCCTGTGATGGCCCAGTCAATCTTCTTGCCGTTGCTTCCGTCGCTGCGTCCACGGTAGAACAGCACCTCGCCGCCGGCGGCGATCTTCATGGCCTTCTTTGCGAACCATCCGTCCACCTTGTCGAGGAGCGAAGCCTTTTGCAGGGGCTTGTTCGCCGCGAAACTCAGGGCGGGAATGCCGTTGTTGAATTCAAAACCGAGCGAACCCTTGGGGAACTTCTTGCCGCTGTAGCCGGAATCGCCATCCTTGACTTGCGTGGGCATGGCGACCTTGGTAGCTCCGGCGTTGTTGTAGATGGCGTAGCCGAAGATTTTGCCGTCTTCGGTGAGCGAGACGCGCCCTGCGTGGAGGGGTTCCCTGGCGTTCGTGCTAAAATTGATGGAACGGCTCGCCATTTCGGTCGCCTGCGCCGTTTGCCAGGTCTGGTCCATGTAGGCGTAGCCCTTCACCGCGATGGTGTCCTCGTTGAAGCCAATGCGGCCCGAAACGCGCCCGTAGGGGATGTGGATGTACTGTCCGAATTTCTGCTTGCCAATAGCCCAGACGCCGTCGCCCGGGACCTTGCCTTGCACGGCGCTCTCGAAGGTGATGTCCAGGAAGAACTTGCCGTCTTTCTCGGTACTGAACAGCACGCGGTGGCCCTTGCCCGGCTTGTTGCCCAATATGTATTCGCCGCTCTTGATGATAATCGTCGACTTTGCCTTGTCCGTTTCCATGCGTTCGGGCGGGTACTGGCGGCCTACGGTATGCGTTTTTCCCTTGAAATTCCAGAATCCGAGATCGCAGCCGAGCTTTTTGCCGGAACCGGGAATGTAGAGCGTCGAGAAATTGATGAAGGCGCGGGTACCGTTGTCGAATACGAACTGGTAGCTCCAGGTTTCGTTGAATTCTTTGGTGGTATTCGCGTGAGGCATGAAATCGCTTACGGTAAGGGCCCTTTCGGCACCTTTCGGGGGAACGACATCGACAGCGAATGCGGAACTCGCGAGGAGCCCGGCCAAAACGACAATCGTGGCAAACATCCGTTTCCTAAACATCATAATACAAAGATAAAAAAACAATCCCTTGCGGGATTGCTTTTTATCGCTGAAAATGACCTATAGTCTCAAATCTTTGCCCATGCCGTTCATCAGCTCGGTTCGGCGCCGCACGACCATTTCGTTGAACAGGTCGGTAAGGCAGTCCTCGATGGTAATCATGGGTTTCCATCCGAGCGCGGTAATCTTGGCCGGATCGCCAATCAGCAGCGGGATGTCGTTGCTTCGTTCGTATGTGGGATCGACGCGGAAATCGACGCTTACGCCCGCGATGTCCACGAGCATTTCCACGAGCTCGCGGAAAGTGTACGACTTTCCGCAGCAGATGTTGAATACTTCGCCGGATTCGGCGGTGTTCAGGATCTGGATCATTCCGCGGGCCACATCGCGGACGTCCACGACATCGCGGCTCACGTCGAGGCTTCCGGAATAGACGACCGGCTCGGCCCCGTAATGCTTGATTTTCACGAGCTGGTGCGCGATGGAAGGAAGTACGAACCTGCGGCTATGATGCGGACCGGTAAAATGGAACGGACGGGCGAATACGATGTGGAGCCCGTGCGCATTGCGGAATTGGTTGCCGAGCAGCTCCATGCAGGCCTTGGAGGTTGCATAAGGAGTGAGCGGGTTCGGCAGGTCGGATTCCTTGTGCAGACAAGTTAACAGTTGGTCGGTGCGCCCGTAGATTTCGCTACTGCTCAAGAGGAGGATCTTGGCTTTCGGGCAAACCTGCCTGGCCGCTTCGAGGAAGGTCTGCGTGCCGAGCAGGTTGATGCTCAGGGTCTCATAGGGCTTCTTGTAGCTGAGACCGACGGAGGACTGGCTTGCCAGATGGTAAATATGCGTCGGCTGCACCTTCTGCAGCACTTCGTACACGTCCTTGAAGTTGAGCAGGTCTCCGTTGAGATATTCGACGCCTTCGCTTTTTTGCCATGGTTGCGGCTGTTCGTCGCTAAAGCTGAACAGCTCGTGATTCGTTCCCCTGAGGGTCGAGAGGAGATGGAACCCGAGTGCGCCTGTACCGCCTGTAACTAATATGCTCATAAGCTATTCCTTACCTTATCGCATCCCATGCTTTTGCAATAATTTCCTTGTCGACATTCACGACTTTCTTCACCTCGCCGATTCTTGTGGGCAGAATGTAGACGCGGGCGCCCTTCTCCGCCTTCTTGTCGACCGCCATGGCTTCCCATGCCTTTTCTGCATCCACGTTGAATGTCTTTGGGAATCCGAGCGCATCGAGCAGTGCGTTCTGTCGTTTCTCTGCGGCCTCGTCAATCATGCCGAGCATGACGGCGGCCCTTGCGGCGACGCGCATGCCGAGCGATACGGCGATACCGTGGCTGAACATGTCGTAGTTCGTAAGCTTTTCGATGGCATGCCCGAAGGTATGGCCGTAATTCAGGATGGCGCGGAGCCCCGATTCCTTCTCGTCGATGCCGACGACTTCGGCCTTTATCTGGCAACTGCGGAAAATCATGTGACGCAACGTTTCGTCGTCGTGGCGCTTGATGCCGTCGATATGCTGTTCCAGGTAGCTGAAGAATTCTTCGTCATAGATGACGCCGTACTTCACGATTTCGGCAAGGCCCGCGAGGTATTCGTTCTCGGGGAGCGTGCGGAGCACGGCCAAGTCGCAGACGACGGCCTTCGGCTGGTAGAAGGCGCCGATCATGTTCTTGCCTTCGGGATGGTTCACCGCGACCTTGCCTCCCACGGAACTGTCCACCATGGAAAGGAGCGTTGTCGGGAACTGGATGAACGGGATGCCGCGCTGGTAGGTGGCGGCCCCGAAGCCCGCCATGTCGCCCACGACGCCACCGCTGAACTGCAGCAGACAGCTCTTGCGGGTGTAACCGCGGTGCAGCATGAAACTGAAAAGCTGGTTCAGGTTGTGGAGCGTCTTGTTGCGCTCGCCGGCCTGGAACTTGAATATCGGACAACGGCCCGCCTGCCCGCGCAACTCGTGGAGCATCTCGCTCTGCGCCTTCGCAATCGTCGTGTCGGTGCAGACGAGGAACTCGTGGTTCGGGGAAAGGCGGAGCCCTTCCAGCAGGCATGCTGTCTCGGGCGTGATGTTCCTCCCGATAAAGATCGGATAGCGCCCGCCGCTGCTAGGACAAACGTCCAGGGCGTGGCTATTCCAGAACTGCAGCATGTGAATGATTCTCTCGATGACGTGCGCTTCGTTTGCGTCGTTCGTGCTTTCGACGCTGAAGTCTGCCTGCGCGTAAATGGGTTCGCGTTCCTTGAGCATGACCTTGATCTTGGCGAGGCGTTCCTCGTCACTCAGGTTCGCGAGCAGCGGACGCGTGTTCTTGCGCCCGATGCGCTCGGAAAGGATTTCGGGACTTGCCCACAAGCGGATGATGGTTCCGGTTTCGCGGATGACCTTGAGGTTCTCGGGCTGGTTCAGCGCACCGCCGCCAAGCGAGACGATTTGCGGGGTTTCGTTGCCTGCGATTTCGGAGATCACGTCGCGTTCCATCTGGCGGAAAGCGGCCTCGCCGTCCTGGGCGAAAATGTCCGAGATGCTCTTGCCTGCGCGTTCGACAATCACGGCATCGGTGTCGATGTACGACCTGCCGAGGCGTTCTGCCAGGGCCCTTCCGGTGCGACTCTTGCCGCTAGCCATGAAACCAGTGAAAAAAATATGTCTCCTCATACTAACCCTGCATCCCTTTGCGCATAACCGCAGTCAATTCTTCGTTCGTGTGCCCGGCGACTTCTGCCGGGAACCATTTCTTGAAACTCTCGAGGCCCTGGTGTACGAGCATGCCTTCGCCGGTGACGACGGTGCAGCCTTTCTGCTTTGCCATCTGCAGTAGCTTTGTTACGGGCGGTGCGTACACGATGTCACATACGGTTTGTCCGGTGTGCAAGCAATCCTCTGTCAGCGGGCTTTCGCCATCGTTGGGCGTCATGCCCACGGATGTTGCGTTGATGATGATGTCGAAATTCGCGGAAATCCCTGCGAAGTCCGTGAATGTCGAGACGGATACGCCCGCATCCTTAAAGACGGCGTTCAGGCTATCGGCGAGCGCCAGACCTTTCTCCTTGCTCCTGCACACGATGGTGAGCTTGTTCCCCTGTTCCACGAGCGTGAAGGCGATGGCCTTTGCCGCTCCGCCGTTCCCGAGAAGTGCAACTTTCCGGTCGCTTGTGCGGACGCCGTTCTCCTCGAGGTTGCGGATGCATCCGTAGGGGTCGGTTGTCGTGCCGCAGAGCGTGCCGCCGACGATACCGCCTTTCCAGTAGAGCGTATTCACGCTGCCGGTGAACTTGCTGATTTCGCTAAGTTCGTCGACCAGGCGTGGCGAACCGTCCTTATGGATGAATTCCGTCTTGAAGGGGATAGTTACATTCGCACCGCGTAGCCCCATGGCCTTGAAACCTTGTATCGCTTCAGCGAAGCTTTCCGGTTCCGGAGCGTAGGGTAGGTAGCGAGCGTTGATCTGGAGATGATCAAAGAGGGCGTTGTGCATGGCGGGCGATTTGCTGTGCGCCACGGGGTGCCCAAAGATACAGAGCGTCTCTGTTTTTCCGTCTATACGGTTCAATTTTTCCTCTTTTGTCCGCCCACCTGGGGCTGAACTCTAAATCTTCATAGACAAAGATATATAATATTGTAATGACAAGAGGATAAAAGAAATGAAAAATTTTGTTGCTATATGTATGTGTGTGTTTACGCTGGTTGCCTGCGGAACAGAAGAACAGCCGAAGAATACGCGGGAGCCTGCATTGAATGAATCCCTGAAGGCGGCCCCGGCAAAGGCCTCGATGACGGATGATCAGGTGTTCGCCTACATCCTGGGCCAGGAATACGGGTTACCGCTCTACCTGAACCAGCCTCCGCGTATCGGCGAGATGCTCGACCTCGACGCCATGGTGCAGGGGATTGTCGACAACGAACAGGTGCAGAAGGATACGGGTTTTGTGCTCCAGGTCTTGCCCGAAGAGCAGAGGGCGCTTGAAGCCCGTTATGAGCAGGTGACGAAAGAGCGCGAAGCGCTGGGAGATAACGCAAAGCCGGTTGTGCTCGCGGGCCCGATTACGGGCGGGAAGGTCGTCATTGCCGATACGACCGCTCCGATTATCAAGTATTCTTACACGCGGGGGGTGGTGATAGACGGCTTTTTTGCCGGAATGTCGCGCACCTTCGGCCAGAAGTTCGATGAACGCTATTTCATTATGGGGTTGCGTGAGTCGGTTCTGGCAGCGATGGACTCGTCCTTCAAGAGGTCCGTTTCGGACGATACGCTCAAGGCGGTAAACGCCCGTTTTGTGGAGCGCATGGAAGAAATACGCAAGGAACAGCGCGGACAGTGATAGCCGGGGCTTATAAGCGCACTCGCCTTACGCAAAAGTTGCTAAATTTTGCCCGTAAAAATTTTCAAAGGATACCACAATGGAAATCCCCGAATCTTCGAATTTTGTGCAGGACATCATCGTCAATGACCTCAAGACGGGCAAGCGCACCAAGGTGCATACCCGTTTCCCGCCGGAGCCGAACGGCTACATCCACATCGGCCACGCGAAGTCCATCTGCTTGAATTTCGGTACGGCAAACAAGTACAAGGATTTCGGCGGCATCACGAACCTGCGTTTCGATGACACGAACCCCACCAAGGAAGACGTGGAATACGTCGACTCCATCCGCGAAGACGTGAAGTGGCTCGGTTTTGAATGGAAGGGCGGCGAATACTTCGCGAGCGACTACTACGACCAGATTTACGCCTTTGCCGAAAAGCTGATTGAAATGGGCAAGGCTTACGTGGAAGACCTGACCCGCGACGAGATGCAGGAATACCGCGGCAACGACGCCGGCAAGCCGAGCCGTCCGAGCCCCTACCGCGACCGCAGCGTCGAAGAGAACATGAAGCTCTTCCGCGAGATGCGCGACGGCAAGTATGCCGACGGCGAGAAGTGCCTCCGCGCCAAGGTCGACCTCGCGAGCCCGAACATGAACATGCGTGACCCGGTCATCTACCGCATCAAGCATTGCACGCACCACCGCACCGGCGACAAGTGGTGCATCTACCCGATGTATGACTTTGCGCACCCGCTCAGCGACTGGATCGAGGGCATTACGCACTCCATCTGTACGCTCGAATTCGAGGCGCACCGTCCGCTGTACGACTGGTTCCTGATCGAGCTCGGCCTGGACAACCGCCCGCAGCAGATTGAATTTGCCCGCCTGAACCTGACCTACACCATGATGAGCAAGCGCAAGCTCCTCGAACTGGTGGAGACGAAGGCCGTGATGGGCTGGAATGACCCGCGTATGCCGACGGTCTGCGGCTACCGCCGCCGTGGCTTCACGCCGAGTTCCATCCGCGAGTTCTGCGACCGCATCGGCGTTTCGAAGGCCGATTCCATGGTCGACGTGAACCTCCTGTACTTCTGCATCCGTGAAGAACTGAACAAGACGGCGAACCGCGTGATGGCGGTGATTGACCCGGTGAAGCTCGTGATTGACAACTGGGAAGATGGCAAGGTCGAAATGATCGAAGTCGAGAACAACCCGAACGACGAAACCGCCGGCAAACGCCAGGTTCCGTTCGGCAAGGAACTCTACATCGAGGCTGATGACTTCATGGAAGAACCGCCGAAGAAGTACTTCCGCCTTAAGCCGGATGGAGAAGTCCGCCTGAAGGGCGCCTACTTCGTGACCTGCAAGAGCGTCGAAAAGGACGAAAACGGCAAGGTGACGGTGATTCACTGCGAATACGACCCGCAGAGCAAGGGTGGCGAGACTCCCGACGGCCGCAAGGTCAAGGGCACCATCCACTGGGTTTCTGCCGCTCACGCCGTCGATGCCGAAGTGCGCCTCATCAATAACCTGTTTACGCTCGAAGATCCGGCTGCGGTTCCCGAGGGCGAAGACTGGCACGATTACCTGAACCCGGATTCCATGGTCATCAAGCAGGCCAAGGTGGAACCGAGCCTCGCCGACGCCAAGCTCGAAGACCGCTTCCAGTTCATGCGCCAGGGTTACTTCTGCTTGGACAGCGAAGATTCCAAGCCGGGCCACCTGGTGTTCAACCGCACCGTGGATCTGAAGGATAGCTTCGCTAAGCAAGTGAATAAGTAATCCAATCCCCGCCTTGTACAAGTCCTTTAGTTGCTTTTTCGAAAGATTTATATAGATTAAGCTCTAAGGACTTTTGTAGAAGGGGAACGGATATGCGGTATCTTCAATTTGGACTTTCTTTTGCCTTTGCGGCATCCCTTGTGGCCTGTGGTGACGACGACAGCGAAAGTTTCGTGTATGCGAGTGGGCGACATGAGGTCTCTTCGTACGAAGACTTGAGTAATTGCGTTGCCTCAAAGGCGGGAGCCGTAGAATACGTGGATACCGTCGCCTATGTGTGTGCGGGAATTGACGGTAAGAACAAGTGGGTTGAAGTTTCCGGAGTCGAGGACAATCCCGAGGATTTCAAGGTTTGTAGCGACGTGAAAGAGGGCTTGTATGCCTTTTCACCACATTTAAAATCCCTGTATGTTTGCGAAGACGGGGCTTGGATTCCGGCGGGCGACAAGTCCAGTGAAGCCGAGTCAAGTAGCAGTTCTGCCAAGTCATCCGGCAGCGAACCTTCGTCATCGAGTGCGCAGCAGTCAAGCAGTAGCGCCAAATCCTCGTCGTCTAGCAGCGAGAACGGAGGCAAGTCCAGTGTAGTCGAGTCAAGCAGTAGCTCGGCCAAGTCATCTAGCAGCGAGGTCTCGTCTTCGAGCGCCCCGCAGCAGTCTAGCTGTAGTGCCAAATCTTCGTCATCCAGTAGTGAACCCTTGTCTTCGGGGAATCAACAGGATGGCAGCGAATTTGATCCGGTAAATAACACTTTGAAAGACCTTCGCGATGGCCAAACCTACAAGACCGTCCAGATCGGTGACCAGGTATGGATGGCGGAGAACCTGAACTACAAAGCTGAAAACACTTACTGTCTCAATAATCGTGATACAAACTGCACCAAGTACGGTCGTTTTTACATGTGGGGCCCCGCCATGGATAGTGCGGGGACATGGGGTACAAATGGCAAAGGTTGTGGCTATGACAAACCATGTTCGCCGAAAAAATCGGTGCGCGGAGTGTGCCCTGAGGGCTGGCATCTTCCCAGCTATTTTGAGTGGAAGAGACTGATTGTTACCGTAGACGACTCCATTACGGAATATGATGACGAGAATGCGGCGGCGACCAAGCTCAAGTCTGCCAGCGGTTGGGCTGATGGCGGTAATGGCGATGACTCCTATTCTTTCTCGGCACTTCCTAGCGGATACTTGTCTTACGATGGGTATTTCAATTTCGAGGGTAAAGAAACTCATTTTTGGAGTTCTGGAACACAAGGTGACATGTGGGCTTTCTGCATGGTTTTATATTCCAACACCGATGACGCACGCTTGACGTCTGTCGAAATGAATAGCGGCGCGTCCGTTCGTTGTCTAAAGGACTGATTTAGACGAGAATGCGATATGGGCGTGGAAACACGCCTTTTTTTTTGTCGTTTTGCGAATAATAAAAAATATTGATTGAAATCTAAGAAATTATGTATTTGAATTTATGAATTGGCATAAATATATTTTGCTTCGAATCAGGTAGCATGTGCTATCCCCTAATTAAGAGGCTATTCAAAATGAAAATGCTGACAAAAATATCGACAATGGTCGCTTTCGCCTGTGTATGCTCGGTCATGGCGGCTGTTCAAACTAACGATGCGAAAAAGCTGTCGCGCGACAAGCACGGCTCCTATTCCAGGCTTATGCGCGTCACCATGAAGGATGGCTCGACGGAGGAGTTCCTGATGGAATCCGTCAAGAACCTCACTTTTGCGGCTAATCCTAACGACAGCTCCGATATAGACGAGAAGCCGCCGGTTGAGGATCCTGATTTGCCCGATGTACCCGACAGAACGCCGGAAGCCCGGTCGATGAGTTCCTCTGCAACGGAGTCGAGTTCCTCGGACAAGTTCGATCCTGAAGTAAAGTCTTCCGACAGTGAATCTTCCGACAGCAAGTCCACGGATAGCAAGTCTTCGGATAGCAAATCATCCGATAGCAAGTCCTCTGATAGCAAGTCCTCGGATAGCATGTCTTCCGACAGCAAGTCCTCCGATAGCAAGTCTTCGGACAGCAAGTCATCGGACAGCAAGTCCTCGGATAGCAAGTCCTCCGACAGCAAGTCCTCGGACAGCAAGCAAACCGATGACAAGTCTTCGAGTTCCGCGAAATCGTCCAGCTCCTCAGTGAAATCTTCCAGTTCTTCTGTGAAACAGTCCAGCTCTTCGGAGGCGACGACCGGAATCCCGATGATTGATTACGCCGGTACGAGAATTATGTGGAGCCCCAAGAAACAGACGCTGTCGGTTTTCTCGAGGCAGGCCGGGAACGCGAAGTTCTCCCTCTTCGATGCCCAGGGCGTGAATGTGGGTGGCGGCAGTATGTACGTCTCCAGGGGTTCGACATCCCTTTCCCTGGAATACCTGAATTTGCCCAAGGGAACCTTTGTAATCCGGTTTGAAATCGGAAACACCAAACTTCAGCAGAAGATTTCCGTTACGGGAACGTAGGGAGGTAAACCATGAATTATCGCGTAATTACATCTGCCGTGCTGGCGACCTCGCTTACCGCCTTTGCCGGCCAGGCCTACTTTATCTTCAAGAAGGATTCCACCTACAGTGCAGGGCTTCTGGGACTTGATTCGGTTACTTTCCCCAAGGATAGGCGCGGAACAAGCGATTCCCTCTTTATTGAAGGCTTCGGCCTCAAGGGATTTGACAGGATTCCCCTGCGCAAGACCGAAATATCCTTCAGGACGAACTATTTCGATGCCGAAAAAATGTCGATTGACGTGGACGCCGGTGCCAGGCCGATGGACTACTCTTTCTACTTGAGGGACGTGGAATATATTGATTTCATTGAAATGGACAACAACAAGGATACCGATAAAGACGGAATTTCCGATGTTGACGAAATGTTCAAGATCGGTACGAATCCGCTTTCGGAGGATACGGATGGTGACGGAACCGACGATGGCGCCGAAATGAAGGTGTTCAATCCTAATAATCCGGCTGTATGGAACCCCCATGTGGCGGATTTGCCCAAGCTGGAAGTCACGATGACGATGACCCCGAGTATCGCGCTGCAGCGTACGACAAGTACGGGCTCTTCCAAATCGACGACCATTTCCGAAGGGGAGACGTTGCAGACAGCCGAAAGTGTCAGCAATGCGGAAACGCGTAGTGCCTCCTTGATGAACGGCTGGAATGTCGGAGTTACGGCTGGCGTTCAAAAGAAGGAACCTACGTTCTTAGTAAATGTGGGCTATCATGGAAGCTTTACGCAGAGTGAAGGTCATACTTTGACCGAAAGCCAATCCAAGACCATTACCAGTAACTATACCAAGGCTGTTGCGGAAGCGATGACCCAGGGCGAAACCATTTCGGGCGGTTCCATCAGCATGCAGGCGAGGGTGACCAATACGGGAAAGGTTGCCTATAGCATAGACAACCTGGTTCTCAATGCCAGTACCTATACGCCTTCGGGTGATATAAAGATCATTGCCGAGCTTGCCGTGGGCGATGGAGCCGGGGAAAGCAACTGGACGCAAATCACCCTCGCTCCGGGGGAATCCAGGGAATTGAAGTTCTGGAAGAGCGGGGTGTCGCTGGATGCCTTGAGCAGCCTCATTTACAACCCGGGTGCCATCTTCCTTTCGGCGAGTGCCTACAAGATTACCGCCAAAGAAGATGGGAAAGATACGGACTTTACCGGGGCTTATACGAGGGCTTCGGCTAGCACGGCGCGGATTACTATAGATAAGGGTGTTTACTATTCCAACCATGAAGACCAGGTCAACGAATACCTCGTTGCAACCAATTTCCGCCATAACAGGTCGTACAGGGGCATGGACGATTATTACAAGCCGGTCTCGCTTTCGGATATGCTCAGGGTGCTGAGAATGCCCTTCGAGCAGGATTCCATAGAAGTGGGCAAAGAAGTCCGCTATGGCCTCAAGAGCGTTGGCGACTTGTCCTTTGCCGCGGCGGACGGGGATACGGCGTGCTGGTTCGTGTCTGTATCGAAGGCCGCGAATCCGAATGTCGCGAAATTGTACTCTGTGCAGATAGGCAGTTTCAATTTGGATTCCGTGATTGTTGCCGCCGGGGACCGTGTCCAGTTCATCTATAACGAAGATCGTGACCATGACCACGTGCCTGCCAGCATGGAAAAGATGCTTGGCATAAGCGACAACAAGGCGGATACGGATGGCGATTCTATCTCGGATTTCGACGAGATCAACGGATGGACCAAGATGGTTTATACCTATGTGCCCCTTGCTGTTCCGACGGCGGTTAATCGCAATTGCAGAAATGACAACTTTATGCACTTGAAATATGACTCGACCCGTTCTTTCTGCTTTGCGGCGGATGCTGATGGAAAGTTTAATATTCCTGTGGCCTGTACCGAACATGATACGAAATATGAAAATTACTGCTATAATACGGCGGGCATAGTAAAGATAAAGGAAATTCATCCTAAAGATGTGTTTGGGTACGACACTGTCCAGGTGGCTATAGATTCCGCACTTATTGGGCCGTTCTTCACGAATCCGGCACAGAAGGATACGGATGGTGATGGCATCGATGACTACGAGGACTCCAATCCGAACGTTCGTGTGGCTTCTGACAATTCTGCCTTGGCCAATGTCGTTGTCAATGATGTTGCAGAAATGAAGAACGTTGCCGTGAGCAGGAACTGCATGACGGATGATATGGTCTGTGGGGATACTCTCTTCGTGACGGATACAATCAGGGGCGCAACGGCCGAGGTCACGATTACGACGGTGGACCCTGTCAATGTCGACGGCGGTGTGAAGGCTTTCCGTGGCAATACGAGAATCCCGGTGACGGTCGAAGGTGCCAAGGAATCCGGTCATGGTTTCGAGGCCAAGATGTTCAAGATTTCTGTCGAAAATCTGTCTCCTGCAGATGCCGATACTATCAGGTTTGTCGTGACTTCGGAATCTGGAGATTCTACGGCGTACCACCTGGCTCTCCGCTCCGCCATTACAGCTCCGACCGATATGTCGCTCGGACGAAATAGCGACAGGAATGCCCTGATGTTGAGCTGGATTCCCAAGAAAGCGGACAAGAGGGTGCTCGGTTACGTGGTTCTCCGTGCCAAGGGAAACAAGGGCGTGGACAATGCGGATTTGGCCTCGTATGTCTTGAAGCCTACGACGACCAAGCCCCAGGACGACTATTCTCTGGATAACGGCATTACCATGGTTAAGGTGCTGGGTCCTAACGACGATTCCTACACAGACAAGGTGGGTGGCGGTTCTCCCTACTATACTTACCGCGTCTATGCCTATGCCAAGTCGGGGAACAAGTATGTGTTCTCTCCGGGTTCCAATGTGCAAACCAAGAGCGTGGGCCGTATCAAGTTCGAGTTCCAGTTGACGGGACGTGGTTCGGAATACCTGTGGAACTACGGCAAGGCACGCCGCGAAGATTTTGTGACGGATGCCATCTTCTACGAAGGAAGCAATACCGGAGTAACCCCGCTGCATCAATACACCTACTACTTCCGCGATGCGGGCTCGGTGGGTGCGGGCAACACGGTTGTCTACGAAGATAAGACGGATACCGACATGGATCATGACGATAATAAGATATCTGGAGACAATACCCGGTATTCGTTCGAAATCGGCAATGGGGGTATTACGATGCAGCTGAAGGTTGCCGCAAGGTATGGCGATAAGCCGAGCCACAACGTATTCTGGCCGTACGAAAATCTGGCCAGGGTGCTGAATGGATCTACGGATGTCACTGTAGATGCGAAGAATCGCAATGCGCCCAAGTCGAACTGGAGCGAACACAAGTTCAACTACGGTATCAGCGGGATTGAATACGATCCGGGCGATAACGGTTGCGACCGCGATTGCGGCGACGAACCTCACGCCGGATACAAGTTCAAGTTCAACTACTACTGGGTTGACTAGTTAACGGCTGAGCATCTTCCCGTTGAGCGTTGCGATCCAGGCCTGGTCCTTCGCTTTGCGGGGTAACATAAATGTCTGAATTCCGGAATTTACCCTCTTTTCGAAGAGGGTATTTCCGTTTAAGCTGACGAGCCTAAACAGGCCGCCTTTTTCGCTCTGGACAGTAATTCTATTGCCTTCGAGCATATAGAAGTTCAGACGGGTGATTTCCAGGTGCGCATTCGTTGCTTGCCAGGGATTTTCCCATTGTTCCTGGCCGGATTCTCCGCCGTTATTGTCATCGTCGTCATCGCTGATTTTATCGTAGTAGCTCCAGTCGTCAATGATGAGCGCTTCGGTTGCCACGGGGGTAGCGGGCTCGCTGAAACTCAACTGTTGGTCAATCCATGCGAATCTTTCCTTGACATACTTGCGCAGGTGCTCGATTTCGGCATCCCACGTGGGCTCGTTGTAGTAGTTCATCTTGAAGCCCATGGTGAATCCCATGCCGAAGCCCCACTGGTTTCCACCGTTGTTGCCTCCGTTGTTTCCAGATTCCAGCGGGTCAGGATCGCCCGTACCGCTAGCTTGCCCTAGGTTCGGCCAGCGTTCAAAGTTTCGGTCGGCGGCGTTCTTCAAGACGGTCTTGAGCGAGTCGATAAAGTGGTCGATGTTCTTGGTGTGCCATACGCCGCTGCGGAGTTCCGCCCAGCGGGCCTTGTACTTTTGCTGGAAGGTGTCGTTGCTCCATAAGTTTTGCACCCATTTGGCCACGAACCATTCGCCGGAGCCGCCCTTTGCGCTCTGCGGAACGCGCCAGCCGTCCGCCTTTTCGCCACCCACGCGTTGGTAGGCGCCAAAGGCCAGGTTGAAGTCCCACGGGGCGCCCAGCTGCAGCTTGCCGCCCTTGCTGTCCTTGTCCTTGAACATGTAGAAACTGCAGATATAGGCATCGGTGTTGTTGGTGATGTCTTCGTGCATGATGTAGTCGACGGCAGCGTCGATATCCAGAATGTCGGAGCATCCGTTGCTCATCACGTCGCCGTTGTCGCACTTTTGCTCAATGGAGTTGAAGAAGTTCTTGATGTATTCCTGCTGTTCCTTGGTGGTGTTTTCCTTTTTCGGGGAACGCATGACAACGGGGGATTTGTCATTGCTTTTGAACCCTTCCTTGTCGAGCCCGCTCGTAGAGTTGTTTTCCACCTTGTCGATGCTGAGCACGTAGCCGCCGGTGAGTTCGTCGCCGCTGGTGTCTTCGTCTTTGAGCTTCGCGATATGGACGCGGGCCTTGGCGCGCTTGATTTTTTCGAGGAGCACGTAGACACCCTTGTATTGGCCGTTCACATAGAGTTCGAAGAACTTGAAGCGGGAACTGTAGCGGCCCGTCCTCTGGTAGAACCAGTGGGCGAGAGCGTTGCGGATGAGGGTCTTGTCGACATACGGGCCATGGAACACCCAGTCGGCATTTTTCGGCATGCCGAGTACCTTGAGGCTCGTATCGTGGCAGGCCGTGTCGGCGACGTTATTGCAGGCGCGCGCCTTGAGCTCGAGCCCGTAGCTCTTTTTGGGAAAGTCGGCGGAAGTCTGTCCGCGGATCTTGATGCCAATCTCGTATTTCGTGCCCTTGGCGCTATCGGCCAGACTGTTCGTGGCATTTTCCAGGACCCTCATGGTCGCGGGGATTTTATCGGCGCCCTTCTGGAGTGCCTTCCCGTTCTGCGTGTTCACGATGATGAGCGGCAGGTCGTATGTCTGTGCATACGAAGAAAATGTTATGGCCAAAAAAAGGCCACAAAACAGAAATTTAGTCTTGCTGGACATGTTAACTCCTTAACCAATTAACCTTATTAAAATCTATACTTTTTGCCCGAAAATGGACCCCTGAATGAGGATTACGCGTTGTAAGTGTTGACAACTGAAAAAGGGATAAAAAAAGGGACTTTTTATGTCCCTTTTTCGTTATTAAGCTTTTTTTAGCGGTTGAGCATCTTCCCGTTGAGGGTGGCTATCCAGTACTTGTTCATCGCTTTCGCCGGAATCTTCAGGGTCGTGAGGCCCTTGTTGATGCGGGTCTTGAGGAGGACGTTTCCGTTCAGGTCAATCAACGCGAATTTTCCGCCCAGGTCCGTATGGATTTCAAGCTTGTTGCCGTTTACGGCATAGAAGTTTGTCGGAGACAGCCTGCTGAAATCGTCCATGGCCATCGTGGTGGAATCGTTCGGATTCGTAGTTCCCCACGGGTTGGTCCATTGGGTATTGCCGGAATCTCCGCCTTCGCCGCCCTCGTCGTCATCATCGTCGTCCTTGGACTTGTCGTTCTGCCAGTCCGGAATATGGATTACAGGCTCGGTCGCAATGGGATTGGCTGGCTCCGTGAATCCGAGTTGCTGGTCCATCCACTTCATGCGTTCCTTCATCTTCTTGCGCAGATATTCAAATTCGCCGTCCCAGGTGCTGGCGTTGTTGCCGCCCATGCCCATGCCGCCGCTGCTGCTGTTGGTGCAGAATTTCATCGGCTCCGGATCCGCATCACCCTGGCCACTGTTTTTACCCAGGTTCGGCCAACGCTTGAAATTTCTTTCGGCTGCTTTTGTCAAGTAAGTCTTCATTGAATCCAGGTAGGCGTCCATGACCTTGGTGTGCCAAACGCCGCTGCGGAGTTCTGCCCAGCGCTTCTTCAGTTCGCTTTGGTATTTGGAATCTTTCCACATTCCGGAAAGCCAAATCGGAGCCTTCATGTTCATGGTAGCATCGCCACCACCGCCCCAGCCCCAGCCGCCCATGCCGCCCATGCCGCCGCCGCTTTTGCTTTCGATTTGCCAGCTCTTGCCACTGCCACCCATCATGCTGCTATTGCCCATGGCCAGGTTGAAGTCCCATGGCGGGCCAAGAGTAACTTTGCCTTCGGTATAGACTCCTTCCTTGTTGGTCTTGTTCTTGGGCTTGTGCAAGAAGAAACTGCACCAATAGGAGTCTCCGTTGTCTGTGAGTTCCTGGTGCAAGACATAATCTACCGCCGAACCGACATCCACATAATTTTCATACCCGCTGCCATTTTTGCCGTTAGAGAACAGGCCTTCTAGGTCGTCGAGGTACTTCTTGATATATTCTTCTTGCTTGGGCTGAATGTTCGCTTTCTTGGGATAGTGCAGAATGACGTTCAAACCGTCGGCAGTCCTGAAACCTTCGGCTTCGATGCCTCCTGTCTTTTTGTCGCCTGCTCCGCCCGTGTTGGTGCCCGTCTTGTCGTATGCCCAGATGTAGCCGCCGGTAAGGCTGTCTCCAGCGATGTCATCTTCTTTAAGTTTACTCACGTTCACGCGGTACTTGCCGCGCTTGATTTTTTCGATAAGCACGTACACGCCGCGGTACACGCCGTTGATGTAGAGGTCAAAGTGCTTGGTGCGGGGGCTGTAACGGCCTGCCTGCCTAAAGAGCCAGTGGGCCAGAGCGTTGCGCATCATGCTCTTGTCCACATAAGGGCCGTGCAGTACCCAGTCGTCGGCAGGCGGAAGCCCGAACAGGCTCACTTTCATGTCTTCACCGAGGGAGTCGTGGACTTCAATGCTGTAGCCGGGCTTGGGGAACAAGGCAGAAGACTGCCCGCGGACCTTGATGCCAATATCGTAGTGGGTGCCTTTGGCACTGTCGGCCACATTGTTTGTAGCTCCGTCCAGCACACTCATGGTGGCTGGAATCTTTTCAATGACGTTTTTGTCGAGGCATTTGCCCTTGGTGTCTACGAAGATGATTGGCAAATCGTAGGTCTGCGCAAATAGCGGGAGCACCAAGGCTGTGACGATGCCGAGGAAGAGGGTTTTAGATGTGCTGGACATGCTTATTCTCCTTAACCAAAACACTAGGTGCACGTCGTCGCGTGCATATATAAATTTATATGATTATCGGCTCTTTGATGTGTTAATTGTTGTTTACAAATTGTTTATCTGTACAACGCAAAAAGTGCTTATTTTTGCTAAATTTCGCCATTTTTGTGTAAGAATTTTCTGAATGATACGGGATATGGGGTGCGAATGCCTCTTCAAAGCAAAAAAAATGTATCTTGTACTACAAGAGGTGACCACGTGAAGCGGATTTTCTTTTTGCTTGTCATGATTCTTATGTGCATTCCCGGAATCGGGAGGGCCCAGGCGAATTTTTCCCCGTCTGAGCTCGATACGCTTGTATCCAATATTGCGCTTTATCCGGACCCGCTTCTGGTCCACGTGCTTACCGCCTCAACGTTCGGGAACGAGATCCCGGCGGCGAACGCCTGGGCGCAGGGCCATAGGCACCTGAAGGGCGAGTCCCTGGCGGCCGCCATGGAGAATGACAACCTTTCGTACGACCCGAGTGTCCAGGCCTTGTTGCCCTTCCCGACGGTGCTCGAGATGATGTCGAAATACAGGGCCTGGTGCGACCAGCTGGGCGACGCGGTTACCAACCAGAAGGATGACGTGATGGAAGCCATCCAGCGTATGCGTCAGTCCGCGTACGATCATGGCCATTTACGCTCCGATGAACGCGTGCAGGTCGCGGAAAACTCGGGCAATATCGTGATTACGCCCGTCAAGACGGAAGTCGTTTATGTTCCCGTGTACAACCCGCGGGTAGTTTACTACGTGTATGCGGACGGCTATACGAGAATTACTTACGGTTCGGGCGTCTGGCTCGGGGCGTGGTATGGCGAATGGGGCTGGGGAACTTGCTGGTTCGACTGGGGCCCGCGCGTCATCTACGTGCGCAATACCCGCTGGTACCCGCACAGGCCGATTCCCAGGCACCCGCGCGGGTACAGGCCGCCTCCGCGTCCGCACCGCCCGCCACCGCATGCGCATCCGCACCACAATCCTCCTCCGGCCCACAATCCGCCTCCTGCGCGTATGAGTGCGCCGCCCAAGGCATCGGCTACCGTGGTTCCCGCGCCGCAGCCGACTCGGATTGTTCCCGAACCGCAGGTGAGGGAAGTCCCGCGTAACGAAAGTCGCCCGGTCTATCCGGTCTACCGTAGCGATGACGAAGATAGGACTTACGGGAATGACAATGGACGTCAGGGAACGTCGACAAGGACGGCTCCTTCCGCACCGAGGGATACGCGTTCCACGCCGCCGCGTCAGGGCGGAGGCTCCGGAAAGTTCGGAAAGGTTATCCGGCGCTAGTTTTCGATGGAATTGTCTAGCAGGTCGTGGGCGTTTTCGGGTGCCCCGGTGATTTCTGCTAGGCTGTAAAAATGGCCGAACTCGAGGTTGTCCCTGCGGGCCTGCTTTTCGTAGGCGCGGAGTTTTGTGGTTTCTTCGGGCGAGTTGTCCCTGAGGATGAAGTTTATGGTCCAGGGCGATGCGAGTGCGTCAAATCCTTCCATGAGACACTTTTCGGAAATGAATGCCGAGACGAGGTTGTCGCCGAAGACGTTCTTGAAGATTCCGGGCCACGGGGATTTTTCAATTTCGCTTACGCTCAACAGTTTCTTCATGTTGTCGAAGAATCCGAAGCGGCGCCCTTTGCGCCCGATGATGACGAGCAGGCCGAAGACGACGATGATGAAGATCCAGCCGCGGACGGTCATGGAGGGTTCTTCGGGAATGTCGCTCTCGCCGGTATCTAGCGAGAATCCTTTTTTTTGCGCGATAGCCTGTGCGATTCCGTAGGCGGTGGCGGTGATGCCTTGACCGTAGTTCTCCTTGCGGAATGCTGGAATCATGCGTTCTTGCTGGATTTTTTCGAGCTCGCTTTTTTGAAGGTAGGTTTCTGCTCCGCCGCCTGCTAGGACAGCCTTCTTGCGCTGCTTCAGGGCGACGAGGATTACCGCGTATTCGTTACCGTCGGGATTCCATCGGGAGGTGAACTGCGTTGCTGCCGTGCTTGCGTCCGCCTTGCCGATGTCGTCGACGAGGATGGCGTACAGGCGGACTCCCGCTTTTTCAAAGAGTTCCCGGGAAAGGTTGTTGAAATATTCCGTTTGCTGTACTGTCACCAGGCGGTCTTCGTCGGTGACGATGCCGTACTTGGGACTTTCTTGCGCATGCACGGAAAAGGCGCATAGGATGACGCTCAGCACGATGAATGAGAATTTTTTGAAAATCGGTTTCCGCATGGAACTATTTGCAGTACTTCGTCAGCTGCTTTTGCAAATCCGAAAGGTCCGTCTTCTGTACGGCCTTGATGGTCGCGTCCAGATCGCTTTTGCCGACACCCTTGCTTGTCGCCATGTAGCTTACGCCGTCTCCCTTGACGGATAGCGTAATCTCGTAGGAACGCATCGCGTTGTTGCCCGTACCGAGGGAATTCTTTTCGGAGGCGGTAAAACCGACGGAAAGCTTGGGAGCCTTGGGGTCGTCTACGGCGAAGATGGATTTTTGGTTCAGGTTCTTTTCGAAGGCGTTGCAGAGGTTTGCAATCTGGTTGCATTCCAGACGGACTTCGCAACGGGAGCGTTTTACCTTGTATGTAATTTCGATGCCCTGGCTCAGACCGCTTGCTTTGATGAAGGCGAGCGGGAGGTTCGGCATGACCGTGAGGGAGAAGGGCCCGGTTTCAAAATTGACCTTGCGGAGCAGGAAGTTTGCACTCCCGTTTTCGCCGGTACGCTTTTCGGCGAGAGTCTGGCGCCCTTGCTTTGCGATGAGTGGGAATCCGGATAGCGGTCCTTCGCTGTCGGTGACGGTCACGCTCCATTCGGGCATTTCGGAACTTACGAGCGCGAATGTTTCCGTCGGTCCCTTTATTTTTATTCCGGATAGTTTTTCGATCAGCGCCGATTCGACTTCGGGCAGGTTGTGCAGGAGGCGCTGGGTGTCGTTGAGCGGGTAGACCTTGCTCAGTTGCCACAGCAGGCGCTCGTAATCCGGTAGCATGGCCTGTGCCGATTGCAAGTCGCTGGCGACTTTCGCGTACTGCCTGTTTTTCAGGGCTTCGCGGGCGCTCGCCTCGAGCTTGGCGACATCGGTGCGGATGCGCTTCATTTGGAACTGGATGTCGGAGGTGAATTCGTCCATGTCGAGCGTGGCGGTTGCCTTGTAGCCCTTGTCCGTCTTGACGCTTTCGATTTTGACGCCTTTCAGCTTGATGTTGCTCTTGACGCTGTTGCTTGAGAAGAAAGTCTCGTCGAGGCTGCTGTTGGCGCCCGATTTGGATTCCTTTTTCGTGAGGACCTGCTTCGAGTCCACCTGTGCTACGATTTGCTTCGCGACACCCGCCATGGCCGCGTTGTTGGCCTCTTCCTGGGATTTCTCGGAGACCGCCGTATACGTGATGACGCGCCCGGCAAAGGCGGGGAGAACCGCAAGGAGCGCTATCAGTAGGGTGGTCTTTTTCATTAGAGGATTTCCATCAGGATCAGTTTCTTGGTGATGTTGAGTTTCTTCGTTTCGGCGAGCGGCTTGACCAGGTTGCGTATCTGGCTATAGACTTCTTGTGAATCGGCGAACCTGGCAGGATCGGCATATACGGTGACGTCGATGGTCTTTTCCGTCATGACGTTGATGACGATGCTGTTGAAAGCGCCCTTCATTGATTTCGAGACGGCTTCCTGGAGTTCTTCGACCTGCCCGTCGGTGTATTCGCCCTTCAGGTTCATGACCACCTTGTACTGCACGCCCTTGGCGAGGTCTGCGCGCCAGTAGGAGAGGATTTTCTGTTCCAGGCCGGGCATGGCCTTGCGCATGGCCGACTGTGCGTTCGCGCGCAGGTGCGTCTGGTCCGTGTGGCCGTTGTTCTTGACTTCGGCGGTCTGGCTTCCGAGCAGGCGCGCGGTGGAGGTCTCGTAGGCGTTCAGTTCTACCGTGATGTGGTCCGGATTTATAGAACCGGAAAACTTGAGGTAGATGTCGGCGCCGAGGGCGAGGCTTGCGAGGTATGACATGTCGTCTTCCGCGTTCGCGATGTCGTTTTGCATGCGGATGACGTCGTCCAGCTGGGAACTGCCTTCGAGGGATTTGACTTCGAAATGCTTTTGCGTGAGGTAGCTGTTGGCCGCTTCCGCCATCGCCTTGTACATGGGATCATCCTTCGGGGGGACGACCATGATTGTGGGTACGGAGGGAAGGTCGGAGGTTGGGCCTGCGTTTGTAGAGGCCGTGTTTCCGGCAATGTCTGCATCGGCGCTGTTATCCATCGCGGAATAGGCCGCCTCGGCCTTGCTTCGCGTAAGCGACGGATCCGGATCGTATTTCGGACCGGTGGAACAGGCCGTGAGGGCAAAAGCTGCCGTCAGAATGATGAAATTTATCTTCATAATCATTGTAAAGTTATTTTAATCTTACGCAAAAGTCAAGAAAAAAAAGAGAATGTGAGTTAATTTACAATGAAAGCACATTTTTTTGATTTTTTTTTAATAAACGTGTTTTTTTTTGATTTGCCTATATATCTTTCTTTTAG
Organism: uncultured Fibrobacter sp.; assembly: GCA_946408125.1. Classification (GTDB taxonomy): domain Bacteria; phylum Fibrobacterota; class Fibrobacteria; order Fibrobacterales; family Fibrobacteraceae; genus Fibrobacter. Next base: position 57,190 of record CAMJQW010000001.1, read on the forward strand.
GTGGTTCTCGTATGAGTGAAAAGTGGATTTGGTTGCCCGACTGGGCCTCTGACTTGACTTTGTGGGAAGACGACTTGACTGACGTCGATTCCTCGGCTCATCATGTATTCGTACCATACGAGAAGATGGTGAAGAACCTCGATAGCTTGTACAAAATGGCAGGAATCTCGGCCGCCAGTACCGTCGTGGGATGGGGCATGGGCGCATTTGTAATGCTCATGAATGCCTCGAACAGGCCTAGCGGACAGAAGTGGATATTGCTTTCTCCCTTTGCCGATTTCTGTGACGAAGCGGGCGACTGGACGGAGCAGAACCTGACTTTCATGGCGAAGCAGATCCGCTCGACGGTGGAGCCCGCGCTCAATTCATTTCAGGAACAGTTTGACGAAGAATTCGGCGAGTGGCAAGACGATTGGCGCCGCGCCGCGAACAAGATGGATCCGGAACTCCTGGCCGAGGGGATAACCTATCTCGCCCAGCACAGTATTTCCTCTCCGATAGGGAATAGCGAGAATATCCAGGTGGTGTACGGCCGCATGGACCAGGCGATCCCGCCTGCGCAGACGCTGAAACTCAAGGAATTCCTGCCGGGCGCCGAATTCAAGGAACGCCCGAAGGCCGGTCACTGGCCGCCGATGTTACTCCTGTAAGGGAGACCGGCAAAACTTCCCGCATTTCCAGAGGGCAAATGCGGCAATCAGGTACACGAGGAAGAACCACAGGAGGGCGGTTTCCACGGAATCGCCGATGTGCTGGTATAGCGTATCGCGTGTCTTGAGCTGCATCTTGCGGATGACGACGCGGTCGGTAAAGATTTCCGTATTCTTGTCGAAGTGGCCGTACTGGTCGATAAACGCGGTGATGCCGCTGTTTGCAAGTCTTGCGGTGGGCATGCCGTTCTCGATGGCGCGGTAACGGACGAGGTTCAGGTGCTGGTACGGGGCGGTGCTCCGGCCGAACCATCCGTCGTTCGTGATGTTCACCATCAGGCGAGAACCTTCGTTGATGGCTTCGCGTACGAGGTCGCCGAAGATGGCGTCGTAGCAGATGAACGGCGTCCACTTGAACGGACCGTAGACGGGAGTTTCCTTGCCCGGTACAAAATCCCCTTCGCCGAGGTCGACATAGTTCAGGATGGGGAAGATGTCGTCGAACGGGATGCGCTCGCTGAAGGGGACGAGGTGCTTTTTGATATAGCGCTGGTAATGGTCCTGGTCGTCGGGCGTAAACAGGAACGAGGCGTTGTAGATGTCGAACTTGCGCGGGCTGCCCGGCTTGTTCCGCTTGTAGTCGAGGGCTCCCGTGAGGATGCTCGCGTTATGGCGGTTGGCGAGCTCGTGCAGGTCGTCGATGGTCTTGCGCTGGCGGCGGATGTGGTCGGGAATGGCCGTTTCCGCGAGGATGACGATGTCCGTGCCTTTGGGAACGCTGTCGTTCACCATGCCGAAGGTTTTCGCGATGATGCGGTCATAGCGTTCGCGGCTCCACTTTTCGCCTTGCTGGATGCTCGGCTGGATGAGCGCCATTTGCGGGGCTTCGTCGGAGTCGCTGCCGTGGAAAGGTTCCGCTTCGGGTGACGAGATGACGATGTGGCCGTGGATAAGCAGGATGGCCAGGATGATTGCGGGAACGGCAACCGGCCACTTGGCGCGGATACCTGGCCGCATGACCGCTTTTGCGACAATCATGTTGGAAGCGATGATGAGTGTCGTGTAGCCGAAGATGCCGATGATGGAGAGCATCTGGATAATTTCGAGGCTGCTTCCGAAGGTGTAGCCGAGATGGCTCCACGGGAAAGCGAAATCACCGCGCGTGCGGGTCATCTCGAGGCTTGCGAAAAAGATGGGGTAGAGCGCGAGCAACCACGCGCGGTTACGGATTTTGATTTCGCGGACGATAGTGTAGATGAACGAGGCGAACACGGCGTAGGCGCTGAAGAACGCGATGAGCAGCAGGACGCCGAGGCAGATGAGGCCGGAAGGGGCCGTCTCGACATTCATCACGTTGTAGATCCAGTAGTAGTTGATGGTGTTGTAGATCATTCCCGACCAGAAAGTCGCAAAGATGACCTGCCCGCGAGCATAGCGGTTCAGTACGATGAACCATGGGGCAAGCAGTACGAGCGCGGCGGGCCCGAGGGGAAACGGCGGGAAGGCAAACCCGAACAGGATCCACGAGATGGAACTCAGGAACAGCGCTCGGCGAGAATCGACGTCGCGGATATGCTTGGCGTTCCAGATGGCGAAAAGGATGACCCAGAAAATCGATATGGGAATGGCTGTGAATGCGAGCTGGAGGAGCCCCGCATGGCCGGCGGTCAGGTAGTCTATCGCGAGGAAGGCAAACTGCACGATGCTGTAAGTGAACAGAATGCGCTTGAAGTTTTTGCGTATGGCACGCGCGAAAAAGAAGGGGAGCGTTATGGCGAGCGGCGCAACGTGCGGGATATGGACGTAAAGTCCCGGTTCATCGGAACGGAGCGCGATGGCGACAACCTCCGCTACAAAAAGGACGGCAAGGTATATCCAGTAAACTTTCGGGAGCGCTCTAAGCTGCATTTTAATTTTAGTCAAAAAATCACTCATCTCTCATTTCACATCAATTATAGTCCGCTCTTGTTCTGCGGGTTGAATATCAGCACGAATTCACCCTTGGGCGGGTGCGCCTTGAAGTGGGCCGTGATTTCGGCCGGGGTCCCGACGAGGTGTTCCTCGAACTTCTTGGTGAGCTCGCGCATGACGGCGATTTTCACGTCGCCAAAGACTTGCCCGATTTCTTCGACGAACTTGTCGATGTTGTGCGGGCTTGCGTAAAAGATTTGTGTCGCTTCCTCGTCTTTCAGTTTTTCGAGTAGGTGGATGCGCTGCGCACTTTTCTTGGGCGAAAAGTACTGGAAGGCGAAGTGGTCGGTCGGCATTCCGGAACTGACGAGCGCCGTTACCATGGCGCAGCATCCCGGTATCGAACGGACGGGAATTCCTTCTCGGACGCATTCGCGGACCAGGTTGAATGCGGGATCGGCGATTCCGGGCGTGCCCGCGTCGCTTACGAGGGCGATGTCGCCTTCGTTCTTGAGGTACTCCACGTACTTTGGCGTGACTTTTTCCTTGTTGAAGTCATGGTAGGCTTCCATGGGAGTCGTGATTCCGTAGGCGTCGAAAAGCACGCGGCTGTGGCGCGTGTCCTCGGCGAGCACGAGCGGGACTTCCTTGAGGATGCGTACGGCGCGGTACGTGATGTCTTCCATGTTCCCGATGGGGGTTGCGACTATATAGAGTGTATGCATGTCAGTAATCGCTCGCACTGTTGAGGTCCGCTTGACGGTTCCTGAGTTCAAAGGAGAGTCGCTGGACGAGCTTCTTGTGCATTTCGTTCGATGCTTCGTTCAGCAGGTCGCTGCGCATCATGCCGAACCAGAATGCCTGTACGCGGGCCTCTTCGGTAAATTCGACTCGCTTGACGAGAGTGCCGTCGCAGAAGATGCGCGCGGAGAGCGTGTAGGTCCAGGTCTCGTCGACAGGAAGCGCGGGCCAGAAGGGAATGATGGTCGCGCCGAGGCCCCAGGCGCTCGCGGGCGTGTTCTGCTGGACTTGCGCCTGGACTGCCGCGACCCCGCGGCAGTGTTCCCGCGGGAACGCCTCGGCGTCGGCTGCCGCCGTGTATGCGCGCATGAGATCCTGGCTCATTTCGAGGGAATCCCCGTTCACGATGACGGGGATGCTCCCGAAGAAGCTGAATTTTTCTGTCGTCAGGGAAACGCCTTCCAGATTGGCCTGCGTCAGGTCTACGGAACAGCCCGCAAGGAAAAGCCCCGCGATTGCGGCCGCTAAAAGCAGGATGTTCCGGAGTAATTGCATACCCAAAATATAGAACAAATCCTTGAAATGTTATATTTCGGACATGGAATTGCCTGCATACTTCATTTGCGACGCCCACTTGGGTATTGATCCCCCGGGATGCGTTCCCGACAGGGAGTCAAAACTCGTGCGTCAGCTCGAGTCATGGAAGGGTGCGGCGAGTCATGTCGTCATCGTAGGCGATCTTTTCGAATTTTGGTACGAGTACCGTTATTACGTTTCATCGGCACACATGGAACTTTTCCGCGTGCTGGCCGAACTGGTTCGCTCGGGCGTGCAGGTCCACCTCTTGCGTGGGAACCATGACTTTGCCTATGGGGATTTTTTCCCGAAGGAACTCGGAGTGCAGGTCCATAAGGAACTTGTGCTTGATATCCAGGGCAAGCGCGTCTACTTCAGGCACGGGGACGGCGTCCCGAAATCGGATCGCGGTTACCGTTTCCTCCGGCGTGTCCTGGATTTCCCGCTCAACCGCAGGCTGTTTCGCATGATTCATCCGGACATTGGAATGGCGATTGCCCGGTTTGTCGGCCGCAATAGCCGCAAGTACGGGGAATGCAGGCCTATCCGCATCGAGGAATACTTGGCGTGGGGCGACAAGGCCCTTAAGAAAAAGGGCTGCGATTACTGCATTGTCGGGCATCATCATACCGCGGGTATCTGGAATGTCGAGAATGGCATCGTCGCTTCCCCGGGTGATTGGATAAAAAATCCCGCCATCCTCCGGATGGAGAATGGCGGAATAAAGCTAGAATTCGTCTAGAACTACTGCGGTTCGCCTGTAGCGCGCTTTTCCGTAGCCTGCATCATCTTCTTGCTGGAGTTTTCGCCCCAGATGGCGCTGATTAGGTCAAGGCTTGCAAACTTGTCCCAGTAGGTTTCGACCCAGCACCAGTGATGTTCCTTGCCCTGTTCGTCGGTAATTTTCCAGTTCTTTTTTGCGGAGAAGGAATATTCCTGCGGCTGGGGCTTGTTGTAGGCATCGCCGGTATTTTCGGGCTCGATGACGATGGTCCATACCTTGCCTTCGGTACGGTGATAGATAAAGAGGTTGAACGCGATGAGTATGACCCCGACTATAATGCTCCACTTGTAGTTCTTCTTGGATAGGAGGAAAATCAGCAGGAGCACCAGCAGGATGGAGAGTGCTGCGAAGTTATAGTGGGTGGGGTAGAATACTTTGAAAACGTCAATCATCTTTTATGCCTTTCTTATTTTGCCTTCTTGGCAGCCTTCTGCTCGGCGATGAGCGGAGCTACACTAAAGGTAATAACTTTTCCGTCGATTTTGCAAGCGGTACGGAAACTCTTCTTCGGGAGAGCGATTCCGTGGGAGGAAAGAGTGCCCATGAAGGAGGCGTTCGCGTGGCTTGCGATGGTACGGACGTTGATGAAGCCCTTCTTGCTGAAGGTGAGCTTGAAGGTCTTCTTGTTCATGTCGTACTCGGCAATCATCGTATTGTTCTTTACGGTTTCGACGGCAGTGCAGCTGCGCTTGTCGAAAATGATGGTGCCGCGGCTGTCGATGGAGAGCATCGGGATGCCGGCGGAGTTACGGCAGGCGATGAGTTCCCATGCGCCCTTCTTCTTGGCGGGGGCCTTGCCGGTAAACACAAACTTGCTGCCTTCCTTGGTCATGGTGTATGCCCCGGTGATGATCTTGAGGCCGACGGCGTTCAGGGCACCCTTGAAATAGAGAAGGTAGCCGGTGCCGTTGGGCATGAACCTGAAGGAAGTAGTCTTGATGGACTTGCAGGGCGTCACAGCGATGCGCTTGCCTTCCTTGTCGACTTCGATATCCGCATACGGGTTCTTGTCGAGTTTGAGTTCCTTGGCTACTTCTTCATTGAATCGGATGAAGCCACGGATGTCCATCTTGATTGTGAATTTTTCCATATACACCTCGTTTTGATTTTTTGTTGTTTTGTTGCTTTGGATATAAAGTAACAAATAAAAATCTGATTTGCAAGTTTATAAGAAAAAAAACCGAAGCGCTTGTTTGCATCGTATAAATTTGTCTATGAAGACTTTGTTTCGTACAACGTAATTCGCTAACGATTCTAAACCCTTGTATTTAAAGGGGTTTAAGGATGTTGTAGTATTTTTTTAATCAAATTTTGTAAGGTGAAATTTTCGCGATTTTCGACGTGAATTTGATGTAAATCACGTTCGGCCTTGTGATTCCTGTCACAAGAAATTTGGCTGTCTTTTAGCAGGAAAACCTTTGACGACTGGGCTTGCAGCCTATCGGTCGGTATTTTCTCTTTGGCGCGGATTAAAAATTTCGGGTAAAGGAACCTGTATTTTTCGGAAATGGCGTCGGCGATGCTCATGGCAGGATCAATGAGGATGAGCTTTTGGTTCCCGTCGAATTGTTCGGAGGCAAGTATTGCTCCGGTTCCGCGCCCTGCAAGGACTGAGGGCTTTTCTCCGTTCACTTGCCTTGCGCATTCGGCTATTTGGCGCGCATCGGGCTCGAAGTTTTCGGTAGATGGCGTTCCCTTGTTGTCGGCGGAGCCGCGGTAGTTGAAGGTGACGATGTCAATTCCGGGAATTCCTTGGACTTCGGCCAGGAATTGGGCCGCATCCTCGTTTGCGTCGGGGTAGTAGAGCAGAGTGGGGGCCTGCGGGTCGCCGACGGCCCAGCCTCCGAGCACAATCCCGTCCTCGAGCGAGCATGAAAGCGGGCGTGCGGTGTTCTTTATGGCTGCCTGTGCTTCTTTGTGCGTGATGGCCCGCGGGTAGGCATTCTGGCGTTCCGTAAGGGCGAGGTAGAAAACCATGCTTATATATATGAGAACGAGGGCTCCGGCGAGTCGGAGCGTGCGAAAACCGAAATTTTTGGCGGTTTGCTTCAAATTCATGCGTTTTAATATAGAATTTTGGCCTTGAGGGTATAAAAAGGACCTCCGGTGGAGTACATCCGGAGGTCCGAGGGATGGGATTGGGTGTTCCCTAAAACTAGACAAAAAAAATGGAAAAAGATCATTATTTTTTGTGTTTTTGGGTAAAAGTGTTCTCTGGATGTTCTCGAAGGGGCCGAATTATTAAGTTTTATGAGGTTTTCGTCACATTTTTACGCTTTGGGGCTTGTTCCCAAAAAAATAATGATTTATTTTTAGATGTGATGAACGTATACGCATATTACAACTACAGAAAATACCTGCAGGACTACTACGAGTACCGTAAGTCTGTCAAGCGCTATTTTTCCTACAGGTCCTTTGCGAAGAAGGCGGGGTATTCCTCGTCCGGGTTTTATCTGGATTTGATTCGTGGCCGTAAGTCCCTTACTCCGCAAATGGTTCCGAAGTTTATTGCCGCCCTTGGCCTCAATGAGCGCGAGGGTCGTTATTTCTCGTTGATGGTGGATTTCACGCACGCGACGACGGCCGCTTCCAAGCAGCAGATCTTTGACCAGATGTCCGCGTTGCTTCCGCGTACTATCAAGACGCTGACCAAGAACCAGCAGGAATACTACAGCAAGTGGTACTACGTGGTGGTTCGCGAAGCCCTTGCTGTTCTGAACGTGAACGAGAAGAACATTCAGGAACTCGCTTTGTTCCTGAACCCGAAGATTACGCTTCCGCAGGCGAAGCAGTCCATCCAGCTTTTGCTTACGCTCGGCCTTATCGAGAAGGCCGAAGACGGATTCTACCGCTCTGTGAACAAGGCGATTTCCAACGGGAGCGAAATTGCCCCGTTGTTCGTCCACCAGTTCCAGAAGCAGATGATTGACCTCGGCAAGAATGCCCTGGATCATTACAGTACTGAACGCAGGAACGTGTCCTGCATGACGATGAGCGTCTCTGCTCAGGGTTTGGAGCGCATCATCAGCAAAATAGACCTTTTCCGCAAGGAAGTCGTGGATATCGTCCGCTCCGATGAGGGCGAATCCATGGTCTGTGAAATGAACATCCAGTTTTTCCCTTTGAGCAAGGAGAAGACGGCTTTGCCGCCTGAAACCGACAAGGAGGATGACCGATGATGCGTTCTCTTGAAGTTTGCGGTATCGCCCTCGCTTTTGCCGGAGCGATGCTTACGGCTTGTTCGGATTCCTCCGATTCCTTTGCCGGAACCGTGACGGATACGGGCAATACCCTCGCGATGGTTCGGCCGGTTACCGGTGCGGTCGCCCTGTCTGACGGCAGGATGGCTGTGGGCGCTACGGTCCGTATGGCAATCGTTGAAGCTGGCGACTCCCTGCAGGGTATCCAGTACGTTGAGACGGTGACGGATACAAAGGGCCAGTTCACTTTCGATTCCTCGCTGTCTGACACCTTCCAGCTGGCCGTGATTGATACCGGTCGCCGTGAAGTTACCTATTTCCGTCAGACGACGGCTCTTTCCAAGGACCTCGAACAGATCAGTTTGAAGAAGGCCGCCGTGTTTACGGGCGTTCTCTACTACGAAGAGATGGGCGAACCGCCTGTTTCAGTCGGGTCCCATTTCAAGGTCTTCATGCCGGGTACGCCGTTCTTCCAGAGCGTCTTTGCTGCGGATTCCTTTACGATGCTCATTCCGGCGGGTAATTGGGACTTCGCGTTCTGCCCGGGTGACCCGCAGATTATTTCGAAGCTCCAGGAAACCGGAGTTGCCGATAGCCTGATTTTCCGTTCCTGGACCATGAGTGACGCTGTAAAGGCGGGCGATACCCTGTTCGCAGGCCCGTTCATCTGGAGCCCGTTCGTGAAGGCCGATTCCCTGATTAAGGAAGAGGAGAAGATCCAGGAAAAGACCGCCCGCATCTCGGGCCGCGTGTACTGCAAGTCCGGCAAGGAATGCGCAGGCGTCGAGGTCCAGCTCATTACGGACCTGTATGGATTCGGATTCGTGGAGGGCGACAATACGGAATTTACCCCCCAGACGGTGACGGACAGCATGGGTTACTGGTACCTGCCGGTTCCCGAAGAGGTGCCTTTCGACAGCTTCCGCGTCGAATTCCGCCGCCTGAACAAGGATTCCACCGTTTCCGAGGCTGGTTTGAGCCGCTATGTGAAGAAATCCGAGGTCAAGAACCTCAAGGATACGCTCAATATCGGCAAGAAGACGCTTGCCAGGCCTTCCGCCCTGCTTAGCGGGGTGACCCTGGTCATCGACAAGCGCGATACGAGCCAGTCGAACAACTGCATGGCCTATAGCGTGGTCGTGGGTATCAAGGGAACGTCCCACTTTATCAGGGGCGTGACCTGCAATATGTTCGAAATAGAGGAACTGCCTGCCGGAACGAACGATATCGTGCTCTATCCGGGCGACACGAGGGTCATTTCCGCCCTCCAGGAACGTGATGCGCCTCTGAAGGACTATGTTACCGTAACTCATGTGGAATTGCCCGAAGATGAGGCTCTGAAGCAGCAGTGGATGACCTATACACCCCCTTCGGTGTCGACTTCTGCAAAATAATTCGGGGTTACCCCTTGCACAATTTTGAGTAATTTGCTAAAATTGTGCCCACATTGAGCTATGGTGTAACGGTAGCACAACAGATTCTGACTCTGTTTGTCTAGGTTCGAATCCTGGTAGCTCAACGAAAATTCCCTGCTTACCGGCAGGGTTTTTTGTTTGGTGCGAGCAACCCTAGCCACTAACCACTAATCACTATATTTGTGCTATGGAATTCTTTGACTATTTCGAACAGGTCTACGGGGATCGCTGGCCCGCTCTGCTTGAAGCACTGAAGGGCGAGGGCAATGCGGTCCGGCTGCAGTTCGGGAAAACCCTCGAACCGTACTTTCTGGACGAGGCTTCGGTGTTCGCGGCGAAATTGCTCCCGGTGGAACCCGGCATGGATGTCCTCGACATGTGTGCCGCTCCCGGCGGAAAGACTTTGGTCCTTGCTTCCATGCTCCAGGGGGTAGGCTCCCTTCAGAGTAACGACCGTTCCCCGGATCGCCGCCTGCGCCTCCGGCATGTCATCGAGAATTCTCTCCCGCCGCAGTGGCGTTCCATCATAAACATTACGGGCTATGACGGCGTCAAGTTCGGGCTTCACCGCAAGGAATCCTATGACCGCATCCTTTTGGATGCCCCTTGCTCGTCGGACCGCCATGTGCTCCAGTCCCCGACGCACCTTGCGGAATGGTCGGCCAAGAGGGTGAAACGGCTTTCCGTGGAGCAGGGCTCCCTGCTGGCGTCAGCGGTAGATGCCCTCAGGCCGGGTGGTGAAGTTGTTTATGGAACTTGCGCCCTGGCGCCGCTCGAAAATGATGCGGTTGTCGCGAAAATACTCAAAAAACGTCCTGCTATGGAAGTTGTTCGCCCGGATAATGTTCCCGAATGGGCGGAATGCACCGAATTTGGCTACCATGTGCTTCCCGATAGGGCGGGTGGATGTGGCCCCATTTATTGCGCAAGATTGCGTAAACGTTAATTTTTATATATCTTTGGAATATGCTTAGACGAACTCTTTTCTTGTTGACGGCCTTGGCCCTGACGGGCGCTTGGGCCCAAGATGATTGGGACAATGTCCCGGCACAGGAATCTTCTGAACCACAAGCGCAGGAGACGGTAGTCGCCGATTCCGCGTCTGCATCCAGTTCGTCGGTAGAGGCTTCCGCTACGGCAAGTTCCTCGAGCGTTGCTCCGGTATCCCGTGAGGTCCCTGTCCGCTATTGGGTCGCCGGGGATTCTGTTGAGCTCGAAGCTATTTTCGTGAAAATTGAGAAAGATACGGTCTACCTGAAGGCTCCGACCGAAGCCGAGATGAAGAAGTTCGCCAAGCTGGAAGAGAAGGCGAATGTCGCTTTGCAGGAGAGCAACGGCCAGGAAGTCGAAGAAGACGAAGACGAGGAAGTTGAAGTCAAGAAGGATACTGCCGAAATCATCATGACGGATGCGGTCAAGAATTCCATGGCCGAAGAGAGTGATTCCGCGAGGGCTGCCCGTGAAGCCGCGGAACAGCTGGCTCAGGATGCTTCGGATGACTTTGAAACCGCCTTGAAGAATGCAGAAATCGCGAAGGTCGAAGAAGAAATCCGCCAGCGCGAAATTCAGGACAGTATCGAGGCTGCCAACGCGAACCCGTTCATCAAGATTTTCAGGCTGAACCTGAAGCGCCTTTATAACCTCGAAGACAACGTGATGATTGACCTCTCGTTGTCCAATTACGTGGTTCCCGTGGTTGTCGAGGAAGAAGAACAAATTGAACTTTATCCTCCGGGAAATGCGAACCTTCTGGTCGTGTCGGCTCCGGCAGCCTGCTCGCTGTTCGTGAACGGTATTCCGCTCAAGCAGGTCGCTCCCGATACCATCAAGAATATCAAGCCGGGCAAGTACACCATTTCTGTGATGCAGGTGCTCAAGGATGTGGAATGGTGGGGCTCCGCCGTTGTGAAAATTAACGCGGATAGCCTGAACAAGGTCGAGATCGCGGTCCAGCGCCCGTCGACAAGACTCACGCTCAATACCGACCCGGAAGCCGTAGAAGTGTTCATCGACGAGCAACCTACGGAAAACATTTTCCCGGACTATATCACGGACGTGGTGGTTGAAAATATCAAGCCGCAGCCGAGCGTGCAGCTGTATTTCCGCAAGGTCGGTTACCGCGACACGACTATCACTACCGAAATCAGAGCGTACATGCCGAACCTCGTGAATGTCGAAATGACGCCGGTGCTCGACGACCTCGAATTCATCGAACAGCAGAACGCCTTCAACAAGGAACGTAGCCAGCGCCGCATTGGACGTGGCCTCTTGTGGGGCTCCATCGTTCCCTTCGTGGCTGGCGGCGTGATGTGGTTCTTGGCCGAACGCAACTGGAGCGATGCGGCCGACAAGAAGAAGGCTTACGAAAAGAGCGCCTTTGCAAGCGAAGATACCAAAAAGATGGTCAAGGACAATCACGACCTGAACAAGAGCGGCGATATCAAGGGCATAATTGCTGGCGGTTTGGGCGCCCTAGGCATAGGATTGCTGACCGCAGGTATCATACTTGCATTCTAGTTTTTTACGATAAAAAAGGGAGGACCTCAAATGAGGTTAAAAGCCGTATTAGGATTATTGTCTAGTGCCTTTTTGCTCGCGATGATGAACGCGTGTGGCGATGATTCATCTTCGGGCTTTGGGGGCGATGAACACGGGGACAAGCCGTATTGCGAGGTGCGGAGCACCAAGACTAGCGTAAAGCAGGAAATATTTGTCCCCAATACCATCTGGGGCGAAGTCAGTGTGACCTTTGAAGATGACCAGGTTGTTGCCAAGATGGTGGAAGAGTTCTACAATGGATACACCCTTGATAGGGATTCTGTCTGCGACGAACTTTCCAGGAAATATACGGTCGGGGTGCGGTCGTTCAGCTGTGACAAGGATGGTGCTTCGGTGACCATAAGGGGTGATGCTTCGAGAGCGGCTTCCTTGCAGGACATCATTGCCGAAATGAAGGAGGAATGCAACGAGCACGAGTATTCCTGGATTAATTCTTCCGGCAAGCAGGTGAAATCATCTTCGTCGTCGAAGGAGAATTCTTCTAGCAGCGAAAAGTCTTCGTCTTCCAATGGCTCGTCTTCGAGCGCTCTGAAGGTAATTCCCAAGACCAAGATTGTGAGAGGGGATGTGTTCAACGCCTTTACGGACGAACGCGATGGCAATGCGTACCGCGTTGTGCAGGTGGGCGATTATGTGTGGATGCTCGACAACCTCCGGTATGCCGGCGGCAAGGGCGGCAAGACTCTCGCTGGAAAAGTCTATTGCAGCGATTGTGGTGAAAAGGGGCGTCTGTACAACTATGCCGCGGCGATGGATAATTCGACATGCCTGAACACCAGGTGCAATCGCAACGATGAGATTGTTCAGGGCGCCTGTCCTGATGGCTGGGTCCTCCCGCCGGATCGTGCGTGGAATGAACTTGAAGAAAATCTTGACGAACCGGCCGAGTTTTTTGTCAATCCGATTGGCGAATGGTCCGATTACTGGGACAATGACGGTATTAGTCGCTACTGGTCGTCGACTGAAGATTCCGATGCCGGTGCCAGGGAATACTATTACATGAATGGCAAAATTTCGAGCCAGGGCTATAGCAAGAGCATGGGGTATGCAATCCGATGCATTGCCGTGAAGGATGTCGTTCTCGATACCCTCGTGGAAGTGCCGGAATACAGTTCCTCTTCTACGGAGCGTTACAGTTCTAGCTATGGCTTGAGCTCCAGCTCCGCTCCGAGTGAAACGTCCGTTTCTTCTTCGTCAGTGGTGTCGTCCTCTTCGATCGATGAAGACTTTTTCTGGCGTAACGAAGCATGGGCTGCCCAGGATACCTTTATCGATGCCCGTGACGGACAATCTTACCGCATGACCGAAGTTGACGGGATGATATGGATGGCCGAAAACCTGCGCTATCGTGATTCCTCGGAAACCCCCGTTCTTAAGGGCAAGACGTGGTGCATCGGTGCGAATGAGGAATTTTGCGAATACGGCGTTCTTTATACGTTTGATGCCGCCATGGCCGATGAAGGATGTGCGTCCGGAAAATCTTGCGGGGACAAGGGCGCCGAATACCGCGGGATTTGCCCGGAGGGCTGGCACATTCCGAGCGGAAGCGAATGGACGACTGCGTCGCAATGGCTTGTTCCGGGATCCCAGGAGCTTTTTGGTGCTGTCGCGACGGGAGAACATGGCAACGGCTCGAATAAGCTCGATCAATATGCTCGCTTCTGGTCTTCCAGAGAAGGAAACTCTTACAGCGGCGTAGAATGGTATGTGTCTTCAAAGGGCGGAGCTTTTGCTTCCCAGGATTATGACAAGAATTTCGGCTATGCCGTCCGTTGCGTGAAAAATGCAGAAAAGGACGAAGATAACTGATATTTGAGTAAAAATTAGGCTTGCCTCCTGTGCGATTCCGCATAGGGGGTATTTTTTTATTGCGAAACGGGGAAGGACAATTTAGATTAAGGGTATGCGAAAAATACTGCTATTGCTCTTAATTTTGGGAATGTCGGCTTTCGCACAGGAAGAACCGAAAAAGGGAGAAACGTCGAAGAAACCCGGCGGCCTCCTGGATGCTCTCTACCCGGTTTCTCAAGATGAGGCCATCGCGAAGGGACGGATTCTTGGCGGTGCGACGCTTTCGCTGATTCAGGGAACCACAGATGGCGATGCGCTGAATATCCTTATCGGCGACATATATGAGGGCGAAGGATATACGTTTACGGCGGAGCTGTTCGGTGGATATTTTATCCGTAATGCCATGGCGGTGGGTGCCCATGCGGGTTATTCCCGTACTTGGTTCGACATTGATTTTTCGCTCCTCGAAGACCTGATGGATCATTCGGAGCATCGCAAGTATGTGAGCAACGGATTCTTTGTTCGGCCGTTCCTCAAGAATTACCTGAAGGTATTTGATTCCCGCTTCATCTATTTCTTCAACGAGACATCGATTGGCCTCGAGTATTCCTATGGAATTTCGCAGACGGATGACGGCGAGGATATGGACAAGTCCAGACACCGCAAGTGGTCTATTGATGTGGGACTCAATCCCGGCCTTTGCATCATGGTGCTGAACCGCTTTGCCTTCGAGACTTCGGTGGGCTTGCTCGGCTTGAGCACGAGCATCATGGAAGTCGAGGAAAATGACGAGTCCCATAGTGAATTTGTGTACAATATCGTGAATTTTACGATTAATTTGTTGGCTCTCGATTTTTCGTTGGTCTACTTTTTCTAGGAGGGCGGCATGAGAATTTTGAAGTATTGTCTTGCGATTGCTTTCGTGCTTGCTGGCTGCTCGGCGGATTACGATACCTTCGGGGAGTCTGACTACAACAAGCTTGTGGATGTCGCTTTCGCGGAACAGGATGGCTCGGTGAGCGTCTATTCCGGCGAACACCGTATCAAGGTCAACTTGAAGGAACCCGAGAAGGGAAAGTCTACGTGGGAGTTCGTGACAATTGATTCTGTGGATATGAGCCACTTCGCGTCCCTGCATCTGGTGGAAAGCGCGCTGGACGAATTCCCGACGGATTCGGCGGCGTGTGATTCCCTGGCGCGTGCGGTCTCGTATTCGAAGAAGGAACTTGAGGTGGGCGACAGGGTCCGCATTCCCGAGAATAAGATTGTATACCTCCTAGTCGTTTCTGAAAGCGGAGAGCCTAGTATCTGGAAGGTGGAGTTTGTTATCCCGGAAGTCAAGAAGTCCAGCAGTTCCAAGACGTCGAGTTCCTCGAAGTCGGAAGGTTCCAGTTCTGCGAAATCGGAGGGTTCCTGCTCCAGCAAGGCGTCAAGTTCCAGTTCGGGCAAGGCGGAAAGTTCAAGTTCCGCGAAGAGCTCGGATTCTAACAAGGATGAATCGAGTAGTTCGGAGGGATCTACTTCGGTGGAGGTTCCTGTCATCAAGTCCCTGGAAATTGCGGGGAAGACCGCCGTGCTTGACAGTACGGGAGAAGGCGAAAATATCGCATACCATTTCCATGTGGATTCCCTTGAATTCCGCACGGATCTTTCGAATCTGGAAGTGACCGCTCTTGAACTATCCGAGGGCGCGTCCTGCGATATCGAGGTCGGCGAGGCTTACGATTTCAGCGACAACAAGAAGGTGGTCGTGAAAAACGGCGATGTCGAGCGCACCTATACGGTCAAGGCGGGCTATCAGCTCCCTGGATCGGATTTCGATAGCTGGAAGGGTGACAACATGTTGCCGGATTCCATCTGGGACAACGCGAATACGATTGTCACGACTACGACGAAGTATTCGTCCGGAGGTGTCGTCGGTATCAAGATGGAAACGACCGTAGTGCTTACCAAGGTGGCGAGCGGCAGCACCTACACGGCGGATTTCAATCCCAACGGGGTCGGTACGCTTTCGATGGCGAATGCGAGCACGTGGCCCGACGGCAACGAACTCATCAACTTCGGCAAGAAGTTCGCGGCCCGCCCGGAATATGTGGAATTTACGTTCGCCTACGAAGGCAAGGGCGACAGCTGCGACCTGTACGTGCTTCTTGAAAGCCGAACGGGCGACGAAAATCTGGATCGTGGTGCCGATGACGTGAATACGCTGGTGGCCTCTGCCTGGTACCGCTCCGAAACCGCCGACAATACGGGCCGCGAGAATCCTGATGTCGTGTATGTTTCCGAGAAGGATGCGAACGGCATGCGTACGGTACGCCTGAAGTTTGCGTACGGAAAGCCGCTGGAAGGCTCTCCCATCGAGCATTCGTCCGTCTTTGCGACGTCGCTGCAGTCCCGCGAGAAAAAGGCCATCGACAACTCGCTGGTGGAAGGGGATGGCTCGAATGGTGTGACCCATATCCGCGTCGTGATGGCGTCGAGCGCCGCCGGGAACTTCTATGAGGGAACCAAGGGTGCCCAGCTGATTGTAGACGGGATGCGCCTGGTGTATTAGTTTCCGATTCCGGCTTTTGCTATATTTCTCGGCAAGAATTGGAGATTTACTATGCCAGCAATTCACTTGACTGCAGAAAATTTTGACAAGGCGATTAGCTCCGGTCAGTTGGTTTTCGTTGATTTCTGGGCGACCTGGTGCCGTCCGTGCATGATGATGGGCCCGATCGTGGATGAACTTGCCGATGAATATGAAGGCAAGGCCATAATCGCAAAGATGGATGTGGATAGCGACGGCGCGAAGGATATCTGCGCCCGCTTCGGCATCACGAACATCCCCAATATGAAGCTGTTCAAGAATGGCGTCGAGGTGGGCAATGTGGTTGGCGCCGTTCCCAAGGCGACGGTCAAGACCGTCATCGACCGCAACCTGTAGTCCCCGATGCTTACAAAACGTCTTATTGTTTGTTTAGATGTTCGTGATCGCAAGGTCACGAAAGGCGTAAAGTTCAAGGGAAATATCGACATCGGCGACCCTGTGGAAATGGGTGCGCGCTACAGCGATGACGGTGTGGACGAACTTGTATTCTACGATATTACGGCAAGCGCGGAAAACCGCCCTTGCGATATGGAAATGATCCGCCAGATTGCGAAGCGTGTGTTTATCCCGTTCGCGGTGGGTGGTGGCATACGGAACCTCGACGATATGCACGAGGCTCTGTTGGCCGGTGCCGAGAAGGTGAGCGTCAATAGCCTCGCCGTTCTGCATCCGGAAATTATTGCCGATGGCGCGAAGGCCTTCGGACGTCAGTGTATTGTTCTTGGCATGGATGCGAAATTTGTCGGCATTTCGGACAAAATTCCGAGCGGCTACGAAGTCTTTATCCGTGGCGGCAGGCAGGCCATGGGCATTGATGCCGTGCAGTGGGCTAAGAAGGCCGAAGAATTGGGCGTAGGCGAAATTTGTCTGAATTCCATCGATGCCGATGGCGTAAAGCAGGGCTACGAGCTCAACATTACCGACATGATTGCGAAGGCGGTGCAGGTCCCCGTGATTGCGAGCGGTGGCGCCGGCACTCCCGAACATATTGTGGACCTTTTCCACAGGACTTCTGCCGATGCGGCGCTGGTGGCGTCGATGGTGCATTTTGGCGATTATACCGTGCCCCAGATTAAACGTGAGATGCTTGCGGCGGGAATTCCCGTGCGCAAGAATATGAAGGGCGAGGTCTAAGGTGCGCCCCGAGGTTGCCGTCAAGATTTTCGAGGCAGGCAAGTCTGCCGGAGCCGATTTCGTAGAAATTTTTGAAGAAGAAACCCGCAGCTCGAGTCTTGGGCTCAAGGATCGTCAGATTGAAACGGCGACGGCGGGCACGGAATACGGCATAGGCGTACGCCTGCTTTACGGTACCGAGGTGCTTTACGGCTTCACGAGCGACGACAGCGAAGAGGCTTTGGTTAAGCTGGTGCGAACGCTCGCTTTTGGACGGATTGCCAAGACGAGCGGCTCAAGCGTTCCGTTCGAATTCGCCCCCGAGAAGCGGGTGTGCGATTACAATCCTGCCGCGTTCAAGGACCCGCGCATCTTGGGACAGGCGATAAAGCAGGATTTCTTGTTCCGCGCCGACGCTGCGGCTCGCGCGGTATCTTCAAAAGTGGCGCAGGTGGGCGTGAGCGTTACGGACAGCTGTTCTGCGATTACGCTCATGAACAGCGAAGGCCTGCACCTGGAAATGAGCCGCAGCCGCCTTCGCGTGAACGTGAATGTAACTGCGACGGATGGCTCCGAGCGCCTTACGACGCACGAAGCCCCCGGTGCGCTCGGCGGCTATGAACTCCTGGCGAAGTATTCTCCCGAAGCGCTTGCGACGGAATGTGCGGAACGCATTGTCCGCATGCTCGATGCCGGATACATCCAGGGCGGCCAGATGCCCGTGGTGATGGGCAACGGCTTTGGCGGTGTGATTTTCCATGAAGCCTGCGGGCACCCGCTCGAAACGGAATCCGTGCGTCGCGGGGCAAGCCCGTTCTGCGGTAAAATTGGCGAGGCGATTGGCCAGCCATGCCTCACGGCGATTGACGACGGCACGATGGACGGTATGTGGGGAAGCCTCAAGTACGATGATGAGGGAACGCCCACGCAGAGGACCGTCCTGATTGAAAACGGCATCCTGAAGACTTACATGAGCGACCGCGTGGGCGCCTCCGAGGTGGGAATTGCCCTTACGGGATCTGCCCGTCGTGAAAGCTACAAGTATGCGCCGGTGAGCCGCATGCGCAATACGTATATCGCTCCCGGTAAGGATACGCTCGATTCCATGATTGCGAGCGTGGACCTCGGGCTCTATGCGGCACGTATGGCCGGCGGTTCCGTGAACCCCGCGACTGGAGAATTCAACTTCGCGGTCGATGAAGGTTATGTTATCCGCAACGGCAAGATTTGCGAACCTGTCCGCGGAGCGACTCTCATAGGCAAGGGCCACGAGATTATGCCGCGCATCAGCATGGTCGGGACCGATTTTGAGCAGGCCGCCGGCGTTTGCGGGGCCAGTTCGGGCCATGTTCCCGTGACGGTGGGCCAGCCGAGCATCAAGGTAGACCAGATTCTCGTCGGTGGACGATGAAATAAACAACGGCACCCCGCGAGGAGATGCCGTTGTTGGTGTATGGGATGTTTGGATTTATGTCTATAAGATAAATTCCAAAGCCCCTGTGAGGGAGTATTACGGGGCACTTTCCATTGTAAAGCTTTACAACACTTACAACGTTTTCGGAATGCAACAAATGCCGTTTTTGGGCTAAAAAAGGCATTTTTGTAATCGGCGCTAGCCTCATTTTGAAATACGCAGGGGTGCAAAATGAAGGCGAAAAGGTAATTTTTTGAAACATAACTCCCTTTTTGACGAAAAAACGGGGATATCTTGCCTTGGCACGGCCTTTGCATATAAAAAGCGGTAAAAAAGAGAGGTTTTATGTCCGATTTTAACAACGATGCAGAAAAGGTGTTGGCCAAGGCGCAGAGCCTGCGCGACCGTTGTTCGCATTCCTACCTGGGTGCGGCTCATTTGGCCGTGGGTCTAGTCGAAGGCCCCGATGCCACCTTGAAGAAACTTTATAAATCCAAAGGCGCGAAGACGAACGAGCTCCGCGGCAAGCTGGAACCGTTCGTGCAGAAGATTCCCCGTATGGAAGGCGTGAACCCCGACGTGGAACCTGATAACGACTTGAACCGTATTTTGCGTGCCTCTGTGCAGGCGGCGCGTCAGGTGAACCGCATGGTGACCCCGGGCGATATGCTCGTGGCCTTGATGAAGTTCTCGGGCGACCGTGGCCTTGCGAAGGTGTTCGAAGATGCGCTCGGTTCCGTGGAAGTCGTGGAAACCTGGCTGTCGGACCCGTTTGCGGGTGCCGCGAATGCCGAGGAACAGTCTCCGCTAAAATTGTACGGCCGTGAACTTGTGGAAATGGCTGCCGACGGAAAGCTTTCGCCGGTGATTGGCCGTGAAGAAGAAATCCGCCGCGTCATCTTGATCTTGAGCCGAAAGACGAAAAACAACCCGTGTCTGGTCGGAGAACCTGGCGTGGGTAAGACTGCTATTGTCGAAGGGCTTGCCGAGCGAATCTATCGCGGCGATGTGCCTGACGCTTTGAAAGGCAAGAAGTTGTTCGCGCTGGATTTGTCTGCCTTGATGGCGGGCGCAAAATACCGTGGCGATTTCGAAGAACGTTTGAAAGCTGTGCTGGATGCACTTGAAGAAGACGGCAACACCTTGCTGTTCATCGATGAAATCCACACCATCGTGGGTGCAGGCAAGACCGAAGGCTCCATGGACTTGGGCAACATGCTCAAGCCGAAACTCGCCCGTGGTGAGCTGCACTGCATCGGTGCGACGACCACGCAGGAATACCGCAAGTACATCGAGAAGGATTCCGCCTTGGAACGCCGTTTCCAGCCCGTGCAGGTTGACGAGCCGAGCGAAGAGGAATCCATTTCTATTCTGCGTGGCATCAAGGACGGTTTTGATGCGCACCACGGCGTGCGTCTGCACGATAACGCGCTCGTGGCGGCGGTGAAACTTTCGAACCGCTACATCAGCGACCGTTTCTTGCCGGACAAGGCCATCGACTTGATTGACGAGGCGGCAAGCCTTGTGAAGACGCAGATGGACACCGTGCCCGAAGCCTTGGATACCTTGCAGCGTAAGGAACTCCAGATGAAAATCGAGGAGCAGGCCTTGGCGAAGGAAACCGACGACACCAGCGTAAAGCGCCTGAAAGAGTTGCGCGAAGAACTCGCGACGACAGATGCTGCAGTCAAGCTGATGCAGGACCGCTGGCAGGAGAGGCGTGCGAAGAACGCCGAGTTGCAGGGCCTCAAGAAGTCCTTGCAGCAGGCGAAGGACGAGATGGAGCAGGCCGAAGCCCGCTACGACTTGAACCGCGCTGCCGAACTCAAGTACAACAAGATTGTGAACCTGGAAAAGGAAATCGCCGCGAAGACCGAAGAAATCAAGAAGTCCGCCAGCGACGGTGACCTGAGCGAAGAGGTGACCGAAGAGACGATTGCCCTCGTGGTGAGCCGCTGGACGGGAATTCCGGTGACGAAACTTTGCGAAGGCGAGAAGGCCAAGTTGTTGCACCTCGATGAACGCTTGCACGCCCGCGTGATTGGCCAGGACGAAGCCGTGGAAGCGGTTTCGGAAGCAATCTTGCGTAACCGTAGTGGCTTAAGCCGCGAGAATGCACCGATTGGTAGCTTCTTGTTCCTGGGCCCCACAGGTGTGGGCAAGACGGAACTTGCGAAGGCGCTTGCCGTGGAACTGTTCGACGACGAGAATGCGCTCGTGCGTATCGACATGAGCGAATACATGGAAAAGCACAGCGTCAGCCGCTTGATCGGTGCGCCTCCGGGATACGTGGGCTACGAAGAAGGTGGCCAGCTGACCGAAGCCGTGCGTACGCATCCGTACTGCGTGATTCTGCTCGACGAAATCGAGAAGGCTCACCCCGACGTGTTCAACACGCTGTTGCAGGTGCTTGACGACGGTCGTTTGACCGATGGCAAGGGCCGTACCGTGAACTTCAAGAACACCTTGATTCTGATGACGTCGAACCTGGGCGCAGCTCATTTCCAGAACCGCGCGGGCGATGCAAAGCCTGTGACCTTGAAGGAAATCGAGCCGGAACTCCGTGGTTTCTTCCGTCCGGAATTCTTGAACCGTTTGGACGAAGTGCTGGTGTTCCAGAGCTTAACGAAACCGCAGATCAAGGACATCGTGAAGCTGAAATTCAAGGGACTCGCCGAACGTGCCGCCCGTCAGGATTTGCAGCTCACGCTGACCGATAAGGCACTTGAGGCGATTGCCGATGGAGCCTACCAGCCGGAATTCGGTGCACGTCCGATCCAGCGTTACCTGGAAAGGAACGTGGAACGCCCGCTGAGCCATGCAATCCTCGCCGGAGATGTGAGTTCGGCAAAGCCGGTGGTCATCGACTACGACGGTACCGCATTTACGGTGAAGTAAAAAGCTACAGCGCTGTCATCACGTACAGGCCGATGCTCTTCTGGTCGTTGTTGTCTTCTTGCATGACACCGATGTCGAAGTCCAGACGGACGCGTGTGGCACCGAGCGAGAGCTCTAGCTTCGGGATGATGTCAATCATGAAATCGTCCTGAAGGTTTCCCGCGCTTCCGGACATGCTGATTTCGGTCATGATCCGGAAGGCCTTTCCGAAATGAAGCGTGGGAATCATGCTGGTTGCAATCTTGACATATCCGTCTTGACCGGTAACGCCGTCCAGGAAGCCGGCACGGAGTTCATAGAAACTCGAGAAACTCTTGGCGACATATTGCTCGAAGGCGTATGTGGCAACGATGGCGCTTCCGTTATTGCGGTTGAGGCCGAAATAGCCGTCAATCTCGATAAACTTTCCGGGATTCAGCCTGTAGCGTCCGCCGATGTCGATGGACATCATCGAATGTTCCATCCGGTCGTATGTGAAGATGTCCATCTTTGCGCCGATATCGAAGTCCTTCGATACGGATCCGAGCATGTTTACCGGGAAAAGGACGTTGCTGCCGAACTCCGAACGGAGGCCAACGCCTGCTCCGAATTTGGGGGCCGGCCTGCTGTCGGGCCCGAAGGTGTAGTGCATGTCCCAGATATGGTCAAGTGCGAAAGCGTTTATGGCGAAAGCGGCAATCAGGAGTGCGGCGAAGCGTTTCATATATGGTAAATTTAAAATATTCGTGACGGAAAATGCTAGATTTGGGAATGAAAAGAGGTTATTATGATTGAACCGCGTCCAGAACTGTCTAAGCTTTCCGATTACGTTCCCGGAAAATCCATCGAGGAAATCCGCGAACAGTATGGTCTCAAGAAGATTGTAAAGTTGGCTTCCAACGAAAATCCGCTTGGTGCCTCCCCGAAGGCGGTCGAGGCGTTCCATAAGATTGCGGACAGCCTGCACTTGTACCCGCGCGGAGATGCTCCGACGCTTATCCGCTCCATCGCCCAGAAATATGGCGTGAAGACGGAACAGATTGTCGTCGGTAACGGCTCCGACGAGATTATCGACATGGTCGGCAAGGCATTTATCCGCCAGGGTGACAACTGCGTGGGCGTTACGCCGACTTTCTCGGTGTACAAGTTTACGACGCTTTCGAACGGAGCCGAGTTCATCGGCGTGGGCGAGGGCGATGCGAAGACTTCGCTTGATGACTTGGCGAAGGCCATCGACGACAAGACCCGCGTAGCTTTCATCTGCAACCCGAACAATCCGACGGGCACGTACTACACCGAATCCGAAATTCGTGAATTCTTGAAGAAGGTCCCGCAGAATGTGCTGGTGTTCTTGGACGAAGCCTACTCGGAGTTCGCAACTGCTGCGGATTATCCGAACATGTTCTCGGCTTTGGATGAATACCCGAACCTTTTCATCAACAGGACGTTCAGCAAGATTTATGGGCTTGCCGGTTTGCGTGTCGGTTATGCCATCGCCAGTACCGAAGTCGTGCGCCACCTCTGGAAGGTAAAGCCGCCGTTCGACGTGAACCAGGCTGCACAGGTGGCAGCAATTGCGGCTCTCGGCGATAAGGAACACGTGGAAGCGACCCGCAAGATGAACGCCGAGGGTGTCGAAGTCCTTACCCGCGAATTTGAAGCACTCGGTTTCAAGGTGCTCCCGACACAGGCGAATTTTATTTGCATCAAGATCGGCGAACGCGCCCGTGAACTCGTCTCGTTCCTGGAAAGGAACGGCATGATTGTCCGCGGCCTCACAAGCTTCGGTATGCCGGAATACATCCGTGTCACTATTGGTAAGCCCGAGGAAAACGAGTTCCTCGTGATGCTTGTCAAGAAATGGAAAGCGGAGGCCTAAGATGTCCGCGACGGCAGAAAATCTGGAGTTCTTGAAAATCGCGCTCAAGACGGCGGAAATGGCTCAGGAAAATATCCTGAAGTTTTTCCAGACGGGAGTGGGCGTTGAGTGGAAAAAAGACAACACTCCGGTGACGATCGCCGACAAGAGCACGGAAGAACTGGCCCGCGAATTCTGGGCCAAGGAGACTCCGGGTTTCGGCGTGATTGGCGAGGAATTCGGAATCGAGAGCCCCGATGCGGAATACCAGTGGGTCATCGACCCGATTGACGGTACGAAAGCTTTCGTGCATGGCGTTCCCCTGTTCGGTACGCTCATTGCGCTCTACAAGAAGAACGTTCCCGTGTGTTCCCTTATCCGCATCCCGGCGATGAATACGGCTGTGTGGGCGGTGAATGGCGGCGGCGCCTTCTTGGATGGCCGATCCGTTCGCGTTTCGGACGTTTCGCAGTTGAACGAGGCGCTCGTGCTTTCGGGAACGGTCAACACGATGGAAGACAAGGGCTTTGGCGAAGGTTTCGCGAAGCTACGTCGCAGTGCTCGCCTGCATCGCGGTTGGGGCGACTGCTACGGCTATTACCTCGTGGCTGCGGGTCGCGCCGAAATCATGGTGGATCCGGTTGTTTCCCTGTGGGACATCGCTCCGTATCCGCTGCTGTTCGCAGAAGCGGGCGGCAAGTTCAGTACCATCGATGGCAAGACGGAACTCTTTGGAGCTGACGGGAAGCCAACGGCCCCGATTTACGAAGGCTTCACGAGTGTCGCGACGAACGGCGCCTTGCACGATGTCGCGCTTGACTGCCTGAAGTAGTTATTTCAGCATTGTTTCTACGGCGATAGAATCCTCCGAGAACGTTACGGTAACGGTTCCGCTTTTCGCCGTATTCAGGTACGGAATGTGAAGGGAATCCAGGCGGGCGGTTACCTGCTTGTGCGGGTGGCGGAACCTGTTCTTGCGGCCGCTTGAAATCAAGGCGAGGCGCGGAGCGACTGCCGTCAGGAATGGCGGACTGCTCGATGTCTTGCTTCCGTGATGTCCTACCTTCAATACGTCGCTCTTCAGATAGGCGGTCGTCTTCAGAATTTCCTTCTCGCCGCCTTTGGTAAGGTCTCCTGTCAGTACCGCGGAATGCCCGAGCCCCTTTGCACGCAAGGTAATGCTTTCTTTGTTTGTCTCCCCGCAGATGCCTGGCCGCGGGTGGACTGCCTCTATCTCGAACAGGGATTCTTTCCACCGGAATCCGCGGTGGATGATCCTTATGGGAATGTCGCGTTCGCGGGATTCCCTCAAGACTTCTTGCCAATCGGGTTTCGGGGTATCCACGGCGCAATGGCTGATCCAGATTTCTTTTACGGGGAACATCTTGACGATGCTTCCGGAACCGCCGAAATGGTCCGCATCCGGATGCGAGACGACGAGAGCATCAAGCTGCCTGACGCCGATGTGGTGCAGGTACGGGACGATGATGTCCTTTCCGGAATCGCGACGATCGTTGGGACCCGCGTCTACGAGGATGTGCTTGCCGGATGGAGTCGTAATCAGGATGCTGTCGCCTTGCCCGATATCGATGGCGGTGAGCGTCCATGTGGGATGCACGATTCTCGTGTAGCTGTCGATGCAGAACATCACCGAAAAGGCGAGGAGGCTGCAGAGTGCGTAGATTCTGGCTATCCGGTTCTTGCGTATGGATGGTAGAATCGAGAACAGGAATCCGGCGAAAAGCAATGCCGCCGGGGAGAAGGGGCCGACCGTAATGGAGGCTTCGGCGGAGTCGGAGAGCGTGCGCGTGAATAGCCCCGCGAGCCTCAAAAAGAAGCTGGCCGCATAACAGAAGTATTGCCTCAAGATGTCAAATGGCGAGAGTAGCGCGAAAAGTCCAGCCTGCATTCCCCAGGAGATGGCGGGAACGACGATGATGTTCCCGAGCCAGGCGAAGGGCGAGAGCGTCTTGAAATGATGGATGAGGAATGGAGCGGTAGCGATGGTTGCGCAGAGGGTGACGTAGGTCGGGTTGATGACGAGATCCTGGAGTTTTCCCCATACGCGGCTCTTTTTGAGAAAGTCGGGAATGGCTCCCAACGGATTTTCCTTTGATCCGATGAGGATTCCTGCGGTTGCGGCGACGGAAAGCTGGAAACCCGGGTTCCACAGCTCATTCGGATTGGGAATCAGGATGAACAGCAGGGCTACGCCGAGGCTGTTGAACGTGTCGGCCGGACGTTGCAGCAATGCGCCGAGCTGCGGGACGGAGAACATCAGGACCGCCCTCCGGACGGCAGGCGAGGCACCGGTGACGGGCACGTAGATGAACATGAGGATGATGGCTGCGATTCTTGCTGCCTTGTGGGGGAGCCTCGTCGCCTTGAGGAGTGTCATCAGCAGGCCCGCAAGCAACACGACATGGAACCCGCTAATCGCCAGGACATGCACAAGTCCCGAACGCTGGAAATCGCTCCGGAGCGCTTCGGGGATGCCGCTGCGGTCGCCGGCCAACAGCCCGAGCAGGAGTCCTGTTTCGGAGGGCGTCAGGTAATCGTCGAAGCGGGACTTAATCCAGGTGCGGAACTTGAAAAAACTGCGTTCGGCCGTCCAGGCGCCGCGGCGGCTTTCCCAGTGCAGGAACTTGCCGTAGGCGGAAAGCCCTTGGCTTTTCAGCCATCCCTTCGTGTTGAATGCTCCCGGAACGGTCGGAGGCGTTACCGGGTACCAGCTTGCTTCGTAACAGATGGAATCGCCCGGCAGGGGCAGGAATTCCAGATTCCTCTTTTCCGTGATTCTTACGCGGTGCGCGTACGGCTTGTCCGCCCGGACCAGGAACGCAGTCCCGTTTGCCCTCGGGAGGACGGCCTCGATTCTGCCGCAGCCCTTGCCGGGCGGTGGCGCCGGATCTTTTTCGGCAGGCATTCCTTCGTGGACCAGCATGCCGATGGTCATCGTGAGAACGATGAATACCTGCACGCTTTTCGGGAAAACCCGGAATGAAGCGAGGACTATCGCGAGGAGGAACGGCGCATAATTCGGACAGTCCAGGCTTGCGTAAGTCGCCATGAGAGCCAACGCGCTCACGAACGCGGGCTTTCCTGCCAGCGGAACCAAAAGATCGCGCCACGAGTTGGCGATATCGGATAGGAAATTTTTCTTCTGAGCCATCTTTTTTATACCTTTGGTAAAGGGATTGGATCCCTATACTTATAAGACGGATTTTTGACCGAAAATGTGCCATGTCGAACTGAAAAAATTTTGTTGCTGGTTTTCGTTGCCGCTTTTGCTTCTTGCGGGGTGCTCCGAAGACCCTCCAGATCCGGAATACACTGTTTTCCCGGACAATGAATATTTTTTTTCGTATGCGCCCAATGACATGGCGGCGAACGATTCCGTCTCGGCGAATTTGACGCACGGTGTCAAGCTTTCCGTGCATCCCAATGCGTCTTATGAGCTTTCGTTCAAGAAGGATCCGACCGTATCCGAGATTCCGATATTGCAGCTTTTCCACCTGTACCTCAATGAGGACAGTACCGCCTACTACGGCAAGAAAATCCGCACATTGGAACCGAAGGAAATCAATGGACGCTACGTCTACAATTTCATTTGCGAGGAACGTGATAATGCGGAGTGGGCTACGTCCCTCTCTGTCGAGACTTCTTTTTACAGGGGACGCACGGATAGCGTGAGGTTTATCGGCTCCGGCGCTTACTCCGATCATTTTTCATTGAACCTGGTGGTGGTGGGAAAGCATACGCTGACATCGGATAGCGTCGATGTGGAAGGAATTGCCCAGAAGACGCTTGAAGCCTTCCGGAAGTATTATACGAGCGTCCATATCGATACGATCTATATTCGCTATGCGGACAAGCATCCTACACTTGGAAAAAAATATCCGGCGAACGAACCCTGGCTGGCGGGAAAATCTTCGGAAGACATGTTCCTTTACGAATTGGGCGGCTGGCCGGAAGATGGCGTGAGGGAAGCCCTCGATATAGTCTATGTCTATCGCATTGAACGGGAGATGACGATTGGTTATGCGAGTCTTTTCAGCGGTAATCTCGGAGGGGGTGCGTTCAGTACGGTACTCGTCGGAAACTACGTGATGTCTTCCGAGGGAGCGAGGAGCGAACGCCTCTTGTCTTCGGGGGAAATCGTAGAGACGATCTTGCACGAGACGGGACATTTCTTCGGCTTGCGTCACACGACTTCGACGATGAATGACTTTGCCGTGTCGCTCGATGCATCCATCATCGAGGATGGAATCGAGGATACTCCGTATTGCGAAGAGCTTCTCCGGCGCCGATTGTTGAAGGAACCCGTTGCGTCGGCTCCGCGCAGGCCTTTCATGCCGGCTGTCGGTTATGACCGGACCATTTGGGAGGCATCGGATTACGAAGTGATTTCGAACTGCCCGGATGTGAGGAATTTCATGTTCCCTGCTTCCTTGGATGACTATTTCGAGGGCTTCTCGGATCAACAGCTAGATTTGATCCGCAGGAACCTGATGCTATTCCCGCACTGATATGAAACCTTCCAATTATTCCGAACCGGTTCAGCTGATTGCATTCGTCCTCCAGAAGGGGGCGGAGTGGAATCCCGATGTCTTGTCGGCGCTTGAAGGCATGTGGGGCTCGATTCGCCACAAGGGAAAGCTTTTCTCTTTCGACAGGACTTCGTATTACGAACCCGAAATGGGAACGGAACTGTACCGCGGCGTAGTGAGTTTCGAGAAGTGCGTTCCGGCCGAGACAATCGCGCAGGAAAAAGCTCGGAGCAATGAACTGGAGCTTTCTTTTTCTGCGGATGGGAATCCGGACCATCGTGGCGTGAATATCGATGTGGGGTATATGGATTTGGACAAGGTCGTGCTCCCGAGTTACAAGCGCGGGCCTTTCAAGCTTTATGCGGGCGATGGCGTGTGGCTTGACATGCTCCTGACCTATTCGAAAGGGTTGTTCCATCCGACGGCTTGGGCCTTCGAGGATTTCAAGCGCAACCCGTACCAGCACGACCTGCAGCTGATTCGGGAACGCTGGCGTAAGGCTTGTCGGAACAACCCGTAGGAAAGCCCATAAAAAAAGCCCCGGTCGAGCCGGGGCGATTCTGTTTGTGGAAATCTATTACTGCGCGGCAGCGGCCTTGGCTGCTTCGTAGGCTTCGAATTCCTTGTTGGCGTCGCCGTATGCCTTGCTGGCGCGGAAGCGTGCCACGTCGGCCTGCTTGGCGGCAAGTTCAGCTTCGAAGGCTTCGCGGACGAGCTTCGGGTCCATCGCCATGATGGCATAGACCTTCACGCCGTTTTCCTTGGCTTCGGTCTTGATCTTGATGATGGTCGCACCGCGGATGGTGGTGGAAACCACGTTCTTCTTCACTTCTTCGAAGTGCTGGGTCAGCTCGGAACCGACTTCTTCGGCGTAGGCGCGGGTCAGGTTCTGGAGCTTGGATTCGAGTTCGCGGCCGATGTCGGTACGGGCGTTCAAGTCGGCCTTGTCATAGGCAACCTGTTCGTCCTGGGACTCGCCAATGCCGATGCCGGCAACGACACCCTTTTCGATGAGGGCAGTCTTTTCTTTCTGCATTTCGGCAAGAGCGTTTGCGGCCTTTTCTTGGGGGGTGCTGGCGCATCCGACAAAAAGGGCTGCAACAGCAAGAGCGGCAA
Source organism: uncultured Fibrobacter sp. (assembly GCA_946408125.1). GTDB lineage: Bacteria > Fibrobacterota > Fibrobacteria > Fibrobacterales > Fibrobacteraceae > Fibrobacter. Next base: position 86,338 of record CAMJQW010000001.1, read on the forward strand.
TTAGCTTTTTCATATTTTCTCCTTGGTCAGGGTTATAATTACAGATAAAAAACTACCATAAAATCCTAGCAAAGTCAAGCGGTATTTGAAAAAAGTCAACTTTAATATGGGGGGATTGTATATATATTTAGTGAAGTATGAAAAAAACGATGAACTTACTATGGCTATCGGCATTGTTGTCGCTGGCCCTTGTCGCTTGTAAAGACGAACCCAAGCCGCAGACCCTTGCGAAGGACGGACCTGCAGCTTCGGAAACGGTTGCTGAGGAATTGCCTGCCAAGACGCTTATCAGGGCGAAGGTCCGCAAGTCTCTGGGCGAAGCCGATTTCACTCGCGGGACTGTCGAAAAGTGGAAGCATGTAAGCGTCGGACAACGCATTATCGAGAAGGACCGCATCCGCACGGCGATCGAATCCGAAGTGGTTCTAGGGGTGGAGGACGGTTCCTCTCTCTGGATTACCGAGAATTCGGATGTGACGCTCACTGCCGAGATGTTTAATGCCATGAACCGCAAGGTGTCGGTGATGATCAAGAAAGGCCGCGTCCATTTCGATGTCCAGAAGCAGAAGGATGGCGACGGCATCGAGTTCAAGACGGGAACGGCCGTGGCCGCCATTCGTGGAACGGCGGGCTTCGTGGGCGAAGTCGGTGGGAAGATGGTCGCCTCTTTGAAAGAAGGTCGCGTGGAAGTGACTGACAAGAACGGCAAGACGGCCATGATTGTCAAGAACCAGACGGTCCTCGTGGACGACAAGAAGGGCGTGGTAAAACTCGACCTCCAGGCATCCGGTTCGCAGGCCCTTTCGAAAGTTTTGGATTCCCTCGTCAAATCCGCGCCTGAAGCGGACGTAGCACGAGAATTGGCTGTCGTGCTCAAGAAGTTTGATGCGGGCTACAAGGAACGCCGTAACGCATTTGAGAAAAGCCTGAAGTTCCAGGCGTCTGCGCTCCCGCCGGAAATCTATTTCCCGAACGTGACGCTACAGGCCCGCGTGAATCCGGGTGTCATCGTGACCGTGCTCGGCGAGACGGATACGGTCGGTGCGAACGGAGTATACCAGCGCGTGTTTGAATGGGCTGAGGATGCTTACGGTACCAAGCGCTTCTTCGCAAACTGCAGCGATGGTGACGTAGAAATCCCGTGCTTCATGTGGACGACCGAATACGTGCCTGCCGCTCCGGCAGAACCTGCCGCGGATACGGCTGTTCAGGAAAATGCCGAGGCAGAAAAGAATATCGCGCAGAAGAAGGATGCTTCGGCGAAGCCGGCCGAAGAAAAGCCTGCGGAAGCGGCTAAGGATTTGAACCTTTCGGTCAAGTTCGCGGGTTCCGGTACTGAAAAAGTTCATAACCCGACGGAACAGTATTCTGCCCGCCTGAGGGTGTCGCTTGGAGGCATTTCTGCTTCCGATCTCGGGCAGCTGAAATCCATCGTGCTGAAGCGTGGCGGACAAGTCGTAGAAACTGTTGCCGCGAATGCGATGACATCGCTGAATTATGATTTCAGGCAATCCATCGAGCGTAACAAGATTGCTCATTTCGAGGTGGAAGTCACTCTCAAGAATGGCAAGGTGTTCAAGGCGAACAAGACCTACGAAGTTTACTGCAACCCGCGTAACCACGTGGGCGGCGAAGATGCCGTCGGACTCGACGAAGAATACGAACAGCTCAAGTCCCGTGGAATGTTGAAGGAAGAATAGCGGGGTTGAACCTCAAGGATTTATAAGGAGAAATACATGAAGAACGCAATTGCTTTGGCCGCCACGGTGCTTTTGTTCGCTGGTTGTGCATCGAATCCGCCGGTGGATAACGAGCCGGCCCGCGCCCGTGCCCATGCCGCCTACGATGCGGCTGACGAGGAATTCGGTGAAAAGCCGACTCCGAGACAGTCTGTGAAAAAGCAGGAAGAGGGTCCTGCCGTCATCGCGGTGTCCAACGCAACGTTCAAGTCGCGCCCGACAGTGCTCGTGGCTCCTGCGATGGGGAAGGGCGAGGCCCCGAATATCGAGGTCATCCGTAAGAACCCGCTCGCAAAGACTGCCATGGAAGTCATCAACGCCTACCTCACGAGCCGCGATTACAGCGTCATCGGGCTTGAAAGTCAGGCGCAGCTCGATGAAGTTGTCCAGCTCCAGTCGGACATCGCCGGAAACGACGAAGACCTTGCTTATGTGGCGGGCCTTTCCGTGGGTGCCGACATCAACGTTACTTTTGCCGGAAGTGTCCAGATTGAAGATCTGGTCATTGACTTGAATGCGACCGAAGCCTCTACGGCAAACCTCCTTGCGAGTGAATCCGTGCGTTTCAAGAAGGAAGATGGCGAAAGCCAGCGTGCCTGGGTCCAGAGGGCCGTGCAGGAAGCGATCGTGAAGCTCGAGAACAAGGTGCGTGACCGCTTGGCTAAGGATTTGGAAAAGGGCGTGCAGTACAAGGTGGTTGCGCACCTGACGGGGGAATTCACCGATGAACAGGCCGAGAACATCTCGAACATGGTTTCTTCGCAGATCCGCAAGAAGTTCAACAAGATGCAAGTCATCTCGATGAGCCGCAATACATACGACCTGCTAGTGTATGCGGATCCCGACACCTATGACGATGCGCAGATGGTGTACGACGTATTCGTGGAAGGGCTGGACGGACTTGCAAAGGTGCGCAAGCAGAACATCACCAAGAAACTGATTATCCTGGAAATACAGTAGTATGAAACGACTCGCCTTTGCCTTGCTCCTTGTCTTTTGCGCCTATGCGTCAGCAGGCATGCTGAGCTATACGGCGTTTTCGAAGAAGTCCCAGAAGGATGCCGACCAGCTCGCTTTGGACGGGCTTGCCAAGCAGCTCCGTTCCAAGGTGGAATCGGAATTCGCGGTGACTAAAACCGAGGATGCCGAAGGAAACATCTCGGAGACGGTCTTGAGCAAGAAGAAGGTGTCGACGAACATCGTCATCAAGGGAGCGAAGATTACGGCCGGCCCCAAGCAGGACGGCAAGTTCACGTCTACCGCGACGGTCGATACGGACCAGATGGCATCGAAGATTCTCGTGGACCTCTCGGCGATCAACGACAGGATGAAGGAGCTGGACAAGATTATCCGTGCCGATATTTTGAACGGCGATTACCGCAAGATGACGCTCGACATGACCGATCTTGAAAAGCAGGCGGACGAGTATAGCCTAAATCTCGAAAACCTCTCTTGCCTGCAGAAGATTCCGCCGGAACTCAAGCTGGAGTCGACCATCGGTAAGTTGATGGAATTTGTGGTAGGCAATATGGCCGCCTTGAAGATGGAGACGGACCTCACGAGTGAAGCCCTGATGGTGACGATTACCGATGTGGCAGGTCCGGTAGAGTATTTCCCGATAGCGCTTACGCAGGACAACAAGGACCTGGCGCACGAAAAGACGAATGCGGAAGGTGTAGTCGTGTTCCCGCTTACGCAGGTGAAGAAGAAAAAGCCGAGTGGCGAGGTGACGGTGCATGCCGATTTGAAATTCAAGTATGTGCGCAAGTCGGATTTCATCACGCAGACGGTGAGCTACAGCAGCGAAAAGAGCGCCTGCACGTACCGTCTCGTATGTGACGGCCCTACGGAAGCGTGTGCCGCGATGGGCAAGTATTTGAACGATGCGGGCATCCCGACGCTCGACAAGAACGGACTTCCCCCGCTGACCGTGAAGATGACGACCAGCGACAAGATGAATTCCAACAAGAGCCTCTGCACATCGCGTTTGACCGCCGTGATGCAGGCGGGCAAGGCCCAGCTGACGATTGACGCCCAGGGCGTCGGTCGCGATCGCGATGCCGCCCAGGTGAAGGCGGTGACTAAGCTCAACGCGACGAAGATTTACGATACGTTCGGCAAGGCCTGCAAGTAGGCTTTGCGGGTTAGAGAAGCTTCCCGAGGGCCACGATGGCGGCTGTGCGGGCGCGTAGACGCGTGTTGCCGAGCTTCATCAGTTCGACCTTTCCGGCAGTAAATTTTTTAGCAAGTTCGATTTCGCGAGGCGAGAAACCGCCTTCGGGGCCGATGAGTATTGTGACCGGCTTTGTGCTTCCTGTAGCTACGCGGGAGGAAATGGTGGGCAGGGAATCGTCCCCGTCGATGTCGCAGAGGATGATGTCACCATTGTATGCTTCCAGCCAGCGGTCGAATTCGACGGGGCCTTCGATCCTCGTGAGCCACGGCTTCTTGGACTGCTTGAGGCTGACGAGGCTCTTGAGTTCCGAGCGGCGGACAGTCTTGTGCAGGTCGGAGTTCTTGGGTTCCTGGGAATAGTCGGTGCGCAGGAAGGTAATGCTGTCCAGTTCCGTCTGGGCCGCATGGAAGACGACTTCTTCCAGCGCGTCGTCCTTTAGACATCCGATAGCGAGATTTAACAGCGGCCGGGGCATGGGGGCGTCTTCGACGGAGTCAATATGGACGGTGCATGCCCTGGAATCGGCCTTCACGACGCTCGCGTCGGCGTAATGACCCTTGCCGTCACAGAGCTGCAGGACGTCTCCGGCCACGGCACGGCATACGCGGATGGCGTGGTTGCTCTCGGTTTCGTCGAGCTCGGTATCGCCTACGGCGATGAGTGGGCAGTAAAAGCGACTGTCAGGCGTTTTCATGTTTCAAAAATAAAAAAATATGCTATATTCATCCATGTGAGTTGTCCTGTTAAAGTTGTTGTTTTTGATTTGGACGGAACCCTTTATCTGAGCGGCCGTCCGTATCCGAAGGCCGTGAAGACCGTAAATGAAGTGGCTAAACGCGTTCCGGTCTACTACCTCAGCAACAATACGAGCAAGTCGCCGGTCTTTTATGAAAACCGGCTGAAGGTCATGGGGCTCCCGCTCCGTGACGACGCCATCATTTCGGCCCTTTACCTTTCCTTGGAAGCGATTCACGAAAAGGGAATCAAGAACGTATTTTTCTTTGCGAATCCGGAAGTGTTCGAATGGTTTGCCGCACAGGACCCGAGCCTCAATTTACATCCTTCCGTAGCCGATACGGAACTCGTGCTCGTTGCTTACCATAACAGCTTTGATTACCGCGAACTTTGTGAACTCAGTTTCCGCGTGCAGCGTGGAATTCCTTTCTGGGTGACACATACGGATTTCGTCTGCCCCGATGCGAACGGTCCCGTGCCGGACATCGGAAGCTTCATGGCGTTACTCAAGACTGCGTACGGCGTGGAACCGGAGCGTAGCTTCGGCAAGCCGAATTCGGCCATGCTTTCGAACCTGCTAAAAAAATATAAGCCGGAAGAAATTCTTTTCGTAGGTGACCGGCTCTATACGGATTTTGAACTTGCGAAACGCGCCGGTTGCAGGTTTGTACTGCCGTTGTGCGGCGAGACCAAGCGTGCCGACGTAGAGAAGCTTGACGTGAAGCCCGAACTTGTGGTGGATATGGTCAGTGACATCGATTTCGGCAAGTTCCTTGACGGGTAAAATTTCTATAATAGGAGAAAATGGAGCCAATATGAAAAATCTTTTCAAGCTTTCGATGCCTTTCGCTTTTGCGGCTGCAGGAATGCTCGTTGCCTGTGGCGATGACAGCAGCAGTGCCGAGGAACCCGTATCCGAGATCGTGGATCTGAAGGCACCCTTCGAAATCATCGTCAATAAGGCCAAGTACTCCTACAACTCTAAGGACTCGTCCTTCATCAAGAAGGAACCTGTCTGCAAGGAAGGCTCGCTTGGAAACCTGGTATGGAAGGCTTCGGACGAAGAACAGGATACGCTTTACGCCTACATCAACAAATCGACAATCAAGCTCCTTGACGGTGAAGATCTGTTGGGCAAGTTTACTTTCGATGGTTCCAAGTTCCCTGTAGGTTTGTGGATGGATCCCGACTATGCGAGCAAGAGTTTCCAGAATGCGGTTCGCTTGACTTCGGACAATATGTACCAGGAAGTTTTCCGCTATGACGGCAACTGCTTCCTGAAGGACTACTATACGGCAGGATTCCTCAAGGATAACGAATCCCTGGAAGAAGCGGATGACGTGCTGACCTCTTTCTACATGCGTTTCAGGGCCCCGAATGATACTCTGAATGAAGCCGAAATGCTCCGGAATATCCGCGTTCCCGATTGCGACGTGATTTACCTCTACGATGATCTTGTGAAAATTACCGTGAGCGACTTTACTCCGCATTCCGGCAAGCTTGCCGTGAATTACGGTGACAAGACCTGCAACATCAATTTCGAATTCCGTTACGCTTACAACGAAGCTGATTGCAAGGCCGCCTTTGCCGATTGGGAAGACGACAAGCATGCCGACGATACGTTCCGCTTCGAAGATTACTGGAGAGACGTGACCTATGATGATTACTGCATCGAGGAACTGATTCTCGCGATGAAGAAGGCCGAAGGCATTCCGCTGAAGAAGGAAGCCGGCGACGCTGATCTCGCGAAGGACTTCGCCCGCATGGTTACCAACCTTGTTTCCGGCGGCATCAAGTAATCGCAAATAACGAATTTCAATAAAGCGAAAGCCCTCCGTGAAGGAGGGCTTTTCGTTTTGCGTTGCGCTTGAATTCCCGCGAACGAGAATTCTCGCGAACGAGGAATTATGCCTTGCGCTTGCGGATGGCCGCGAATGCGGCGAGTGCGATCAGCAGGATTCCCGCGATGAGCGAGACTTTTGCGCAGGCGTGGAGCGGCTTGCTTCTGTATTCCATGCGGACTTCGGATTTGCCCTTGGGAATTTCGACGGCGCGGAGCGTTCCGAATGCCTTGTAGACTTTCGCGGGAGCGCCGTTGACGGTTGCTGTCCAATAGGGATGGTAGTTGCCCGCGACAACCATGAATCCTGCGCGGTCGCTTTCGACATTGAATACCTGCGTATCCATCTTGGGGCTTTCGACAAGCTTCGCGAATCCCTGGATGGGTCCTTCGGCGGCGACGCTTCCTTTGCCGTCGAAGGACGGCGCTTCGGAGAGGATCACCTTTTCGCGGTAGAAGAACTTGCCCGGTTCGTCAGCATATTCAGATACGGGAGCCTGAGCGACAGCGGCATTATTTGTTGCGGCACTATCTGCCGTGGCAGTACTATCTGTTGCTGCGGTGGACGAATCGGCAACCGACTCGACTACGGGCTCGGCCGCTTTCGGCTTGCGGATGGCCGCTTGCGTCTGGAGGGTCCTGATGGCGGCATCGTCATCCATCACGACGGCTTCGCCGTACAGGTAAGCTTCGCCCATGGCCGTCTGGATAGGCATGAACGTGGTTCCCTGACGGCCATCGAAGATGATGGCGCCGATGTTCATGAGATCGAGGAACGGGTGTGCCGCTTCGGGATCATTGACGTTTATCAGGTAGTTTTCGTTCTGCTGTCCGCCGCGGAACTTGCGGTAGGTGGCAAGTTCGTTGTCGTGAATGCCTGCCGCATTGCGCATGTGGTATTGCGGGAATACGTTTCCGGCCAGCGCGGGAGCCCTGGAAAGCGAGAGAACGCGCGGGGTATTGATGGAATCGCCCTTGAACGGAGCCTTGATGGCGGCTACGATGGGATTGGCCGGCTGGATGTAATCCTTTTCGGCTACATTCTGGATGAATGCTCCGTTGATGAAGAAGAGTTCTATTCCTGCGGCGAGGGCGAGGATGCCCACCTTCGCGGGGGTTGCTCCCTTCCACTTGAAAACAGCGAAGGTGGCAGCCATGATTACGAGGATCAAGATGAATCCGGGAATGACCTTGCCTGCGGTCGCGTTCATCGTGACTACGTCAAGCGGCTTGAAGTAAGGCGCCGTAACGGGATCGTTCAGCAGGTTCTGCCCGCTCATCAGGAACAGCCCGATAAAGACGGCCCCGACGAGGATGCAGGCTTGTGCGACCCGGGGTGTCCCGGGGAGCTTCTGCGTAATCGAATCAATAAAGTTTGCCATGTTAAGGGGCTTGCCCTGATCATCGACGCTCATGATGCCGAGGCAGGCAATCGCGTAGAGGATGGTGACCACGAGACCGAAAGCACCCGTGAAGAGTGTCCAGTTGTAGCGGGCGACTACACCGAGCAAAAGCAGGATGGCGAACATGAACGCACCGTGCATCAGCGCGCGATGTTCCTTGACCGCGTTGGCGCCATTGTCGGCGAGACTTTTCACGACAGGAGCGGCCATCATCACGAGCAGGAGCGGCAACCAGAACATCGACATTCCGGGAGCGCGGAAACTCTTGGCGCCGGGAAGGATGTTGTACCACACCTTGAACAGCGGAGAGTGTACGCCCATGCCGTAGCTGAGCGCAACGACGGCTCCGAGTGCCCAGAAGCAGGCCCAACGACGCTTGCCCGGGAGGAACAGACAGAGGAATCCGAGGAACGTGAGGAGCGCGCCCGCGTTATTGTGGTCCAGCTTGAAGCTGTTGTGGCCCCAGTAGAACGGACTTCCTTGGGCTCCCGCTTCCTTCATGGCGCGGTATTCCTGCATATCGATGTTGACGAAGGAACTGCCGTTGAGGTTGTTAGTCTTTTCGTCCTGTTCGTAGACGTCGACGCCGATGAATCCGGGCAGGAGCATCTGCATCAATTCTTCCTGATGCAGACACCAGCTGGTGGCGTGGCCGTAATTGGTGTGGTCGTCTTCGCCACGCACGGATTGCGTCGTGGTGTAGAGGTAAGACGGAACAACCTGGAAACAGCTGATGGCAAGTCCGAAGGCGAGGCCCGCAGCGGCAAGCCCGATGCGCCTGCCGCGCGTCTTGAGTCCATCGCAGTGGAACGCGACTTCGTACAGGACGTAGAATCCGGCGCCCCAGAGGAACAGGTAGGTGAGCTGCAGGTGGCTTCCGAGAATCATCCAGGCGATGCTGAGCGCAAGGACGACCATATAGGGAATGCTTGCTTCGCGTACGATTTTCCGGATGGCGAGCAGGGCGAGCGGCGCGATGGCGAAAACCATCATCTTTCCGTCGTGACCGCCGTAGATATAGGTGAAATATTCCGGTGAGAAAGCATAGAGGAATCCGAGCAGCGCGCCCCACCAGCGGTTTCCGGTAAGGTTCCAGGCAAGGAGCATCGCGCTCATGAAGGCGACCCAAATCGTCAAGATGAACTTGATGCCCACGGCGCGGGCAGGGTCGGTCAGGAACTGGACGGAAACGAGCGGGTGATAGGCATCGGCGAAAAGGGCGTCGATGGTCGGTACGCCGCCGAGACGGCTGTCGTCCCATTCCGTGAGGATTACGTCTTGGGCGCGGAGGATGCGGCTGCCGATACCGTTCAGCTGGTCGCTATTGAGCATCAGCTGATTCGAATCGAAGGCGAATTCGCGGAAGACGGTTAAAAGAAGGGCCATGAACACGATTGACATGGCCGCGAAAAAGACGGATTTCTTATTTAAAAAGTTCATGCTTTCAAACGTGGAATCAAAAATTAGTCAAGGGTGTTTTCGTCGACCTTGTTGTACTTGACGAGACTGTAGATACCGAATGCGGAGATGATGCAGACGGCAGCGATGACGACGTACTTGATGAATTTAGCCATGGTTGTCTCCTTGGTTTTCTGTTCCTTTAAAATTATTCCTTGACCATAATCATGCAGATGACGGGCAGTTTCTTGTCCACCGCGTTTTCGCTCGGGATGATTTCGCTGCTGACAATCTTGCAGTTGAATTCCTTCACGAAGAATTCGAGCTGATTGCGGTCGAAGCCGAGCCAGATGTGCCCGTGGGTCGTGCGGAAGGATTCTTCCTTGTGCTGGGCGAGGTCGAGCAGCGCGAGGGTGCCACCGGGTTTCAGGATGCGGATGGCTTCCTTGAGGGCGAGTCTCGGGTCGGTAGCGTGGTGCAGGACCTGGCTCATCAATACGAGGTCGGCATAGTTGGCGGGAAGTCCCGTCTTGATCATGTCGGCCACTTTCGGCGTGATGTTCTTGATGCCCTTCTGCTTCAGGATTTTCTGGAGCCCGCCGATGACCTTGGGGTCGTAATCCAGCGAGATGACGTTCTTGCAACGGTTCGCAAGCATCAGGGAGAGGTCGCCGCCTTCGCCGCATCCGATGTCCACGGCGGTTTCGAACGGGACCATCAGGCGGCTGAACAGGCTGATTTGAGCCTTGAGACTTCCGCCGGCCTGGTCAAGCTTGTGGATCTGGCCCTTGGTCTTGTCGGTGCGTTCCTGGAGCACCTGCTCTGCACGGCAAGAAAGGATGTCCTTGTCTTCGAGAACTCCGTATGCGTCCCGGATGACGGAAAGTACGCGTGCGCTCATCAGTAAATCTTCGCTCAGGCGGTAGTATGCCTTGATTCCGTCGCGGCGGTCCTTGAGGAGCCCGCAGGCCGAAAGCTTGGCCAAATGGCGGCTGGCATTGCTCTGGTGAATGTCCAGGATGTCCTTGATTTCGTTGACGGTAAATTCCGCCTGGTCCAGGAGCATCAAAATCTTGAGACGCATCTCGTCGGAGATGGCGCCGAACAAATCCATCGTAGGGGTTATCGGTTCGCGGGTCATACTCCATTAATATAATTATTAATTTTTTGCCGTGCCCTTTAATCCAGTCAAAAAAAGCCTCCGTGCGGGATTATTTCTAGCGTTGTCCGTGTTCTGTGCTACGTCGTATGCGCAGGTCGAGGATAGCCGGCATTACGAGCTGTCCTGGCGTCGGGATATGCCCCTGACATTCTTTGCCGCCTTTGCGAGCGTGTACGGAAACTACCGCTATTCGCAGACGGGAGTTCCTGCCGAAGAGGACGTGTTCTTGCAATCAAGACTGCTTCCGTGGGATAGGCCTGTCGCGGGCCGTTACAACGAGACTGCAGACAAAGTAAGCGATTGGGCAGTGGTGCTGGGAATCACTCCGTTGGCCCTGGCCGGCTATTCATGGTATGGCGGAGATGCCTCGGGAAAAGATTTTGCGGCGTACACGCTGATGTTTGCGCAGGCAATCGCCTTGCAGAGCGGTTTTAATTTGCTGATCCGCTCGACGCAGCTGTGGCCACGCCCGTACATATACGCGACCGAAGGCGAAGGTGCCGAAAAGGCGCGCGAAGCACGTGGAGAAGCCTACGGGAGTTTCTTTAGCGGGCACACGTCCGCGGCATTCACGATAGCCGTCTTCACGGGAGAATGGTTCAGCGAGGTATATCCTGCTTCTCCTTATAGGGGCATCGTGTGGGCAAGCTCGCTTTCTGCCGCGGGAATGGTCGGTGCCTTGCGCATTGCCGCGGGCAAGCATTATCCGTCGGACGTTATTGTCGGAGCCCTTGTCGGGACTGGAATCAGCTTGTCCGTCATTCGCCTGCACCGCGTGAAAAACGAAAGGGTCTCGCTTATCGCGGGACCCAATACTCTTGGCATATCAGTCCGCTTCTAGCGGAACATTAAGCGCTTACTTGATTGTAGAGGTGAGACGGAAGGCGAGGCCCACGTCGGTCATCTCGTTTTCGCTGTACACGCTGAACTGCAGCTTGGAAGATCCGACCTTCTTCACCCATGCGACGGTCCATGCCCAGTCGTCATAGGTCTGCTCGGTAACCTGGTAGAGGTTGTCGCGCCTGTTGATGTATTCCCATTCCACCATGAGGTTGCTCATGAGGGTGTTGAGAATTCCTGCACTCGGAGCGAAGTCGAGGCCGAGGTAGAACGGCTGGTAGTATTCACCGGGCTTGTAGTACTTGGATTCAGGTGCGATGTAGTTCTTGGCATCCGGATCGAGTTCGTCATCTTCCTGGGTGTAGACGCAGGCGTATTCACCGTAAACGCGGAATGCGGGTACCAGGTTGTAGCTGGCGTAGGCCGCAATGCGGTGGGTGAGGTAAGCGGAGTTCTGCACGACGTCGACCGCATTGCTGCGGTAGGCAACCTTCATTTCGAGCGGGAAGGTGAACTTCATGTCGTCTTCGACGCGGACGTAGCCCTGGTTGGCGTTGCCGTCTTTCGCGGCGACCATGACGTTCAGGGAGTTCAATCCGTGGATCCAGCCGAGCTCGAGGGCGTTGTGGCTGTAGTCACGCATCCACAGGCCGCGCTTGGTCAGGTCCTTGTCGACATAGGTACCGTAGTGGGTGGACTGGGACCAGTCTGTCTTCCAGCGACCGATCTTCAGGTTCATCTTGTCGTTTTCGCCAAGGACCCACTTGTAGTTGACCCAGTAGAGGTCTGCGAGGATCTTGTCAAATTTCTTGCCTTCGATGGTGTTGCCGAATTCCGGGGCGAAGATGCGGAGCATGATCGTTCCGTCGAGGTTTTCGCTCTTGTACTGTCCACCGACGTTGGCTCTGATCCAGCCGCTGCTGAAGTTGTTGTCTTCGTCAGCGATGGACTTGGTGACCTGTGTCTGGACGTTGCCCTTGAGGGCGAAGTCTCCGTCGGCGGCATAGGAGGCACAGACCATGCCTGCAAGAATCAATGCACCAGCTACTTTTGACAGATTCATTTTTTCCCCTGCTTTTGTAGGTTATTTGTTATGTCAAATATACAAACATTAGAAGAAATTTACATTCAGCCAGCCCTTCTTACCATCGGAACTGGTGGCAAAACCGCATGCGACTGTCTTGTATTTCGTATTCCGCATGTTCAGGTAATGCCCGATATAGGAGTAATCATCGTCTTTTGCGGGGTCCCTTTCGCCGCTCTCGACGAGTTTTTTCTCGTCCCACATCATCTGGAGGTAGCGCTTGGCAATGCCGACCGTGTCGATGGTTGCGGATAGGCTTACGTTCGGACCCGTGTTCTGGGCCCATTCGCCACAGTCGCCGAAGTGTCCGTGGGGAGAATTCTCCTTGAGGTCATCTGCGGCCTGCTTGTCGGTGCATGCCTGCTTTTCGTCTGCGGCCAGGGTCAGCGGTTGGGCCCCTTCGGTCTTGCGGTACTCGTTGATGATGTCCAGACACTGGTCGCGCCATCCCTTGCCTTCAGCCGAACCGGAAGATTCAGCGCTGCTGGATTCGGGTTTTGCTTCGGAGCTCGATGACTTTGCACTGCTGGATTCAGGCTTCGCTTCGGAACTCGAAGACTTTGCGTTGCTGGTGGAATCAATGTCATCCTTTGCCCATGTGGTATCGTACTTTACTTCGATAGTATCTGTGATTGTCTTGGAACTGGATGACTTGCTCTCGCTGGATTCTCCCTTCGTTTTGGAACTCGAGGATTTTTCGTCGCTGGAGGAATCCACGTCGGTGGAATCATCGGCAAGGCCTTCAGGAATCGGGACGGAAAATTCCCCGTGGCTTACGTTGGTGGTGCCGGAACCGTCGTCGGAGCAGGCGCTCAGGTAGAACGCCAGCGCGGTTGCCGTGATGGCTACAGATATTTTGCAAATGGCAGATTTCATATTATGTCCTTCTTATTCCAATTCTGCGACGCACCTGACGTAGAGGCCCTTCTGGACGCTTTCGTCGGTGCGGTTGATATTCTTGCCGGTCCGTCTGAACTCCCAGGAACGACCCGTATTCTTCATGATGGACGTGGCAGACCAGTAGTGACCCGTATTCGATTCGGGACAGTATTCGTCCCAGTCCCTGCATCCGCCGACACCCATGTTGTCCCAGTCGACCTTTTCCCGCTGGAAGTCGCGCCATTCGCCATCATCGGGCAGGTGCCATCCGGGAGGGCATGCCTTCTTCGCTTCGCCGTGGGTGTAGAACCTTCCGTATTTCTTGCAGAAGAGCGTGTCTTCCAAGAAGCATTGCTTGGCTGTTTGCAGGCTGAACTTGAGGTTCGATGTCATCCAGAGCTTTCCGGCCTTTTCTTCGACCTTGTATTTCTTGCCGTCTCGCGTGTCCGTCATGATCATGTCGTTCCTGGACACGTTCTTTTCGGCATACAGGTCGCGTTCGCTCACGCAGCGGATGGGTACGAGGGCCGATGGCGGAAGGTTCACCTGTTTCACGTTTCCGCGCTTGAGGTCGAACATCATGGCCTGGGTTTCGTATCCGGCGACGGCGAAGTAGGCGACATCCTTGTTCTTGATTTTCTTGCTGCCTTCCTTCTCGAAGTAACCGCGTGTCTTTCCGGCGAAGTTTTTCACGTTGGGAGTTTTGCGCGGACCCATGAAGCGGTCCTTCTTGATCTCTTCCCATTCCGTGATGGTCGGGACGTGCGTTCCTTCGGGGCACATGGACTGCCAAATCTTGCTCGGGTAGTATGCGGATTTTCCGTTTATCTGTGCTTCGGGAGCTTTGAAAGCGAGGTCGCTCGTGAACCAGTTCAACTTTCCACTGGGCATTACATTGTAGTTACGACTGTCGCGGGAATCGGCGATGTTGGTAGCAAAAGAAAAATTTGAAAAAATGAAACAGGCCACAGCCAAACGGCCTAATACGCTAGACATTCACAACCTCGGTCAATGTTATAAGAATTGTTTATACATTCCAAATATACAACCAAAAAACGTGATGTGGGAAGTCTTTGTCTTTTTTCGCAAAAAAAATGTTTTTTACACGTTTTTTTGTGAAATTTCGTTTATATTTCGTTCATGTTCCCATCCATAGACTTTATCGGCGATATCCACGGGCATTACGAGGAGCTGCGTCTGCTGCTCACGAAGCTCGGTTATGTGGAATCGCAGGGGAGCTTCCGCTATCCGGGACGTACGCGTACCGTGGTGTTTCTCGGAGACTACATCGACCGCGGGAACCAGGCGCGCGATGTGGTGAACCTGGTGCGGGCCATGCGCGATTCCGGGGATGCGGTTGCCCTGATGGGAAATCATGAATTCAATGCGCTTTGCTTTTGGCACCTGAATGGAGCGGGAGGTGCGCACGTCATTCACTGCATCCCTGGCGGTTACCTGCGCGAACATTCCTTCAACAAGGTGGCGATACACGCGAAGACGGTCGAATGCTACAAGGGCCGCAAGGAAGAATTCCGCGAGATGCTGGAATTCTTCAGGACGTTGCCGTTCTACCTGGAAACGGACCTGTTCCGCGCCCAACACGCCTGCTTTGACCATGGCGCGGCTGCGAAGCTCGATGCCGAGGGAATACACAGTTTTGCTGACGGAAATTTCGACGATCTGATTGCGCGTGCGAACGACCAGTTCAACGAGTATGACGATTCGCTCTTCGATCCGATAAACTTTTTCTTGAAGGGCCCTGAGATGGACCTGCCTGACGGGATAACTTTCCGCGATAGCGAGAATGTCTTGCGCAAGCGGGCGAGGATCCGGTGGTGGATTGACCCGAAAGGCAAAACCTTGCGAGAACTCGCGTTCCAGCCGGGAGTGGAGCTGCCGGCCTGCAAGGCTCCCGCGGACATATGCGGGCATGATTTCTATGGCGAAGATGAACGACCCGTGTTCTTTGGCCATTATTGGCTTACGGGAATGCCTCAGCTGATCCGCCATAACGTATGCTGCCTCGATTACAGTGTTGCGGGCTACCGTGGTGACGGGCGTCTTGTCGCTTACCGCTTCGACGGAGAACAGCGCCTGGACGAAAGCAAGTTCGTGTGGGTGGAGGCAATATAAAGATGTCGTCGCTGAAGGTGACGGTGGCGATTCTCGTCGCGTTCCTGATCCTCACGTTTTGGGGAACCTTGGCGCAGGCGAATGCGGAAGCGGCCGGATTGTCGGCGTCGTTTGCCGCGGACCGTTTCTTCGACAGCTATTTCATTTGGGTGCTGGGCGTGGTTCCGCTGCCCGCGTTCAAGTGTGTTGCACTGTTTGCTTGCGTGAACCTCGTTGCCTCCATGATTTTCCGCATCCCGCGTGGTTGGAAAAATGCGGGACTCTTTTTGATGCACACGGCACTTTTGGTTTTGCTGGTTGGCAGTCTGGTCGGGAGTGCCGTCAAGAGCGAATACAACGGCTATGGAGTAGCAGAGCATGGGCAGACGGTTCAGAACTTGAAGTTCTTTGTGGTAGATGATAGCCTCGGCTTGAATCCGGTTGACGGAATTCCCGCACAGGGCGGCTGGCCTTATTACGTTCAATACCGCGGGAATGTGGAAACGTCTCCTGGCAGGAGCGTGGAGATGTACAAGGCGTATTACGACCCGTTCCATTTCGTCCCGTATGCGTTCATGGCTCTGTTCCTGGTGGGTGCGGCGTTCCATTATGTAGTGAAGGTGCGTCGCGGAAAGGGGCGGAAGTCTTGTGCGGCAAAAGTGCTGCCCCTTTTGGTTTTGGCGGCGACGCTCCTTCCGGTAAACACGCACGCGTCCGAACGGCCAACGACCATTTGGGATGGCCTACGTGCGGATTCGCCTGTTTATGTGGATTCCGCGGTGCGTCCGTTCGATTCGTTTGCCCGCGGATTCCTCGATGATCTGAACGGTCGCACCACGTACAAGTGCAAGGATGGCGAGGGATGCGATGGAAAGCTTTCTGCGGGAGATGTCGTCCGGCAAATCCTGATGTCTCCGGAAAAGGCAAGCCGTCTTGCGCTGTTCAAGGTCCTGCGCGAAGATGTTTTGGAAGCGTTGCGCTTGCCGCCGCAGGAACGTTACGTGAGCTATGCGGAACTCGAAAAATCCAGGGACTTGCTGCAACTCTATGCGAGCCGCGACGACAAGCACCCGGCGACAGCGGAAATGCGCCGGCTCTACGGGAATGTATTGCTGTATGAATCGGTCGTGAACCGTACCGCTTTTTCTCTTATCGGGAAGGGAACGGACGCCGTAGATTCCGGGCGTCTTTCGGCGGAAGTGACCTGCCACTGGATGAATCTTGCCTTGTGGGCGTTTGTTGTTGCGTTTATTGCCTGCCTGCTTGCGTCGCTGAATATGATTTTCAAGATGCGAAAACTCGATGTTGTAGCGAATGTGGCGTGTGTCGCGGTGTCGGGAATTCTTGTTGTTCTTTTTGCGTTGCGCAGCTACGTTGCCGCCCGCGTTCCGCTTTCAAGCCTATACGAAATCGTGTTGCTCGTGGCGATGATGTTGATGGCGTTTGAGTCCGGGGCGTTTTTCCTGTGCAAGCGCCGGACATACACGCTCATGGTTCCCGTGACGCTTATGGCGACGCTATTGCTGTTCTTTGCGAAGTTCGTGCTGGAGCCGGGAGATACGTTCAGGCCAATCCCCGCCGTGCTGAATTCTTCGGTGTTCCTCACGATTCACGTGTTCACGATTGCGCTCGGCTTTGCGGGAATGATTCTTTCGGGTGTCGTGGCACATGTGGCGCTGTTCCGTTCTCGCGGGCAGCTAGTCGATTCGGGCGCTTCTTTAAAACAGGACTGCGCGGACTCTCCGCTCGATTCTCTCCTCTACGCGACACTCGTATTCGGGGCGGTCTTTACGATCATCGGCACGCTCCTTGGAGGCGTATGGGCCGATTGTGCGTGGGGACGTTTCTGGGGATTTGACCCGAAGGAATGTGGGGCGCTGTTCGTAATCCTCTGGGCGATGCTCCTGTTGCATCTGCGTGCGGGCCGTATGGTCAGTAAACGTGTCTTTGCCTTGCTCAGCTGCTTCAACGTGATTGTCACGTTCCTCTGCTGGTTCGGCGTGAATCTGCTCGGGGTCGGTCTACACAGCTACGGATTCCAAAGCGGAACTGCAGCATGGCTCGGTGCGTTCGTCGCCGCCGACGTTCTGCTTATCTGCTATTCTTGGCGCGGATGGCAAGCCTTATGCCGTCGGCGGCGCTCGTGACGATGCCGCCTGAATAGCCCGCGCCCTCGCCGAGCACAAAAAGACCCTTCGTATTGACGCTTTCGAGCGTATCGTTGTTGCGCGTAATGCGTACCGGGGAACTCGTGCGCGTCTCGGGCGCGACGATGAGCCCCTGCTCGATGAATCCCGGAATCTTGCGGTCGAAATTCTGGAATCCTTCCGCGAGGGAACTGCAGATTTTCTTGTCGAGCCAGTCCCAGATATTGCTTGGCACAAGTCCGCAAGGGTACGTGGACTTGGGTAGGTTCTTGTCGGCGCGGTGGGCGAGGAAAGCCTTGATGGTCTGTGCGGGTGCCGCGTAATTCTTTCCGCCGACATCGAAGGCGTCACGTTCCGTCTTGCGCTGGAAATCGAGTCCGCCGAACGTGGTGCCGCTCGCCTCGACGGGCACGACGATGGCGCCGTTTGCGGTGTGCCCGTTTCGGCGGCTGTAGCTCATGCCGTTGGTGGCTAGCGTACCGGGCTCGGAGGCGCAAGGTACCAGCACGCCGCCCGGGCACATGCAGAAGCTGTAGGCGCTGCTTGTCTTGCCAAGCGTCGGCGTGGCGAGGAAATATTCGGCGGCTCCCGTGAGGCGGGTGTCGACATCCTTGCCGAGCTGACGCATGTCTATGAGCATTTGCGGGTGTTCTACGCGTACGCCCATCGCAAAAGCCTTGCTTTCGAGCGTGACTCCGCGTGCTGCGAGAAGTTCGTATATGCCGCGTGCGGAATGCCCGGTGGCGAGCACGAGCGCTTCGCATTCTTGCCAATGCGTTGCGCTTTCCATTGCCGGATTCCGGGTGTCGCGAACCTTGATGGCGCAAATGCGCCCGTCCTTAATTTCGATATCTTCGAGCGCGGTATAGAAATGGATCTTTCCGCCGAGCCGAGCGATTTCGGCGCGGATTTTCCGGAGCATCAATACGAGCCTGTCAGTGCCGATATGCGGTTTGGCGAAGGTGACGACGCTCTCGTCGACACCGAATTCCACCATGTCGCGCAGGACGGTTTCGCTGTAGATGTTGCGGCTGCGCGTATTGAGCTTGCCGTCACTGAATGCGCCGGCCCCGCCTTCGCCGAACAGGACGTTGGAATGCTCGTTGAAGATTCTGTCGGCGAAGAACCTGCGGATGTCGCGGAATCGTTCCTCGACGGGTTTGCCCTGCTCGTAAAGGTCCACGCTGAATCCGCGACGCAGCAGGTGGAGGCTTGCCCACAAGCCTGCGGGGCCCGCACCGATGACGTCCACGTGGCTTGCCATCGGGACGCTTCCCGTAAGCGGGTCGCTTTCGAGCGACTCGCGTTCCCTTGACGCCTCGATAAGCCCGCGCGCCGCGTTTCCCGTAGCACGCAGGGGAGATTCCACGTCGAATATGACGTTGTAGCTCCAGTGCGGATCGCCCTTGCGCCGGCTATCCAGCGCGAAGCGCTCGACTTCGAGATTGAAAATCTTTTCCGGGTGCAAACGCAACGTCTTGGCCAGGGCCTCGCGGACCCGGCCTTTTTCGCGCAACGCTACGGGCAGTTCCCTGTAACGATAGGTGAGCATCGGCTAGAAGATGTAATTCAGCTGGACACCGCCGAAGATATCGCGGTATTCGCTCGACAGGTCGTCCGGACGGTAGTATCCCGCGGCACCGAAATTCCAGACGCTGTAGAAACGCTTGGTGTGGTTGACACGCAGGCTCACGTTTCCGAGCAGGTCGGTTTCGGATTCGTCGAATTCCTCGTCGCCTTCTTCCCAGTCCGTAGTCATGTAGCGGAATTCGCCACCCAGGTTCAGTACCAGGAAGTTCTTCAGGAACGGAATCTCGAATTCGTCGCTGATGGAGATTTCGGCTTCGTCCATGTTGTCGCGATTGTAGCTCTTGAATCTCGGGACGACCGTGAACCTGTTCTGGATATTCTTGTAAGACGTTGTCGCCGACAGCGGGTAGCTGTGTTCGAAGTAGTCGGAACCGCCGAAGTAGTATCCGAGCTTCGCCCAGGTGGTATCGTCAAGTTCGTAGTCCTCGACAAGGTCGTTCTTCAGGAACTGCGAACCGTCCAGACGGAACGTCCAGCGGCCATCCAGCTTGAATGTCGTGTTGAATGCCTTCACGCTGACGCCCGCGAACAGGGAGTGCTTGAAAATCCTTTCCTGGAACTTGCTGGCGAGATAAGTTTCACTGTACAGGCCATTGTATTCGGCCCAGCGGGCGGAATCGACTTCGGTCGTATCGCCGTCATATACCACCTTCGAAGTGGCGCGGCCCTTGCGGGCGCTGAACCAGCTGTCGTTGAAGATGCCGTCTTCGAGCCTGAAGTCGCCATGCAGCTGGTACGGGCGGTATTGCTTCTGGTACTGGAAGTTGTAACCGGCGTTGATGGTGATGTTCTTGTTGACATCGAACCTCTGGTCGGTACCCATGTTCTGGGTGTACTTGGTACGGTCGATATCCAGTTCGTGATTGTCGAACCAGGTGCTGTTCCCGCTGGAGAACAGACCGTCACGCGTGCCTTCGCTGAGACCGAACAGGTTGATCTTGTTCCCGTTGGCGGCGTTCTCGATATTGAGTTCGTACGATACGCCCAGATTCCAGAAGGGGAAGATTTCCTGGTCGAGTCGTGCGATGAATTGGCGGTAGTCCGAAAGCTGGTCGTCGGAGCCGGCGCTGTAGAAGTTTTCGCCGACGTACTTCAACTGGCCGTAAATGTGCGTCTTATAGATGTTCCAGTTGAGCGATGCGTTCAGGGCGAAGTTCTGACTATCCCAGCTTTGACCCAGGATGCGGTCGTCGTCGCGGTTGCTCTCGCTCTTCTTCTGGACCTTCTTCGCTTCCTTGATGAGCGTGCGCAAGGAATCCTTCATTTCGGAATCGCGGAGAGCGCTGTTCTCGCTAAAGATTTCGACAAGCTCGCTGTGGCTCAGGGTGTTGATCCTGTCGCTGTTCTGGAGAAGCGAGCGGATTTTGGAGAAGGAAGCAATGCTCAGGCCCGCATCGGAGAATACCTTGTTGATGGCTCTTTCGCGGTAGACGTCGGTCGTGTCGGCGCGCCCGATGGCGATCTGTCCGTTCAGCTCGATATCACCCGGGAAGAACAGCCAGTTTCCGTCGGCGTACATGGTAAATGCGTCAATCATCGGGTCGGCGGTCGTGTAGCGGCTCGACGCGCCGTCGCGGAACAGCGGATCCACCAGCTCGTCGCTTGCGTAGATGGCTCCGACCTTCGCATCAAACCTGCGGACGGGAGCCCACTTGAAAGAACCGCCGTAGGCGAGGCGCTGCGCCTGGGCGGTGCCGTCTTCGATGTAATCCTTGTAGATGTAGGGGTGACGGTCGCCGGGGACCATACTCCTCTGCGCTTCGCCGAAGAATCCGTTCATCTCGAACAGAGGCTTGTCGGCGTTGTTCTTGAGGAGCGTGAGCGTGTAGTCGACACCGAACAGCGGAAGGCTCGACATGTAGATTTCGCCGCCCGTCTTTTCGTGGTCGCCGAGAATCAGCTGGCTATGCGCGTCCTTGTAGGAGAGCGTTACCGGGTTCGGCGAGAAGTGGTTCCACGAGTCGGCCGTGATGTCCGTGTTGAATTCGATGGTCTTGCCGTCGCTCGACTGCATGTAAAGGTAGGCGGCAAGTTCCGCACCGAAACCGGGTACCTGGAAAATATTCTTGTACCTCTGGCCGTTAGAAATCGTGTCGTTGCCGATAACCTGTTCGCCGCTGCGGTTGGTGCGTGTCCTGACGTAGTGGTAGTTTCCGCCGAGCATCACGTTTCCGAGAATCGTCCAGGTCGCCTTGGCCGTGTCTTCCGCCGCCTTTGTTTCTTTGGCTTCGCGGGTAAGCACTCCGATTTTGTCGGCGGGCTTGAACGGCCGGCTATCCACTCCAGGAATCACGGGGTTCGGCGGGAGCGTCGAAAGGAGCTCGATGGATGCGCTTCCGAAGTCCTTGTCGTTGCCGCTCACGCTGCCGATGACGGATTCGTCCATGATGTCGATGCCCGCGGCACCGACCTTGTTGCCTTCGACTTTGGAGTTATGGAAGTAGAACAGGTTGTTCTCCTTGCCGATGACGCCGTATTCGTTGGACTTGAGGTTGCTTCCGAGAACCGTGGTGTAGGCGAGTTCCGAGTTGAGGAGCGCGAAGTTGTTGTCGTGGAAATCGATGCGGTCCGCGGTAACGGTCGCATAGTTACCCGCGTGCAGGGCGACACCCTTGTTGTTTGCGAATTCGCATGCGGTGAGGTTGGCTTCACCGTCGCGCACGTAGACGCCGCGCGAGGTTGTGTTCGAGATGGTGGATGCCTGGAGGTTCAGGTTACCCTTCTCGATGGCGATGCCGACTTCCGCTCCGGAGATGTTCGCTCCGTAAATGTTGAAATCGTTTTCACCCGTGAGGTAGATGCCTTTCCAGGTACCGTCCGCGGCGCGCATGGTGACGGGGGCGTCGGCGGTTCCGGAAATCGTCAGGGAGCCGTTGTTGACATACAGGCCCGTACCGGGTTTGAACTGGAGGGTTACGCCAGCCTGGATAAAGAGGGACTTGCCGCTTTCGATGGTTGCGTCGCCGGTCACGACATAGGGAGATTTGTCGACGGACAGGATTCCCTGGAGGAAACCGCTAATTTCGTTTCCGCTGACCGTTTCCGCAGGGGCGGGAGCTGCCGCTTCCTGTACCGCAGGTTCCTGCTTGGCTTCTGCTGCCACAGCGGGCTGGGGAGCCGGTTTAGCCGGCGCGGGTTGCGCCGCCGCAGGTTGCGGAGCCGGTTGAGCAGGCGCAGGTTGCGCCGCAGCGGGCTGCGGAGCCGGTTGAGCCGGTGCGGGTTGCGCCGCAGCGGGCTGAGGAGCCGTTTGGGCAGGCGCGGGTTGCGCCGCAGCGGGCTGGGGAGCCGGTTGAGCAGGCGCGGGTTGCGCCGCGGCGGGCTGGGGAGCCGGTTGAGCAGGCGCGGGTTGCGCCGCAGCGGGCTGGGGAGCCGGTTGAGCAGGCGCGGGTTGCGCCGCCGTGGGCTGGGGTGCCGGTTGGGCGGGCGCGGGTTGCGCCGGTGCTGCCTGTTGCGCTATGGCGAAGGTCGCTGCGAGGGCTATGGTAGAAATGGAGATTTTGTAAGGATGCTTCATTTGCGGCCCTCGCTATTGGATGCCTTGTAGTTGAAGGTCATGCTGTTCTCGAGAATCTTTCCGTTGTACAGTTTGACCTTTACCTTGAACGTTGTCTTTGCCCCGTATTCTATGGAGACGGGTACGCTGAAGTCGAGCGCGTCGATGGACTTGTTCGCGTTAGTCCTGTGGAAGACGTTGCCGGGCTTTCCTTCTTGCGTAACCGTAATACTTTCAATCTGGGTAAAGTCGTTGCCCTTCATGTTGTGGACCTTGATAAGGAGCGTCTCGTGCAGGGAGTCGTCGTATTTCGGAGGAGCCTTGGGGATGCGCTTGGGTTTCGTTGTGAAGGGGGTCCTGTGCCCGTTGATGCTCACGTAGGCCGAGGCGTTCTTGTCGTAGCAGGCGATGGTCTTTGATGCAAATCCCTTGTTGCCGGCCTGGTCGGCGATGGAAAGCTCGTAGGTGTGGTTCCCGCTGGAAAGCTGGAAGCGCCCGTCGTCGTTCCCGTTGATCGAGACCTTCTTGATGAATTCCTTGTCCTTGAAAATGGAAAGTTCCGCGACATCGTTTTCGTTGTTCGCGATTTCATAGGTCGCCATGCACTTCTGCGTGGAGGCGCTGAGGACCAACCTCGGCGAGATCGTGTTGATGGCCCTGCATTTTTTGCTCACGGTTACCGGGATGGTTTCGGATTTTGAAGTCCCGCTGGGGAACGAGGCCTTCACGACCACGGTGGTCGTGTTCCAGTTCTTCGTGACGTCCTTGATGGGGACGATGTGCGAGAATGTCCTGATGGAGCCGGGGATGCTCAGCTGCTTGGAGACGTTGCCTGCGGTGATGTTGATGTCGATGGTCTGGTCTTCGCCGAATTCGGGGCCGGTAATGGTGCCGTTGATGGTGAGCGACCCGTTCTGGCAGACTTCGCCCGCATTCGAGGTGACCTGGATGTCCGGCACGTCGGTGTTCATGGAATCGAGTTCCGCGTTCACGAGGTTTGCCCTATTGGCGGAATCGATGGCCGCGTTGAAGTAGAACATCTTCGCGTTGCCGCAGTCGAACTGCACGGTGGCGTTCTTCATGTCGGCGGGGATGGCGTTTGCGGGAATGCCGAGTTTCGCCGCTTCGGCTGTGATGTCGACTGTGTCTATGCAGGAAATGTCGAAGCGCTTCTCGCCGATGAAGCTCGGTTCCCAGTCAATCTTGTAGTCGACCTTGGCTGCTTTTTCGACGGCAAGCTCACCGTTCACGAAGATGGACTTATGGGCTTGCGCACAGGAAATACCAAGGACGACGGAATTTGTGGAAACGGTGTCCGCGAGAGGCTTTACGGTGCACTTTCCGGCAGCGACCTTGGCCTTCTTGACGTTCTCGAAGACCTTGCTCAAGCTGTCGGTCAGGTTCTGGAGGGCTTTCTCGTCACCCTTGTCGATGAGGTCGATAATCTTGTTGACGGCGTCCTTGTTGGATACGAACGACGATTTCAGCTTTGCGAACTTGCAGGACTTGGAATAGGCGACCAGCATCTCGCCGGCCTGGATGGAGCCCTTCTCGCCGCACTTGTTCTCGGCGTCCAGGGTACCCGTGTTGAGTCCGAACAGGGAGTTTCCGCCCTTGGTCTGGGCGACGATGCCGTCCGTACCGCGGATGGCGGCCGTGGCGGTTCCGGTCTTGAACTGGAGCTTGCTGTTGCCCTTCTGCTTTTGGGCATTGAATCGGACCTTGCCCTGCTTGATTTCCGTCATTGCGGTCTGAACGCCGTTGGCGGAATTGAGATTCGTGAATTCTACGAGGGAGTTTTCTTCGACGGAAACGGTACTTCCATCGGGGAGGGCGACGATGACCTGTGCCTCGATGCCCGTGCGGATTTTGTCTTTTTCGCGGACCTTGCCGCCGGTCTTGGCGTCAGTTTCCTTGCCCTTGGTGTCGATTATCTTGCGTTCGTCACCGATGGCGAAGCGGATCTTGCCTGCGGCGGCCATGGGGTAGGACACCAGCCCGGCGAGGATTACGGCCAATACCTTGAAATTTCGCGAAAATGACATATTGTCCCTCGTTCGATATGTAAACCGTTATAAATATATGTTTTATTTATCGCAATCAAAAGAAAAATGTATCTTTTAACAAGAAATCGGGCTTTTATCCCCAAAGGACGCAAAAACTATGGAAATAGAAGAACTGACCGTCGCCTACAGCGACGAAGACTCCGGCGAAGAAGTCATCAAGGAACTGGGCAAGGAAATCCTCTCGAAGGGAGCGTGGCCGACCGTCATGTTCCTGTACCAGGAAAGGGATCCGAAGACGGGCGAGTTTACCGAACCCAAGGTGTCGCTGCGCCGCTACCGCAAGATGCAGGGCATGTTCAAGCCCCAGGGCAAGTTCAAGATTACCGGCAAGGCCCAGGCCGAGGCCATCATGGAAGTCCTCAAGAAGTGGTATAACATTTAATGCCTGACCCTGCTAGTCGAAAACGTAAGTACAACATCGAGTTCCTTTGCGAGGGGGACATCGAGGCTTTCCCGTACAAGGATAAGTTCGAAAAGATGGCTCGCAAGCTCCTTGCCGAAGAGGGCAAGGAAAAGGACGTGAACATCGTCCTCTGCACCGACGATTTCGTGCGCACCATGAACCGCGACTACCGCGGGCTCGACAAGGTGACCGACGTGCTCTCGTTCGAATGGAAGAACGAGCTGGGCGTCGAGATTCCCGAAGACGAGGCCATGCTCGGCGAAATCTACATCGCCCGCGAACAGGTTCGCCGCCAGGCTCCCGAATACGGGAACACCTTCTACGCCGAACTCAAACGCGTAATCGTGCACGGACTCCTGCACCTTTCCGGCTACGACCACATCAAGGCGGCTGACCGCAAGGTGATGCGCAAGCGCGAATGTGAATTCCTGGGTCTTGACCCGTACAAGGAGAAGGCCTGATGGAGAATAACGAAACCCTTTTGATAGTCGTGCTGTGCCTGCTGTTGCTCTCGTCGGCGATTTTCTCGGCGACCAAGTGCGCGTTCAGCCTGATTTACTCGAAGCGCGATTCCAAGGACCGTGACGACCGCGAAGAGAAGATTGCCGATATCGTCAAGTGGCGCGGTTTCAACGAGTGCGTGTCCATCGGCCGCATCTTCGGAAACGTGGGTGCCGGATTGCTCGGGTTCTTTATGCTCGAGAATTCTTCGTGTGCCTACGTGCAGCAGCACCCTTACATATCGCTTGCCGTGTATGCGGTTGTCGCATGCGTCGTCATCTACATCGTGAGCGTGTTCATCCCGTACCTGGTCGCGAACCTCAAACCAGATACTTTGTCTGTAATCCTCGTGCCGCTATTCCGCATAATTCGGCTTCCGTTCATCCCCGTGGCCAAGGTTTGCCACGTGCTGTTCGTCAAGCTGCTCGAACTGTTCGGTTACGATTCTAAGCTGAGCTTCCTTTCCGAAGAAATGCGTGACGCCGTGCAGGCGGACCTTTCGGATACGGGCGACGGCGAGGAGGAAGGCCTCGAAAAAGAAGAACAGCAGATGATTCTGAACATCTTCGACTTCGTGGAGACTCCCGTACGCGAAATCATGACGCCCCGCGTGGACATGTGCGCCGTGGATGTCGAGACGCCTGTCGAGGAACTGGTGAAGGTGCTGAACAGCGAGCGCCATTCCCGCCTGCCCGTATACAAGGACACGATGGACAACATCGTGGGTATCCTTTCGAACCGCGACTTCTTGGAATGGTACACCGAGCATGGCGACGAGCCTTTCGACATCATGAAGATCGTGATGCCGCCGGTGTTCGTGCCCTACCACAAGAAGATTGACGACCTCTTGACGGAACTCCGCAAGACGGGTAACCAGCTCGCCATCGTGGTGGACGAGTACGGCGGAACGGCCGGCCTCGTGACGCTCGAGGACATTTTGGAAGAAATCGTCGGCGAAATCAAGGACGAGGACGATGACGACGAGGAAGACGACGTCCAGAAACTCAAGGACGGCCGTTACATCCTCGACCCGCTCATGACGCTATCCGACCTGGAAGATGAACTGGAAGTGGAACTCACTCCGCCCGAAGGCTCGCATGTGGAAACTCTCTCCGGGCTAATCCAGGCGACCCTCGGCGTGATCCCGTCTCCGGGCGCCGAAGTCAAGATCCAGGGGTACACCTTCCGCGTGCTCAAGATGGACGGCACCCGCATGGAGAAGGTCATGATGATTCTCCCGCCGGGCAAGGACTCCACGAAGACCGGCGCCTTCCAGAAAGTTTAATTGCGTTTTAGCGTTCTTATGTGAGCAATAAGCGCCTCGTATTAACGAGGCGTGTTTGCGAGAGCAAAATCCTTACCGGAGGTTTGATTGCCGATGAATGGATTTTGCGGTCTTATGGAGAAGACCCCCGTTCATCACGGGGGCCTTCATTTTAGGGTAGTTATAAGCCGGGTTCTGTACCCCTTGCGGGGCGATGACCATCTCTCTGGACGAATCGTTACCGACCGCCTCAAGCGACCTACCCGGATATCCAGCTGGCACGGGCCGCACCAGGTTCTTGCGAACGGAATCCTGCTTGGTCTTGCACCGGATGAGGTTTACCATGCCATCCCTGTCACCAGGAATGCGGTGAGCTCTTACCTCGCCATTTCACCCTTACCGGACACAGGCCGAAACCCATGCCTGGCGGTTTGCTTTCTGTTGCACTTTCTGTCGCGTTTCCGCGCCTGGACGTTATCCAGCATCCTGCCCTGTGGTGCCCGGACTTTCCTCCAGCATTGCTGCCGGCGGCCATCCGCCACCCGCGAACAAATTTAGAAAAAAAGAGAACGAATGGAAAGAGCGCTTTCTATTGTTTTTGGTTGATGGAATCGTTAATCCATTCCCCGTACGGGTCGATTTCGTTAATGAAATGGTGCTTCTCGTCGCATACCCATGATTCGCTGTGGATTTCGGTACCAGTGATGGAAATGTTTTTTTCTGTGATTGAGTTGTCCGTGTCGGCTATCAGAAACATGACTATGGGTCCTGTAGCATCAACGACGCAGTTTGCTCCCGGATATATGACAATCATGCTTATTTTATTGTCTTCTATTTTGTCGAGGACTAAAATTTGCGGAGATTCTGCCATATATGTGGTGACCGCATAGAATTTTACTTCCGCGGCCTCTGACGAAAATTTGTTGTTCAATAACGGAGCTGCCTGGGGGAAACATTCTGCGATATTTTCTTTGGAGATAGGCTTTATGGGGATTAATTCTTCGTCTTCGTTGTACGATACCATGGCGGATTCGCATTTTGAAGAAAGACTTGCGTTGTAGGCCATGACATGGCTATCGAACCCGATTCCCTTTTCGACAGAAGCGGTAAACGGGGCAAGAAACTTTGAGAAGGTCGGAAGCTCTGTCGCAGTTGAAGATGCGGAGGGCGTATTGACGGAAGAATCATCGTCATCGAAGCATGCGCAGACCATTAATGCGCCCGTCAAGAGTATTGATGCGCAAATGAGGTTGTGGCGTTTCATTTTGACCTCCTATAGGTCGTTCCAAAAATTATAGCCCAAGATAACATCGTCGTCGCCAGAATTGGCATACCTTAAAATTTCTTTACCACTGTAAAAAATATAATCAAAAAAAAGAGAGTAATTTTTTTTTGCAAATAAGTGGTGCTATTGTCGTGACTACTTGCTCGAATAGCTTCAAAATTTTTTTATATTGGGAAAATTGTGAAATTTAGTCTTGTTAAAGTTTTTTGCATTTTTTCGTTTTTTTTTGCTGGGACGGCTTTTTCTCAACAACCGGCTGAATCTGCCGTAGATTCTTCCGCCGTGTTCCGTGTGGATGAAATCCGCTACGACATCGGGGATGTGTTCGACGATTCCCGTGTGCATACCCGCTACGACAAACTGGCCTACGATTTTTTGAACTGGGTGCATATCGAGACCCGTGAGCATACCGTCCGCAAGCTGCTCCTGTTCAACGAGGGCGACTACGTGAACCTCGACCTGATGCTCGAATCGGAACGCTTTTTGCGCGACCAGCGCTTTTTGAGCGACGCGAGCATTATCGTGGTGCAGGATAGCGGCAAGAACATCGCGAACGTGCACACGAGCGACAACTGGACCTTGACGGTCCCGGTCAGCTTCGGATTTTCGGGAAGCGAGTGGACGTACGACAACCTGAACTGGGGAATCGGCGTACAGGAAAGCAACTTCCTCGGGCTGGGGCAACTGCTGGGCTTCTACTTCGGCCACGATGAATTCCGTGATATGTGGCAGGTGGAATACGGCGCCCCGCACTTCTTGCTGCGCTACAACCACCTGGACTTCCTGTACAGCTACAACACCGACGGCTACCTCGCGAGCTGGAAGATGTACCGCCCCTTCCTGAGCAGGAGCGTGAACCAGTGGGCGTATACGATTGCTGGCCTCAAGAACCAGCGCTTCGCCTATTTCTACGGAAGCGGAGACATGCCTCCGGGAGCGGTGACCTACTCTACCGACAAGCCGCTCGATTCCCTGAACCTGCAGGAATATAACGGTGACAAGACGGTCGAA
This sequence comes from uncultured Fibrobacter sp., assembly GCA_946408125.1. GTDB lineage: Bacteria > Fibrobacterota > Fibrobacteria > Fibrobacterales > Fibrobacteraceae > Fibrobacter. The sequence goes on from CAMJQW010000001.1 coordinate 115,466, forward strand.
TTCATGAAGGTCGAGGACTATATCGACGACTCGCTTTCCTTCCATCTCGGGCGTTCCTTCGGCGGGACGCAACGCAAGATTTACTTGGCGGGAACGTACGACTACCGGAGAATGACTGCACGTGAAGGCAAGCTCTTCCGCTACCTGTTTACCGACGGCGAAGACGCGTACGCCATCGATTCCGCTTCCGCCTGGAACGAGTGGCTGCCGGAACGCAAGGATTCCCGCGTGGGTGCCTATGTCGAGTATTCGAACCTCCGCTACGAGAAAATCAGGAACTACCATAACGCGAAGTGGACCGAGGACGTGGACAAGGGCTGGAAACTCAAGGCCCAGATTTCCAAGAACTACGAGCAGCTCGGTGCCGCCGACAACGATATCCGTTTGGACTTCTGGACGAACCTCTACCTGGGACGCCGCCACCATCACCTGAACCTCTCGACGCAGACGTACTTCTACCTGGATCACGGCGAGCGCAGGGACTTCTTCGGGAAGGTCTTCGGCGAGTACATCTTCCACCCGAGCAACATGCTTTCTACGGCGGTCAAGGGCCAGGTCGACGTCTTTGACGACGCGCGGTACGGCTACCAGCTTTCGCTGGGCGGCTCGGAGGGCTTTGCCGGATTCCCGACCGGATTCTATACGGGCCAGGCGCGCGTGTACGGCAATATCGAACAGCGCTGGTTCCCGGATTTCGAAATCCTGACGCTCGTGCCCGTGTTTGTCGGCTTCGCGAGCGTGGGCGAGACCGCGTGGGACCTGATGGACATTAACCGCGAAGACTTGATTTATGTGCTTGGCCTGGGGGCCCGCTTTGTGCAGACCAAGTCCATCAGCCGCCTCGTGAACAAGATCGATGTGAGTTTCCCGATGAACGGGGCGCGCAAACACGAACCTCATTTTTCCATCACGACGACATATTCGTTGTAGCAGGAGTTACGTATGAATGGAACGGACGAAGAACGCCGGAAGTTGAAGCAGAAGAAGTTCCGCCGTTTCAAGAACGCTGTCTTGCGGATGGAAATCATCATCGGCTTCATGGCGATTATCGCGGGCATTGTCGTGACTGCGATGGTGTGGGGCGAAGGCTTTTTCCCGGGCGCCTTGATGATGGTCCTTACCGGATGCATCAACATATTCCTGGCGTTCAAGGAACTGGTGGACCCGACGGACCACGTTTTGCATTGGCAGGCCGTGTTTTTCCTGATTGTGCGCCGCGCGATGTTCTTCTTGAACGTGGTGTTGCTCGCGCTTGTGGTCGGGACGTTTACGAATCTTCTTTAAATTATTGTTAAGTGGGTGTGAAAGCCCGCTTTTTTTTGCGGGATTAATGCACGCCGTCCGCGTTCACGACGGGCTTTTCGTCGTACCACGCCTGGATTTTTTCGATGGCCGCTTCCGTGAACGCGGTGCGGTCCTTCAGCAGGTGGTCCGCGGTTTCGAGCGTCTGGCTGATGAGTTCCTGGTCGGCAATCCAGTCGAACCAGCGGAACACCCACGCGCCGCTCTGCTCGTTGCCTTCGAGATTGCCGGCGCCTCGCGTCTGCAGGTCGAGTTCCGCGATTTCAAAACCGTCTTCGGTGGCGGAGAATTTCGAGAGGCGTTCCATGCTCGCTTCGGCGGCATCGCCTTCGGGTATCATCAAGAAGCACCACGCCTGGGCATTGCCGCGGCCGACGCGGCCGCGCAGCTGGTGCAGCTGCGCGAGGCCGAAGCGGTCTGGCTGGTCGATGACCATCAGGTTCGCGGCGGGCACATTCACGCCCACCTCGATGACGGTCGTCGCCACGAGAATCTGGATTTTGCCCGCCGCGAACTGCGCGATGATTTCATCGCGCTCCGCTTCGGCCATCTGACCGTGAACTCCCGCGACCTTGAGCGGTGCTTTCACACCCGCTGAACCGACAAATGCCCTTAATTCTTCGACAATCTCGTCGACGCTCCGCGTGCCGCCTTCTTCGTCGCTGTCGACGCGGCTTGCAATCCAGTAGCAGAGGTTCCCGTTTGCGGCTTCGTTACAGATAAACTTCTTCATGTCGTCGCGCTTGGCGGCGTTCACGAGTCGAGTCTTGATGGGCTTGCGTCCGGCAGGCTTGTCCTTGATGCTGATGACTTTCAGGTCGCCGTAGAGAGTCATGGCGAGGCTTCGCGGGATAGGGGTAGCGCTCATCACGAGCATGTCCGGGTAGTTGCCTTTTGCAAGCAGGGCTTCGCGTTGCGCCACGCCGAAGCGGTGCTGTTCGTCGATGATGACGAACCCGAGGTTCGCGAAACATACGTCCTTGCTGAATAGCGCGTGCGTACCGATGACCACGTTCACGAGTCCCATCTGCATTTCGCCGAGGATGATTTTCCTTTCGGCGGGGGAGGTGGCTCCGACCAGCAGCTGGACGTGGAAACCCGCGGCTTCCAGGAACGACTTGAGGTTCTTGTAGTGTTGCCTTGCGAGAATGTCTGTCGGTACCATCAGGGCGCACTGTTCGCCCGCTCCGCAGACGGCCATCATCGCAAGCATCGCGACGACGGTCTTTCCGCATCCGACGTCCCCCTGCAAGAGCGCGTGGAACTGTTTTTTCCCGTTGAGTCCCGTGATGATCTGGTCGAGTGCTGCCGATTGCCCCTGGGTGAGTTTGAAGGGGAGTTTGGCTCGTGCTGCCATCACGGTCCCGAGGTCTATCTGGCGTTCGTGTCCGCGCAGCTTCTGGTTCTCGCGACGCTTGACCATGCGCAGGCAGAAAGGCAGCAGTTCCAGCACCTTCATCTCGCGCTTCGCCTTGTATATCGATGGGAAGTCGGTGGGCATGTGCAGCGTCTTCAGGTTTTCCATGACGGGGCTGAAGTGCAGGTAGTCCGTGAGTTCGCGGGGGCATAGTCCCGGCAGCGAGAGTCCGGGGAACTTGAAAATCGTCTTGTAGAGGTTGCGGAAGAACTTCTGCTCCATCCGGGATTCGCGGCATGCCTCGCTGATGGAATAGACGGGCTGGATGCAGCCGCTGAATTCCTCGCCGTCGTCGAAAGGTTGCATTTCGGGGTGCGTCATCTGGAGTCCGCGGTAGTCGCCGACCTGGCCTACCACGAGCCAGCGCGTATCGTTCTTGATGCGCTTCGCCCAGTAGCTTGTGCCCTGGAAGAACAGCAGCTGGATGGAACCCGTGCCGTCGGAAAGGGTTGCCACAAACCGCGAACGCCTGCCGCGGACGACTCCGGAACGCGAGATGGTGCCGATGATTACGGCCTTTTCGCCCGGACGGCAGTCGCCGATGCGGGTGACTTTTGTCTGGTCCACGTAGTTGCGGGGGATGTTGTAAAGCAGGTCGGCGATGGAGTTCAAGCCCGCCTTGCGCAGGGCCTCGATTCTCTTGGGTCCGAGTCCGGGAAGCTGGGAAATGTCCATTCTCTGAGGCTTCTGTTTCGGAGGTTATTCGTCGCCCGGTGCTTCGGCGCGGATGGGCCCGCCGGGAAGGCTTTCACCCTTCTCGGCGCGTGCTTTCGCCTTCGCCCGGGCGGTCTTCCCGATGAGGTTCGTGTTCTTCCAGGTGATCAGCTTGACGGGGTTGCCGTTCTCGTCGTAGACCTTGATGCCCTTCGTGTCGATGGCGGCGACCAGCTTGTTCAGCTTGACGATGAGGTTGTTGATCTTGTCGATGGCGTCGCGTGACCCGAGCAACTTGTCCATGGCAGGGGATTGCTCAATGGAAACGATGGTCTCGTTGATTTTCGCGGTACCGTCGGCGAGGGTCTTGATGACGTCCTGCGTCTGGGTGAGTTTCCCGCTGATGCCGGTCGCGGCCGCGTTGATGGCGGTGTCCGCCTGGAGCGTGGCGTCTACGAGCGTGTGGCCCGCGTCCTGGACCTGGTTGAAGAAAGTCCTCATCTTGGGCTGCATGGAACTGAGGGTGCGGTCGACATTTTCGAGCAGGTCTTCCACGCTGCCGATGACTTCTTCGTATTTCTGCTGGGCGGAAGCGTGGGTGGAATCGCCGTTCGCGATGAGCATCACCACCTCGCGGACGTTCATGATCTGCTTGCTCACGTCTTCCATGAGCCGGAGCGCTTCCGCGATGCCCGGTTCGAAATGGCCCTGGTGCACGTGGTCCTCGGGAAGGACTTTCCCGGTCTTGGACGGGATGATTTCGAGCCTTCTCTGGCCCATCAGGGCGTAGTTGATGTTGTTGAATTCCGTCCCCTCGCGTATGACGATGGGGTTGTCGAAGCGGATCTGCACGCGGGAACGGTTCCCGAGCCAGGTGACCTTGCCGATGGTGCCTACGCGGTAGCCGCGGACCACGACCTCGTCCTCGGGTTGGAGCGTTCCGAGCTCCTCAAAATCGACGATGGCCGTGTGCGGGACCTCCTGGTGGGCCTCGTACATGCCGTAGGCCACCCCGGCGAAGATGCCGAAGAGCGAAACTAGCGAAATGTAGCCGATGGCCCGGTCAGAGAGCTTCATATCTTGAAAATTAGTAAAATTTTTCCTATATTTGCCGCACCGGTCATGTACCGGAACCCTCCCGGGGCCAATGTCGGTTCCCGGGCGATAGACCAAAGGGACTCATTATGAGACAATACGAAACGATGGTTATCATCGACGCTATGATCTCTGACGACGCCATCAAGGCCGAAGTCGAGAACATCGGTGCCATGATCACCAACGGCGGCGGTGAAATTCTCCGTCGCGACGACTGGGGCAAGCGCAAGCTCGCCTACTCCATCAACAAGCGCCAGCACGGCTACTATGTGATTTTCTACTACAAGGCTGAAGCCTCTGTGGTGGCAAACATGGAAGCTGCCCTCAAGCTGAACGAGAACGCCCTCCGTTGGATGACCCTCGCTGATTATCCGATGAGCGAAATCGTCTACAACCAGGATATGGCTCAGTCTACCGAGGAAATCATCCCGGTCGACGCAGAAGAAGGGGAGGCTGAATAATGGCTTTTGAAGATAAGAAGCAGGCTCCGCGTATCCGCCGCAAGAAGACTTGCTGGTTCACGGAAAACAATGTCAAGTTCATTGACTACAAGGACGAGAAGACTCTCCGTCGCTTCATCTCTGAACGTGGCAAGATTATTCCCCGTCGCATCTCCGGCACTTCCGCCAAGTACCAGCGTATGCTGAACGAGGCTATCAAGCGTGCCCGCCAGATGGCGATTCTCCCGTTCGTTTCGGACAGCATGCGCTAAGGAGGAACTAGACTATGGAAATTATTCTTAAGGCCAATGTTCCCCACTTGGGCAAGATGCTCGACGTCGTGAAGGTTAAGGACGGCTTTGCCCGTAACTACCTCTTCCCGCGTAAGCTCGCCGTCCGTGCGACCAAGGAAGCCAAGGCTCAGATCGAAAGCAACCGCGCCGCCCTCGAAGCCCAGTTCCAGAAGGAACTCGCTGCTGCCGGCGATGTCGCTGCCAAGCTTTCCCAGGTTTCCGTCAACCTCGAACGCCGCGTCGTGGAAGGCGAACGCCTCTACGGTTCCGTGACTGCCGCCGACATTGCCGACGCAATCACCAAGGCTGGCGTCAAGGTGACCCGCGCCCAGGTCGATCTCGCAGAACCCATCAAGCAGCTCGGTGTCTACACCGTGACTATCAAGGTGTTCAGCGATGTTGAAGCCCAGGTCAAGGTCTGGGTTGTTGCTGAGAAGTAACAAGCCGAAGACAAACTTGAAAAGGCCGCTCCTGAGGGGGCGGTCCTTTTTTTATCTGCAGAATGAAAAAAGAGGTGCCCGTGTGGGACACCTCTTTTGAACTTGTATGAACGTCATTGCGCAAGCGCATGACTACGCGGCTCGGAAATACAAACTTATTTGCATTTCTCTCGCCTTGGTCGTCATTCCGGCCTTGAGCCGGAATCTAGATTACTTCAATTCCTTCAGCGCAGCTTCGTTCTTCGCGATAATGTCTTGCTGAGTAGCGAGCTTGGTGCGTTCGGCGTTCACGACGGCTTCGGGAGCGCCGCTGACGAACTTCTGGTTCGCGAGCTTGCGTTCGATAGAAGCGGCGAATGCCTTGGCCTTCTCGATTTCCTTTTCCAGGCGGGCGATTTCTGCAGCCGGGTCGAGGATACCTTCGAGCGGGATGTAGAGTTCGCCACCGGGCACCACGGCGCTGGCGCTGAACTTCGGCTTGGCGGCCTTCACGGCGACGCTCAGGTCAGAAAGACCCGAAAGCTCGGTGATGATTGCCATGCAGTCCTTCACGCTGGCTTCCGTTGCGGCGTCATCGACGCTCACCACGGCGCTGAGCTTGGTGGCGGGGCTCACGTTGTAGCGGCCACGCACGCCACGCACGCTTTCCACCACGGCGAATGCCTGGTCGAATGCGGCTTCGATCTTCGCGTCGATGAGCGATTCGTCGGCCTTGGGCCATGCGCGGCTGATCACCATTTCGCTGCCCTGGAACAGGATGCTGTTGAGTTCTTCGGTAATGAACGGCATCACCGGGTGGAGCAGGTCAAGCACGTTCTTCAGCACGTAGCTGAGGATAGCCATGGCGTTCTTCTTTTCGGCGGTGAGCGTCTCGCTGTTGATCACGGCCTTCTTGATTTCAAGATAGCTGGAGCACACGTCGTCCCACACGAAGCGGTACAGGAACCCGGCGAGTTCGGCGAAGTGGTATTCTTCGAGCATGCGGGTGGCGTCCTTGATGGTCGTCTGCAGGCGGCTCAGAATCCACTTGTCTTCGAGCGCGAACAAGTTCTTGTCCATCGGGAGCTCGGCGGCGAGAGCGCCGGCCTGTTCGAGCTGCGGGTAAAGGAAGCGGCAGGCGTTCCACAGCTTGTTGCTGAAGTTACGGCCGATTTCGAACTTTTCGCTGGTGTTGATTTCGCGGCCATCCGGCTGCTTTTCCTTCTTCACCGGCAGGCGCACGTCCTGGTTGTCGGTGCAAAGGCTTGCCATCACGAAGCGCAGAGCGTCGGTACCGTACTTTTCTTCGATATCCATCGGGTCCACGCCGTTGCCCTTGGACTTGCTCATGGTCTGGCCATTGCCGTCCAGAATCTTCGGGTGGATGTACACCGTGTGGAACGGAACCGTGCCCATGTTTTCCTGGCTGAAGAGCACCATGCGGGCGACCCACAGCGTAATGATGTCGCGGCTCGTCACGAGCACGCTGGTGGGGTAGTAGCGCTTGAGCGTGTCGGTGTTTTCCGGCCAGCCCATCGTGGAGTGCGGCCACAAGCCACTGGAGAACCACGTGTCGAGCACGTCTTCTTCCTGCTTGAGCACGCGGCCCGGAACAGCGTCTTCCTTGAGGTCTTCTTCCTGGCTGCACACGAGGTAGCCGCCGTTTTCGGCCTTGTAGAAGTAGATGTCGTCGCGGCCGGCAAATGCGGCCTTCAGTTCGTCTTCGCTAGCGTCGGTGTGCCAGATAGGAATGCGGTGGCCCCACCAGAGCTGACGGCTGATGCACCAGTCGCGCTTTTCGGCGAGCCAGTCCAGATACTTGTTGGCGTAACGTTCGGGGATAATCTTGATTTCGCCCGACTTCACGGCGTTCATCGCGTTTTCGGCGAGCACATCCATCTTCACGAACCACTGGTCGCTGAGGTACGGCTCGATCACGGTCTTGGAACGGTCGGAGTGGCCCACCTGCATCTCGTGGTCTTCCACCTTGATGAGGAGTCCGAGTTCCTCGAGACCTGCCACCACGGCGTCGCGGGCGGCCTGGCCCTTGAGACCCTGGAACTTGCCGGCATTCTCGTTCAGGCTGCCGTCATCGTTCATGATGTTGATCATCGGGAGCTTGTGGCGCAGGCCCGTTGCATAGTCGTTCGGGTCATGGGCCGGAGTCACCTTCACGGAACCCGTACCGAAGTCCTTGTCCACGAGGATGGCGTCGGCAATCACCGGGATTTCGCGGTCAACGAACGGCACCTTCAGGGTCTTGCCGATGAAGTGCGCGTAGCGTTCGTCGTTGGGGTGCACGGCGAGGGCCGTATCGCCCATGATCGTCTCCGGGCGGGTCGTAGAGACGGGGATGAATCCCGAACCGTCGGCCAGAGGATACTTGAACGTCCAGAAGTGGCCCTTCACGGTCTCGTAGTAGATTTCGTCGTCGGCGACGGCGGTCTGGAGCTTGGTATCCCAGTTCACCAGGCGCTTGCCGCGGTAGATGAGGCCCTTCTTGAACAGGTTGAAGAAGGCGTGACGCACGGCCTTAGCGCAGACCGGGTCGAGCGTGAAGCGCTGGCGGCTCCAGTCGCAGCTGACGCCGAGGCTCTTGAGCTGTTTCGTGATGCGGGCTTCGTATTCGTCCTTCCATTTCCAGATGCGTTCCACCAGGGCGTCGCGGCCAATGTCGTGGCGGGTCTTGTGTTCGTCCTGGAAAAGGCGCTTTTCGACGACTGCCTGCGTGGCGATACCCGCGTGGTCCGTACCCGGAATCCACAGCGTGTCGCGGCCCGTCTTACGGCGGTAGCGTACCAAAATGTCCTGGAGCGTATCGTTGAGCGCGTGTCCCAGATGGAGTGCGCCGGTAACGTTCGGGGGCGGAATCACGACCGAGAACGGTTCGCCCTTTCCGCTGGGTGCAAAACTGTTTTTTTCTGCCCAGGCGCTATGCCAACGGGCTTCCACATCTTTAGCGTTATAACGAGTTTCCATAGTGGGCACAAATTTAGAAAAAATGCAGATTGTCATCCCCGCGTAGGCGGGGATCTCCTTTGTTTTTTTCGAAAAAACGGGCTAAAACAGAGGTGATCCGGCGTCGCGCATTATAGTTTTTTTACGCAACGAACGTTTTCGGCCTGTGTCGAATCGATGCTCCAGCTACTGCCGTCAAAATAGTGGTAGTTGACATTTAATGCAAAGTTGGAACCGATAATGCCACCCTCAATGTTCAAACCGTCCCACTCGGGCCTATAAATAGAAGGCTTTGTTTCGTGGATGCCCCCGTATACGAAGCTAAGCCCGGTAGTGTTCTGGTGGTTGTACATTTCATGGTTTGTGTCGTAGCCGATAACTTTTGCATAAATGGTGGTTGAGGGACTATTGCCGCCGATTACGGCTCTGAACTCTGATACGCTAGGCAGACGCCAGCCATCGGGACAGATGCCCTGGATGTTTTCATCGTAGTCTGTAGGCTTTTTGCCATTTCTGGCTTGAGCTGCGGTATATAAACGTCCATAAAGATCGCAGTACATGGAATCGTTTTCGAAGCAGACGGAACCTTCGGAGGCGTAGTTCAAGTGTTCGGCCATCCAGACAAGGGTGTCGATGACGATAGTCTTGTAGAATTGATTGTCGCGAGGATCCTGGAAAATGCCGTATTCCTTTTCGGGGTTGAGCCAAACCCAGGAGTATTTGTAGATACTGTCTGTTGTTATGCTATACAGCTGCTGGTCCCTGCAGACATAAGTGCCGCTGTCGTATTTGCGCCCCCTGCAAAGGGGATGGACTGTACTGTTCTGGCAGAAATGGGTGCGGTTGTTGTAGGCGACGGAGCCACAACTAGAAATGTTGCTAAGGCAGCGGACTGAAAGCTTTGTATCCGGTTCTGCATTCAGGAAGCAGGCGCTATCGGTGGACTGGCTACAGCGGTATTTAGATGTGGGATAAGGGTTGATTTTCAACATCATCCCCGTGCTGTACCTATGATAATCGTGGGTGGTTGTCCAGAAGTTTTCGTCGGTACCGCCGTCACCGCTATCGATGGGTATTGCGTTAAATCCAAATTCATCTGTGCCGTTCCAATCCCCAAGTTCGCCGTTAGGCCACCCCGAAGTGCTTTTGAGGGCCTTGGCTGCCACGGCGAATCCACCCACAAAGTCTACGAGTTCCTGGAATTCCTCCATGCTGGGCAGGTGGAAGTTTTCGGGGCATACCTTTTGGGCGTCATCGAAGACGTAGATAAGGCTGTCGGCAAAGTGGAGATTTTCTGCCATCCAGGTTTGGTCGCCGATTTTAACGAGCTTGTAGCTTTTCCCGTCGCGGGAATCCGTAAAGGAGTCCTTTGGTTCCTGGAGTACGGAAGATTCCGAGGAAACAATACTGCTTGATGAACTTGTAGAGGACGTGTCTGTAGAAGAAATCCCGGCGCTGGAAGATGTCGGGTTGACCCCGGAACTAAGAGTTGCCGGTTCATTGCCGCTAGAAACATTGTCAACGTTGTCAATGTTGTCAACATCATCTGCGCTGCTTCCGTTGTCTCCGCACGCTGCAATCATGGCAGCAATGCTCAATGTCGTCAAAAGAGAGAATTTTTTCATATGAAAAAAAATATAGCCCTTTTTGCCGATTCCGGCTAAGTTGAAACTTATCCGATGCACAATAATTGTTGTTTTATGACACTTATTGTACTAGACTATTTCACCAACGGATAATACGCCCCGCGAGCGGCCTTGCTCGGAACATTACGGCCCTTGAGGTCGGTGGTGCGGGCTTTGCCGAGGTTGCTTGCGTCCTTGCCCGCGGCGTTTTTGCCCGGGTTAAAAATGCGCGCCCCCGCGATGGCTGTGGTTCCGTTCTCGTCAACGAGCCCTTCGATGACATCTGCGCTCCCGTCGAGACTTGCCTTGTAGGGAATGGTCGCGTCTTTCAGGAGTTTGTCGCTGGTGATGGAAATTTCGGGCGATTCGCTGTCTCCGATTTCGAGACCTGCGACGGTGTAGGTGGCTTCTTCGCCGGGCAAAAGTCCCTTGAGCGAAGTCTTGCTGCGCACGCCCTTCACGGTCACGTAGGCGTTGTGGTAGAGCGGTGCGATGCCGATGTTCTTTACGCGCACCGCAGCAGAAATCTTGTTGACTGCGTAGCCCGTGATTTCGAACTTGTAGCCCGCATAGGAGCTGGCCTCGTACACGCGGTCCTTGGTGGCGTACTTGCCTTCGGGTGCGTCGTTGCCAATCACGTATGTCATGTGGTACTTCTCGGCGGCATCTTCCCAGGTGACGCCGTAGAGACCTGCAGGATTCAGAAACTCGTGCTGGTCCTTGTCCTCGTAGTAGCTGATTTCACCGCCGGCGGGCGAAGTTCTCCAGCGGTCTGTGCCGATGGCTTGCCAGTTTTTCTCGTTATCGCCATCGCCTTGCGAAATGTCGTGCTGTTCGTGCATGAATGAGTCGTCGAAGAGTCCGAAATTCAGTGCGAGCATGGTCTTGTTGCCTGCGATGGGCGTGTATTTTTTATCGGCGGCGTCTATGGAAATGCTCCACGGGGTTTCTTTGAACAAACTATCTAGATGCGTCAGGAATTCGCTCTGGTAATCCTTGCTGGCGAAGTTCGTGTCCAGCTTGAGCGTCGTGCCGTAGATGTGGTATTCGGCCCAGTGCCCGAAACCCGCCTGTACGAATGCGATGCGCGGATCCTTGTCGTATTTGTCCGCGAAGTCGGTGTAGAACTGCTTGTAGAACCACTTGAGTTCTTCGCTTCTCCAGTCGGCGTAGTAGGTGGGGCCGTCTCCGCCTGCGTCCTTGTTGAACGTTTCGGTGTAGGACTTGTTTGCCTTGATATACATGGGAACTGCGGTGGCGCCCTTCACGCCCTCGGTACAGTTCGGGGCGTTTTCAATGGTCTCGCTCGGGTATTCGATGCGGAAGCGTACGATGGCCTGGTGCCCGCGGCTCTGGATGTCGTCAAGCATCTTTTCGAAGCTGCTCCAGTCGTAGTTGATTTTGCCGTCGGTCTTGCCGGTCACTACGGCGCAGGGGAGGCAGTACGAGAACTCGAGCGAGATGGCGCTCTGCAAATCCTTCTGGTCTTTCGCCTGGTCGGGCCAGAACACGATTCCCTTCATGGGCTCGAGCGATTCGATGCTCTTGTTGAACGCGACGGAACGGTCGGCCGCGAAAGAGGCTGCGGTCAGGGAGGCAAGCGCGATTCCCGAGACAATCCATTTGTTCATCTTTTTCCTCCGACGTCGAGTAAGATAATCGGCCGCTTGTTATGCCCGCGCTTATCGGATTGGAGTTTCCCGAGGGCGTCGACTTGTTTGCGCGAGGCGTTTAACGGCCGCGGCGAAGTTGCTGTGCGGACTTTGCGCGGCGGAAGTGCAGTTGTCGAACCATCGCGGAGTACTACGGCGATGCTGTCGAGAATCGGGTTGCCCGTGCCTTCGATGTAGTCGTGCGAGACTTCCCAGACCATGATGCCTGCGTAGCCGTTATCCTTGACCCAGCGGCTCTTGACTGCTGAAGAATGTGGGTCCTCGAAGGTCACGTAGCCGGTCGAAGATACTCCGTAAGGTGACACGGAAACGCTGTCGAAAAAGAATTCCCATTCGGTATTCGTGACGATGTCCTTGTACGGGACTTGCTTGGCCGTGCCCTTGGTGAAGTCGGTGCCGGGGCCCGTGGCACCCTTGAATTCAAAGCCGAACGAGGGTATGCCGAAGACCATCTTTTCGGTGGGCACGCCACGCTTTTTCCAGTAGTCACGGGTCTGTTCCCACGACCAGGTGGTGTAACCGCTGTGCGGGTAGAGCGGCGAATCGAACATGGCTTTGTCGTCCCAGTCGCCGGTGATGTCGTAGGTCATGAACCCGAACCAGTCGAGGTTTTTCACAAGGACTTCGGGCGTGAAGAATTTGCCGTAATATTGCGAGCAGGGGAGCGCTGCCGAGAGCGTCTTGCCTTCGGGGAGTGCCGCGCGAAGCTCGGTGAGTAGCTTGTTGTAGGCGATGGTGTCGGCGTCGGGCACGGGGTTGTATTCCCATTCCCAGTCCATGTCGAGGCCGTCCAGGTTGTGGTCGGCGACGAACTGCACGAGGTTCGCAATAAACTTTTGGCGGAGCGCGTCATCCGATGCGACGGGCACGAAGTTTTCGCTCTGTCCGCCACCGCCGAGCGACACGATGACCTTTGTCCCTGCGGCATGCCCGAGTGCAACCATCTCGTCGAGGGCGGTCGGGTCGTCTGCGGCATCGCCACGCAAGCTTCCGTCGGTATCCGGAGTGATAAAGCTCCAAAGCACATGTGTCAACTTTTCGTACGGGACTTTATCGACGGTGTATGCGGGCTTGTGCCATTTTCCCCAGTCGGGGTAATAGCCGATGAACAGCGGTTCGGCACTTGCAGTAGAAAAACCGGCGATGGCGAAAGCCAGGCCGGCTAGAATTTTTTTGCAGAGATTCCTGTTAGACATGCCACACTCCTTCCTTATCAATATATGTTTTTTTATGATGAGGGGGCGCGCGATATCTGTGTTTTTTATTCCGGTTCTTTCAGGCAGTTGTTGATTTGCTTCTGGATGTAGGCCTTGTTGGAGTCCAGTTTGGCCTGATAGCGCGGGTTGGCCGTTGTATCGCCGTCACAAATCTGCTTCGAGGCAATCGGACCCAAATATGACGAAAGGGTATTGATTTCATTGTCAAGGCAATTCTTTTGCGTATCGGAAAGAGTGTCTCCCTTTGCTGTCTTTACACTGTCTGTCAGGGCCGCTTTATCGGTGCTGTACTCGATAAACATGTCCCCGACGAAACGTTCCTTGTTTACTCCCAGTTCTTCTGTGGCTCCGTTAGACATGAAGCCTGTTTTCTGGCAAAGCGGCGACGGTACGGGGTCGGGGTATTTTTCCTTGTATTCCGCATTGCTGTAAAGCATGCCGTCTGCGGCAACGTGAGTGCTTGCCGTGTAGGAGGAATCGTTCGAACACGTGTATTTTGAAGGCTTCATACCTGTTGACGTGGGTATGACACCATAAAGTGTGGCGTAGCCGAGGGATTCGAATTCAAGTTCGTCTTCCAGTTCGATCAATTCCTCGATAGAGCGGGTCTTGTTGTTTTCTAATGCGTCCATTATCCCTTTTGGAGACATTTTTCCGGAACCCATAATGAACGTTTGGATTTCCGAAACTTCGCATGTAATGCTTGTGTCGCGAGCCAGTTTGTATGTTCCATACATGCTGGTAAAGGGGTTCGTGCTGGAACTGGACTGAGCTGCCTCGGAAGAACTGGACTGCACCGAGTCGCTTGAACTGGATTCGGCATGGCAGCTGTCCCCGCAACTGTCGGAACTGGTAATCTTGCCCGAGTCGGGATCGAAGACGGGCAGCACTCCGTAAAGGGCTACTGTGCCCTCTCCAATGAGGACAGAGTCGCCTGTCTGGGTCGAATGAATATCCTCGTTTTCCGGTGCGATGCTTTCGCTGTCGCCGCCGCAACCGGCCCAGAAGAATGCAGCCGAAGACAATAAAAAGTGTTTCCAGTGCTTGCGAAAGTTCATAGGGTCTCCTAACGGGTTATCTTGATTCGTTACTTATAAAATATCTTTTTTTATTGAATTGACGGGCAATAATGAAAAATTTCCGTGGACAATTTGTACAACGAAAAAAACGCCGAGCGTTTGCCCGGCGTTTAATTGGATCCTATCGGTCGCTTTGCTCCCTCCAGGATGACATTTGGGGTTATCCCAGCAGTTCTTCCTTGCTGATTGCCTTGAAGTGCGTGGCTTCGAGGGCTTCGATAGCCTTGTCCGTATCCTGGAAACGGAGGATCATGATGTTCGAACCGTTCAGGGTGGAGGGGTAGGCGTACATGTAGTCAATCTGCTGGCTGCCCACTGCGGTGGAAAGCAGTTCGGCGAGTCCGCCGATGGCGGCGTTCACGGGGCAGGCGACCACGTCGGTGATGGTGGCGCTGAGGCCAGCCTTGGCGA
>CAMJQW010000002.1 GCA_946408125.1 uncultured Fibrobacter sp.
CCGAGCAGGTGGTGCTCGTTGAACCCGACCTGTTCTACAGCGCCCAGGACCGCGGTCCGCACCGCATCGGTCCTCTCGAGAAGGACCGCCCGGACATCGACTTGAAGAAGTTCGACGGCCAGGCCTTCACGAGCCACCTCTATGCAGAACTTTTGAAGACCTCCGGCGTGGATGCGGTCGTGACCTGCCACAACCACAGCGTCAAGGTGCAGAACCTCTTCAGCGAAATTTTCGAGGGCAACTTCCACAACCTCATCCCGACGGATGTGTACGCCCACTACATCAAGAGCAGCAACTTCGTCCAGACCGGCAAGGACGGCAACAACCTCGTGATTGTCTCCCCGGACAAGGGCGCCCGCCCGTTCATGAACGCGGTGTACGACGCTCTCCAGCTCCCCGAGTGCAAGCGCGTGGTGATGGACAAGGTCCGTACCGGCGAACGTGAAATCAGCATGACCTTCAACCCGGAACTCTCCGACATCAGCATCGAGGAAATCCAGGGCAAGGACGTGATCGTGTTCGATGACATGGTGCGCACCGGTACGACCATCGTGCAGTGCTGCGAACACATCAAGAAGGGCAACCCGAACCGCGTGTGCTTCGGCGTGACGCACTTCCACACCAGTGCAGAAGCTCGCGAAAAGCTCAACAGCCCGGCCATCGACGAAATTCTCACGACCTCCACGCTCCCGGACATCATGAACCGCGACTGCCAGGGCCGCCTCCGCAAGAAGCTCACCGTGATGAAGCTCGGTAAGTGGATTGCCCGCCACGTGATGCAGATGTACGGCCTGGACGACGGACGTTTCGAGAAGGACTTCTACAAGATCGATATGTCCTCCAAGAACCCGCGTTGGCCGCCTCAGTTCTTCTAGTTATATGTAAAATCGGTAAGGCCGCCCCGTCCGGGGCGGTTTTTTTATTTAAAAATGATTATTTTAGATGTTGAGGTATCCATGTCTGCAAAAGTAACGAGTAGCGACAAGATTGAAGATCTGTTTCCGGAAACATCTATCCGAAAGATTATTACCCCGATTGAACGCCTGATGAAGGTGGAGACGACGGGCGGCATCGTTTTGATTATCATGACGGTGGCGGCCCTGCTGTGGGCGAACCTTGCCCCGGAATCGTACCATCACTTTTGGCACATGCCCTTCGCGCTCACGATTGGCGGATGGCTAGGTGCGGCTGACTTGCATTGGCTCATCAACGACGCGATGATGACGATATTCTTCTTCAATATCGGTCTCGAGGTCAAGGGCGAAATGACGTACGGCGAACTCAGGAACCCGAAGGCGGCGAGCCTCCCGATTATCGCGGCGGCCGGCGGTATGCTGTTCCCGGCGCTCATCTACCTGATGCTCTGCCCGCATGGCGCGAACAGCGCGGCACACGGCTGGGGAATCCCGACGGCTACGGATATCGCGTTCGTGGTGGGTTGCATGGCGATTCTGGGCCGCAAGGTTCCGCATGCGCTCCGCGTGATGATTTTGACCTTGGCGATTGCCGACGATATCGGTGCGATCCTGGTGATTGCGATTGGCTACCCGAGCGGTGACGGCATCAACTTCCTGGCCTTGGGCTCGGGCATTGCTTTGCTCGTATTGATAAACGTCTTGTTCCGCATCGGCGTCAGGAACCTCCTGCTGCATGGTGTCATCGGCATCGCGGTGTGGGCGTTCTTCGTGAAGAGCGGCGTACACCCGACTATCGCGGGCGTGCTGCTTGGACTCTCTGTGCCGGCGAAGCCCGTGCTTGCGAAGGGCAAGCTTGCGCATTTTGCGGGTAGCGTTGGCGGCAAGCTTTCGGGCGAAGCGGTGGACCGTAACGAACAGTACGAGGTGTTTACACTCCTCAAGCGCGGTGCACGTGAAAGTATCTCGATGCAGGAACGCCTGTTCAAGCCTCTCGTTCCGTGGGTGAACTTCTTCATTATGCCGCTGTTCGCGCTCAGCAACGCAGGTGTCGAAATCAAGCTCGGTGGCGTGGAAGTGCCCGTGATGGGCGCCGTGGCGCTTGCCCTGATCTTTGGCAAGCCTATCGGCATATTCCTGTTCAGCCTGCTCGCCGTTAAGGTGGGCGTATCGGTCAAGCCCAGCTACAGCTGGAAGGTGCTGTGGGGCGGTGGCATGCTCGCGGGAATCGGCTTTACGATGGCTCTGTTCGTGGCAAGCCTCGCCTTCGACGTGGGCGACCGTCAGGATTCCGCGAAGCTCGGCATCTTGCTCGGAAGCTTCTGTGCGGCTATCCTCGGCACGATCTACATGAGCATCGTGTCGAAGAAGGAATAGTCCGCCCGGACTTCGTTATGCCCCATTTTGTCTACATGCTCCGTTGTGCGGGAAACCGCATCTATACGGGTTATGCCGTCGATGTCGAAGCGCGATTTGCACAGCACAAGGCCGGGAAAGGGGCCAAGTTCACGCGCGCCTTCCCTCCGGAGTGCATCCTTAGGTTCTTCGAGTTGGAAAGCCATGAACTTGCGCTCCGTCTGGAGGCGCGCATCAAGAAGCTTCCCCGCCCGCAAAAGGAGTTGCTTGCCGCCGGCGACAAGGCGCTGACGGACAACTTGCTCGCCGGCCTGAGCGAGACTCTCGAAGAACGGGACAGCCGCATCAGGCGTGCCAACCGCGAAAAGGAAAAGGTCGAAAAGGAGAAGGGCGAAAAACCCGAGAGCCTATAGTGCCAGCGGATTACCGCTTGCGCTTTTTCTTTGTCTGTTCGACATATTTCTTGTATTTGGCTTCTTCGGCCGCCTTTATTAGGGGTGCGGACTCGTTGACGAATTTATCGCGGATATTCCTGGTGATATCGACGACATCGATGTCTGTGGCTAGAAGGAACCGGAAGAAGTTGAACAGTTTGGGGCTGGTCTTGCCTGATTCGATCCGGCTAATCCATTGGCGGTGTACTCCGGCCTTGCGTGCCAGGTCTTCTTGGGCGGCGCCGTTCATGTTGCTGCGGCGCTTCGATATTTCGTTTCCGACAATCTTGTCGAATAGCAGGTGTAGTTCGTCTTTTTTTCCCATTCCAAACACAAGTAGGAAAATAGACAGGGATTTTGTGCAACTAAATAGTTGCAAAATTTTGTTTTTTTTAGTGGAGCAGCAAATCGACCATCAGGTAGATGGCCATGGCGATGCTTGTCGCGCTGATGAAGTGCTGAATGAAGCGGTTGCCCTTCTTGCGCTGCAAAAAGCTGCCGAAGTAACCGCCCACATAGGCGCCCGCGGCCATGACGATGGCGATGGGCCAGTCAATCTTGCCCGCGATGCCGAGCGCCAAGGTCCCGATGACGAGGAATACCGTGGTCAGGGCGTTCTTGAGCGCGTTCACGTGGATGGGGTCGAGCCCGGTATAGCGCGTGAGCCCGAAAATCTGGACGAATCCGACGCCCACCTGCACGATGCACCCGTAGATGGAAATGAGCGCGAATCCGATGGCGCCTTTCCACGTGAGCTTTTGCGGTGGTGTCGCTGGCGGCTTGCCCAGAATATCCTTGCGCAGGTTGCTCATGACGACCACGAGGCAGATGACGCAGGCGAGTATGGCCTGGAACGCGCGGTCGCCGATATGCACGAGGAATGCGACGCCGATGAGGGCGCCCACGAACGTGGGGATGATGAGCTGCCTGAAAATCTTCTTGTCGAGGTAGCCGTGCCGCGCGAGGTTATAGACGCTGCTCAGGTTCCCGATAATGAGGCCGATGCGGTTCGTGCCGTTTGCGACGGTGGCGGGCATCCCGAGGAAAATCATGATGGGAAGGCTCAGCGTGGAGCCGCCGCCCGCGATGCTGTTGATGAGGCTTACGACAAGTCCGAGGATAAAGAAGGCCGGGTACTGCGCGTACTGCCACCATTCCGCGTCGATCATTTGGCGAGTTCCTTCTCGAGGAATTGCCTGTTCTCGACGACCTTGTTCTTCTGGCTATTGTCGGGATATTCCGAGAGGCACTTGTCGAGCGGCGCGATGGCTTGCTTCAGGAGATCTTTCTTCTTGGCGTCGTCCTTCTGCTTTTGCGCCTTGGCGAAAAGCTGCGACGTGGCCTTGCGCTGCTCGTTGCAGAACGTGTCGGCGAGGGTCTTGTACTTCTCGTTCGCTTCCTTGCGGAGCTTGCTCGCCTTGAGCTTTACGAGGAGCTTCTTGGCATCGGCGTACTTGCCCGCCTTGATGAGTTCGTCGGCCTTGGCGAGAGCCTGGGCCGGGTCGTTCGTTTCCCAGTACTTGACCGCTTCGGCATCGGTTGCCTGGGCGAGCTCCTCGATGTGCGCGATGAGTTCCTGGATGTGCAGGACTTCATCGAAGTCGCGGTAGCGCAACAGGAATTCGCTAGCCTTCTTTTTAGCTTCCGCGAATTGCGCCTTGTCGTCGGCGAGGGACTTGATTTCGGCGTATTCTTTCTTTGCCTTCGCGAGGGTGTTGTTGTAGGCGGTCTGCTTCTGGGCATTCGCCCAGGCGGTGAGGGAATCACCGGGCGCAAGCGCAATCAGACTGTCGGCGGTGCTTGCGACCATGCTGTAGGCGGCCTGTGCGCGGTTCATGTTCTGGATTTCGAGGACGAGCGGCTCGAATGCTTTCGCCCTGTCGGCGCGTTCCTTGCCGAGGGCGTTCAGGATGGAGTCCGCCTTGGCTTCCCATGTCGCCCAGAGCGGCTTGATGATGCGGAAGCGCTGGAGGTAGGCCGTGGCCGAATCCGGTTGGCCCGCCTTGATGAGCTCGTTTGCGTGTGCGAAAACCTGGTCGGCGAGATCGGGGAATGCCGTGTACGGGTCGACGACCCTGGTGGATTCCTGCGCCGTCTGCGGGCCCGTTACACTGCTTGCCGGACCGGAATCTTTCGCGGTGTCGAATTGCGGCGTCTTCTCGGGAGTGGCGAGGCGGTAGCTGTCGAGCGAGTTGGAAACGAAGATTGCCTGTCCCTGCTGATCTTCGGATGATGTCGTAGTGGCGGTATCGCCGGTGGGCAAGCTTTCTCCTTCCGTCGCCGGGCGGGGTGCGTTACCTGCGCAGGCGGCAAGCGCGAATGCCGCTGTCGCCATCAGGAGGGACTTGTTCAAGAATTTCATGCGCATTTTTTACTCCGCTTCAATCGGCACGAACGCATTCCCGTCCATGCCTTCGGGCAGATCCCAGTCGTCATCCTTGGGCATTGCTGCCGCCTTCGGTGCAGCCGCGGGAGTCGGCGCAGGGGCGGGCTCTGCAACGGCTGTGCCAGCCTGTGCGGCGGGCTGTGCCGCGCCTGCAGCCTCGGACGCGGTGTCCGCGGTTGCCGGAGCCGCCATGGCGCCTGCATCCGGGCCAGCGGCCGTTTCTTCGGCGGGGCCGGGTGTCGGGAGGCTCGTGATGATGCCCATTTCGGCGCTGGCCTCGGCGGCGCGTTCCTGCACCTGCGGCGGCGTGAATCCCGGAACGTCGAGCCACGGGAGCGGGCGGCCTTCGGAACTGCTCGCTCCTGCCATGGCGATACCTGTCATCGGGTCGACGGTGAGTTCGCCGCGTTCGTTCGTCAGGATCAGCGGGACTTCGCCTGTGGCGAGGATGGAAATGTCGAGGAAGTCGATTTTTTCAGGAATGCCGAGGATGTTGATTTCTTCCTTCGCGAACGCGGCCCACTGCGGAAGGCCGCCCGAGGCGCCTGCGATGCGCGTGCGTCCGGACTTGAGCGGCTTGTTGTCGTCGAAGCCCACGTAGCTGCCGATGGCGACGACGGAATCGAGCGCGACGCCGTTCTTGCTTTCTACGTAGGTGGGAAGCGCACCCATGAACGCGACGTTCCTGTAGTCGTTGGTGGTACCCGTTTTGCCGAGGGCGGGGTAGCGGAGCGTCGTGGAGTTGTCGGGGCTCTTGACGGAGAGCGCCGAGAGCTGGCTACGTGCGGTACCGTTCGTGAACACGGAACGCAGCATCGCGCCCATCTGCGTAGTGACGGTATCGTCGAGCACGGTCTTGCTCTCGATTTCGTTCCTGAAGATGACGCGTCCGTCGCGGTTCTTGATTTCCTTGATGAAGCACGGGTCCGTCCATTCGCCGTCCTTGCACTTGAAGATCTTGCCGGTGAGGATCGTCTGGTAGGCGGTGCTGATTTCGGAAAGCGTAATCTCGTTCACGCCGAGCGGCATGCTGAACACTTTCTGCAACTTCTGGTGGATGCCGATCTCGTTTGCGAACCTCGCGTATTCGGCCATCGAAAGTGCGCGGCGGTAGTCGGGCCAGTAGCGAAGGTGCGATGCATCCAGGTAATCGCTTTCCGGATCGGTCGGCTCGATCATCGTGTTCAGGCGCTTGAAGTCGGCGAGGCTCATGCTCGGGAAAAGTTCGACGCTGTCGAGCGGCGGCAACATTCCGGCGGACTCGGGATCGAGCTCGCGGGCTTCGCGGGCGCGGAGCACTTCGGAATAGTGCTTGTAGTTGTGGTTCAGGTACTTGATGAGGGTCGCGTCCTTCTTGGCCTGCTTGATGCCCACGTCGGTGTAGGTACCATAGCGCAGGGCCTGCACGGCGCGTGCCTGTGCATTCTTACCCTCGTTCCTATATCTTTCGACAAGCGCGTCGCGGGCCTTGGTGAACTCGATTTCACGCTTGACTTCTTCCTTCATCGTGAGGCCGAACTTGTCGCGCAGCCTTTCGTAGAAAGCCTTGTCCTCTTCTTCGGCGCCGCGGGCGAAACCGTTCTGCGTTGCGACTTCTTCGAACTCGCTGTCGCTCAGCTTGTCAAGCAGGTGTTCCAGGAGCCAGATGCTTGCGATGTTCTCGGAGCGCGTGGTGGCCCAGGCGATGGTCACGATGTCGCCCTTGTTCTTGTGGTCGGGGCGCGGGAAGTAGAACTGGTTCGTGTACTGGAATACGTTGTATTCGTTCTCGAGTTCGTCCAGGTAGTTCCAGTGGTGCTGCAGGGCGAGCGCGTAGAGCAGGGGCTTCCAGCTGGAACCGAGCTGGCGGAGCGCCTTGAAGCTGCGGTCGAATCCGGTATTGTGGAAGCCGCCCTGGCTTGCGATGACCTTGCCGTTCTGGATGGCGACGAGGCCTCCCTGCAGTACGGGTTCAGTCTCGATCTTGCAAGGGGCGTATCCGGTGGAATCCTTGTCGCCGATGATGCTCACCAGCAGGATGGCACCCGGCTTGAGCTGTGCCGCGAGAATCTTGTTCACGTCGCCGCCGGCCTGCTTGCCGAATTCCTTAACGGCATTCTCGGTCACGACACCCTTGAGCTGCCCGAAGTCGAGCTTGAGGCTCTTGAGCTTTCCTGCATCGTCGAAGAACACGCTGTCGACCGTGCCGTACAGGTAATCGCCCAGGCGGGCGCTCTGGGCGCGGTTCGCGAATTCGGCCTTGGGCAACACGAAACCGCCCAATTGCATCTGCAGGTTGCTGATATTGGTCTGAAGGGCGCGTTTGGCCGCATCCTGGCTCCTCGCGTCGAGCGTCGTCACGATTTCGAGCTGTGCCTTGCGCCAGTCCTCGATGCCTTCCTTTTCGAACAGGTCGTGGAAGAAGTCGCTGTCGAGCTTTTCTTCGAGGCGTTCGAGCGTGGTGCTCATCGAGAAGCGGAAGTTGCCGTGGTTGAATTCCAGCGGCTTCGCGAGCGCCTTGTCCATGTCCTGCTGCTCGATGTAGCCTTCCTCGACCATGCGGCCGAGCACGTAGCGGAGGCGTTCCGCACCGCGCGCGATGGCCTTTTCCCTGCGTTCCACGTTGCGCTGGATGAACGGGTCGTAGTTGAACGGGCCCTTGACCGAGCCTGCGATGAAGGCGCACTCGGCGAGCGTCAGGTCCTTGAGTTCCTTGTTGAAGAAGTACTGCGCAGCGATGGCGACGCCCTTGCCGGTTCCCGAAACGTGGAACTGGTTCAGGTAGAATTCCAGGATTTCTTCCTTGGTGAAATGCTTCTCCATGCGGAGCGCGTTCATCAGTTCCTTGAACTTTTCCTTGACGCTCCTCTCTTCGCGGCCGAAGATGTTCTTGACGGCCTGCTGGGTGAGCGTCGAACCGCCCTGGCGCATGTGCCCGCTCTTGAGGTTCGATGCCATGGCTCGGGCAAAACCGTGGACGCTGAATCCGTCGTGGTTCCAGTAGCCTGCGTCTTCGGCTGCCACGAGCGCGTTCACGATGTTGACGGGGATGTCGCCGTAGGGGACGTACACGCGGTGGTTCGCGTCGAAGAAGGCGCCCAGGAGTTCATTGCCGTCGTTATAGAAAACGCGGGTTTCTCCGGAAAGGACTTGCAGGATGGTGTTTCGGTTGAACAGGTTGTCTGGGTCGCGGTCCGGCAGGATTTTGAATACGACTATGTAGGCGGGAATGCAGCAGATGAGTCCCACCAGGATAAATGCCGCGACGATTTTGAGCAATTTTTTCAAAAGGCGCATGGCTCAAAGATAGAAAATATGCAAAAAATGACCCCCCACCCTTGAAATTTTGGCCGAAATTAAGTAAAATTAGTGTCCCCAAGATGGGAAGATGGCCGAGTTGGCCGAAGGCGCGTCCCTGCTAAGGACGTATAGGACTTAATCCTATCGCGAGTTCGAATCTCGCTCTTCCCGCTGCAAAGATCCCCCGGAGAAATCCGGGGGGTTTTTGTGTATTAAAATCCGGTTTTTTGTGCTGTTTTTGGCGGTTACGCTGGTCCGCAAGCAAATTTTGTAGGTATATTAGTGAAGACTAACGCAAGGAGTCTGATATGAAGACAGAAAGTTTTATCGCAGGTGCAGTCCTTGGCGCGGTGGCTGCGGTCGCCGTAAGCAAGAAGTTCTTTGGCGGCAAGTGCCCGGTCTGTGGCGAATCCGGAGCCGCGGAAGGGGACGAAAGCGCCGTTGACAGCCTTCGCAATTCTGTGGAAAGCCTCCGCAACGAACTGAGCAAGCGCATCGAGTCCGAGCAGACCTTCGCCGCCCAGTGCGAGGAACTCAAGGACCAGGTCGCAAAGCAGTCCGTGGAAATCGAGAACCTCAAGAACGTATGCGACGTGCAGAACAACTGCAACAAGAAGCTCGAAGAAGAGCTCGCCCAGGTGAAGTCGGGCAAGTAAAAGGCCTATTCGGCCTCGTACTTACGGACCACGTCCTCGTATCTCACGATCTCTTTGATAAGGGGATTCGGTTTTATCTTGTAGGTGACTGCAGTACCGAAGTACTTGCAGGAATAACCGCCATCTGTTTTTGTTTCAGACATTGAAATGTCTACTAGGCCGTGATATCCCGAAGAGGGGGTTACGACGGTTGAGAAGAAGTAGACTTCGTTGCAGTGGTCCTGGGAGGTGAAGCCGACAGGGGCCAAAGAAACGATGGTCAGGTCGTTATCGACATCTAAAGCCTTCGGAATGGGGTACAGGTTGTCCGTGACAACCTCGTAATCCGTTTTCTTTTTCACGACAGGAGCAGGCTTGGCCTTAGGAGCGGGCTTTGCTTTAGCGACAGTTTTGCGCTTTGGAGCCGGGGCTTCTTCTTCGTCGTAGTCGTTGTAGGTTTCAAAGGAACGGGGTGCGCAACCTTCGAAAATGAATGCCATAAAGGCGCAAGCGAATAATGCTATAAACTTTTTCATATGGCCCTCCCTAATGATGATCGCAACAGCAGGTGACGCAGCAGCAGTTTTGTGCAGGTGCGGGGACTAACACTGTATCGGGTTTGGGAAGCGGAACTTTGATGATTTCAATGGTCCGCCTCTTTGTAACCGTTTTCTCGATGACTTCTCTGTGCTTGTACTTTACCGCAAGCCCCCAGAAAGTGCAGACGTTTTTTCCATCGATTAACGATGGGTCGTACTTCATATCTATAATGCCGTGATAACCGGTCTGTTCGTTCGCGATGTTGAGTAGAAAGTCAACCTTGTGGCAATCGCCTTCGGTCTGGAATGTTACCGGCGTTATGCTTTCCACTTCGAGGAACGCGGAATCTGAATTAAAGAGCTTTTTTATGGCGTGGCTATTCTGGGCCGAGAACGGAGTGCTCTTGTTGGGGGGCAAAGCATAATTTTCGGAATTCTTGCTTGTATCCGGATTCACTTTGAAAGACAAACCCAGTCCCCAGGATTCGCAGGAATAAGCATCGTTCTTTTTGGTTTGCTTGTAGTGATAGTCTACGATTGTGGAGTAACCGAGACCTTGCGATATGCTACTATGGTAGAGGTCCAGGATATCGCATTTTCCTTCGCCACTGTAAGTGACGGGGCCCCATTTGTCTATTTTGAATTCGTTGTAGTTTTCGACGGCCTTAGGGACTTTCAGCGAGTCTGAAAACTGCTCGGTGGGCTTTGCTTCTGCAAAGGCGGATGCCGCCAAAGCCAAGGCGACAAGGGATATTTGCTTAAGATATCTGTTTATCATAAATATTAAAAATAGCTAAAAAAACGGGCTTAGGGGACTTTTTTTCGGGTGGGTGATTTGTGTCACTTTTTGTGTTTTTCTATATTTCCCCGCGTTTAAGGCCATGCCTTATAATCCATTTGACACAAGAAAAGGAACGCTATGCCAGCTTTTGATCCGAATGCGAAAAAGATGCTGATTTCGGGAAACGAGGCCATCTCGCTTTCCATGCGCCACTGCAACGTGCAGTTTGCCGCGGGTTACCCGGGTACCCCCTCTACCGAAATCCTCGAGGACTATTCTGAACTCGGCGGGTATGCCCAGTGGGCCCCGAACGAGAAGGTCGCCGCCGAAGTGGCCCTGGGTGCAGCCTTTGGCCATGCCCGCAGCGTGGTCACCATGAAGATGGTCGGCCTCAACGTGGCTAGCGACGTGCTCTACACCGCGACCTACACGGGCGTGGACGGTGCCATGGTGTGGATCGTTGCCGACGACCCGGGCCAGGGCAGCTCCCAGAACGAACAGGATACCCGCAACCATGCGAAGGCATCCGTTTGCCCGATGTTCGAGCCCTCCAACTCCCAGGAGGCTTACGACTTCTTCCGCATTGCGGTGCAGACGAGCGAAAAGTTCAAGATTCCGGTGATTCTCCGCATGACGACCCGCGTGGACCACTCCAAGTCCATCGTGGTGCCCAAGGAAGAACTCCCGGCCATGGTGCCGAACTTCGAGCGCAATATCGCCCAGCACGTGATGGTGCCCGGCTTCAGCAAGCCGGCTGGCCGCAAGCTCCGCGCCAAGATGGACGAGATGGAAGCCTGGAACGTGGCCGAAGGCCCGAACAAGGTGGAAATGCGCAGCGCCGACATGGGCATTATCGTGAGCGGCATCAGCTACCACCATGTGCGTGAAGCTGCTCCGGAAGCAAGCATCCTCAAGCTCGGCATGACGTACCCGCTGCCGATGCAGCTCATCAAGGATTTCGCGAAGAAGTTCGAAGGCAAGCGCCTGATGGTCATCGAAGAGAACGACCCGTGGCTCGCCGAGAACATCAAGGCCGCCGGAATCCCGGTGGAATCCAAGTACGACCCGATTTTCCGCTTCGGCGAACTCGACGTGAACCGCGTGCGCCGCATTATCGCTGGCGATCGCAACCCGGATCCGGTTCCGGTGAAGGGCAAGCCGCCTATGCTCTGCCCGGGCTGCCCGCACCGCAGCTCTTTCGCTGTTCTCAAGGAACTCGACTGCATCGTCTCTGGCGACATCGGCTGCTACACGCTCGCCGCTCTCCCGCCCATCAGCGCGATGGACTACATGATTGACATGGGTGCCGCTATCGGTATGGGCATCGGCCTCCGTAACGTGCTTCCGCGCGAACAGGCCAAGAAGGTCGTCTCCGTGATCGGCGACTCCACGTTTGTCCACAGCGGCATCACCGGCCTCGTGGAAGCAGGCTACAACCGCCCCGACACCGGCCACGTGGTCGTCATTCTCGACAACAGCATCACCGCCATGACTGGCCAGCAGGAACACCCGGGTACGGGCCGCCACCTGGACCATAGTCCGGCCTACAAGCTCGACTACGGTGCCATCGCGAAGACAGCCGGTTTCGACAACGTCTACGAAGTGAACCAGGTCAAGGAACCCGAGAAGTTCAAGGAACTCGTGAAGGAAGCCCTCGAGAAGGACGAGCTCACGCTCATCGTGGCGAAGAGCCCCTGCATCCTCGCTCTCAAGAGCATCCTCGCCTGGGACAAGGCCAACAAGGAAAAGGCTGAAAAGGCTCTCGCCGAGTCCGAAGCCGCTGCTAAAAAGAACGGCAACTTTTAAGGAGAAGTTTTTATGAGCGTAGTTAACGTGAAATTTGCCGGCCTCGGTGGCACAGGCGTTATCAAGGCGAGCGACGTGATGGCGGAACTCGTGTTCGAACAGGGTTACGACGTGAAGAAGGCCGAAGTGCACGGCATGAGCCAGCGCGGCGGTTCCATCGCTTCTGACGTCCGCTTTGCGAAGGGCGAAGAGGTGCAGTCCCCGATGATCCCGACGGGCGAAGCCGACTACCTGGTGGTATTCGACGAGACGCAGGTCGTGGTGAACGAGGCCTTCCTCAAGCAGGGCGGCGTGCTCCTCACTCCGGCGGACATCGATGCCTCCAAGCTCGAGAACGTGAAGGCCCTGAACGTCGCGATGCTCGGCAAGCTTTCCAAGCACTTCGACTTTACCGTCGAACAGTGGGAAGTTGCCCTGAACAAGCTCTTCGCCGAAAAGTTCCACGAAGGGAACAAGAAGGCGTTCATGCTTGGCCGCGAAGGGTAACCTGAAACCGCGAAAGGGGAAATGAGAAACTTCTACTGGTTTTGGTTCGGTTTGACGCTCTGGAGTACCCGCCTGGTACTCCTTTGCGTATTGTACTTTACGGACGCGCCCACGGGCGGCCCGATTGTGGACCGCTGGTATAGATTTTTCCCCCATACGCTGGTAATTGAAGCCGGCGTCGTGATGGCGCTTGCCTTTGCGGGCGGGCTGCTCTGCACGCTGTTGCGCGGGAAAGCGCGGAAAGTCGCGGGCATCGTTTTCCTCACTCTCGGAATCGCCTACATGGTAACTGCCGGGACCGACGACGAGATTATGCGCTGGATGGGCCAGCACCTTTCGCTTTCGTTCATTACCACATACGCGCTTGCCGCATCGGACATGGGCCTGGTGGGCCGCGTGTTTTTGGGAGGTGCATGGCACTTTCTGCTCACGACGTTCATCGTGATTGCCGGGATTGTCGGGACGGTGTTTCTTTATAGGAAGATGTTCGCGAAGTGGAGCGAAGAGACGGTTGTCGCGGTAAAGAACCGCGCATCTGGTGTGAACTTCGCGGCGGTCAGGAACTGGATCTGCCTTGGGATTGCGCTTGCACTCGCGATTACGGGACTCACGTCGAAGAACTGGTTCGCGCCGAGCAACATGCGCTGGAAGCGCATCGCGCCGGTCGCTTTTCGCCTAGTCGACGAAATCAAGTACAAGCTCACGGAAGCCGAAAAGCGCGGCGACTATGCCGAGGGCATAGAGTTGCTCGGCGGCTTCCCCCTCGCAGATTACCCCTTCGAGGATTGCACGGCATCCGCAAGCGAATGCGAACAATACCGTCAGCACGATATTGAGCAATTCAAGGCAAGGGGCGACCGCAAACCCGATATCATCTTCTTCGTGATAGAAACGTTCCGCGGCTGGACCGGCGACATCCGCGTCCCCGCGACATGCGAAAAGCTCCCGAACATCTGCAAGCTCGCGAAGAGTGGGCTTTACTTCCCGAACGCGCACAGCGTGGGCTACCCCTCCATCGAAGGGTTCCTCGGGATTCTCGCGGGCGTCTGGGCGCATCCGCAGACAACCTTCCTCTCGGACTACCCGAATACGCGCATGCGTGCCTTGCCCGAAATCTTGGGCGAAGCGGGTTACTACCGTATGGTGCTCACCGCCACCGAACCGAGTTTTGACAATTTGCACCCGTGGTTCGCCAAGTGGTTCGACTATTCGGAATACAAGCCCGAGAACCAGCACGACGTCCCCATCGCGAACCGTTTCCGCGAACTTTACGCAAAGCGCCCTGCAGGGCAACCGCTGTTCTTCGACTGGATGAGCACCACGAGCCACGTGCCGTTCTCGCTCCCCAAGGAATACGGCCCCACGCCGAGCGACCCCGAAGAAGCTTACGTGCGTTCGCTCGCCTATATGGATAGCGCCGTGGGCATCGTGATGGACGAAGTGGCCAAGGGTCCGAATGCCGACAATACTTTGTTCGTGCTCGTGGGTGACCATGCGTTTGCGAACAATGCACAGCATCGCGTATCGAATTTTATCGGTGGTGTGCATGACGGTTATACGTGGGTTCCGCTCATTGTCGCAGGCCCGAATATCGAACCGAAAGTCGTTACGACGCCTGTTTCGCAGGTGGATATTGCGCCGACGGTTCTAGATTACATCTTCCTTTATGGGGCTACCGAATTTTTTGTCGGGGAGAGCCTCCTTGAACTCGATCCGCCTGCTGCGTTCGATGGCGTAGACTACACCATCGTTTTCCATGCCGCGTCTAAACATAGGCCGGTATTCGCGTTCCGCATGGGCGACATGACGATGATTACCGACTCGGTCACCTACATTGCGAACATCCAGGATTCGACGCTCGTGAGCGCCTTCGAGACGGTTCTCGAACCCACCTGGGATACGTCGCACCCCGCCGAAGGATTTGTGACGGGCAAGGTTATCGAGAACGCTGCCGCCAAATACGCCGAGACATTCCGCAAGATGCGCGCTGCGGGCCATGCCTGGGAATACGTCATCAACAAGAACCTGCTGCTACCGCCAAAGAAGTAGGTGGCCATGTCGCGCTTCTACTGGTTCTTCTTTGCGTTGATTGTGGTCGTTGCCCGCGTGGTGCAGCTCTGTGCGCTGTACCTGTGCAACGCCCCGACGGGCGGGCCGTTCGTGGCCGACTGGAACCGTTTTTTGTGGCACACGATGTTTGCCGATATCGGCATCATCATGGCGTCGGCATTCTGCCTGCAGGCTGTTTCGCTCGCTGTCAGGGGCCGCGGGCTGCGCATTGTAAAAATCGTTTCGGTCGTTCTTGCGGGCGTGTACCTTTTTGCCTGCGGTACCGATGACGAAATCATGCGCTGGATGAACCAGAGGCTCTCTTTCTCGTTCATCGGGACTTATATGGGTGCCGTATCCGATACGGGCCTTGTCGCAAGTATTTTTAAGGAAGGCGCGTTCCATTTCCTGTTCAGTTTCTTTACGGTGGTCGCGGCCATCGTCGGTCTTGCAATCTTTTCGCGCGGGAACCGTTTGGAGCGTGCCGTCGCGCGTCCGTTCGACAAGACTTTCGTGGCGCCTGTCGTAGCGATTCTCGTTTTCGCGATTCTCGGCTGCACGTCGCACATGTGGTTCAATCCGTCTCACCGCCGCTGGCCGCGCATCAAGCCTATCCCGTACGTGCTTGTCGAAGAAGCCTTGCATGCATTCGAGTCGCTGGAACCGCCGGCAGATTACCGCGAAGGCATCCTTGCGCTGGGAGGCAATCCCGATGCGGAATATCCGTTCTGGCATTGGGCCGGCGGGGATTCCGCGCATGCCGCCGCCGCAGAAGAGGCTAGCCTTGCCGCGTTCAAGAACAAGCCCCTCGAAGAGCGCCCGGACATCATCCTCTTCAATATCGAGAGTCTGCGCGGTTGGACAAGCGATATGCGCACCAGGAGCTGCATGCGTTTCCCGAACCTTTGCAAGCTCGTTTTAAGCGGTACCTACTACCCGAATGCGCACAGCGTGGGCTATCCGTCCATCGAAGGTTTCCTTGGCATCATGGTGGGTGTGCCGAGCCATCCGCGCGCGACTTTCCTGTACAACTATCCCAACACGCGCATGCGTTCGATTGGCGATGTGCTGCAGGCGGCGGGTTACAATAGGCAGGTGCTTTGCGGTGCCGATCCCAAGTTCGACAACGAACTCGTGTGGCAAGAGAAATGGTTCGACTATAACGAATTCAAGCCCGAGAACGACAACGATGTCGCGCTTGCCCGTCGCTTCGTGGAGATGTACCGCGAACGCGATAAGGATAAGCCGCTGTTCTTCCATTGGATGAGCCGCAGTATGCATATCCCGTTCGACTTGCCCGCCGATATGGGCGAACGCCCTGCCGATGCAGAAGCGGCCTACCTGCGTGCCGAAGCCTACATGGATAGCGCCCTCGGGATTATTGTGAACGAGGTGAAGAACGGACCGCGCGCGAATAGCACTCTGTTCATTCTGGTGGGGGACCATTCGTACCCGAACAGCGCGCAGACGGCGGAATCGGAACGCCTCGGCAAGATTCACGAAGGCGAGACCTGGGTGTCGCTGATTTTCGCCGGAGCGGGTGCCGAACGGACAATGGACCTGCGTCCCGTATCGCAGGGAAGCATCGCCTCGTCGGTTGTCGACTTCCTCGGGCTCGACGTCTCCAACCATTTCATGGGCGCAAAGCTTATTTCGAAAGCGGTTCCGCCCGATTCCGCGGATTCTTCTGTCGTGCCGTTACGAAAACTTCCCGGCGTGTATTCTTTCCGCCAAGGCGAAATCGCCTACCGTATCGATTCCCTCGCGTTCTTCGCGGGCATGGACGATGCTACGCCTGCTACCGTGCGCACCGCCAGTTGGAAAGCGGACTGGGACGTTTCTCGCCCGGTCGAAGGATTCGTTTCGGGACGCAGCGTCACTGTGGATGAAAAGCTTCTCGCCGAGACAACCGCGAAGATGCGCGCTGCTGCGCGTGCCTGGGAATTCGTGGTGACAAAGAACAAACTGATGCCCTGACGCGATTCATCGGGCATTCTGTCCCTCGCAAATTGCGCTTTATCAAGAAAATCTTCTAGAAGCTTCGAATGGGACGTTTAAATGTCTATTTTAAAAAAATGGACTCTTTTTTTGCTCGGAATGGAATTGTATGCTGTTTGATGTGCGCCGTCTGCGCCTTTGCAGATCTGGACAACCCGCAAATCAATTTTACTGACGTGGAAGATGAAGTTGAAAATGTTGGCCCTTTGGTCACGAGGGTACCCCGCGCTTTTGTCTGCATGGGCCCGCTGGTGGAAGAAGGTGAATGGGGCAAAGAGATCAATGTAGATGAAATCCAGGGCATCACGGCCGATTCGAAACATTACTACATCACGAACCAGTGGGAAATTTACAAGGTTGCAAAAGACAACCCGCAGAAGGTTGTGGCCAAACGTCATCTGATGGGAATACAGCGATTCTTGAAGGATGGCTTCTACCGGCATTTCGGGGGAATCTCCTATTACAAGGGATTCGTCTATGTCGCTACGACGGGCCGTGTACATCCGCTGACGACTAAGCGTGCCGTTCCTATTGTCGTCGTTTTTGATACGGACCTCAATTTCGTGAAATTTGCGAGGTTCCCTGAGAATAGTCAGGCGGGAGCCGCCTGGATTGCGGTGAACCCGACAAATGGGCACTTGTATTCCTCTTACAACAAGACTGTTTTTGAATACTCGTCTTCTTTTTTGAACGGAGGGGAACTATCCCTGCTTTCTAGCTATCGCATGGATTTTGAACATGCCGACTTGTCGCAAGAGGAATGGGACGATGCCGTTGCGCAGGGCGGTACGTTCACGAACGAGGGTGTGTTGTTTTACGTGCTCGACTTGAAGCATGCCGAGTTCAACACGAGTACGGGAATCCACGCGTTCGTATTGCACGGCGGGCGCGCGAGCGAAATTGACGTGTTCGGCTTAAACAACAAGGGCGAACTGCGCCCGTTCATTTCGGTAAGGTATCGCGGTTCCATGGACGGGGATAGATTCTGGGAAATGGAAGATGTGCAGTTCGGAGTCGATTCGGTGGGTGAGTATATCGACTTGCTCAAGTTGCGTAACGGCAAGAAGGACGAAGCGGAAATTGTCCGTTACCGCTTGATTCACGATCTCAAGGCTGCGTTAAATAAGCTTGTCGAAAATCTCTTCTAGCTTTTCGTTCTGCTTGACGGTGTCGTATTCCGCTTCCATCTTGGCGCGGGCATCAATGCCCATCTGCGTGCGCAGATTGTAGTCGCTTGCAAGGGCATCCATCGATTCGGCAAGGCTGTCAATTTCGCGTTGGCCGACAAGGTATCCGGTACGCCCGTCGTCGATGATTTCGGGGAGGCCTCCGCAGAACGTTCCGATGCTCGCCATGGCGCTCGCACCCGCTTCCTTGAGCACGATGAGTCCGGAATCGCGGTCGTTGTTTTTCGCGACAATGCAGGGCGCTACGAGAACGTCGTATTCGGCGAGCAGGGCCGGCATCAGCTGGGCGGCAATGCTTCCCTTGAAAATGACTTTATCTGCAATTCCGAGTTCCGCGGCAAGAGCCTGTAGAGATTCCTGCAGCGGGCCTTTGCCTATGAGCGTGAGCGTCGATTCCTTGTGCTTGCCTGCAATTTTTGCAAACGCGCGGATGCCGTATTCAAAGCCTTTCTTTTCGACCTGGCGGCCGATCATCAGGAACTGGGCGGGGCGATCGGGACGCTTGAACGGCGTGAATGCCGAAGTGTCCACGCCGAGCCTGTGAATGTGAATCTTGCTTTCGGGAGCGCCGAGTTGCACGAGGCAGTCGGCGAGTTCCTGCGAGGCGGGGAGCAGCAGCTGAGCCGTCTCGAACATCCTCTTGTACGTGCGCTTGTAGAAGAGGTAATCGACGGGAATGTGCGGGTTCAGCAAGATGCCCACATCCACTCCGTGCAATGTCACGATGAGCGGCTTGTCAGTTTTACGTGCGGTCGCCGCGATCAATGCCCCGTTGGTGCCGAAGTGCGCATGTATGAATTTCGCCCCGCTTTCCCGGATGACGCTTGCGAACTTGCTGCAGGGGAGAGCCGCGTAGTAGAGCATGCGTGCGACGGAGCCGAGAGACGTGACTTTGTCGTAGGGGAAGTTCTCGCGTGCCGGATTCAGGCCGCGGGCCAGTACGTAGGGCTCGTATTTCTTGGCATGCTTCACCTGGTCATAGATGAAGGTCTCGCTGTAGGGCAGCCAGTTGCCAATTGCCATTGCGTACGGGATTTTCGTCATATTGTTAATGTAGTATTTTTGGACGGGATGCGAAATAGATTTATATTTGCAGTACCTTATGGACAAAGTCAAAGTCTGCTTCTATCCGACTTGCGGGAATGCGACCAACCACTTTCTCGCGAATCTCGCCCGCCTGCTCCGCAGCAGCGGTGATTTTGAGTGCTCCGGATTCCTGGACCTCGCGAAGCAAAAGAAGGGCGAGGAATTCAGGCAGGATGTTTATCATTTCAACTGGTTCGACCAGAGCCTCACATTTGCGTCGTTTCTGTACCGCTACTACATCCTGCTCCGCATCATTTTTGCCCGCAAGCGGATCGTGTGGACCATCCACAATTCGGTCCCGCATGGCGGTGTGCCCGCGTACAACCGCATTCTGCGCTACCTCTTGTTGCGTTATTCTTCCGTCATCCATATCATGAACGAGGGGAGCCGCGAGCTGCCCTACTTGCAGCCGTACTTGCACAAGGTGGTCCATATCCCGCATGGCGACTACTTCGGTTCGTACCCTGACTCCGATGTCGATGTCCGTAAGCGCTACGGCATTGCCGCCAATGTCCCGATCGTCCTTTTCCTCGGCGCCATCAGGCCTTACAAGCATATTGAAATCCTGCTGGAAGCGTTTGATTTTCAAGATGCTGCGCTTTTGATTTGTGGCAGCGTCCGTCCGCCCGATTATTTGTATAAACTAACGGGATCTGCGGTGGGAAAGCGGAATGTCTTTTTCTCGCCGGAATTCGTACCCGATTCCGAGCTTTCGGCCTACCTCCGTACCGCCTCGTTCCTGGTGGCTCCCTATTCGTACGATTCCACGCTCAACTCGGGAACCGTGCTGCTTGCCTGTTCGTACGGCAAGACGATGGTGTGTCCCGATATTGCAGGCGTACGCGATATCCAGTCGGAGTCGGATTGCCTATATGCGTACCACTATGTAGACAAGGCGGACCACGCCGGAAAACTTCGGGAAACCATGGCCCGTGCCCTCGCCGATACAGCCTCTGGAGCGATAGCCGAAAAGGAGGCTCGGGCACTCGAGTACATGCGTCGCAATTCGTGGCAGGCCAATAGTTCCAAGTGGCGTGTGCTGTTCACGCGCTAGTACGTCCAAATTTTCTATCTTTGGAATATGGAGATCAAGGCAAAGGATAACTACCTTCCCGGTTTTACCGTATTGATTCCGTTCTACAATGAACGGAATTTCTTGCCGAGGCTCCTGGAAAGCCTGCTGCAGCAGACAATGCTTCCCGCAAAACTCGTGCTGATAGACAACGATTCTACGGACGATTCTGTGGAGGTCGCGAAGAAGGCCCTCGAAAATTCCCCCGTGCCCTACGAGATCCTCCATGAACCGCGCAAGGGAAAGGCGAACGCCCTGGAACAGGGTTGCACGCACATCGAGACGGAATATACCGTATGTACCGATGCCGACACGTGGTTTCCGCCGCACAGTCTGGAACTTGCCGAAAAGCTCTTTAGGGAAAATCCCGATTACAGCTGCTACCTCGCTTTCGGCGTGAACGAGGAATGGTCCAAGGACGAGCAGGAAAACTTTATCGACAAGTGCTACGCGCTCGCGAACCATTTCAAGGACCGCTGTTTCTCGGGCGGCTATGGCCATTTTTTCCGCAGCGACCCGTTCCTCAGGTGCGGAGGTTTCTCGACCAAGATTTGGCCGTACACCCTGATGGACCACGAAATCATCCACCGCATGCTCCGGTACGGCAAGCGCGGCTATCACAAGGACCTGTGGTGCTATACGAGCTACCGCCGTACGAACCGCAGGACTGTCCGCTGGAACATCACGGAACGATTCCTCTATCATCACCTGCCTTCTTTCTGTATGGAATGGTTCTTCTATACGTTCCTGTGGAGGCGTTTCAAGAAGAGGAACATCGTAGGCATCAACCTGCGTGAACAGCCTTGGCAGAACCCGGTCAAGGCGGAAATGCCCAAGGACGAATTCGCGGTCGACAAGAAGTACCTCACGCAAAGTTCTCTGTTCTCTGTGCTCGGAACCATCTTCAAGGTCGCGGGCCCGGTCCTGATGATTTTGGTGGCCCGAATTTTCGACAAGGAAGAGTTCGGCATATACGTTTCCGTGCAGCTCTTGATGCTCATGTTCAGCCGCGTGGCGGTCCTCGGGCTCGACAAGGGCCTGCACTGGTTCATCCCTCAGAACAGGCTTTTGGGAAGGCCCGTGTACTACGGCGTATCGGAATCCGTGCGCCGCGCCTTCTACATGGCCTTGGGAATTTTCGTTATCGGAGTCGTCGCATCGCTGTTCGGCTTGCACCGATATTCGACGAGCCTTTCCAGCCTTTCGATTGTCGATAACGCGCTATTCTTCGGTTCGCTTTTGCCGTGGGTCGTCATCCACGTCCTTTCAGGGGCGTCCGAAGGCAATCGAAAACCGCAGTACAAGATATTCGTGAACGACTTCGCGGTTGCTACGCTTGCGCCGCTCATTGCGCTCGGTCTCCATTTCTGCGGGCTCGGTGACCATGAGCTTCCCCTGGGCCTCTTGCTCGCCAACTGCATCGGAGCCCTCATCCTCATCTGGCTTGCGGTAAAGCAGTTCCCCAACATGCTCTGGTTGAGCAAGAAGCGCCTGGATCCGGTGCTGTTCCGCTACGCCCTCCCGCTCGGTTTCTCCGAAGTGGTCATCTCGCTCCTGTTGCGCATGGACTTGTGGATGGTGCTCCTCTTCCTCGGCCCGGGCTATGCGGGCGTGTACGCACTCATGGTGACCATATCGAACGGTCTTCGTACCATCAGCCTCAGCTATGCGCCTATCCTTTTGCCGGTTGTTGCGGGCATGAAGCCGGAACGCTACAGCAAGGATTTGAAGGGCACTTACAGCTATTGCGTGGCGCTCGTGACGCTCATCCAGCTGGCCATCGGTTTCTTTATCGTCCTGTTCCCCGATGAAATCCTGATGATTGCGGGCAAGTCGTTCGTCATCAATCCCGAGGTCCTCGGCATCCTCCTGTTCGGCAACCTGCTGAACGGTTTCTTCGGACTTTCGGGAACGGTCATCAACGGCATGGGAAACAGCCGCTTTATGCTCAAGCTTAATGTGTTCACGCTCCTGTTCGCATTGGGCATGAACGCGCTCCTGATTCCGCGCCTCGGTCTTGCGGGTGCCGCCCTTTCGACGGCCGCTTACCAGTTGATGCAGTGCGTGTGGATGAACGTCTACCTCGTCCGTATGGGCTACTGGCCTTACAAGCTTTCGCTCCTGGTGCAGATAGGCTGGATTGTCGCGCTCCTCGCACTGTACATCGGGATCAACTGCGATATGCTGAAACTCGCGTTCTACCAGGACGTACTCGTCTTTATCGCGGCGATCGCGGGCCTGTTCCTTACGCTCTGGAGCCAGGGCCTGATGGACTCGCTTTTCTCCAAGGGGAAGAAATGATGGGAATGCGTAGACTGATTTGGTTAATCCTGTTGGCACTTATGCTTTCCGCCTGCGAGGAAATCGAAGAGGAAAAGCCGTGGATCCAGGTGGAGCGTCCGCAGATGCTCTTTACCGACACGACGCTCCTGGACAGCTACGACAAGGATGTACTCAACTGGAAACTCAAGACTGCGTATCTGGAACGCTGGGCTGACAAGGAAATCGTGTTCGTGTGCCCGGTGCTTGTGGATATCTACGATTCGCTCGGGGAACGCGTCGCCTTCCTCCGCGCGGACTCCGGCAGCATGGATATGAAGTTTACCTACGTGAGCGCCTTTGGGCATGTCTACGCGCTCACTCCGAAGGGCGCCTCCGTCCGCGCCGATTCGCTCCTCTGGAACAAGAAGGATAACCTGGTGCGCACCGAAAGCTACGTGCGCGTGGTGAGCGAGGAAGGCGACGTGCTGCAGGGCAAGGGATTCGAGAGCGATGCCAAGATGGACCACTGGAAAATCCTGTCGGAAGTCACCGGCATATTCCAGGATGCGGCCAAGCGCCTCAAGGAAGAAGACAAGAAGGAATCCGTACATCTGGAAAATGCGTCCTCGTCGTCGGTGGCCGCATCTTCTGCTGCCGTGGCGAAGCATCCGCCGAAGATGCCCGGCTCGTCGGCTTCGCGCAAGGCGGAGGGACGCAAGCACGGATTCATGCCCAACGGCGCGCCGAAGCGCCTTTCGCCCGAGGACTCGCTCGCCAAGGAAGAGAATAGGAAGGCCCGCGAAAAAGTTGAACACATGAAGGAACTTCGCGCACAGGCTCGCCAGCGCATGAGCCAGGGAGATTCTACGAAGAAATGATTCCCCCGTTCGGACATCTGCTTGCTTGCCTCCTTTGCGTAGCCGTCTTTGGCGGTTATGCGTTCGGGCAGAGTTCGCCCTTGATCATGAAGCATGCGGATGTGCTGAATGTCGCGCGTACTTACGGTTCGCTCCTCCTGGAAGGCAAGGTGTTCTTTGTCCACGACAGCATCCAGTTCAAGACGCAGCGCGCTACCTGGAACAAGAACAACGAAGTCGTGCAGTGCGATGGCGGGTTCCTCTTCACGCATCCGTCCGGATATATTCAGGCGAATTCCGGCATGTACAACAAGAAGGGCCAGGTCGCGACCGCCACGGGGAACGTGAGGGCCGCCGATTCCGCAGGTACCTACATGCTGACGGGCGAACACCTGATATACGACCGCGAGAACGAAATCTTGACCCTGCCCGACAAGCCCAAGCTGTACCAGTTCGACAAGAAGAAAGACGGTACGATCGATACGGTGACTATCGAGGCCCGGAGAATCATCTTCAACAAGGGAGAATCCTTCGCGGAGGCGTTCAACGACGTGAAGGTCGTGCAGAGCGATATGGTGGTCACCTGCGATACGGGTTATTTCGACCGCAAGAACAACTGGCTCAGCATGAAGGGACACCCTACCTGCGAGATGAAGAATTACCACCTCACGGGAGATTCCATCTTCTTGGTGCTCGACGAGACGGGCAAGTCGCTGCAGTCGGCGCTCGTGATCCGCAATGCGCACGGCGTGCAGCAGGAAGACCCGAAGAAGGGGAGTCCCGGAAGCGTGACGGAGGCGTTCGGCGATACGCTCTATTGCGAGTTCGCGAACAACAAGATCGAGAGGCTTTACGTGAACCTGAACGCGAAGGGATTCTTTTACGAGACCGACCTTCCGGATTACCGCAACCTGATGGACGGCGACCGCCTGGACCTCTTCTTCAAGATGGGCAAGATGGACCGCGCCGTCGTTTCGGGCAAGGCGCAGAGCACGTATTTCTACGTGAAAAAGGACCGCTCTGTTTCCGGCAAGAACGAGGCCGCGGGCGATACCATCAATATCATTTTCGATGCCCAGAAGAATGCTGTGAGGTCGCTCAAGCTCCTCGGGCGCACCAACCATGCGAGCGGGCGCTATATCGACCTCGAAAAGGAGCAGCGTGCCAAGGCCGCCGCCGAAAAAGCCCGCAAGGATTCCCTTGCGACCGAAAAAAAGCCCAATCCTGGAGCTTTTATGCTTGACGGGAAACGCAAAAAAAGCCATAATATTGAAAAGAAGAAGTTGGAAAAGAAATGAAGAACTTGGTAAGCACCATCCGAACGGACAAACTGCGCAAGATTTATGGCGGTAGGCAGGTCGTGAGCGACGTGTCCATCAGTGTGTCCCAGGGCGAAATTGTCGGGCTGCTCGGGCCGAATGGCGCGGGCAAGACGACGTCGTTCTATATGATTGTCGGCATGGTGCGCCCGGATGCCGGACACATTTTCCTTGACGATATCGAGATGACCGATAAGCCGATGTACAAGCGCGCCCGCCTGGGCGTGGGCTACCTCCCGCAGGAAGCGTCCATCTTCCGCAAGCTCTCGGTGGAAGACAACATCATGGCCATCCTCGAAACCCAGAACATGAAGCGCCGCGAGCGCAAGATGCGTCTGGAACAGCTCCTCGAGGAATTCAAGATTACGCATATCCGCAAGACCAAGTCCATGAGCTGTTCCGGCGGTGAGCGCCGCCGTCTCGAGATTGCCCGTGCGCTCGCGAGCGACCCGTCGTTCCTGCTGCTCGACGAACCTTTTGCCGGTATCGACCCGATTGCGGTCGCCGATATCCAGTCCATCATTTCTGGCCTGAAGGACAAGGGCATGGGGGTCCTGATTACGGACCACAACGTGCGTGAAACGCTTTCGATTACCGACCGCGCCTACATCATGTACAAGAGCCAAGTGCTGACGGAAGGTTCCTCGGAATACCTTGCGAACGACCCGGAGGCGAGGAGAATTTATCTGGGCGACAGTTTCCGTCTGGATTGATTGCAGGTGCGTGTATGGATGTAGGAATGCAATTGGGGCAGAGCCAGCGTCTGGAGCAGAACATATCGCCCCAGATGCTTCAGTCGATTGCCATTCTGCAAAAGAATACGCTCGAACTCGAAACTGCCATCAAGCAAGAAATCGAAAGCAACCCGCTGCTCGAGCTGGACGAATCGATGCCCGATGATTCCGTGGAATCTCCTTCCCAGGAAGAGGACGATTACGGCCAGGAACGGGAAGAATCTATTTCCGAGATGGATTTCGAACGCGGCACGCTCGAGGACAGCGCCGACACGGATTACGATATTTACGAGAACTCCTCCGGTGAAGACTGGGTCAAGCGCCTGGAAGACGGCGCTAACGACGCGGATGCTCCCTTCAAGGATTTGAACGCCGCCCCGCAGGATGCCGACGAAGCCTGGGACCGCCCGCAGAAGGATCGTGACGCGAGCCTCCAGGACAGGCTCCGCGAACAGCTCCGCGAATGGAACGGCACGCACGAGCTTCTGGAACAGCTCCGGAAGTCGGGATGCACGGAAGGCCGGTTCCGCGAGCTGGTGGAATACCTCATCGATTCCCTCGACGAGAACGGCTTTTTGCAGAAGGCCGACGAGACCGCCATGACGAAGGTCCTCGCGGACAACGACCGCTTTATCGTCGAGATTGAACGCGTGCTGCGCGACGAGATTCCGCTCGAGGTGGCGAGCCTTCCCGTGGCCGAAGCGATCCATGTGCTGCAGAGTTTCAAGCCGAGGGGCATCGGCGCCCGCAACCTCCGCGAAAGCTTCCTTATCCAGGCGATGGCCATCGACGATTTTCCCGAACTGGCGTTGAGGATCCTCCAGGACCATTTCGACGACCTGATGGCGCTCCGCTATGGAAAGATTGCGAAGGACATGGCGGTTTCGACCGAGCTTGTCCAGCAGGCGGTCGCCAACTTCTCGAGGCTTGCCCCGCATCCGGGTCTGCAGATTTCCGCGGGCCCGACGCAGGTGAAGGCGGCCGATATGAGCGTCGTTTTCAAGAACGGGCGCTACGAGGTGGAATGCTTCAAGCCGCCTGTCCAGAAACGCCTGCGCATCAACAGGACTTATGCCGAGATGCTGAACGACAAGCGCCTGAGCAAGAGCGACCGCGAGTATATCCAGAGCAATCTTGCCCGTGCCAACGATTTCATCAAGTCTTTAGACAACCGCTTCAGCACCATGGAGCAGGTGATGCGCGCCATCGTGAAGCACCAGAAGGATTTCTTCAAGAAGGGCCCCGCCTTTTTAAAGCCGATGATCTTGCAGGATGTCGCCGAAGAAGTTGGCCGCGACCTCTCGACCATCAGCCGCGTGACCAACGGCAAGTATGTGGAGACGCCCTACGGCATTTTCGAGCTGAAGCAGTTCTTTACCTCCGGGGTCAAGCAGGGGGCCTCCGCTACAGACGAGGTGGTGGGTTCTGCCCGCATTCTCGATGCCATCCGGGCGCTTGTGGACTCCGAGGACAAGAAAAAGCCCCTTTCGGACCAGGCCATTACCGAGGCTCTCGAGGCGCAGGGAATCCGGGTCGCCCGCCGGACCGTGGCCAAGTACCGCGAGGAAGAACTCAAGATTTTGCCCGCGAGGCTCCGGAAACAAGTGTAAAAATTTGTTGAATTTGCTCAAAATAAGGGATATTTCGGGATATATTCCAATTGAGACGATAAAGATTCCGAATTTTCGACAAAATGCTTGCTTTTTTCTGAAAAAAAGATGTATATACTCT
Source organism: uncultured Fibrobacter sp. (assembly GCA_946408125.1). Taxonomy (GTDB): domain Bacteria; phylum Fibrobacterota; class Fibrobacteria; order Fibrobacterales; family Fibrobacteraceae; genus Fibrobacter. The sequence goes on from CAMJQW010000002.1 coordinate 26,912, forward strand.
AGATGCAAGGCGAAAGCCTAAAAATTGCCATCTTTATTTTACGGAGGTATCACAATGGATATTCAGTTCTCTGCTCGCCACTTCAACGCTTCTGCCGGTCTCCAGGACCGCATCCAGGAAGAAATGGATAAGCTGGCCAAGTTTTACCCGAACATAACGGGCGCTTCCGTAATCCTTGACCACGAAGTGGAACACCTTCGTCACTGCGAAATTGCCGTGAGCATCACCGGCAACACCGTTGTCGCATCCGCGGACGAAGAAAATATGGGCAAGGCGGTCGACGTGACGCTGGAACGCATCAAGGTCCAGCTGAAGAAGGCCAACGACAAGCAGAATGATCACCGCGCTCAGCCGACAGCCAATCTGGTATAATGGCAGAGTCTAAGCTGAAAGATCTCAAAGTTTTGCACCGGGAAAAACTCTCGGTGCGAGACTTTTTTTTCCGTTACGGGAAAGACCTGCAACTGGCGCTCCATTCGCCGGAGACGGACCTGGACACGTTTATCGCGGAAGGCGGTATCCATCGTCCGGGCCTTGCCATGGCGGGCTATACGAACGTGTACAGCTCCCAGCAGATCCAGGTTGTAGGCCATACCGAATGGAACTATCTTGAATCGCTCGGGCATGAAGGCCGCGAACGCGTGTTCCGGAACCTGTCCGTTTTCAGGGCCCCGATGTGGGTCGTGACGCATGCGCAGATGCCGCACCCGGAACTCAAGGAGATGTGCGAGAAGCTTTCCATCCCGCTGTTCTCGACGACCCTTCATACATACGAGTTCAATAAGGTTGCCCAGCGCATCCTTGAAGAATTTTTCGCGCCGCACGCGATAATCCACGGAAGCCTCGTCGATGTCTACGGCGTCGGCATGCTTTTTGTGGGCGACAGCAACGTGGGCAAGTCGGAATGCGTGCTGGACCTTGTCGAAAGTGGTCACCGCATGGTTGCCGACGACGTCGTGCATATCAGCCACATGGGCAACATCATTATCGGTCGCCCTGATCCGCTGATTAGGCACCACATGGAAATCCGTGGCGTGGGCATTATCGATATCCGCTCCATGTTCGGTATCCACGCTATCCGTAAGGTGAAAAAGATCGAAGTCATCGTCGAGCTGCAGCAATGGAGTCGCGACGTGTCGTACGACCGCACCGGCCTGAACGAAAGCGAGGAACTCGTGATGGGCGTTTCCATCCCGAAGATTGTCATCCCCGTGGCGCCCGGCAAGAACTTGACCGTGATTAGCGAAGTTATCGCGATGAATGCGCTCATGAAGTTGAACGGCCAGAACGTGGCCGCCGATTTCAACGAGAGCCTGATGCAGAAGATCAAAGCGAAGGCGAAGGGCGAATACACCGATGACCTGCTAGACATGAACCCCCAGCAATGGTCTCCGTACGAGTAGCATGAACCAGCTTCTAGAAAAGATAAAGTCGAATACCTTCCCGTTTATCGTGGCGGTGACGGTTCTGGTGGGCAGCAGCGCCGCCTGGTACTTGCTGCATCCGGCGAGCCCGTACCACGAGCGTTACGTGTTCGTGGTGCGTTACGAGTCCATCGGTACGCTTTCTCCGGGAAACCGCGTGGGCGTGCAGGGTATTACCAGGGGGCAGATCCTGAAGGTGGAACTGACCGATGATGCCGTTTACGTGACCGCCGAGGTTTTGGCCAGCACGAAGATTCCGAAGAACTCGGAATTCCGCCTGATCATGTCGGGCCTTATGGGTGAGCGCGAGATGAGCGTCATCAGTGGGGATTCCCATGAATACATAGCCGATGGCGATACGGTCCGGGGCATTTTCGACAACGGGACTTCGGATATTTCGAAGGACCTTTTCGCGGCCCTCAATAGCCTGGAAGAGATCAAGAACAAGATGACCGCCTTCCGCGATTCCCTTGTCGAGGGGAGCGCGGGCAAGCGTATCGACCGCATCGTCAAGAAGGGCAAGAACGTCATGAACGCGACGCAGGCGGTAGCCGACGACAGCGAGGCGGAAATCAACCAGGCGATCGAAAGGGGAAAGGCCGCCCTGGAGAGGGCCAAGGCTCTCGCCGAGTCCATTCCGGATCAGACGAACGCGACGCTTGCGAAGGCGGAAAAGTCCGTCGAGAAGGTTGATTCCTTGACGGCGAGCCTGGAGAGGCTTAAGAACGAAATGGATGCTATTTCGTCCAAATTGGACCATCAGGATAACACGGTCGGCCTGATTGCTTCGGGCAAGGGCCGCGTTAATGACGAAATTGACGCGCTTGTGAAGGATACGGACGCCTTGATAGCCGATATCAAGAAACGGGGTCTCCGGCTGAACGTGGATATTTTTTAATATTACATGCTTTTTTTGGAAAAAAAAGATAGTTTAAAACGGATAAGAAAAAGGAGCGAGCTATGGCTGAAAAGAAACCCGCGAAAATGAGCGATGCAGACCTTAAATTTTTTGAGGAGATGCTTATTGAGAAGCGTCGCCAGCTGGTGACCGCTCAGAGCGAATCCGAAAAGGCGAACGCGTTCCACGGACAGAAGAGCCAGGCCGGCGATGGCGGAGATTCCGACAGTGCGGATTCCGCGACCGACTACAACGCACTCGAAACGACTTTCTCTTTGGCGGCTCGCGAAGGCAAGTACCTCGTGTATCTCGAAGAGGCGCTCCAGCGTATACGTAAGGGCACCTTTGGCGTATGTAAGGTGTGCAAGCGGCTTATCCCCAAGGCGCGCCTCATCGCGGTTCCGACGGCGACCAAGTGCGTGAACTGCAAGGAAGAGACGAAGAAGAAGGAACAGGAGAACAACCGTATCGAGATGGCTCGCCTGTTCGCCGAAGAACAGCGCCGCGAACTCCAGAAGAAGAACGCGGGTCGCTAGTCTTTAGACTTTCTCAATTAACCATCAAGGAGTCCCGGCCGTATCGCCGGGATTCTTTTTTTTATAGCGCGCCGAAGAAGGCGTCGGCCAGCGAGGCGCGGAAGGCGTGGATGCGGTCTGCGTTTTGTTCCCTGTGCGGGTAGGTGAAGTTGCTGAGGAGCACGACGGCGGCGCCTGCGATGGGGTCTGCGACGATGCTCGCCCCGGTGAACCCGGTCTTTCCGAATGCATGGGGCGACACGCGCGACCCCATGAACTTGCTCTGGGCAAGTTCCCAGCCGAGGGCTGTGCAGGCGCCCACGGCTTTGTCGAATGCGTTTTCGCTTACCATCTTGAGGATTCCCTTCGGGCGGTCGTCCATCACCATCTTCACGAACTTGAGCAGGTCGGGTACGCAGCTGAACATGCCGGCACTTCCGACCGGATAGAGTTGGCGCAGCACCCAGGCGCTCTCGTCGTGGATTTCCCCGCATATCTCGCGCCCGCGGAAAGCGCATATTTCGGTCGGGGAAATTTCTTCTTTGGGAATCGGGTTCCAGTCCCGCGTGAGCGGATCCCAACCGCTGCGCGTCATGCCGAGCGGTTCAAAGAATTTTTCGCGGCCCTGCTGTTGCAGGTCCTTGCCCGTGAGCCGCTGGAGGACGATTCCCAGGAGTACGCTCGCCGGGTTCCCGTAGTTGAAATCCGCTCCGGGAGCCTTTTCGAATTTGTACGTGAAGAGCGCGTCGAGGATTCCTTCGGGCGGAAGTTCCCGGAGCGTCTTCATCGGGACGCGGTAATCGAGGCTGTGCGTGAGCAGGTGGAAGATGCGGATGTCTTCGCGATAATTCGTATTAAGTTCGGGAATGTAGTCGATGACTTTCGTATCGACATCGAGTTTCCCTTCGAGGATGTAGTTCAGCGCAAGCGTCGACGTGGGGCATACCTTGGTGAGGCTTGCGATATCGAATACGGTGTTTTCGGGCGTGTTGTGCGCGATAATCCGGGTGGAACCGTCGGGCAAGATGAATCCGGCGACGGCCTTGCTGAATACGTCGGCCGCTTCCGCCTGTTCCAGGAGTCTTTCGATGTTGCTCTCGCTAAATGCCATGGATACCTCCTTTCAAAATTATAGCAATAAAAAGATTGTTATTTTATCGGTCATGAAGGAAGAACAGATTGACATTCTGAATGCGGACGGTTCGCCGGCGGGTTATTCCTGCGGGCGCACGCGCGTGCATGCGGAAGGCCTTTGGCACCGCACGATTCATGTATGGGTTTTTAACCGCGAAGGCAAGATTCTTTTCCAGCTGCGGGCCCGCGTGAAGGAAAACAATCCCGGGCTCCTGGACACGAGTTGCGCGGGGCATATCTCTGCAGGCGATACCAGTGTGAATGCCGCCGTGCGCGAACTCCGCGAAGAACTGGGCGTGCATAAGAGTCCGCGCGACCTCGAATATCTATTCGAGGTCAAGTACTCGACCGTACTTAACGGCGGCAGCTATCTCGACAACGAATATTACGATGTCTACAGGACGACCCTCTCGGATGAAGAAGCTGCATCCCTCGTGCCGCAACCCGGCGAGGTCGACGATTTTGTCTGGATGACGCGCGATGAATTTTTCGCGAAGCGCAGGCTGCACCCCGAAAAGTTCGTATCGCACCCGAAGGATTACCAGTGGCTTATGGAGAATGCCCGATGACGATGTACAAGAATACGGCTCTCGTGCTTGAAGGCGGCGGAATGCTCGGTGCCTACCTGTCGGGCGTGCTCGACGTGATGCTCGATAATGGACTCAAGTTCGGCGGCTATGCCGGAACTTCGGCGGGCGCCACGCACCTGTGCAACTACCTCTCCGAACAGCGCGATAGGAACAGGCGTGTCGACGTTATCCATTCGGCGAGCAAGCGCTACATGGGATGGGGCAACCTCATCCGCACCGGCGAATTCTTCGAAGTCGATTATTGCTACAGGCAGATTCCCTACGTGATAGATCCGTTCGATTTCGAGAAGTTCCGCGAGAACGCCGCTCAGTCCGATTTCTATGCCACTGCAACGAATCTGGAAACGGGCGAGGGCGCCTACTTGCTGACCCGCGAACTCGACACGCCCGAAGGCATGGACAGGATCCGTGCCTCGGCATCGCTCCCGCTGCTGAGCCATATCGTGGAAGTCGACGGCATGAAGCTTGTGGACGGCGGTACCGCCGACAGCATCCCGTTCGAAATTATGGCGAAGAAGGGCTTCGAAAAACAGGTCGTCATCGTGACGCGCCCCGAGGGTTATGTCAAGGGACCGAATTCGCTGATTCCCCTGTTCAGGCTAATCTATCGCAAGTATCCGAAGTTTGTCGAGGCCTCGAAGAACCGCCATATCCGTTACAACCAGTGCTTGAAAACGCTTGACGAATGGTGCAAGCGCGGGACTACGTTCCGAATCCGCCCCAGTGCGCAGCTGAATGTCGCGCGTCTCGAGAAAGACAAGTCCAAGCTCGCGCGGCTCTACGACCTCGGCGTGAAGGACATGACCGCCCTCATGCCGGAGTTGATTGAATTCTTGGAAAAATAATATGTCGAAAGCGATTGCAAACCACAGATACCGACACTATAAGAAAGAGTCCATGGTCTATACCGTGATTACCGCCGATGCGCTTGATTGCGAGACGGTAAAACCGCTTGTAGTGTACCGCAGCGAATACTCGACGCCCGACCACCCGGAGGGGACGCTCTGGGTTCGAGACCGGGACGATTTTGAAAGCAAGGTGACGCTTCCGGACGGGTCCGTGGTCGACCGATTTACCGAAATATTTCTACCTTTGTGACATAAGAAAATCCCTCTTTGACAAGGAGTCTTTATGGGTGGCTTTTGCGGAGTTGTTTCCAGGGAAGATTGCGTAAGCGACCTCTTCTTCGGTACCGACTACCATTCTCATCTTGGCACGCATCGCGGCGGCATGGCTGTATTGAATCCGAATGGAAAGTTCCATCGCTCGATTCACAATATCCAGAATACGCCGTTCCGCAGCAAGTTTGAACATGACCTCGCGTCTTTCTCGGGCAAGGTGGGAATCGGCGTCATTTCCGATACCGATCCGCAGCCGCTCGTCATGACGTCGAAGCTCGGGACTTTCGCCATCGTCACCGTCGGGCTCCTCACGAACATCGAGGAACTGAAGGACGAACTCTTCCGCAACAACTGCATGCAGCTGCAGTACTCGACGACGAGCGGCATGGTCGGCCCGACTGAAGTCGTGTCTGCGCTCATCGCGACCCGTGATTCTATTGTCGATGGCCTCAAGTATGTGCATGAAAAAGTGAAGGGCAGCTGCTCCATTCTTTTGATGGATAGCGAAGGCAAGTTCTACGCGAGCCGTGACCGCTGGGGACGCACGCCCATCGTGCTTGGCAAGAAGGATGGCGCGATGATTGCCGTTCAGGAAAGCTGCGCGCTCCAGAACCTCGGATTCGATTACGTACGTGACCTCGGTCCGGGCGAAATCGCGGAACTCACTCCCGATGGCGATACGACGCTCGTGCAGCCCGGCAAGAAGATGGCCATCTGCTCGTTCCTCTGGGTCTATTATGGTTATCCCGCATCGAGCTACGAAGGCCGCAACGTAGAAATGACCCGCTACCGCTGCGGTTCCGCGCTTGCGAAGCGTACGCCGACTGAAGCGGACGCCGCCTGCGGTATTCCGGATTCCGGTACGTCGCATGCGCTTGGTTATGCGCACGAGGCCGGCATCAAGTTTGCACGCCCCTTCGTGAAGTACACTCCCACGTGGGCCCGCTCCTTCATGCCGCAAGACCAGAAGCAGCGTGAACGTGTCGCCTCCATGAAGCTTATCCCGATTCCGGGACTCATCAAGGACCGCCGTCTCGTATTCTGCGACGACTCCATCGTGCGCGGTACCCAGCTCGGTAAGCAGGCCCTCAAGCTCTATTCGCTCGGGTGCAAGGAAACGCATATGCGTATCGCGTGCCCGCCGCTCGTTTATCCCTGCAAGTTCATCAACTTCTCCCGTTCCAAGAACGAGTACGACTTGATTACGCGTCGCTACATCCGCGACCAGGAAGGCGAAAATGCCGATGTCGAGAAGTACACTGATCCGGATGGCCAGCCCTACAAGGATATGGTCGAATACATCCGCAAGAAGCTGAACTTGACGACGCTTGCGTTCCAGCGCATCGACGACGTGATCCATGCTATCGGTCTTCCCGAAGACCAGCTCTGCACCTACTGCTGGAGCGGCAAGGACTACGCCGAAACGGGCGACTGCTTCCATTGCCCCTGCGAAGAATGCAGGAGCAAATCCGAAAAGAAGTAAAGACCTTATTTCTTGTATTGCGCGAGAATCATTCCCGCGATGATCGCTACCGCACCCGCGATGGCGAATGGCGTGATGCGTTCGTCCAACGCGATGACCGCGGTAATCATCGTTACCATGGGGAGGGCGTAGCCGTAGGTGCTTGCGAGCACCGTGCCGAGCTGCTTTAGCACCTTGTTCCAGATGAGGTAACCGAACAGCGACGAGAATGCCGTAAGGCACAGGAAGTTGAACGTGACGACGGGTTCCGCAAAATTCTGCCACGGGATGTTGAGAGCCTTCGATGCGCTGCCGCCCGCTTCTAGGAATAGCGCGGGAATCGAAGTGAGCGTCCCGTAGAAGAACATCCTGCGCGTGATAAAGAGGGTATTGTACTTGCCGTTCAGCTGCTTGACGATGAGCGAGTAGGCAGCCCACATGAGTCCGGCGCAGCAGGCGAGCAGGTCGCCCGCGGGAGATAGCTGCAAGATGAACTTGCCGTTCAGAACCACGAGTACCATCCCGACAAACGTGATTAGGCATCCTAGAACTTGCCGCTTGCTGATCCTTTCGCTCTTGTAGATGAGTCCGCCGAGGATCATGATGAGCAGCGGGTTCGTGCAGACGATGAGGGCGACGTTGCTAGATGGCGAAAGCGAAAGCGCCGTATTCTCCGTCCAGAAGTAGAGCGTGCATCCGGTGATGCCGCAGATGAACAGGATGAGTTCGTGCTTCCAGTTTTCGGTGCGGAACTTGGTGTGCGATGCCGCGAGGAGAATCAGGTAGGTGACCGCGAACCGCAACGTGAAAATCTGCACCGCGCTGAATCCGTGATTCAGGAGAACCTTCGTGCTCACGAAGCTCGTTCCCCAGAAGGCGATGGTCGTAATGGCGAGGAGGTGCCAGATTTTCATGCGCACAAAGATAGTTTTTGTTCCCATAATTTTTCATTCGCGGTTCCCTAAAAAAACATATATTGTGTCGCGTGAAGAAGTGTTTGACGTTATTGATGGTTGCCGCCCTTGTTGCGGGAGTTTCGCTATCCCATGCGATTGTTTCCATCCCTATTAACGATGTCAAGGCGTCAGCGACTTTGCTGGACAAGGACAAGAATAATTACAGGCCCGAAAACTTGATCATGAAGAAGAACGTGCACCCCTTCAACCAGGCATGGGGAGCACCGTTCAACGACAAGAGCGTCACCCTTGAATTCACGATGGGCGCGCAGCAGGTCAGCGTGATAACCCTCTTCAACGGAAACATGCGCGACTCGGCTTCCTATGTGAACAACAGCCTCGCGAAAACGGTCAAGGTCTACCTGAATTCAAAGAACAATCTCGTAAAAACGGTTACGCTAGCGAAGCCGAAATGGGGTGGATACAAGAAATCCCATCCCGACGTCATCGTGTTTGACCCGCCCCTCGAAAACGTGCGCAAGATTATTCTCGAGATAGAGGACATCTACCCGGGAAAGAAATGGAAAGATGTTTGTATCGCCATGGTCAAGTTCTGGGGATTTGTCAAGGTGCCGGCGAAAATGAAGATGGGCAAGATGAAGGATGTGCGTGACGGGAATTCCTACAATACCGTCAGGATCGGTGGCGAAACGTGGATGGCCCAGGATTTGCGCTACAAGACTCCGGGAAGCCGCGCGTTCACGAATCCCAAGTGGAAAAAGCCCAGAAAGCTTCCCGCGGATGCCGGCCTCGAATATCCGGAATCGGAAATTGACGACGGGATTTGTCCGAGCGGATGGAGGCTTCCCAAGGCTTCCGAATATGCGAAGCTCCGGTCGGAACTTCCCGAATCCGCATCGTTCGACGATATTTTCGCCACTTCGGACCAGAAGCCTTTCTACGCCATATACGAGTACGGGAATCTTGGCGGTGAGCAGGTTTTCCCGACGGATGTCGAGATGTTCTTTTATCCGACGGATGCGTACGGGTTGAATATTTCCACGCTGACCCGCTATTATTATGAAGGCGAATGTTCCGAGGATCGTGCCGAATACTTTGCCTTTTCGTCTTACTGGACCCTGGATTCGAAAAACATTCCCCTCTGGCCCGATGAAAACGGCAATGTCGAAGTCAAGCCGTTGAAGCATTTCCGTTTTGGCGGTAGCGATTACTGCGAGGCGATGCTGTGCCGCGAAGATTATCATTTCGTACGTTGCATCCAGGGCGATATCATGAGGGACCCGCGTGATGGCCAAGCCTACAAGGTGGTGAAGGTCGATAACCAGACGTGGATGGCGGAGAACATGAGGTACGAAGCGGGCGGGAGCGGCTGCTATGACGGCATGCCCGAAAACTGCTCCGAGTATGGTCGGATGTATCCTTGGGAGGCGGCCCAGACGGTGTGTCCGGAGGGATGGCACTTGCCGAGCGACATGGAATTCGTGATGCTTGCCGAATCCGCGGGCGGATGGAAACCCGCCAATGAAGTCGATAAGCTTGGATTCTGGGCGATTTCGCGCCCCGAATGCGAATCGGACAGCTGCGATGCGGTGAAGCCCGCGCGTATGGATGTCTCGAATGCGAGAATCGGTGACGAGGTTTCTCTCGAAGAGGCCCCGTCCTTGCCGGTCCGCTGCATCAAGGACTGATTTTCTGGGCCGAAAACATAATTTATGCAAATATTTGCATAAATGCATTGACAAGGTGTAGCCTTTTTCTATATTTGCCTATATAACAAATAGGTTTGGCGAGCCCGAATCGCCGACTATCTATATTTGAATGCGTAATTAAACAAGAGGCAAAAATGTCCAAGATCGAAACTCTTTGCATCCAGGGCGGTTGGCAGCCGAAGAACGGCGAACCGCGCGTTCTCCCCATCTACCAGAGCACTACGTTCAAGTACGAAACCACCAACGACATGGCGGACCTTTTCGACTTGAAGGCCAGCGGCTACTTCTACACACGTCTGCAGAACCCGACCAACGACGCTGTCGCCAACAAGATTGCCTCGCTCGAAGGTGGTGTCGCTGCGATGCTCACGAGCTCCGGTCAGGCTGCAAACTTCTACGCCGTCTTCAACATCTGCGAGGCGGGCGACCACTTCATCAGCACCAGCGCCATTTACGGCGGTACGAGCAACCTCTTCTCCGTGACGATGAAGAAGCTCGGCATCGAATGCACGTTCGTTGACCAGGACGCCAGCGACGAAGAAATCGAAAAGGCCTTCCGCCCGAACACCAAGTGTCTCTTCGGCGAAACGGTCGCCAACCCGGCCGGCAAGGTTTTGGACCTCAAGCGCTTCGCCGACATCGCCCACAAGCATGGCGTTCCGATGATTGTGGACAACACGTTCCCGACCCCGATTCTCTGCCGCCCGATTGAATTCGGCGTTGACATCGTGACCCACTCCACGACCAAGTACATGGACGGCCACGCCATGGCAGTCGGTGGCTGCATTGTGGATAGCGGCAACTTCGACTGGGAAGCAAACCACGACCGTTTCAAGGGCCTCACCGAACCGGATCCGAGCTACCACGGCCTCGCCTACACGAAGGCTTTCGGCAAGGGTGCCTACATCACGAAGGCTACCGCCCAGCTTATGCGCGACTTCGGTTCCATCCAGTCTCCGCAGAATGCGTTCCTCCTGAACGTGGGTCTCGAAACCTTGCACCTCCGTATGCCGCGCCACTGCGAAAACGCTCTCGCCTGCGCCAAGTTCCTCAAGAACCATCCGAAGGTGGCTTGGGTCAACTACGCTGGCCTCGAAGGCGACAAGTACTACGAACTTGCCCAGAAGCAGTTCAAGGGTGGCCTCCCGTGCGGCGTCCTTACGTTCGGCATCAAGGGCGGCCGCGAAAAGAGCATCCAGTTCATGGACAGCCTCAAGATGATTTGCATCGTGACCCATGTGGCCGACGCCCGCAGCTGCGTGCTGCACCCGGCAAGCCACACGCACCGCCAGCTCAGCGACGAACAGCTCATCGAAGCAGGCGTCGCTCCGGACCTGATCCGCTTCAGCGTGGGTATCGAGAACGTCGAAGACATCATCGCGGACCTCACCCAGGCTCTCGAAAAAGTTTAATAGCGACCTTCGCGATACATGCGCCGAAGGCGCGCACGAAAATAACCCGCTAACCTGAAAGGCTCTGCCCGGATGGAGCGGGTTATTGAGTGTTGGGAGGGTCTTAGGGAGGGTGTAACCCTCCCTTGTCATTTCAATCCGTTATTCCGATAAAACGGGACGCCGGCGATGACTTCCCGGACCCAGGAATTCTTGAGCGGGCTCTTGCGCCATTCGGTGTTCATTCCCTGCAGGTCGTGCACGGGATAGAACGTGGCGACCGCATCCTCGATGCTTTGCGTGCTGTCCAGCGCATCCCGGAGCATTCGCGCCCCGATGAGGATCTGCTCGAGGCCGTATCCCGATTCGAGCGCCATTAGCCCGCGTTCTCGGTTGTTGCCTTCATAGTTGAAGTCGAATCCGGAAATATGCCTGATAATGGACATGAGCAATGCCGGATCGATTCCTTCGCGGATGCTTGCTTCCATGACGGGCAATCCGCAGAGCTGCTCGTTGTCCCAGAGCTTTCCTTTGTATGCAATCTTTAGCTCGTGACTGGAATCTCCGTTGATGATCTGCACGACATAGCGAGGACCGAGCCTTTTCTGGAGGCCCTTCACGATATTGATGCTCCTGTTGCGGAACTGCTTGTAACCGTCGAAGTAGATGACGGCGATGTCGTCGATACGGGCGAGGCGCGGCGTGGTCGGGTTTTTCACGACCTCGTTGTAGACACCGATGACCACCGGGAGGATATAGGTGATTTCCGGCTGCGGTGCGTCGAGGTCGCAGGTAGAATCCAGTACGATGGCGCCCTGCTCCTGCAGCTTGAAGATGAGGGACTGCGCATACCCTTCGAAGATGGGCCTGGATTCGATCTTCTCGCCTGAAGAGGAAGGGATGATTGCGTATGCCGCGACGATTGCGCTAATTGTCACTATGGCGATGATGCTGCCCCTGCGGACTTTCCTGTTGTGCCACAGGATCCGGAGCCATCCCTTACCTTTCGGTGTATGCCCGAGGTAAATCAGCAGGAATGCTGAAATGGCAAGCCATATTGTCGCGAGGATATAGATCATTTCACTTCCAATATAAATTCTATCTTGTAGGGTATGATGGATCCTTTGAAAAATATTGTTGTTATAGGCGACCGCGTGCTGATAAAGCCGCTTGAAGCATCCAATAAGACCGATAGCGGACTGTACCTGCCTCCCAGCGTGAAGGAGAGGGATGCCGTGCATACGGGTATCGTCGTGCGCGTGGGCCCGGGCTATCCGGTTCCCACCACACAGGAACCCGACGAACTGTTCCGCGAAGAATCCGGGAATCGCGTCAATTACGTGCCCCTGCAGGTACACGAAGGCGACGAGGCGCTATACCTGCACGCCAACTGTACCGAACTTGAAATCAATGGTGAGAAATACGTTATCGTAGGTCAGAACGCCATCCTGCTTGTCATCCGTAACGAGATTCCGGACAGCGTCGACAACCTCTAGATATTAGAAGTTCTTCTGGTTCGCGATGAGTTCGTGAGCCTCTTTAATCTTTCCGATAATCACCTTGGTGGACTCGAACAGATCCGTCACCTGTTCCTGCGCCTTCTTGAAGAATTCCTTATGGCAGAACAGGTCGTCCTTGGACGCCTTGATGTCGTTGAACACGTCGCGGAGCGTCTGGAGGTTCTTGGTCTCGCGTTCGGCCGCAGTCTGGATTTCGACGCGGATATCGGCGAGCTGCGCCTTTTTCTGCTCGATCACTTCGGGGGCGTTTTCCATGAGGATGTACGTGGGAAGCGTACCGAAGTCCTCGAACTTGCCTTGCGGCTTGGCTTGCTGGCTCTGAAGTCCGCGGGCGTAAGTGTTGCGGAGCCCGATGGTCTTGACGGCGGAATCGATGGAAATCGTACAGCTCGAAGTCCCGTGGAAATTGCAGCGCACGCGCTTTTCTTCTTGCTTGAGTTCGTTCAGCGGATTGAAATCCTCGTCGGTTTCCACATAGCGGAGCGGCACGTAGAGCGGAGCCGGTTCGCCGGCGATGTTGATCTTGTACAGGACGCAAGGTTCGTTGTTGAACATCTTGGTTTCGTACAGGTTGTTGCTCGTGAACAGGATGTGCTTCACGCGGCGCAGCAGGTCGTCGGCATCGTAGGGATTGCTGATGATATCCGGGATTTCCTTGAGGATGCGTGCGCGGACGATATTCTTGTAGCTCTCGATGATGGTCGTGTTCGTCATCGTGCGGCCCCAGATGGGGGTCCCGAGGAAGAACGTGTCGGTAATGCGCGTCTCCTGCCTTCCGTTGAAGAATGCCGCCGCCTTGATGATGTTCGTGAGCGCGAGCCACTTGCGGATGGGAACGTAGATGTTGTTCTCGTCGCAGGTCTTCGCAATTTCGCCGATGATGTGGAGGGTGTCCTCGGAAAGGGCGACCTTCGTGATTTCTTCGTTCCACTGCTTCTTTTCTTCGGCAGTGACTGTCAGGCCTGCAGGAACGTACGTGTTGGTGATGTCGTTCGGCGTCATGAGCAGGTTGCACAGGGCCTCGGACGAAATGCTGTCGGGAAGCGCCACGATGAGCGTAATCTTGTCTGTAATCTCGGTGCGGTTGAGCGCCACTTCGGGGCGGATGTCGCCGGAGATGATGAGGGATGCCTTCGAGCGGTCCTCGATGGCGATGTGGACGTTCGCCTTGTTCTTTTCTTCGAACGGATTGAAGCTTTGGAAAATGACGATGTCGTAGGAATCGAGGCTCGGCGGGAGTTCCTTCTCGCGCTTGCCGAGCTTGAGGATCTTCACGTTCTTGAAGGCGCTTGTAATGCGGTTGATGACGAGGGCCTTGCCGGAACCGGAACGGCCGTACAGGTAGAAGGGCTTGCCGACGAGCGTCGCCAGGAATCCCAGCTGGATACAGAATTCACGTTCGGGGATGTTTGCAGTGATGGCCTGCATTAACTCGGAGATACGTTTCGTGAGGGTCATTTCCCATTCCTTCTTAGTTGACCGTCCTATTGCACGAAAATATAATGATTCGTGGCCCTACAGGACAACTTTATTTTGAAAAAAGCGCAGAAATTGCCTCGAATGCGCTTGACGAGACGGAAACTTCCTGGTAGGCGACGAATACGGCGGGATTTTGGCGCAGTTCCTTGCCGAGTCTCGCGGCGTCCTTCTCGGTGATGACGGCCTGGCTTCCTCCGCGGATGATTTGCAGGAGGCTTCGCTCGAAATTCTTGCTGTGGTCGGGCAGCTTGACGATTCTTGCGGGAGCGATGCCGACTGCTGCGAGGTCTTCGCGGAAGCGGTCTGGGTCGCCGATGCCGCAAATCGCGGTCGCACCGGCGGGACATGGTTCTCCGGAGGCGTTGACGGCTTTGGCGATGCGGAATTGGACCGCGTCGGGACCGAGCGCGAGCGCGGGTTCGGGATGGTCCTGCACGAGGCTCCTGCATTTGCCGGCGGGAATGAGGTCGCGCAGGCTATGGGGAAGGGGAGCGCGGTCCAGGCGGATGATTGTGGCTCCCGTGAGCCGCGTGTCCTCGAATCCGTCGTCGCAAATGATGCAACGGGTCTTTTGGTCAAGCCGGTGTGCAGTCCGGTAGCGGTTACCCGTTGCGACGACGGTTGCGAACGGGAGCTTTTCGCGTAGCATTTCCGCCTCGTCGGTGGCGGACGAATGGCAGAGTATGGCAATCGTGTCGCAGGGTTCGCCGAGCTTGCCTTCGTGGAGGTTTACGGCGAGCCATGCGGAGAAGGGCGTCTTGCCCGCGCCTCCGACGAGGTGGCTCCCGACAACGATCAGGCGCGCATGCGTTAGCGGCTTGCCTGGTTTAAGACAAACTAAATGATGGAGCTTGTAGGCGATTCGGTAGATGCCGGCAAGGCAAATCTTCGCGAACATTATTTTTGCCGCAGTTGCTGCAGATACAGATCCGCGAGAACGAGGGCAGCCATGCTCTCGACGATTACGGGCGCGCGCACGGCAACGCAAGGGTCGTGCCGACCCTTGGCGGCGAGCTCGCCGTTTTCGCCGCCGCGACCGGCGGTCTTTTGCGGCTGCGAAATCGTTGCCGTCGGCTTGAATGCCATGCGGCAGAGGATGTCTTCGCCGTTGCTGATGCCGCCCACGATTCCTCCCGCGTTGTTGGTGCGGGTGTGGTAGGCTTTGCCGTCAAAGAAAATCTCGTCGTTGTGTTCGCTGCCGCGCATTTTCGTTCCGGCAAATCCGCTTCCGACTTCGAATCCCTTGCAGGCGGGGATGCTGAGCATCGCCTGCGCGAGCAGCGCGTCGAGCTTGTCGAACACGGGTTCGCCGAGTGCGGCCGGAACGTTGCGGACGACGAGACGGACCGTGCCGCCGATGCTGTCGCCGTCTTTTTTCGCGGCGAGGATTTCGGCTTCCATGGCGGCACTTGCCGCTGCGACCGGGCAACGTACCGGCGAAGCTTCGATCGCTTCGCGCGTGAGCTTATTGATGTCGAATTCCGGGCAGTCGATATTCCCGACGGAATCCACCCAGGCGATAAATTCTGTTCCGGCGACCTGCTTCAGGAATTTTTGCGCGACCGCGCCGGCGCAAACACGCCCGATTGTTTCCCTTGCGGAACTGCGGCCGCCGCCGCGGTAGTCGCGCAGTCCGTATTTCAGGTCGTAGCAGAGGTCGGCATGACCGGGCCTGTACCATTTTTCGATGTCGGCATAGTCGTTGCTGTGCTGGTCTTCGTTCTCGACGATGAACGAAATCGGGGTTCCGGTGGTTTTTCCGTCAAAAACGCCACTCAGGATGCGGACCCGGTCCTTTTCGTTGCGGGCCGTGGTCACTTTACCCTGTCCGGGGCGCCTGCGGTCCAGCAGTTCCTGGACGTCTGCTTCGGATAGGGGGAGGCCTGCGGGGCATCCATCCAGAACGGCACCTACGGCCGGTCCGTGTGATTCTCCCCACGTTGAGACGGAAAAAAGCTTACCAAACGTGCTTGACATGCCCAAAATATAGATAAAGGCCGGAAAAAACCACTATCCCGTGGTCCAAAACCGCAAAAGTTTATTATCTTTTACATTGGTCTTTAGGAGATAATTGTGCCGAGATTAGGATCCATAATTGCGTTGGTTGTGCTAGCACTTTCCATGGAAGTGTTCGCCCAGCGTCATACTGAATTGGAATTTGCAGGAATTCCCTTTGGTGTATCTCGTGAAACTGTTATCGAGGAACTCATGAAAATGGGCTATGACACCTACGATCAGGGCGGTCATACGCAGGTTCCCGTGTTCAAGTTTGGCGAGCTGCCGGTACAGGTGGATTTCATTTTCAACAAGAATGACAAGTTCTACGCCTTCGAAATCCGCACGGGCCGTGTGGAAGAAGCCCGCAAGGGCAAGGCCATCGAGGCCGTGGAATACATGTCCGAACAGTTTACGCTCAAGTACGGCAAGCCTTCGGCCGAGCCCGCCGTCAAGGAACATACGCTCCGTAGCGGACGCAACATCTACCAGGAATGGTACGGCGTAAAGCTTTTGAACGCAGCGACTTCCGTCATCAAGCAGGGCGAGAAGTTCTTTGCGGTCGGCGTTGTCGAGCACCGCTCCCTCGCGAAGGAAGCTGTCCCCGCGAAGAAGACGAAGGAAAAGGCTTCCACGGAACCGGTTTTCTAGGTCGGACCTCGCACCTAAGTCCAAGATACAGAACAAGTTAAGGCGTGCCTCGGTAAGCACGCCTTGTTTATTTTGGTGCGCCGGACCGGCGCCTCGGGTGTGACGTACGTCACACTATATTACTTTGTACGAACCCGGCGGAAAACCCGCACGGGTCCTGGCCTGGTTAGCTCTTGAACTTGTCCAGGGCGTCGTTCGGGCCGATCAGGAAGAGCACGTCGTCTTCCTGGAGCACGATGTCGGCGAGGTTACCGATCTTGGGGGTCGGTTCCTGCGGGTCGCGGATGGCGATGACCTGCACGCCGTACTTGTGGGTGATGTTCAAGTCCTTCAGGGTCTTGCCGATGAAGTCCTTGGGGCATACGACCTCGACGATGCTGAAGCCTTCCATGAACGGCAAGAAGTCGAGCATGTTTGGGCGGTTCAGGCGTTCGGCGAGTGCAATGGCCGAGTCGCGTTCCGGGTGGAAAATGTCGGAGACGCCGAGCTTCTCGAGGATGCTCGAGTGGGCGGCGCTGCTCGACTTCGCGATGATGTGCTTGACGCCGAGTTCCTTCAGGTTCAGTACGGTGAGGAGGCTCGCTTCCAGGTTTTCGCCGATACAGACGATGACGGAGTCCGCCTTGGAAAGCGGGATGCTCGCGAGCTGCTTCTTGCGGGTGGAGTCGGCGACCATGGCCTGCGAGACGGTGCTGGAGATGTCCTGCACCTTTTCGGGGTGGTTGTCCACCACGAGCACGTCGTGGCCGAGACTGGTCAGGTGACGGGCCAGGAATATGGCCGAGTTTCCGAGACCGATAATGATATATTGCTTCGATGCCATGTGTTATAATGTAGTAATTAGCCCACCATGATGTCTTCTTCGGCGTACCAGGTAGTGTTCTGCACCTGGCCTGCAACAGCCGAGATGAGGAACAGCGGGCCCATACGACCGATGAACATCACGCAGCAGATGACAATCTGGCCTACCGTGGAAAGCTCCCCGGTAAGTCCCATCGAAAGCCCGCAGGTACTGTAGGCGCTGATGACCTCGAACAGCACCTTGAGGAAGGGGGTGCCGTTCTCGTTGAACCCAACGCCGGAGGGGATTTCGGTGCAGAGCAGGATCATGGTCGCAAGTGCGATGACCACGATGGCCACGACGAAGATTCGCACGGCCTTGTCGACCGTGGTTTCGGGAATGGTGCGGCCGAGGACCTGGGTCTTCTCGCGGCCGAGCAGCCGGTTGAATCCGAGCAGGCTGATAACCGCAGCCGTGGTGACCTTGATGCCGCCACCGCAGCTTCCGGGGTTCGCACCGATGAACATGATGATGATAAAGAAGAACAGCGAGGAGGCGCAGAGCGACGGAGTGTCCACCGTGTTCAATCCGGCGGTGCGGCTCGTGAACGCCATGAATGTCGTGGACTGGAGCTTGTCGAAGAAGCTTAGGCCTTCGAGCGTGTTGCTCCATTCGGTGAGCATGAACGCGACGATGCTTACGAAGATGATGATGAAGGTACAGAAGGTCGCGATGCGCGTATGGAGCGAAATCTTGCGGAACTGGCGCTTCTTGAAGTCAATCGCGTACTGCAGTTCGGTAATGGCGAGGAAGCCGAATCCGCCCGCGAGCGCGAGGATGCAGGTCGTGAAGTTCATGACGGGGTTCAGCTGGAACTGCACGAGCGAATCGGGGAACAGCGTGAACCCGACGTTGCAGAACGAACTGACCGCCTGGAATACGGAACAGAAGATGCGGTCGTACATCTCCATGTTGCTGAACTGCGTGAAGTAGAGGACGGCGCCGATGGCTTCCAGGATGAACGTGAAGGGCAGCACCGCCATGAGGATGCGCCTCGCGTCAACGTTTCCTTCTTGCGTGAAGTCGGAGAGCAGGACAGACTGGTGGTTGAATCCGGGGTGCATGCCGGCGAGCAGGATGAGCACCGTAGATACCGTCATGATACCGAGACCGCCGAGTTGCATCAGGATGACCAGGACCCAGTTGCCGAATCCGGTGAACGTGGAGCTGATGTCGATGACGGAAAGTCCCGTGACGCACACGGCGGATGTCGCCGTGAACAGGGCCTGCAAGAAGTCGATAGGTTCGCGCGTGGATACCGGCAGGTGCAGGAGCAGCGCGCCCAAGGTAATGAGGAGCAGGTAACCCAACACGACCAACGTAAGGGGATTAGCCTGTCTTTTTGCCTTGAAGACGTTCTCGGATGTCGTATCCGTGAAAGCCTGGTACTTTGAACGTAGCATGGTGCGAAATTTAGCAATTTTCTAAATTAGGATAACGGAATGAAGAATTTGCGCGCCATACTGATGCCGATTGCGATAATCCTCGGGATTCTCATCCCGCAGGCGCACGTGCTTTCGCCGTTGATGCCCTTCTTGATCGGCTCCATGATGTTTTTGACGTTCGTGACGAAAATTCCTCCGCAGACCCACGGCTATACCTTCAAGATCGAAATCCGCGCGCTCGTCGTGAGCCTGCTGCTCGTCGTGGCCCTCGCGGGTATCGTGAATTTCTTCGGCCTCCCGCGCGAGGTGCTGCTCGGCGGTGCGATTATCGCGCTTTGCCCGCCCGCGAACGCGGCTCCTGCCATGGCGAAGATGCTCGGCGGTTCGGCCTCCCTCGCCCTGAAAATCTTTTTGAGCGGAAACCTCATCGCGTGTTTCTCGATTCCCATCGTGTTCGGCTACCTTACCGGCACCGACGCGAGCCTGCAAGACATCTCGATGAAAATTTTCAATACCATCCAGCCCATCATCAGTATCCCGCTCGCCTTTGCGCTCGGCCTCCGCGCGTTTTACCCGGAACTTGCCGACCGCGCCGCCAAATTCCAGAAGTACACGATGTTCATCTGGACATTCTCGGTGTTCGTGATTTTGGCGAAGGCGAGCTACGACATCCGCGAGATGGGATTCTGGGATTTGTGGAATAGCGGAAAGCTCCCGATGATGGCGGGCATCTCGCTGATTCTCTGCATTCTGCTCTATGCCCTCGGCTGGTTTGTCGAAAAGAACCGCCGCCCGATTGAAAGCGCGCAGAGCATGGGCCAGAAGAACACGACGCTCGTCATCTGGATTTCCACGTTGTACGCGGGCCCGGTAGTGGCGCTTGCTCCCACGTGCTACGTGGTATGGCAGAACTTGGTGCTCAGCTATCTGAGCGCCAGAATCAAACCGAAAACACCGGCATAGCACTATGAACAAGATTCTCCTTTTTCTGGCCGTATCCGTCTTCCTGCTTTCGGGCTGCGCGAACCCGACGCATTCATACCATCCGTTGGAATTGCCGGATAGGAACAAGGGTGAAATCGTCCAGTACGAAGGCGTAACGCCGAAAACCAGACTCACGGGTGTCGCGTACGAAGCCAAAACAGGCGATAGTCTGAACTTGTTTTATGCGCAGAGGTTCTGCTACGATCCGCAGAATGATTACATCGTTCTCCCGAATTCTGCGGACGAGTTCAGCTATACGCCCAAGGACGGGATGTATCTCGCGATTCCGAGGACGTCCGTGAAACTGTGCAAGGATGGCAAACTCAAAAACAATTCGTACTTCTCCCGACACCATGCATTGCGCGGAGCCGCCTTTGGGGCGCTTGGTGTAGGCGCGGGTGTGGCTATAGCGTTTTTCCCATTCTATGTTCTTTTAAGTTTTGCGGATGCTTCGGCGGCAACGTTGGCCTATTTATCTATGGTGGGTATCAGTGCCGGCGTCGGCGGAGGGATTGGCATGCTTGTCGGCATCATGGTAAACGGAAGCGTCGTCGACGAAATCGAGGACGCCTGTGCAGAATACTTCACCGAAGAAGAACTGGCAAAGTACCTCAACAGTAACCTGTGTTTCTAGGACATGTCTCCCGCTGAACTTGTCAAACGCCTTTTGGCCGAACAGGATTTGAAGTACCGCGACTTTCATGCGTCGCTGTTGCCGAATATCGACAAGAAATCGATTATCGGCGTGCGGGTGCCCACGATGAGGAAAATAGCGAAGGAATTTGCTTCGTCTGCGATGCCTGCCGAACTCGACAAATTCCTGGACAAGCTTCCGCACAAGTATTTCGAAGAGAATCAGGTCCACCTTTTTGTGGTCGAGCGCATCAAGGATGCGGAGCAGTGCCTGCGCCGTATCGAACAGTTCTTGCCCTACATCGACAACTGGGCGGTGTGCGACGGAAAATCCCCGAAGGCACTGCTGAAGGACGAGTCACGTTTTTACGCCAAGATTTGCGAATGGCTGAAGTCGACCAAGCCCTATACGGTGCGCTTCGGTGTGAACATGCTGATGGCGTTCTTTCTGGACGATCGATTCGACAAGAACCAGCTGAAGCTTGTCGCCGCGATAGATGAAAAAATATTTGATGACGCGGGAAGCTCGGGCGCCACGCGGTCCTCGAAAAAAGAGACCCAGCCTACCGACCGCTACTACGTGCAGATGGTTATTGCCTGGTACATGGCGACCGCCCTCGCCAAGCAATGGGACGCGACGTTCCCTTACATCAAGGGCCGTAAGCTCTCGCCCTGGATTCACAACAAGACCATCCAGAAAGCCTGCGAAAGCTACCGCATCACGGACGCGCAGAAGAAAATCCTCCGCGGATTGAAGCTAGAATTGCATTAAAATTAATTTTTTTGGGCTTAATTAAGAGCGGACGGTCCCATGTGAGCCGTAGTTGCCCCAAAAAGTCCACATTTGACATTCCTAGATACTTAGGGTATATTTAGGGTATGAAGGGATTGGTTCAGAAATTTACAGTTGTTTCGGCGGCTTTCGGCGTTGCGTGCCTTGCAGGCATTGCATCCCCTGCGTATGCACAGACCAAGGTCGTCGTAGATCCGGGAAAACGTTATCAAGAATTCGAAGGCTGGGGCACAAGCCTCTGCTGGTGGGCCGTGAAGGCAGGCGCCTGGAGCGAAGAAAACAGGAGCAAGCTCATCGGCGCGATTGCCGACCCCGATACCGGTCTCGGCTACAACATTTTCCGCTACAACATCGGCGGCGGTGACCAGCCGGGCCATAACCATCTGGACAAGGGTGACGGCGGCGCCAACGTTCCCGGCTACAAGCCCACAGAAAAAGGCGATTACGACTGGACGGCCGACCCGTACCAGAGAACCATCGCGATTGAACTTTCGAAGCGCGTGAAGAGTCCGATTTTCGAGGCGTTCAGCAATTCGCCCCCGTGGTGGATGACCAAGAGCGGTTGCGTGTCGGGCAGCAGCGACGGCAGTGACAACCTCAAGTCCGACTACTTCGACGATTTTGCGGATTACCTCTCCGAGGTCGCGCTGCATTTCAAGACGGAATGGGGAATCACGTTCCGTACGGTGGAGCCATTCAACGAACCGAGTGCCGGCTGGTGGAAATCGAACGGCGGGCAGGAAGGTTGCGGCTTCAAGAACAACCAGACACAAATGATCGTGGAGCTCGGCAAGGCGCTCCAGAAGAAAGGCCTGTTCCCCGAGACCTCCGTGAGTGCCGCTGACGAGACAAACATCGGCGATGCGCTCAACCAGTTCAATAAGTACAGCTCGGAAGCGCTCTCGTACATGTTCCAAGTGAATACGCACAGCTATTCGGGCGGCGATTCCCGCGCAAAGCTTTTCAATGCCGCGTTCGCGAAGAACAAGAGAGTGTGGCAGTCCGAAACGGGCCCGCTTAGCAAGAGCGGCGACGAACATATCGCACTCTGGATGGCAAACGTGATTATCCAGGACCTGCGCGACATGAAGGCGAACGCCTGGGTGGACTGGCAAATCGGTGACCCGGCCGAGAACTGGCGCAGCCTCGCGCTCAACCATTCCAAGCAGACCTTTACGCCGAATGCGCGTTACTACATGCATGCCGCCTTTAGCCGTTATATCCGTCCGGGTTCGCGCATCATCGGTAGCGACAACAGCAATACGCTTGCGGCACTCCGCCCCGATGATGCCCTAGTGCTTATCGTGCGCAATGCGGGCTCGTCCGACGCCAAGTACAGTTTCGACCTGACGGGCTTCGACAAGATTGGCACGAGCGCGAAGGTGGTCCGCTTTGAACTCCCGGGCAGCCTGAAGGCGCAGGACGATATCGCTGTCTCGGGCAAGGCGCTTTCGATGACGGCCCCGGCGCAGACAATCACCACGATGGTGATAGACGGCGCCGAGGGCGGCATCTGCACGCCGGATACGATCATCCCGTACGTGAAAATCCATAACGGCGAATGGGACGAGTCTATAGACGTGAAGGTAGGCAAGGGCGATTCGCTCGTGATTGGCCCGCATCCGTGGGAAGGCGGACGGTGGGTGTGGAGCGGCCCGAAGGAATTCAGTTCCACCGACCGCGAAATCCGTTTCAAGAATATGGACGGCACCATGAGCGGTTACTACAAGGCCGTGCATACGAACGCTTCCGGCTGCGAGAACTCCGTCACCATCAAGGTGGTGGTGGACGATCCGGACCATCCGTTCGTGGAGCCGGATACGAGCGTGACGGATTCTACGGGGGATACGTCGACGGTGGCGCTGCACGCATTTGACATGTGCCGGTTGGAATCGTTGCGTGCCGGCGCACCGGTGCAGGTATTTGACGTGCAGGGGCATTACCTGAAGGGTGTGCAGGAATTCCGCCCGCAGGATTTCCGCCCGGGCATCTACATCGTGAAGCAGGGCGCCCGCGTGCGCCGGGTTCGCGTGCAGTAAGTATTTACTATACTTTGTCCATGCTTTTACAGACAAAGACTCAAAAAATCATTTTTTCCATTCTCGCCATCCTCCTGCTCGTCACTACGGGCAAGGATTGGTTTGATTTTCACGCCTGCGGTGCCGTGGGCACTTGCCTTTCCGATGCCGGACATTTCCAGCTTTATACGAAGTTCGCGATGTCCGTCATGCTGACGGCCCTCGCCTTCGTGACGGCGGCCAGCGGGTTCAGTACGCGTGACGGCAAGATCTTGCGGATCGCCTTCATCTTCTCGCTGCTTGCGGATTTCAGTTTCAGCATGATCAAGGCGATCGCTCCCGATGCAGGCTCGTTGAGCACGGCGCTCGGCATAGCCTGCTTCATGGCTTTCCAGACGGTCCTTATCTATAGGCATTCGCGTACGTCGGAGTCCGACAAGAGCATCCCCAAGATTTACTGGCTCCTGGCGGTTGCTCTTGTTGCCGCCGTAGTGCTTGGCACGACCAAGGTTCTCGATTTCACGGTCGCCCTCGTGGTCGCCTATGCCGTATTCCTCATCACTTCGATTGTCGTGGGTGTCCTCGCTCCGCGCAAGGGCTTCTATCCCGCGGAGAACGCCAAGTTTGTCCGCATCGGCATGATTGTCTGGTTCTTCGGTGATGCGTTGGTTGGTCTTTCCATGATTTCCGGTGACGACCACAGCGCCCTGCAGATGGTAGCGACGTTGGCGAACAACTTCATCTGGTGGGTGTACGTGCCCTCGCAGCTCCTGGTCATCCGCTCGGCCTGCGGCGTTTTGGGTACAAAAAAAGGCATCCTACACGGTGGAACACTCGAAACTACTATTATAAAATGATAGCAGTGCCTCGGGGCTTTGTTTTTCGCGTCGTAGCGCGCCTAAACTGAACCACAAGAGCAACGAGCTGAAATAATCTTGTTAGATCGGGCGTTAATCCGTGTGATGCCTGTATTCTTAATATATATCCGAATCGCTCCAAAAACAATAGCGAATTTACTCGAAATTGTACTTAGATTGTCAGATTAGTGTAAAATGTTCGGAACGTTGGATTAATCCCAGCTCTTGGGCGTGTCGATGCCTTCGTCCAGCATGCTCGATATGTCCCTGATGCTCTGGTCCATCTGTTCCTTGTAGACTTTCGCCTGGTGCAGCCTGCGCTTCGCCTCGAACAGCTGCTGGGCCATTTCGAGGGCGAGGAGGGCCATGCGCTTTCCGGCTTCCAGGTTGTATTTCCCGTAGCTTGCGTAACGTTCGTCGATGTAGTCGACAATTTCCTTCAGGTCCGCGTCGGAGAGGTCCGTGCGGATCTGGAGCCGTTCCTTGGCTACGTTGATACTTATCGATCTGTGGGTTTCTACGTCAGACATTATTTCATTCCTACGCCGAATGGATCATCGTCCATCAGCCACTTTAGCCGAAAAAATTTGTTTGCGAGCCTCCATTGCTCGCAGAGAATAAATCGTTGTCCTTTTCGTTGGCGCCGTGGACTTCGATGGGGAGGTCTTCGTCTTCGGCAATCTGGTTGAAGTCGAGCACGGGCTCTTCTTCGGGTGCGCTCTCTTCCGCGGGGGCGGGGGCCTCCTCGGCGACGGGTTCGACGGTCGGTTCGTTTACCGGGGCTTCCTCGGCAGGAGCCGCTTCGGCGGGGGCTTCCTGGACGGGGGCCGGCTCGGCTGCCGGTTCTGCGGCGGGCTCCGCGGCCGTTTCGAAGGTGTGCTCGACGGGGAACTCGGTACCGAGTTCGTTCTCGATGGTGGAGAGGAGCTGCTTGAACTTTTCCTGTGCTTCCGAGATTTCTTCGGTCTGCGACAGGATGGTCTCGTTCATCTTTTCGATGGCGGATTCCTTGTCGGCAATCTGGCCGTTGAGATTCTCGATGAGGGATTCCTTTTCGGCGATGGTCGCCTTGAGGCTCTCGATTTCGCCGCCCTTCTGGGCGATTTCTTCCTGCTGCCGGTTCATGGCGGCGCGGAGGTCGCTAATTTCGTCAATCTTGAGATTCAACGCTTCGTTCTGGGCTGCCACCTGGTTTGCGCGTGCATCCAGGGCGGCCTTGCAGTCGACCAGGTTCGCGTTTGCCGTATCCAGGAGCATGCTCTTGTCCTGAAGTTCTGCGTTCGCGCTCGCGAGCGCCTGTTTTAGCCCTGCGACTTCCTGGCGAAGATTCCTCACGGTGGCCAGGACGCTGTCGACCTTTTGCGAAAGAAGGTTGATGTTCTCTAGATTCATTTTTTCTCCGGTTAGTTCTAGAAAGGATTTCCTTTAATAAGATATATATAAAAAAAAGAAAAAAAGAATAATTTATTTCTATTTATCTATTTTGAGGGTATGCTTCCCGTCGATGGACATATCGAGCGCCGCCTGGCCGAACTTCCCGCACTGCCCGGAGTCTACATCATGAAGAACTCGCAGGGGAAGATCATCTATATCGGCAAGGCGAAGGTGCTGAAGAACCGCGTGAAGAGCTACTTCGACGGTAGCGAGCACGGCGGGCACCGGGCCGCATCGCTGATGCTTCCCTTTATCCGCGACATCGAGTGGATCATCACGGAGACCGAGGAGGAGGCCCTCATCCTCGAGGCGAACCTTATCCGCAAGCACAAGCCCAAGTACAACGTTCTCCTGAAGGACGACAAGCATTTCCCGTACCTGGCTTTTTCGGTGGGGGAGCCGTTCCCGAGGCTGTTCCTGAGCCGCTCGGTCCACAAGGACGATAGCCAGTATTACGGGCCCTACATGAACTCGCGGGTCGTTTCGCAGCTGATTGACCTCTCGGCGAGGCTTTTCCATATCCGCGAATGCAAGCTCAAGTTGCCGCTTGCCGCGCCGGCCCGCCCGTGCCTCAATTACCACATCGGGCGTTGCGACGCCCCGTGCGCGGGCCTGATCAGCCAGGAGGAATACCGCGCCAAGGTGGAACAGGCGCGCCTCATGCTCGAAGGCAAACGCGATGACCTGCTCGAACAGTGGCAGCGCGAGATGGAGGAAGCGAGCGAACGGCTCGATTTCGAGGCGGCGGGCAAGAAGCGCGACGCCATCCAGGCGCTCCAATCCACGGGGATCCGCCAGAAGACGGATACGAGCGACCCGAACCTCTCTCTCGACATCCTGTCCATCCGCCGGAACGGCACGCTGGCGGCAGCGGTGATTCTCGAGTACCGCGCGGGTGTGCTGACGGGCCGCAGGCATTACCGCCTGGAATGCAGGCTCGAGGACGACGAGACCGAGATTTTCCGCCAGATGGTCGTGCAGTGGTACATGGAGGTCCCGCTTATCCCGGCGGAGATTGCGACCGATGTCGCCTTGCCCGACGATGCGGGGCCGCTGCAGCAGGCGCTTGCCGAGAAAGCGGGCCGCAAGGTGACGTTTACGAACCCGCAGCGCGGCGAGAAGGTCGGGTTCTTGAAGCTCGCGAGCGCGAATGCCGACATGATTTTGGTGGAGATGCGCGCCGAGGTGCAAAAGTACAGCGAGATAGATGGTTCCGTATTCGAACTCCAGAAGGTTCTCGGCCTGAAGAAGACGCCTTTCCGCATAGAGTGCGTGGATATCTCGCATTTGAGCGGCACGAATACCGTGGCAAGCCTCGTCGCTTTCAAGAATGGCCGCCCCGACAAGGCGAATTACCGCAAGTTTATCATCAAGACGGTTTCGGGCGTGGATGACTTCGCGAGCATGCGCGAGGTGATGATCCGCCGTATCCGTCGGCTCGAGGAAGAAGGGACGCCCATGCCCGACCTGTGGGTGTGCGATGGCGGCAAGGGCCAGGTCGATGCCACGATGCAGATCTTGAAGGAGCTTGGCCACGATCAGGACCTGCCGCTCATCGGGCTCGCGAAGCGCCTCGAAGAAATCGTGTTCCCCGACGACCGCAAGAGCATCGTGCTGCACCGCACGAGCCCTGCGCTCAAGCTGTTGCAGAACGCCCGCGACGAGGCGCACCGCTTCGCCATTACGTACCAGCGGAGCAAGCGCAAGAAGGATCTTGAAGTGGAATGGCTCAAGATGCCCGGCGTGGGCCACGAGACCCGCGTGAAGGTCCTCTCCAAATACAAAAGCGCGGAGGCCTTTATGGCTGCTCCGCTCGAAGATATTGTCGATTTGCTCGGGAAGGTTCGTGGCAACAGGCTCCGCGAACAAGTGGCGCAGTATAGACCGCTCGGCTCTGATTCAAATGAGGAAACTCCGGCAGAGCCTCGCTCTCGCCACCACGACTCGTAAAGACGAGTCGCTTGTGGCTCACCTGCGCCGCCTAGTTCTAATTCAAATGAGGAAACTCCGGCAGAAAAATAAAGAGGCCCGTTCGCGGGCCTCTTCGTAAAAGTTTGCAGGCTGTTTATTCCTGCACGCAGCGTACGCTGAAGTGCTTGCCCTTTTCGTCGACCTGGAAGAACTTCTGGTCGTTGTCGCCGGCGTAGCCGGGTTCTTTTTCTACGATAATGACCGCATAGCTGTCACCCTTGTTCTCTTCGAAGTTCTTGTCGCCGTCCTGCGGGGTGGCGCTTGTCCAATGGAAGCCCATCTCGCCGGTGAATCCGCAATCGCTGGTTCCCTTGCAGCGTCCGCTGTAGCTCCAAGTGTACGAGTCGTCGTTGATGAGCGCCTGGGCCTCTTCGCGGCTCGGCAGCTTCCAGCCCTTAGGGCATGCGCTCTGGGCGTTGCTGAAGGTGTACAGGCGGCCATACTTTTCGCAGTTGGCATCTTCGTTGTTGAAGCACATGCTCTGTCCGAACGCGTAGTTCAGGTCCTGGGCCATCCAGAGCTTGCCGCCGACGCTCACGAGCTGGTATGTCTTCTTGTCGCGGTTGTCGGTCATGGTATTGCCTTCGATGGTCGGGGGCTCTTCGGACGGGGTGTCGATGGAGGCGCCGCCGCCGGAGCTAGAGGAAGAGGACTTTGCCTTGGACGAAGAAGACGGGAGGTTGGCCTCGCAGCCTTCGTCCCAGCAGAAAGCTACGGCGCTGCTGTAATAGGGGCTTTCGATGTTGGAATTTGCCGAGATGTACACCTTGTCGACGACGGTGTCCTTCTTGATCTCGGTGGAGTCCACGACGAGCACGCTATCGCCCGAAGACGACTTCTTGGAGCTGGAGGACGAGTTTTTAGACGAGGAGGACGTCGTTTGGGACGTTTCGTCCGGATCGTCGGAAGCGGCCGCCAGGTCGGTGGAGGAGGAACATGCCGAATAGAACGCAATAAGGGCAAGAATGCCCAAGAAAAGTAAATAACGCTTCATATGCCGAAATATACTTTTCTTTTTGGCCCTGAACGGAAAAAACTTTTTTACTATCTTTTTCATCACTATGAGCAACGTTGAAGTTTTTGACATCGCATTTGCCGTGACCGTCCTGGTCATAATGGCTATCTGCATTCCGGCCGTACTCCTCCTTGCAAACTGGTTCCTGCACCCGGGCAAGATCAAGCAGGTGCTCATCAAGGGATCTGCATATGAGTGTGGCCTAGCTCACGTTTCCGGGACCGCCAACGAGCGCTATCCGGTGAAATATTACATGGTGGCGATGCTTTTCCTGGTGTTCGACCTCGAAGTCGCCTTCCTCTACCCGTGGACGGTCCAGTTCCTGGCCGGCGGGTGGGAGCTCCTCTTTGTGCTTCTCGGCTTCCTCCTGATACTCGAAGCCGGCTACATCTACCTGTACAAGAAGGGCGTGCTGGATTGGACCAGCATCAAGGATTAAGAGAGTATTCTATCTCAAATAAATAAGGTGCGGACCCCTCCGAGGGGTCCGTGTCTTTTTTATACGGTTAAGCGGGTGTGAAAGCCCTAGAATGCTTCACGGATGTAGAACGTGACGCCGAGCTGCTCGAAGTCGATCCACGAGAAGTCGGCGCGGGCGTAGAGCTTTTCGCTCTTGTTGAGGGCGAACTGGCCACCGAAGCCGAGACCGGTATGCCATTTGTTGCGCATGAGGTCGCTGAAGTAGTCGCCGACCTTGCCCCCCTCGAAGAAGATGTTCCCGGCGAGGCGCCAGAACAGCTCCTTGCGGAATTCGGTTTGCAGGAACAGCGCCTGGTCGCCACTGAAGTAGTTCGTCTTGACCCCGCGGAAGCGCTTGATGCCGTCGGGTCCGGCGAGCATGTCGAAGGGGACGTCCCCGTCTACCCGCTGCCACAGGAATCCGACCGCCATGGAAGTGTTCCAGATGAACTCGCTGTAACCGCGGATGTCGAGTTCCTGCGTGCTGTAGGAGAAATCGCTGAAGGCGCCGGGGAAGAACTTCTGTTCCCACTGGGCGAACATGCCGTGGCGCGACCAGTTCAGGTTGTCGCGCGTATCGTAGTTGATGTGGTAGCCGATGCCGTTGCGCCAGCCGTCGACATCCCCGGGATGCTCCACCGGGCCGTCGTAGTCGTCGAAGTCGAAGGAGCTGTGGTTTATCTTGTACACGACGCCGTACTTGAATGCGCTCATTTCCGGCGGCAGCAGCAGGCTCGTTTCCAGGTATCCTTCGGTGTAGAAGGTCGAGCGGGTCAGCTTGCGGAACGTATCCTTGTCGGGGTCGTTCCCGAAGCCGTAGAAATGCGTACTCCACTTCTCGTAGAAGAGGTAGACCTTGCCCGATACGCGGTCGTGCATCAAGAAAAACAGCGGCGAGATGGATGCGGAATACTGGTCTTCGGTGGTGGCGTAGGCGATGATGTCGAGCTCGCTGGTGCGCCCGCCCTCGAAGGATGGCTTGAAGAAGATGTTGCCCATGAGGCCGTATTCGAACTTGGTCTCCTCGGTGTAGCCGAGTACGGGAACAATGGCATAGCGCTGGAAATCGTCTTTTTCGCCTTCCTGTGCGGAAACCGGAGCCAGGAGCGAGATGCTCACGGCTAGGGTACATAGGGCTTTTCGGGCGAGTTTCGTCACGCTCTCCAATGTAGAAAAATACGCCCCGGAGGGGAATATTTCTTTACAATTTGTAAATGAAATAAAAATGGGGATTCGGGTTCAAAAGGCCTAAAAAATCTAGATAGAATAGGGGACATGTATGGGATGTTGGAATAGGAGTGATTATGAAGAGAACAACTCAACTTATTCTGACAATGGGCTTGATCACGGCTGTGGCCGCGCAGGCTCCGCTTAACTTCGACGTCGAGAATCGCGGCAAGGATCTAGGCGCCAAGGCGGGCGAACTCAAGACAAACCAAAAATTGCCCGACCCGTTCGAATTCCACGACGGTTCCAAGGTCACCAAGTATAGTGACTGGAGCAAGCGCCGTAACGAAATCAAGGCCGATATCGAAAAGTACGAGATTGGCGAGAAGCCGATTCCCTCCGACGTGAGCGCCACCTACAGCGGCGGCACCCTCACGGTGACGGTGAAGGAAGGCGGCAAGACGATGACGATTACCTCCAAGTTCAGCATGCCCTCCGGCAACGGGCCGCACCCGATTATCATCGGTATGAACAGCGGTACGGGCTCGCTTTCGTCGAGCATCTTCAGCGGCTTTGCGCAGGTGCCGTTCAGCCATGACCAAGTGGCAAAATACTCCATGAACGGCCAGAAGGACACGAATGTGGGCTTCTACAAGTTCTACGGCGACAAGAACCAGAACGGTGACTATTCCGCATGGTCGTGGGGCGTGAGCCGCCTGATTGACGGCCTTGCACTGATTGCCGAAGAACATCACCTTGACATGAGCAAAATCGCGGTGACGGGTTGTTCCTACGCGGGCAAGATGGCTCTATTCGCGGGCGCCTTCGACGAACGCGTGACGCTCACCATCGCTCAGGAATCGGGTGGCGGCGGCATCAACTCCTGGCGCACTTCCGCAGACTTCGCGAGCCGCGGCACGAACATCGAGAAGATTGACAACACGAACTACAGCTGGTTCATGCAGAGCCTGCAGCGTCAGGATCCCTACAAGCTCCCGCACGACCACCACGAACTTATCGCGATGATTGCCCCGCGTGCAGTGATTGCTCTCGGTAACCCCGGTTACGAATGGCTTGGCGACGAATCGGGTTACAAGTCCATGATGGCGGCGACCGAAGTGTGGAAGGCCATGGGTATTGAAGACCGCATCGGTTTCGACTTTACCGGTGGTCATGAACACTGCCAGGCAGCTTCGAGCCAGACCAAGTCGGTGTCCGCATTTGTGGACAAGTTCCTCCGCAACAAGGAAGCCAATACGGATATCCATGTGAAACCCTCCAACGGCAAGGGATTCAAGATTGACAACTATGGTGACTGGATTGACTGGGAAACGCCGTCGCTCCCGTTCGAGTCTGCTCCTGGTCCCGATACGACCGCCTCTATCGATACGACCGCAACTACCGACACGAGCGCAACGGATACGTCGACTACGTCCTGTGGCATGGGCCTCGCCATGCCGGAACTTGGCATGCACGTCTCGATGGGCCGTCTCGAGGTTTCCGGTGCTCCGGCCGGAGCTCGCGTAAAGCTCTTCGACGTGCGCGGCAATGTGGTTGCGCAGTTCGGCGAGACCGGCGGCATGCTGCCGAAGGCCGGCAAGGGCAGGCTTCTCGCTATTGTCGAGAGCGCTTCGGGCTCGCGCCTCATGACCAAGGTAATCAACAATACCGGATTCTAAAAGAAATACTTCTCATGTCTGGCCGCACGGTTTCCGTGCGGCTTTTTGTATGGGTTCCGCAGGTTCTAAACTTTTTCTAAATTGCATTTGCGATGCCGATTCTTTCCGCACAGAATATACTGCTCCGTTTTGGCGGCCCGCCGCTTCTCGACAACGTCTCTTTCGACATCGAGGCCGGCGACCGCATTTGCCTGGTGGGCCGCAATGGCGAAGGCAAGAGCACACTCCTCAAGATTCTTACGGGCGAGATGGAGGCAAATTCCGGCGACATCGTCAAGAAGGCGGGCCTCAAGGTCGCCCGCATGATTCAGGAAATCCCTGCGCATATCGAGGGTACGGTCCGCGATGTCGTCATGTCTGGAATTGCGCAGGATGGCCCCCACAATGCCGACGCCGAAGCGATTCTCGGAAAGACCGGCATAGCGGCGGACGCCCTGTATGACGATCTTAGCGGCGGGCAGAAGCGCCGCGTGCTCTTTGCGCAGGCTGTCGCCCGCGCCCCGGACCTGCTTTTGCTCGACGAACCCACGAACCATCTGGACATACCCGCCATCCAGTGGCTGGAAGGAATCGTGACGCGCCTCAATTGCGCGGTCATGTTCGTAAGCCACGACCGCGCGTTCGTGAGGCGCGTCGCGACACGCATATTCGAACTGGACCGCGGCCGCGTGCGGGCATGGGATTTCCCGTACGACAAGTTCGTGCAGTTCAGGGACCAGGCGCTTGCCGAAGAGGAGAAGGCGAACGCGCTCTTTGACAAGCGCCTCGCTGAAGAAGAAGTCTGGATTCGCAAGGGCATCCAGGCGCGGCGGACCCGTAACGAGGGCCGCGTGCGCGCGCTCATCAAGATGCGCGAAGAGCGTGCCGCGCGCCGCACCCGAACGGGCAACGTGAGCATGCAGATAACGGAAGCCGACCGTTCGGGGCGCCTGGTTGCAAGGCTTACCGACGTGAGCTACTCCTACGACGGCGCTCCCTTGATTAGCGGCCTCACGACGGAGGTTTCCCGCGGGGACCGCATCGGCATCGTGGGCCCGAACGGTTCCGGAAAGACGACGCTCTTGCGCCTGATCCTCGGTGAATTGCAGCCCGACTCGGGCGAGATCCGCCTGGGAACGAATCTCCAGATAGCCTATTTTGACCAGATGAGAACGCGCTTGCGCGAAGACAAGTCCCTGATAGAGAACATTGGGGACGGTCAGGCGTATATCACGTTGAACGGCGTCAAGCGCCATGTGTTAAGTTATCTGCAGGATTTCCTCTTTTCGGCGGAACGTGCCCGCGGGCCCATCAGTGCCCTCAGCGGGGGCGAGAGGAACCGCCTGTTGCTTGCCTGCCTCTTTAGCCATCCGAGCAATGTGCTCGTGCTCGACGAGCCCACCAACGACTTGGATATGGAGACGCTCGATTTGCTGGCCGAGCTCCTTGCCGACTACAAGGGGACGGTTCTGACGGTAAGCCACGATAGGGCCTTCCTGGACTCGGTTGCGACCAGCATCCTTGCCATCGAGGACGGCGGTAATGTGTTTGAGGCCGTCGGCGGGTATTCCGATTACGAAGAAAATCGGAAGTTTAGGGAAAAAGAGCGTATTTTTGCCGAGAAAGAGTCTGCGAAAAACCGGATTTTAGACGAGAAATCCAATAATTTGTCGAATGTGGCAAAGAAAAAGAAGCGTAGTTACAACGAAGAACGCGAATTTGCGGCACTTCCGGAAAAAATAGAAATCCTTGAAAGTAAAATTACGGAAATTCAGGCGAATTTGGCGAAGCCGGAAGTCTATACGGATGCAAAACGCATCGTAGAACTGCAAAAAGAGCTTGCTGACCTTAATGCCGAATTGGAAAAAGCCTACGAAAGATACGGTGAATTGGACGCCCTCGGCGGGTAGTCGGGCCGGTTTTCTTGGATTAAATGTCCACTTTTTTGGGGGTAGGACACTTGTGCGCTAGCTCACAAAATATTATTTTCTTATTATAAGATATATAGTAATGGAACCTTAAAAGGGAGGGCTTCTATGAACGCGAAACTTTCCATTCTGGCCGTGCTGGCCTTTGCGGGCTTGTCGATGGCGGCATCCGTCGTCGCCGTGAGTTCGGATACGAGCGAGGTGACTCAGAAGCCCGCATATTGGTTCTCCTTCAAGGACACCGGCAACAAGGCGACGTATGCGTCGACCAACAAGAAACTGAACGGGCAGTCGAAGGATATTAATCTGACGGTTGCGTCGAAGGGTGTCGCCGGCGTCGGGTTCACATGGAAGCAGAACTGCGACGAAGATGGGGAATGCTCGGACGCAACAATGAGTCTGAAGGCGTACAAGGGAGTGTGCCTCACATATTCGGCTACGGCGCCGTTCCGCCTCGATATGAGGCAGTTTACCATTACCGATGACAACTATTTTGGAAAGACTATGCCCGCGTCGGAAACGCTTGTGTCCACGTTTGTCGACTTTGGCGATCTTTCCCAGGGATGGGAGTCTGATAAACCGGCTACTTGGAATGCCGGTGTGCAGACGGGAATGCAGTTCATTTACAAGGAACAGTGGATCAAGAAAAACGGCAATGACAATGCGATCCGTATCGAGAAGATCGTTCTCGGCGACAATTGCCCGACGTTCGCGCCGACGCTCAAGAAGTCTGCGGCGTCCGAGTCGATCGATTTGCCCGAGGGCGGACAGCTCACGGTTTCCCTGTCGACCCTCTTCGAAGATAAGGATGGCGGCTCGAGTGTTACGGTGAAAATTTCTAATGATAATGTCGTGCAGGTTACCGAGGGCAAGACGTTTAGCCTTACGGACAAGCTGGTATTCTCCGCGAAGCCGAATACGGACGGTACGGCGAATATCGTGCTGACGGCAACGGACTCCATCAACGATGAATCGGTGTCCTACACGTACAAGGTTACAGTCGAGGATGTCGAAAACCCGCCGGTTGCCGTTAAGGATTCTTTCGAAATGCTCGAAGATGAAGTTCTCGAAGTGCCTGTCAAGAAGAGTGTCCTGGCCAATGACTACGATGTTGACGAAGGTGATGATTTCAGTCCTAAGATGACTTTGGTGGATAGCACGGAACATGGCGAACTTTCTTGGGATGAGGATGGCCTGTTCACCTATACTCCCGAGCAGGATTTCTACGGAACGGAAACGTGGACATACCAAATCGTTGATGCGACCGGTCTCAAGGCTACGGGAACCGTAGTTATTACAGTGAAGAACGTCAATGACCCGCTCAAGCTGGAAGTCGTTCCCGACGACATCTTTACCGACGTGGTTAAGGCGGACGAGGACTTCAAGGATACGATCGAAATAGATATCCCGAAGGATCTCCTGACATTTACCGATGCCGATGGCGTGGGTAACCTGAAATATGGCGTGAAAACATCCGGCGTTGTCAACGCGTCGTTCGAATCGATAGCGTCTTACTACGTGCTGACATTGACTTCCGTGCTCAACAAGAACGGACTCGATTCCGTGTTCTTCTATGCCACGGAAGGTGGCGATACTGCGGGCGTGTACATTCATGTAGAGATTGCGCCGGTCGCGGACGACCCGCTTGCCGTGGCGGATTCCTTCGATGTGTTCGAGGATAGCACCGTGACCATTAAGGCGGATAAGGGTGTCCTCGTGAACGACGTGAACCCGGACGATCCGTCGGTGGGCCTGGTTGCCGTGCTCGATACGACGACCGCGAAGGGTGAGCTGAAGCTGAATGAAGACGGAAGCTTCACCTACACGCCTTCGGAAGACTTCGTGGGCAAGGATTACTTCGTCTACCACGTGTATGCCGATGACGAAGGAAAGAGGGAATCGGCCAAGGTGAAGGTCACCCTCAATGTGAAGGATATGAACGATGGCCCGATTGTCAAGGTTGATGCGAAGACGCTTGATACGACCTTGACGGAAGACCAGTCGAGAGTTTTGCAATATGCGAAGCAGGTGGTCGCCACCTGGTTCGAAGATCCGGAAAAGGATCCGCTTACCTTCTCCGCTTCCAGCGATGACGACAAGACCGTTGTGAACATTACGGCGGCAGGTATTCTCCAGATCAAGGTTGCTCCCGATTCTTCGGGCGATGCCTACGTGACTGTCGCTGCTACCGATAGCGTCAGCGGAGGTTCGGCGGAATTCAAGATTCACCTTACGATCAAGCCGACTCCTGACAAGCCTGTGATTGCAAAGAGGGATTCCCTCTGTGTCAAGGATACGGCGAAATGGTCGATCAAGATTGCGCTTACCGATTACTTCACCGATGCCGATGGCGACTCTCTCACCTACACTCCGGCTATCCCCAAGGATATGGCTGAAGCAATCGAAGTTGAAGTCAAGGGTGATACGCTGATTGTGAAGGCCAAGGAAAAGGCTGTGTTCCTGAAGGGCGACCTCGTTGCCTTCAGTGTCAAGGCGACTGATCCTACTGCGGCTTCGGTCACTGGAAACTTCTACATCTATGTCGGACTTGAAAAGCCGCCGGTCAGCATCCGCGCCATCGCCGCCGCTCCGAAGGCGACCTGGCAGAATGCCGTCAAGGCGTCTCGCGGTGCCGTGGCCCTCCTCGACATGCAGGGCCGCGTGATGTGGAAGGCTCCGCTGCCGGTCTCCGAAATGGATGTGCGTAACGCCGCTGCCCAGGTGCAGGGCCGCAAGATCCTCCGCGTCAACAACCAGACCTGGACGATTAAGTAACCCGCATTTGTCATCCCCGCCCTCACCTCCGTGAGGACAGGCTCCGGCGGGGATCTTTTATAAATGAGAAAAGCCCCGCGGAAGCGGGGCTTTTCTGTAATGTGTTGATCGCTTATTTCACGAGAGCTTCAGTATCCAGCGCGATAAGCAGTTCTTCGTTCGTCGCGACAACCATCGCGGTCGGCGTGCCGTCCTTGCTGATGATGTGGCCGGAGTTCTTGCCGTTGTCCTCGTTGCGGGCGTCGTCAATCTGGTAGCCGAGCAGGGCGAGGTTTTCCATCACCGTCTTGCGGACCACGCGGCTGTTCTCGCCGATACCGCCGGTGAACACGAGCGCGTCGATGCGCGGGAGTGCCATGGCGATGCCGCCGATTTCGCGGGTCAGCTTGTAGCAGAAGGTTTCAAGAGCAATCTGTGCGCCCACGTGGCCTTCGCTTGCTGCCTGCGTCAGGGTGCGCATGTCGTTAGAAAGTCCGGAGAGGCCGAGCAGGCCGGATTCCTTGTTCACGAGCTTGTCGAGGCGGTCGATGTCGTAGCCGTACTTCTTGCTGAT
Source organism: uncultured Fibrobacter sp. (assembly GCA_946408125.1). GTDB lineage: Bacteria > Fibrobacterota > Fibrobacteria > Fibrobacterales > Fibrobacteraceae > Fibrobacter. Next base: position 64,189 of record CAMJQW010000002.1, read on the forward strand.
GAAGAAGAGGATGGCCGGGTCGAGGCTCCCGGAGCGGGTACCCATGATAAGGCCATCGAGCGGGGTGAAGCCCATGGTGGTGTCGGCGCACTTGCCGTTGAGAATCGCGGAGCAGCTGGAACCGTTACCGAGGTGGGCGGTGATGAAGCAGCAATCTTCCGGTTTCTTGCCGAGGATGCTCGCGGCCTCGGCGGTCACGAAGCGGTGGCTGGTGCCGTGGAAACCGTAACGGCGGATGGCGTCCTTTTCGTAGAAGGAGTACGGAATGCCGTAGAGGAATGCCTTGCGGGGCATCGTCTGGTGGAAAGCGGTATCGAACACGGCCACCTGCGGGAGCTTCGGGAAGAACTTGGTCGCGCATTCCATGCCGGTCGCGTGCGCGGGTTCGTGCAGCGGGGCGAACAGGGTAATGCTACGAATGTAGTCGATGACTTCCTGCGAGACCTTCTCGCTCTTGATGTACTTGCCGCCATGCACCACGCGGTGACCGATGGCTTCGATCGTGTCGATGAGCTTCTGGTCGCCCAAGAACTTCTGGACTTCGGCGACGGCTTCGGCATGCGTCGGACAGTCGAAATTGAAGTCGATGTTGCCTTCGGGGCCCTTGGCCTTGACGTGACCGTCTACGCCGATGTTCTCGACGAGGCCGCTGGAGATGGACTGCTTGGTCTGGGTGTCGATGACGGCAAACTTGACCGAGGAGCTGCCGCAATTTAAGACGAGTACGCGCATAGTAATAATTCTGTGGTTTGTGTTTGAAATTGTTGTGTTGGAAATTATAGTATTTTTACCTACATTGGGGGTGATGCCCTCCAAAAACACCCGTATATTGGTAACTCACGAGTTCCCGGCGGTTTACGACCGGGAATCCCGTGTTTTGTTGCTGGGCTCGATTCCATCTCCCAAGTCCCGCGAGGTAGGATTCTATTACGGGCATCCGCAGAACCGCTTCTGGAAAGTGCTCGCCCAGGTTCTCGGCGAGGCCGTCCCCGAGTCGGTTCCCCAGAAAAAGGCGATGCTCAAGAAGCATCACGTCGCGCTGTGGGATGTGCTGGAAAGCTGTACCATCGTAGGGGCGAGCGACACGAGTATCGAGGATGCCGTCCCGAACAGGATCGGCGAACTCGTGAGGAAGTCGAAGGTCTCCCGCATTTTCTGCACGGGTGCGACTGCCCACAAGCTTTACCAAAAATATTGCGCCAAGGAGGTCGGCATGGACGCCGAAAGGCTGCCGTCGACATCGCCCGCGAATTGTGCCGTATCCTTCGAAAAGTTGGTCGAAGCGTACAATGTGATTGTCCAAAAATTCTAAATTCATGGTGATGTTCAAGAAAATCGCAGAATTCGACAACCGCGTGTCGGTCTATTGGACCAACCGCCATTTTTCCGAGAAGACGACGAAGTTCCTCAAGTTTTACGTGCGTCTCGGCGATGGCTACATCTGGGCCCTTTTTGCGCTCTGTCTTTTTCTGTACCTCGGTTGGAATGCCTTTTGGCCGATCCTGGCCCAGGCTGTTGTCGCCATCGTCGTTGCGCTGGTTATCTACGAAGGTGTGAAACTTTCGACCAGGCGCCCGCGCCCGTTTGCCGCGAACCCGCAAATCAAGGCGGAAGTCCCGCCGCTCGACAAGTACAGTTTTCCCTCGGGCCATACGATGAACAACCTCGCGGTCGCGAGCGCCGTTTTCTTTTGCGTTCCGCAATTCGGCTGGATCATGGTCCTGCTACCGCTCACTTGGGGCCTGCTGCGCGTGTATTTTGGCGTGCATTGGCTTACCGACATCATCTGCGGATTCCTGCTCGGCATTTTGAGCTTCGTGATTGCCCATATCGCGTGGGTGCTCGTCTCGCCGGCTGTGCTCAAGGCACTCGGTATCGAGGGGGTCTAGGTGGATTTTGTCCAGGCGTCGGAATTTTTCAGGAACCTCGCCCCGGATGAGCGCGTGTTCCTCCTGGTGCGTCATGGCGAACGCAACCACATTACGCCCGCTGATCCCGATTACGGTGCGCATGTAGGGCTCACGGAACGTGGGCGCGAGCAGGCTTTGGCGCTCGGCAAGGCAATTCCCGCCGATGGCGATATCGTATTCTTTTCGAGTCCGGTCGGGCGCTGCATGGAAACGGCGAAGTATATCGGCATGGGCCGCGAAGGTTGCGCGTCAAGTGAGCCGCAGGTGGAAGCGCTCGGCTGCCTCGGTGATTTTTTCGTACAGGACAAGGATTCTTTTGAGAAGGTCTTGAAGGAAGGCTTTTACGAAGGCATTTGCGCCTGGCTCATAAACGAGGCCTCGGGTGGGCCGCGCCATGGCGACGAGGCGTTCTATCCGCTTTCGGACCGTGCCGAAGAAATGCTTTCGATGATGCTTGAAAAGGGGAATGCGCGCTTCAACATCTTCGCGACGCATGATGCCTGGGTGGTCCCATGCCTCACGCATTTCTGCCACATGCGCTTTACGCCCCAGCGGTGGATGAACTACCTTACCGGAATGGCCGTAGTGACCGATGCGCAGAAACGCGTCTTCCGGATTGTTCCCGTGACCGGCCTCGAAACGGGCTGGCTGGAGTTCTAAAAACATCAAAAAAAGGCAATTTTTGCGAAAAAGTGGATTGTCATAATATGACATCGTTTTGAGCGTATATTTATATCAAGGCAAAACGGAGGTCATTATGAATCAGGAACAGAAAATCATTCGCGTCATGGGCACGGGGAACGTCAAGGTTGCTCCCGACACTACGAGGCTCACGTTCGAGGTGGATTCCCTGCACGATACGTACGAAAGTGCGTATAACGAGGCCTCTATGGGGAACGAAGAAATGAAATCGTTCCTTGAAAGCTTTGAACTTGGCAAGGACTCTCTGAAGACGACAAATTTTTCAATAACGAAAGAAACGGAATGGAGCCGCAAGGAAGACAAGCGCGTGTTCGTGGGGTTCAAATTGAGCCAGAGTCTTTATCTTGACTTGCCTATTGACAGTGTCCTTATATCGCGTGTCATTGCGACTTTGGGGGATGCCTGGCCTGAGCTTGAGGTGAATATCTTGTTTATCAAGAAGAATGCTCACGATGCAAAGCTCCAGATTCTAGAATCTGCCGTCAAGGATGCCCGCGAAAAAGCGGAGGTTATCGCTGCGACGTTGGGGCATAAGCTGGGAGGTTTTGTCAGTGCGGATTACTCTAAACATAGTGTAGATATCAATTTTAGGACAGAAGAAAATTTAAGGCTGCGTTGTGAAGATTGCGCTGAGGAAAAAGGCATCGATTTCACTCCCGACGATATCGAGGCCGGCGATACGATAGAAACCGTCTGGTATTTGGAGTAGGATATGGCACAAGATATGAATCAAAACGGATCGCATTTCTGCCAAATGCTGCGACGACAGAACACCTCATTCATTGTAATGATATCCACATTTACGACTTTGATGAGGATGTTATAGGATAAGTTCTTTGATTTGCGACTTGACAGAATCCAGGTCGCTATTCGTAAGGATTGGGATGAGCTTGTTGATTTCTTCGACAGGCTTGTCCCACCAGCGCCACTTGAGTAGCATGCCAATCAGTTCGTCATCGAACCGCTTGCGTACCGGCTTAGCCGGGTTGCCTGCCACAATCGTGTAAGGCTCCACGTCGCTACCTACGACCGCGCTTGCGCCGATGATGGCGCCGTCACCGATATGGACTCCGGGCAGGATGACCGCATTCTGCCCAATCCATACGTCGTTTCCGATGACCGTATCCCCTTTGAGTGGGAGGTCCTCTTTTGCGGGCGCCTTCATGTCCCAACCTTGAAGCGTGTAGAAGGGGAATGTCGAAACTGCATTCATCTGGTGGTTCGCCCCGTTCATCACGAACTCTACGCCGGCTGCAATCTGGCAGAACTTTCCGATAATCAGCTTGTCGTTGTTCCACGGGTACAGATGCGTTACGTGGCTTTCGAATTCGCTGTCGGCAATGTAGGTGAAGTCGCCCACGACAATTTGCGGGTTCTTGATTGTCGGTTTTACGTAAATTTCCTTGTCGTAACCAGCAATCGGGTGGACTGTCATCGGATCGGGAAAGTTGTTGGACATAGGGGACCTCGTAGGGAAAGGTAATAAAAAATTCCTATATTCTCCCATATGAAACGGATATTTTTTATAGCACTCGCCTGCGCGGCCATGTTTGCATCGGCTGCCGAGGACATCAAGATCGTCAAGGTCAACGACAGCAACTTCGAAAAAGAGGTTCTGCAGTCCAAGAAGCCGGTCATTCTGGATATCACTTCCACGAGCTGCCCGCCGTGCCTTATCATGATTCCGACGCTTATCGGCATCGCGAAGAACTATCCCGACATCAAGATTGCGACGGTGGGCATCGACGAACCGGGCATTGACAAGATCAAGGCTTCGCTGCCTATACAGGCCTTCCCGACGTTCTTCATGGTGCGTGACGGCAAGATCGTGAACCAGCTGGTCGGCGCCGTGAAGGAAAATGAACTGCTTACGGCCTTGCAGTACACTCCTTCCAAGAAGCCCGCCGCCAAGCCGAAGAAGGTCAAGAACGCGAGCAAGAGTCTCGTGTGCAAGACTCCTGGGCAGTTCAACGGTCTCAAGAACCTGGTAACCATCTCGTTCGTGTTCGGCGATTACGAAATCGAGAACGTGGACATCGTGACGGACGTGTTCGTTCCGCCGGAAATGAGCGACAGGCGCGATCAGATGATGGATCATGTGCGGTCGAGCGGAAAGGGCGAGGTGACCCCGACGATGACCGGATTCCAGATCCACATCGACAATAATTGCAGGTTCATGAAGGCGATGGACATGAAACGTACGTCCACGTACGGCGAGATGCGTGCCGGCCTCGAACTGCAGGGATTTACCTGCCAGTAGTCGCGGTTGGAATAGGCGCGGAGATGCGCGCGCCGTCAAAATAATATACATTACGGGTATGGATACTACATCGGGTACATACCGCCGTATTTTTGTGCTGGGCTCCGGCTTCAGCAAGTCTTTCTGTCCGCAGATGCCCACGCTCCGCGACCTGAACGAGCGCATTCCCTTCGGAATTTCGGACGAGTTCCCGCACCTGCGGGAATACTGCACGCGTTTTCTGGAACTGTGCAATAACCAGCCGGACTACCTGAACATCGAGAGGCTTTCGACTTCGATCCTTTCGGCGCAGATTTTTCCGGGCGTACGCGAAAGCCTGTACCATTCCAGCCTGCGTTTTGAACTGCTTCGTTTTATCGCGAGCGAGATTCGCCATGACCGCGCGATGGATGCCGATTCCGCGGCGGTGCTCCGCAAGTTCCTTTCGGGCTGCGAGAATTGCCCGGGCGAGGGTGTGCGCGACACGCTGCTGCTTTCGTTTAACTACGATACGCTTGTCGAGGACGTGATTGCCGCTGATCCCGAGATGGATGCGCGAGTTGCGGTGGATTACGGCGTGCGCATTGATCGTGCCGACCGCAGTGCGGTACGTGCCCCGAGGACGCTCACGGTTGACTTGCTCAAGCTGCACGGTTCGCTCAACTGGTACCCGGTCAAGGGCGCTTCGGACCCGCTCGACCTCAAGAACGTGTGTCAGGTGGAACCTTGCGACAGGAGTTTCCCCATCTATCGCGAAGATACGCCCATCTACATCCCGATGGCGCACGCGAAGGAATCCTTCTTGCGCGGGAGCCTCTTCAACCTGCTCTGGAGCAAGGCGGACTACTACCTGAAAAATGCGCAGGAGATATACTTCCTGGGTTACGGATTCCCGAAGACGGACATGAACAACCTGGAATTCTTGCTTCGGCACCGCGAACGCTTCAAGAAAGTGGTGGTTTTCGAGCCGGAGGGCTCCACCGTGCTCGAAAGGCTGCGCCGCCTGCTGGGCGACATGGTCGTGAGCTGCGACGCCAAGGAATACCTGTCGAATTTCTAGAAAAATCCGGTGACACATTCGCCTCCCTGGGGTGTTATACCTTAAAAAGGGAGGTTTTGCATGAAAATCCTGATATTGAATGCCAGCCCGCGTCGCAATGGCACCATTTCGCAGGCCGTCGAGCGCTTTGCCGACGGCGTGAGCAACTCGTTTACGGGAGATTTCTCCGAGGATGTCCGCGTGGACGTGGTGAACGTGAACGACCTGAAGTTCGCGGCTTGCAGGGGGTGCATGCAATGCCGCCATTGCGGGCAATGTTGCCTCCCCGAAGACGACGCGCACCGTGTCGCCGAAAAGATTGCCTCCTGCGACGTTCTGGTAGTGGCCGCTCCCGTATACTGGGGCAATATGCCCGGAACGCTCAAGATGCTCTTCGACCGCATGGTCTATGCATTGATGGGTGAATCCAAGCTCGGAATCCCGAAACCGCTCCATAAGGGTAAGGACGCCTATATCATTACCAGCTGCACGACCCCGTTCCCGTTCAATTTCTTCTGCAGGCAGACCTCCGGCATGGTGGCCGCGCTCAAGGAGATTTTGGGCACGGCGGGCTTCAAAATTCGCGGAAAAGTGGTGATTCCGGGCACAAAAGCCCAAAAAGGCCTACCCGCGCATGCCGGAAAAAGCGCTTACCGGCTGGGCTTCTCGGTAGCAGTTTAATTTTCTAAATTTGCGGTGACACTTTTGACCTCCATAGGTGTTACACAGGCATGGAAAGGACAAATCCCGCAGACCGCATGACGTTTTCGAAACTGTACGAGGTGTACGCCCCGATGGTTTACCGCCGCGCCATGTCCCTGTTGAAGGACGAGTCCGAGGCCGAGGATATGGTGCAGAATGTTTTCTTGCGCGTTTACGAACGCTGGGACAGTCTGGACGTATCGCAGCCGTCGAGCCTTTTGTGGAATACGGCGACGAGGCTCTGCCTCAACCGCATCCGCGACAAGAAACGCCGCGGTCTCGATATGGATACGAGCGAACTTCTGCTTTCGATCGCCTGTGCGGACGATGAACAGGATTCCTTCGCGGCCAGAAACATCCTTTCGAAAATTTTTTCGAAGGAACAGGAATCGACAAGGACTATTGCGGTGTTACACTATGTGGACGGCATGACGCTCGAAGAAACTGCCCGCGAGGTGGGGCTTTCGGTGAGCGGCGTGCGCAAGCGCTTGCGTGGATTGCAAGCCAAGGTAAAAGATCTGGAGGTAAAGTGATGATCCCCGATTGGAAACTGGAAAGATACTTGACGGGCGATTTGCCCGCCGCCGAGATGCGCGAGATTCGCGAGCTCGAGAAAACGGACGAGATTTTCGCCAATCGCGTAAAGCTCATGCGCGAAGATAATGCGGCAATCCTCCGCAAGATGCCTTTCGAAAGGCTTTCCGAAAAGTTGGACGCAATGCCGGGCCGTTCGGGTTCCGCCGGCAATACGGTGCGCGTGAATTTCAAGCTTGTCAAGTTCGCTGCCGCCGCGGCCCTCGTGCTCGCGGTGGTGTCGGTGGCTCTCTTCAGCCAGCGCGAAGTTATGGCCCCGGCTACGGATGGCGCGCAGGTCATGGATGTCGCGATGGTCGACGTTCAGGATGACGGTACGCGCATCAAGGGTCTGGACGCCCGCATGGAAGTCTGGAAGAAGACGGGCGACAGTGCCGTACAGATGTCCAATCTGGATGCCGCCCGCGAAGGCGATGAAATCCAGCTGCGCTATTCGGTGCCCGAAAAATGTTTTGGTCTGCTGTTCAGCATGGACGGTAACGGAGCCCTCACGATGCATATGGGCAATGAGAACCGTGCCATAGAACTTGAACCCGGCAAGATGACGACATTGCCGTTTGCCTACAAGCTCGATAATGCGCCCAAGTTCGAGAAGTTCTTCTTGTTGACTTCGAAGAAAAATTTTTCTATCGAAGCGGACAATATCGACGCTTCGCTTAAGCAGGAAGGGGTCCGTGTAGTCAGCTTTACGCTGCGCAAGGATGGAGGAAATCGCTAATGAAAAACTTAATCGAAAAATTGGATTCGTCCATTATACTTCAAGTTCTGTCCTTGGTTCTTTTGCTTGTCCTTGCGGCGACATCGGGTTCGCAAGCAGCTCAGGCGACATCTAACGCGCAGATCAACCGCTACGTGATTGCGGTAAGCGCGAATTATGGTGGAGAGGGCCGTCCGGTTCTCCGCTATGCCGAAAGCGACGCGAAGTCTTTCGCGAAGGTGCTCGGTGAAATGGGCGGAGTGCAGTCGGGCAACGTGATTTTGGTGAAGGAACCGGGTGTAGCCGGACTTCAGAAGCATTTTGACGGACTCGATAGCAAGATTGCGCAGAACAAGAACAGCTCCGGTCGTAACGAGGTACTCTTTTATTACAGCGGTCATGCCGACGAGAAGGGCCTGCGCCTCGGCAAGGAAGTCTATGCCTGGAAGGAACTGCGCAAGCGCATCGATGCCATGAAGGCTGACGTGAAGATTGCGGTGATCGATGCCTGCGGTTCGGGTGCGATTACGCGCCTCAAGGGCGGTGTCGCTGTTCCCGCTTTCATGGTGGACCAGAGCAGCGATATGAAGGGCTATGCTTTCATCACCAGCAGCACGCAGGATGAATCTAGCCAGGAAAGCGACAAGCTGAAGGGCTCCTTCTTCACGCATTCTCTGGTGAGTGGCCTCCGCGGTGCGGGTGACCTTAGCGGTGATGGCAAGGTGACGCTTTCCGAAGCTTACCAGTTTGCTTTTAACGAGACTCTGCAAAAAACCGAGACGACGCTGGGCGGAGCGCAGCATCCGAGTCGCGACATGAATCTCGCTGGTACGGGTGATGTGGTGATGACGGATTTGCGCAGCACGAGTGCCGGACTCGAACTTGACGAAGATGTGGACGGACGCCTTTTCATCCGTGACGAGAAAGGCGTGCTTGTGGCCGAGCTTTACAAGAAATCTGGACGTGCCATGAGCCTCGGCTTTCCGGCCGGCAAGTATACGGTGCGCCTGGAACGCCCTGCCGAGTACAAGGAAACGACCGTGACCCTGCAGGACAACTACCGTGCCCGCCTTTCGCAGAAGCAGTTCGCCGCAGTGTCCGCCGAGAAGACGACCCTGCGTGGCAGTGTTGAATTCAAGAGCGAAAGGACTTGTGCCGCCGGCGATACGAATCAGTGCTCGCTCGATTCCCTTGACCGCAGCGGGACTTCGCACACGACTTTCAACCTTTATGACCACGACAAGGAACCGCGCAAGGGCGTACAGATTGGCCTCTTTGCCACGCGTTCTGAAGACTATTTTATCGGTTCGCAGTTGAGCCTCTTCGTGAACAGCGCGAACAAGGATATGCGCGGCCTGCAGGTGACGGGACTCTTGAACTTGGCTGAAAATGTGGATGGCGCCCAGATTTCGGGAACCTTAAACTACGCTGAAAGTTTCCAGGGACTTCAACTGGGCTTTGTCAACTTGGTCAACGACAAGTCTGACGGTGTCCAAATCGGCTATGTCAACGCCGCATTCGATACGTTGGGCTCTGTGCAGGTGGGCTTTGTGGATCTTGCCAAGCAGGTTGATGTGCAGGTAGGTTTTGTAGATGTGGCGGGTTCATCCGATGTGCAGGTGGGCTTTGTGAACGTGGCTCCCAAGGCCGATGTCGAGGTCGGTTTCGTGGATGTCGCGGGCAAATCCGATGTGCAGGTGGGCTTCACGAACGTCTCTTACAAGCAAGGCGGTACGCAGGTCGGTTACGTGAATACGGCGACGCACTCCAAGGGCCGTCAGGTGGGTTTCGTGAACGTCTGTCTTGAATGCGAGAAGACCCCGATTGGTTTCGTGAGCATTGTGGGTAACGGCGTATGGTCCGCCACGAGTTCCATTAACGAGATGGGCGCCCTCGGAATCTCCCTCCACTTGGGAACGGCATACTTCTTTACGGCTTTCGAAGGGGCTCGCCAGTTTGAAAAGGGAACGAACTTTGAACACTTCAGTGACACCTGGGAAAGCGGCGTCGGTTTTGGAACGCAGTTCGGCTCGTATGGCAGCCACTTTGAACTCGAATACACGCACTTCAATACCTATGACAGGTTCCGCATGAACGATGTTGATTGGGGACACCACCACCGTCTGCGCCTGGGCTATGTGTACCGCCTGCTTCCGGGAATCGGTCTCGGTGTCGGTGGAACTATGAACGTGGCGACCCAGGGTAAGCATGACGACGTGCTCCTCAAGCCGCTCGGCGAATACCACGACGATGTGGGGAGCAAGAACCACAAGGGTCGCGTGTGGCCGGGATTCTACTCCGCAATTACCGTGGGAAGGTTCTAAAAAACAAGTGACACTTTTTGCTCCTTTGAGTGTTACAATGGCAAATAGGGATTCCTATTTGCTATTTTTGATTGGAACGCGGGAATTTTGTTGAAGATTTATACTAGCATTATCGTTTTGTTTGCGGCAGTGGCCGCCCTGGCGCAAGAACCGGCGGCGGAAACGGTCGGTGATTCCGCGCAGGTTGCGGGAATCGTTTTCAATGGCATCGTGCAGGATGCCTCGTTTGCCGAAGGCGAAAAGCTGAATGTCGAAATTCTCGAATCCGGAGAGGCGTTGCAGACAACCGTCGGCACCCCTTTCAGCATCGTACTTCCCGAAGATACCCTCTGGAACGTCTGCGTCACGAATTCCGATACCGCCGGAGCGGAGAAGGAAAAGTGCTACGAGCTCAAGTACATTGGTCCCGACCGCAGTTTTTCGCAGGCGCTTGGCGAAGCCTTCGCGGAACCTGATTCTACAGTGGAAGGGAAGGGCGCTACCCCTTCGAGCGGGCGGACAGCACTTAGCGATTCATCGCTTAGTGCGCATGGCCACCAAGGTGGGGACACCCCGCAACGCCCCGATTCCACTGCACAGCCTAATGACGTCGATGTCGATGCGCTTCTCGCGGGTGGCGACAATCCGAAGGTGACCGAACTCAAGAAAGTCGTGGTACAGCTGCGGCGGCGCCCCAAGCGCAAGCCCGGCGAATCCGTCGTTACCGCAAAATCCATCAAGCGCATGCCCGGTCTCGCCGAAGCCGACGTGATCAAGAGCGTGCAGGCGCTCCCGGGCGTGGTCGCGAGCTCCGATTTCAGTTCCAAGATTTACGTGCGCGGAGGCGCCGCCGACCAGAACCTGTTCCTGTTCGACAATGCGGTCGTGTATTCCCCGGTACATTTCTTCGGGCTCTTCAGCACGTTCCTCGTGGAAGGCATTGACGATGTGCAGTTCTACAAGAGCGGCTTCCCGGCGCAGTACGGCAACCGCCTGAGTTCCGTGCTCAAGATGGACGGTCGCGCCGGCGGCCAGGATACCGTCGATGAATGGTTCAGCAAGTCGAGCATCAAGATAAGCACGTTCGCGGCACAGGCCCATACCGAAGGTCACAAGGGCCCGGCCCGCTGGGTGCTCGCCGGACGCACGACCTACATCGGCTACATGCTCGACCTGATGAATACCTTGGGCGTCCTGGACCTCGATCTCGATTACGAGTTTACGGATTTGCAGGGAACGTTTATGTACAACGTCACGAACGATACCCGTTTGAAGTTCAGCTTCTACATCGGCAAGGACCGCTTGAGTTTTGACCCGCTCTACATGGACTGGGGAAATGTCGCTATCCCGATAAACCTTACGCACCGCATCAATGGCGACTGGGATTACAACATGACACTCGCGTTTAGCGAGTTCTACCAGACCATGAAAATCAGCGACCTCATGTCTATCGAGATGTTTCTCTATACATTCTCCGCCAAGCAGTGGCTGAATTACCGCGGTATTGCCGACCATACGCTCACCTTCGGCTATGAACTGGAATACGACTACGAACGCTATCAGGAAAAAATGGCGACCATATCCGTGGCCGATATAGAGAAGCCTTTCCATCATGTGGGTTTTGTGCAGGATGCCTGGAAGATTACGCCGGATTACCTGTTGCAATACGGCATGCGCTTCAATTACCATGAAGCATCCGAACATTTCGGCGTGGAGCCGCGCGCATCCCTCACCGTGAATCTCGACGAAACCAAGACGCTCGAATTCTATGGCGGCTACTACTTGCAGTACCTGAACGCGCTCGTGTACACCGACCAGGAAACGCTCAACGATTTCTATTATCCGGCGACCAAGACGACGAGTGGACGCCAGATCAAGCCGGCCTCCTCGTGGCTCTTTGCGACGGAATATAGCCAGCGCGGAATCCTGGACGATTACGATGCGACCGTGGGCGTGTATTACAAGACGCAGAACAACTTGAATACGTTCGTGACGCAGCTCGATACGAGCGAGGAGTCGCAATCCAAGGAGCTTGTGCTGGCGGACCAGTTCGGTACGGCGGAAGCGTATTCCTTCGGTTATGAACTTTCGTTGCGCAAGGAAAAGGGCTGGTGGTTCGGCGGTATCAACTGGAGCCAGAGCATCAGCGTGATGAAGACCAATGATGGTACGAAGCCTTATTATCCTAGCTGGCACCAGCCTTACGCCATCAAGATGGACTTGGGCCTCAACTGGCGTGGTCCCGAGGAATCCCTTTCGATTCATCCGACGCAGAAAGACATGTACCTGCGTTCCTCGATTGTCCTCAAGTACTCGGCGGGCATGCCTATCAGCGAATACAAGGGTTACTACCTCTCGGAGCATATCGGCCACCAGGTTTATTCCGACGATGTGGTCGTGATTCCGGGAAGCCGCAATGCGGCCCGCCAGACGGACTACTTCAGGGTGGACGTGAAGGCGATCGATGTCGGTCGCGAAGGCAAGTGGAATTTCAGCTGGACGATCATCAACCTTACCGATCACGAGAACATGTTCTTTACCTTCTACGATACGCGCAAGAACCCTCCCGAGAAGACTTCCATTTCGCAGTTCCCCTTTTTACCGGTCATGCTGAACTATGAATATTATTTCTAGACGAATTCTGGTGCTGTTGGCGTTTGTTCTTGCGGCGTGCGGCGATTTTCACGGGCCGTGGGAATACTATCCCGAGGAACGCGAAATTTATACCGGCATCTTCACGTACGGATACATCCTCTCCGACGGCGGCACCGACATCTGCTTCTCCAAGATTTACGAACTCGACGAAACAGCGTCGCGGAATTTTGCGTTCTACGACAGCGCACGCGTGACGGTACGCGGCCCGTTTGATATCGGCGGTGATGAAACCGATACGACCCTGGTACTTACGCCCAAGGCGGGCAATCCTAACTGCTTCTATAGCGAATTGGACGGCATCACGGGCAAGTCCTACAAGATGGATGCCTATTTCGAATGGGATAGTGCGGGCCACTCCGCGAAATCACGGTTCACGGCCAAGGCCGAAATCCCAAACGCCATTTCGATTCCCGGGATGAATGTCCCGCTGCCGGATGGCAGCTACGAATGGAGGGAGTATAACGATTCTACGGAGTTCCACGTTGAGTTCCTGGAATTCCCGATGGACATGGAGTTCGTCAAGTGCGACGTGGATTATGACAGGACCGTGAAGGGCGTCATCTCGGTGATGCGTTACGGCATCGCGAATGCCGAATCGCAGAATACGACCATCAACAACATGCTCAAGGGCATGACGGACAAGGACTCGACGGGTTACAGGGGCATTGCTATGCACGATCCGCTCGAACGGACCGAAAACCTCGGGTACACCATAAGCCGCTGGGTCGCCGATTTCAATGCGCTCGATACGCTCTACCTGATGAACATGATGATGCCGCTCGGCAAGATCTACGTGGATTTCTATGCGACCGACGCCGCCTACATCGATTACGAAATGAAGGTGACGAATTCGTTCAGCGATTCGCGCATCATTCCGGAATCTAATATCGAAAACGGTCTAGGCGTGTTCAGCGGCATGGCCAAGACGACCATCAGCCTGTATGTCGATGGCGACGGCGTGAGTATGGAACATATCGCTTTCCGCAACTGCGACGAGACGGAAGGGGATTTCTCGGACAGCTGGGATTCCCGCGGGTGCAGGCTCTACCAGGACGTCGCCTGTTCCGGAATGCCATCCGACACTCTGGACATGTCGAACCTGCTGGATGCGAACGCGCATGCTTACCTGTATTACAGGAAGTCGGAATATATGAAGGACAACGCCACCTGCTATGCGTCGCACGTGAAGGCGGCAATGATGCTCGATACCACGAAATGGACAGTTTTCCTGCCCAAGAACATCAGCTCGGAAGATAAGAACAATGCCTACGGCGATGGTCTCAAGCGCTACTGCGTGGCCTCCAATTTCGAAAACAACGGTATCGCGGATTGCGGTAAACTCGAAAAGCAGTGCCTCGAAACTCCCGAAAAGAACGACTGCAAGGAATATCTGTGGATGTGGTGCGCCGACCGCAACTGGAATATGGCTGACCATCCCCAGTGCGAATCTGCCCTGGTGAGCCGCTACTACCTGGAAGAGCAGAAATCGAGCATCCTGGAACGCGAAGTCAAGGAAATTTGCAATTCGAAGAATCCCCAGAGGCCCGAAATATGCGGAAAGTTGCCTCAAAAGGAAAAGAATTGATAAAACCGGGTGACAGTTTGTGCGTATTCGGGTGTTTTAATTATGTAATTTTGATACCTAAACCTTGCGGAATGTTATGAAAAGATTTAATTTGTTGCCTTTTGCGCTTTTGGTGCTCATGCTGTCGGGGTGGGCGTTTGCCGACCGCGATTCCGAGATTCGCGACCTCAAGCTCGAAAAGGAAAAGCTGAATTCCGAAATCCAGAAACTGAACCGCCAGATTGCATCGACCGACTCGATGCTCAAGGCGGACGATTCCCGCTACAAGACGCTGCAGAACCGCTACAAGGCGGATACGGACCGCCGTCGTGCCGAAATCGACAGCCTGAACGCGAAAATCAGGGCAGTTGCTGGCGAACTCCAGACGGAACGCAACAAGCAGGCGCACGCGAAGAACCGTGCCGACAACGTGGCCGCAAAACGCAAGGCGCTGCGCTCCGAACTCACGGGCATCTGCAAGAAGCTCGAAGCCCAGGTGGCACAGACTCTCCCGTGGGAACGCGAAAGCAGGCTCGATCGCGTCAAGTCGCTCACCCGCGATATTGAAAGCGGAAACGCGAGCGAAGAAGAAGCCTTTTCACGCCTCAAGTCGCTTGTGGCCGAAGAGACCAAGTTCGGTGACGAAGTCGTAGTCATCAACAGCCCGCTCACTCGCAAGGACGGCGAACTTATCAATGCGACGATCCTCCGTATCGGAAATCAATGGATGGTGTACAGCGACGAGAATGGGACGGTTTTTGGTTCCTTGGTACGCAAGCTGGACGGCGGGACCGTCGCTTACGAATGGAACGAGAACCTGAATCTCGAAGAACGTGCCGCCGTGAAACTTGCGCTTGACGTAAAGCAGGCGAAGAAGCCTCCCCAGGTCGTGAAGTTGCCGGTAAGCCTCTCTATCGTGGGAGGTGAAAAATGAGAAAGTTAATCGCAGTCCTCCTGTGCGCTACATCCGCATTCGCATGGCCGTGGTCTGATTCCGGCGAAAAGAAAGCAACGCCCGAAGACCAGGCCCGCATCAAGGATTCCCTCCAGCTCGAAGAAGTGAAGAATCTCCAGCGTGAAGTTGATGCGCTGACCCGCATTCGCCTGCAGAAGGCAGACTCGCTCGAAAAGCTCGAGGCGGAACACTGGCGCAAGCGCTATGCCGAATCGCAGCTGACCGAAGAACACCAGTCGGAGTCCCGCGAACTTGATGGCCGCTATTCCAAGCTGTCGACGGATTTGGGTCGCGTCAACGAGGAGGTTGCCGCAAGCAAGAGCTTGACCGAGGAATCCGAAGAAAAGGCCCAGTCCGAGGAATCGGCTTACGATGCATTGAATACGCAGGTGAAGCTTTCCATCGACAAGGCGCTTGGCGATGTGATGGGCGACTATCCCGTGGGCATGAATGGTCGCATTCTGCGCTTGAAGCAGGCTTCGGACGAAGCGGAAAAGAAGATCCCGAATACGATCGGTGCCGTCCAGGGATTCATGGACGACATGCTGCTCCGCCACGAGCTGACATACACGCAATTCTTCGGCAGGGAAGTTTCGCAGGTGGGTAGCCGCCCCGACGTGAACGTGAACCGCCTGCGTCTGGGAACCGTGTTCCTTGGCGAAGTCGCGCAGGATAACGGGGATGTGCAGGCGCTGCTCCGTTCCGGAGCCCTGCAGGGCAAGATTTTCGAATGGAACTCGATGCTTCCGCCTGAGATGGCCGCCGATATCAAGCAGGCCGTGATGCGTGCCGATTCCTCGATGGTCACGATCCCGCTGGACGTGTTGCAGAACAAGGCGGTCAAGAACGCGATTGCCGACACCAAGGAACTTACGTGGACCGAAAAGTTCGAGGAGTTCTTCAAGAAGGGCGGCATCGTGATGTACCCGCTGATGCTTGTCGCGATTTTTGCTTTGCTGCTCTGCCTGGAACGCTTCCTGGTGCTCACGTACCGCGGGCATCTGGGACGCCGCTTCCTCAAGAAACTTTATGCGCTCGTGAAGGAATCCCGTTACGAAGATGCGGCTAGCCTTTGCCTCAAGAGGGAAACGAGCCTCTCGATGGTGCTTTTTGCGGTGCTGAACCGCGCCCGTGACAAGCGTGAAGATGCGGAACGCTCCCTGCAAGAGGCCCTGCTCCGCGAGCAGCCGAAACTCGAACGCCGCATGGGCCTTCTGGCCGCCATGGGCACGATTGCGCCGTTGCTCGGGCTTCTCGGTACGGTGACCGGTATCATCACGCTCTTTACGGTGATTACCGAAGTGGGTACGAACGATGCCCGCGTGCTTGCGGGAGGCATTTCCGAAGCCCTCGTGACGACCGAGACGGGCCTCGTGATTGCAATCCCGGTGATGATCCTTCACGGCCTCCTGAGCGAAAAGATCGAGAAGGTTACCAGCGAAATGTATGTGCAGAGCACCGCGCTCTTGAATAGGATTTTTGGAAAGGAAGCGTAGTCCGGGTATGTCCAACACCCACTACATACTCATCGAGTCTCTTGAAAACACGTACCATGCGGGTGGCGTGGTAATGCTCCCGATTCTTATCGCGGGCGTTATCGGGTTTTACTTCCTGTTTTCGGGATGGTTCCGCATCGGGAGCGATTTCTTTCGCGCCGATATCCACAAGGTCATCAAGCGCATGCGCCTGGACCTGAACGGCGGAAACGAGGAGTACGAAAAGAACGCTGAACCGCCGAGCGTTGCTAAGGCGCTGCGCAGGCTCCGTAAGCGCGGGGGGCTTCTCGGCAGGGAACTCTGCTACGCGATCGAGGCGGCCCAGGACAATCCTGCGGGATTCCGCGACTATATGCAGGTGCGCCTCGCCAAGACGGTGCGCTACATGGAGCAGGGAAACCACATCGTGTCGGTGATGGCTTCGGCCGCTCCGCTGCTCGGGCTTCTCGGGACGGTGACGGGCATGGTGTCCACCTTCGAGGTGATAACGCTTTATGGAAACCAGAATCCGGTGCTTATGGCCGACGGCATTTCGGAAGCGCTCATCTCGACGCAGAGCGGACTGCTTGTGGCTTTCCCGCTGACACTCCTGAAACAGCGTCTGGATGAACGTGTGGAAATTTTGCGCCAGAAGATGGAACTCGGCGCGACCGTGATAGAGAACTATTTTGTGGAGAAAGACTCCGGAGCGTCATTGCGAGGAGCTTAGCGACGTGGTAATCGCTAGCAGAGGGATTAATTATGGAATTCAACATACCGAGAAGAAAGCAGAAGGATATGGGCATCGAGATGGGCCCGCTGATGGACATCGTGTTCATCCTGCTCATCTTTTTCGTGGTGACGTCTTCGTTTACCCGCGAGACGGGCGTGGACGTGACCAAGCCTCAAGCGCAGTCCGCAAGTCAGCTCGAAAAGGAAAACCTGCTGATCGCGATTACGCGCGAAGGCACGATCCATATGAATGAACGCCAGGTGGATCTGGCGAGCCTGCAGGATATCCTGAAGCAGTCGCTCGCGAAGGCTCCGGACCGCGAAGCCGTGGTGATTGCCGACAAGGGCGCCGAAACGGGCGTGCTCGTACAGGTGATAGACATGTGTAACCTGGCCGGGGTAAAGAAAGTCTCGATTGCGGCGCAGGCGGAATAGGGATGATTGGTAATTGATGATGTGGAGTGTGGAATGTGGAGTGTGAGATGTGGGATTTTTTTGCGGTGTCTTCCTGAGCGTAGTGCGTAGCACGAAGTCGAAGGATCTAGGACTTTATAATGTTGAGATTGTTGAAGAAAATTTTCAAGCGTTTTAGCATACTGCTTGCGGCAATTCTCGCGAGTGCGGCTCTCGTGTTCTCCGTGACGATGGCGAACCTGTTCTTGACGGGGAAGGTCTTTCACGAGAAAAAGTACACGAAGACAGAAATTGCTGTCAAGAAGGTCGAGGAAGTTGAAAAGAAAGTCGAAAAGAAAAAGCCTGCACGCAAGCCTAACCGCATGAAGTCGAATTCGCGTTCGCCCAAGGCGGGTCCGCGGTTCGCGATGAACTTGGGGGCTGCTTCGGGCAACGGTGGCGCTACCGTTAGCCGCGACCTCGTGGCCGATTTCCGCGGTGGTGCGCTTTCGACCGAGAAGGGCGACGTGGACAAGAAACCCGAAAGCCGCACGATGGCGAATTTCCAGGTGCCGCCCAAAATCAGGGACAACGAAATTGACGCGACGCTCCGCTTGAGTTTTTGCGTGGATGTGAGCGGGAAGGCTTACGACATCAAGGTTCTCGAGGAATCTCCGGCGGGTTCGGGACTTGCCGCTGCCGGCCGCGAGGCTCTTGGCCGCATGACGTTTGCTCCGGCCGAAAAGGCGGGGAAGGCGGTGCCTTTCTGTGGCATGGAACAGCCGTTCGAAGTGAAGTTCAGGGACTAATGCGATGTTTAGTGTGTAATGTGGAATGTGAAGTGCGAAGTGTGTGATGAGTGATGTAAGTGTGTCATCCTGAGGCGCAAGCGCCGAAGGATCCAGACCTGAGGAATTTGATGGTAAAGATGTTGAACATAAGATGCTTGAAAAATGGAATAGGTGCATTGCTTTTTCTTGCTGCATCCACCTTCGCGGCGCAATCCGCATATGATTTGATGGAACGTGCGAACGCTTTGTACCGTGATGGGAAATTCAGGCAGGCAATCACGCTTTACCGCAAGGCGGAATCCCGAGGCGCGGACCCCGTCGCCACCAGTTTCAACATCGCGAACAGCTATTACCAGATGGACAACTTGCCCGAAGCCGCCGCCACGTACCGTAAGGCGATCGACTTCTCGAACGGGGCGTTCTCTCCGGCGCTCTTCAACATGGCGAGCGTGTACTTTAGACTCCGGCAGTACCCCGAATGCGTGGCGGCGTACCACCGCGCGTTGAAACTGGAGCCGGAAAATGTTTCCGGCTGGCTTTACTTGGGCGAAGCCTACAGTAAAACCGGCGACGGGGTCGGCGCCCTGCGTGCGATCGAGAATGCATACCGGCTTGACAAGGAAGACATCAGTATTGTCTACCAGCTTTCGGAAGCGAATATTGCGCTCAATGATTTCGAACGTGCCGTGAGCGTGATCCGCGAAGGCTATGCGGCGCATCCCGAAGAAATCGATTTCCTGGTGTACCTGGGCGATGTCTACCGTCTGAACAAGCAATTCGAAGAGAGCGCGGGCGCTTACCGCGAAGCGCTGGGCGTGCGGCCCGATGATGCCGCCACGATGTACAAGCTTGCGGATGTGCTTGCCGAAGACGACAAGCCTTTTGTCGCGATGGATATCCTCAACAACCTCTTGCAAATCAAGCCCGATTTTAGCGATGCCGCGATTTTCCTCGGGAACCTTGCGTATGATGCGAAGTTCTACGACCGTGCCGAATCGGCCTACGAAATGGCCGCCAAGCAGGGAAATGCGGAATCCGTATTCGGCTTCAAGAACATGGCCTACGATGCCCATGCGCAAAAGCGCGATGATGAGGCTTTGCGCCTCCTCCGCACCGCCCAGAATTACTTCCCGGACGATGTCACGCTCCAGGCGGACATCCTGGAATTCGAGAAGGACAATTAAATAAGGGCTCTTTGGGTTAGATTTCCAAAATCTGACAAACCCACGGCGACGGCAAGCCGTGCACTCTCGAAACTATGGTCAACGAACTGAAAATGAAGGAATATGACGAATCTGTGTATTCACGAACGTAAATGGCGGTATTTGTCGCATTCGTTGATTAGATTGAAGCATGCAGAGTGATTATGAATATAAAAATGTCCAAAGTGATGTTTGCCAAGAAAGTTTAAAACAAAAACTTTGCCGAACGTCTTGAATTACGGCCCGGGTACCCGCTGGATCAAAGGCACGGAATACGTGAAGGAGTAACCATGAAAAAAGGAATAAGGGAGGGGGATTCCTTTATTTTTTCTTCGGTGGTATTTCAAAAAAATAGTATCTATAGTTTTTTAAATCAGAGTTTAAAATACTTTTCCATTCGACTTTTTTGTATGAGTTATCTAGTTTTATTTCCAACCATTTTTCATCACTTTCATTATCATTTTTCGCTTTATTTCCTGTAGGTTTTTGAATTGTAGTATTTTTTTCAATATCTTGTTTTGCCGTTATTGTTTCACTTTTTTCCGTGTCGTTTTCGCTCCTAAAATACCAGTATATACTTTTGTCTTTTTCCTTTCCTGTTTTCGTATAATATGTTTTATCATCGACAAGTGTGAGAACAAATGTTTTGATGTTGAATTTTTCGTTAACTTGTTCCATAAACTTAATATCTTTTATGAAAGAATACATCTGCTCTGGGTATTGTCCGTTTTTGGGATACTTCAATTCTATCGCATACTTTTCCGAATCTAGGTCAAAGGTTTTAAAAATGAGTATGTCCATTTCGTGTTTGCAAAATTTTTTTTGTTCCGCTTTTATCCAATCTGTTCTTTCTTTCCCACTAAGGTTTGCAGGAATTTGAAAAAATTTTTCGATGTTTCTCTCAAACTGGACTTTAAATCCAAATGGTTCTAGTTCTTTTCTCAAAAAAATACCCAGCTCATGTTGTAACGAAAATTCGTTATAAATTGCACACTCCATGGAATCTTTTTTACCAAGAATACTTGTTTTAAATAGTTTTTCATGTTTCTCTATGAATTCTGGATACCTGCTTTTGAGGTCTGGATAAGGGTCCAATTCATTTTTTACATTTTGGGGATCTATAAAAAGTCGGATCAAAACATTCAAGCGTGAGGAAATATCACCCATCTTTTTCTCCTTTAGCTTTATCAAGCCAATTGTCGTTTCCATAAATATACACTCAAATTTCGGAAAAGAACATTCCTTCTATTTTTTTTGATTTAAAGCAACCAACGCAATATGCGTCTTTAATTGTCGCATTCCCGTTGTATATTTGCCTTATAAGTCAAGGCATCACCATGAAAAAACAAGCAGAACAAACAAAAAGTATTTTCATCCTAGAGGTTTACGAGTTCGCTCCCTGTGAAAGGCCCGCATACCAGCTCCATAAGGAAAGGTACTGCCAGTGCGCAGGCCCGTGTTTTCTTACCTGGAAAAGAGAAGTCGGGTATTTCGAGACATTGCGTGATGCCGAAAAGTGCATCAAGGAGATGGCCGAAGAAATGCTTGTCGAAACTTATGGATTCGTCGTGAAGGAAATGCCGCAGAACCATCTTGTCAATATTTTTGACTGCAAAGTTCGGCGCTACCTAAAAGACGGTTCGCCTTGGCGTGCGGTCAGTGGCAAGAACCCGGTTTTCAAGGAAGGCGATTTCGTCGAGATTCCCTATGACGAGCATTCCGAACTTGGCATTGTCCTGAGTTTTGAGAAATCAGATAATGCCTATTTCGTGGTTACGTACAACGTTCTCGATGAAGAATCTGATAAATACCATACCGTATACTGTAATGCCGTAGATTTGCTCCCGCCCTCGTTCCCTGTCCAGAAAAAGTACGCGACGGCACTCCGTCGCGGACTCAAACAGGCGAAGAATGAATCCGCAAACGATCTCCCGTTCTAGGGAAAAATATTTATCGTAATCAAAAAAATACAGTAAAGGAGTAATCTATGGAAATAGACAAGAACTTTCCCACAAGTTGGCTGCAAGATGTGGGGGTCACATGTTCCGAATGTGGGGAATCTTGCGAAATTGATGGGAGTTTCACGGAAATTGCCGGCGACGAGCAATTGAACTTTTATAAGGTGAGGTCTGGTGTGGCTCGCTCGGGCGTCTGTCCGCATTGCGGGAACGAGATGGAACTAGACGTCACGTATTGGAAACGTGAGTTCATGGGTGTGCGGCCTGACGGTAGGGAGGTTTGCCGCATCGTTACCATGTGGGAACGCGACGAGAGTCCAGGTTGTTCGGCAGATTCACTTTTTGGGTATTTTGAGACGGGCGGTCCCGAATTGCATTCCGAGGGTCTTTCGCTCGATAGTTCCAGCGCCCGGGAACTTGTCGACCTGCTCTACAAAACGACCCACGACGAGGCCTTGCTCGCTGTCGGCGAATCGCTGACGAACGCGAGTTCCGTGGAATCCGTGATTCCCGAACTCAAGCGGATTATCGACTCGCACGATGACGTGCTGAAGGATGCATACCTGGACGAATTTTTGCCGTAAATGACCGTATAAAAGGCCGAAATTCCCGAAAATGCAAAATCTTTTGCAATCGGCGCTGGAGAAGAAGGGGAAACTCCCCAAGTGATACAATGGCCTCGTGTACGAAAATCCTCCCGGAGTAATCTTTAGCTGGCCGTAAAATTCATGCGTCATCAGTTGTCGCATTGCGTTTATACATTTATCCACAGAAAAACTTTTACGAGTGGAGAAAATATGACCACTATTGCAGGTTTTGTGGATGAAATGGTCAAGAAGGGCGGCTTAATCCTATTGGCAGCGCGGCCCGGCGTAGGGAAATCTACGCTCGCTTTCAATATTGCGGGGAACATGTCTATCGATTGCCATAGGCGTGTTGCATTCTTCTGCATGGAAACGGGCGGTGCATTTTCTGCACAGAGCCTAGTTTGTTCGCGTGCGCATGTGAAAGTCTCGGCCCTGCGGAACAACAAGGTGACCTCCGCCGAGAAGGACCGAATCGCAGCAACCGCCCGAATTGTCAGGGATGCCCCGCTGTTTGTTGACGAACGCTGCGACTGGAACATTGCGGAACTCGTGGATACGGTGCGCGAGATGAACAAGGAAAAGAAACTCGATCTCGTCATTGTCGACTACCTGCAGCTGGTGATGTCTGACAAGGGCGAAACCCGCGAAGAAAAGCTGGAGAATGTCGCCCGCGAGTTGAAAACCCTCGCCTACGAACTCCGCATTCCCATCATCGTCACCGCGATGCTCAGCCGCCACAACGAGATGGGTGCCGGCCACCCGAAGCTGGAAGAACTGCACGAAATCGGCCTTGCCGCACAGCAGGCAGATTCTGTCTGGATTCTGGACAGGCGCTATGTGCGCACGCACCGGGACGAGGACAAGCGTCTGGCCAAACTCTACGTGGAGAAGAAGGAAGTTCTTTTAAAATTTTTCTCGGAGTATTTGGAATTCCGCGACATCGACGAGGACGAATCGAAGGGCGTTTACAGGGATTTCGCAATGACGCCGGAAGAAGATTCCGACAATTAGAATAATTACAATGAATTGTTTTACGCAAACAAATCGTCTAGCACCACTTCACTGTTTACAACACTTGATGAACTTCCGTTCAATATGCCGAATGTCGTTACGAAAGTGTTCACGATTCCCTTGCGTGTAGCCGTTGCAACGAAGTGCTCTGCTACGACAAGGGTAAATACTACAGCGTAGAAGCCTTGAACGAGAAGGAATATTTCCCCATAAATGCGAGCGTTCCAAAGCGGCTGGGGAGCTTTATGCGTGCCGTGTACTATTGGGGCGCCGCCCTCAGCCCAGTCCTGGACTTGAAATGAAATTTTTTTGCGGCAGTATTTGTCGCATGTGCGATTTATATTTACGGGAAAAGGATATTGACATGATAAAATTCAAGGATTTGCCCGTAGCGACGGGCAACAGCAAGACTTACGCAGGCATCGGGCATCGTGACTTGGGCGGCTTTCGCGAACCGAACACCAGTGAGCCCGTGGAAAACGTGATGGCGTGGATTGCGGGCGAACTTGAAAAGTTTGGTTACACGTTGAACAGTGGCGGCGCTAAGGGGGCCGATGCGGCTTTTGAATATGGTGTAAAGTCGCCGGCCCGCAAGAACATCTTCACTCCTGCAGATGCGACGGAAACGACCCGAGCTATCGCGCAGGAACTGCACCCTGCACATGAGCGCTTGCAGGGGCATGCGCTTGATTTGTACGCCCGGAACACGAACCAGATTTTCGGGTGCAACCTTGACAATACGGTCGATTTTGTGGTGTGCTATACCAAAGACGGCTGCGAATCCCACGAGACTCGCTCCAGGGAAACGGGCGGCACAGGGCAATCCATCGAGATGGCGACGCGCAAAGGCGCGAAGGTATTCAACATGAAGAACCCCGACTGGTTTGAACGGCTAAAAAAATATCTCGTGAACGAGGCTGGAATTGTTGCTGCAAATACTTTGGATTTCCCGAAAACCTTCGTGAAGGGGCCAAGGAATCTTGTGGATTTTGCGTCGCAAAAAACAGAGCCGAGTTCTAAACCTGTATCGAAGATGAGTGATAAGCAAATCAAGGCTTTAATGAAATCTATGAAAAGGTGAGTTCGCATAATTGTCAAGGAGGTCTTATGAAATACGAAGATCGCAGAAGTCAGTCTAAAACCAAATTCAAGAGCGTTTTCATCTTGCAAGTCTATGTGTATCGCTATTATGACGAAAAGATTGCGTATCGGATTGACAAGGAGGAGATGAAGCGCGAGGGATATGCCCGTCCTGGAATTGACATAATGAGCACGGAAGTAGGTTATTTTCAGACCTTGCATGCGGCGGAAGCGCGCGTTAAGAAAATTGCCGCCGAAAAGCGGGAAGGCCTATACAGCTTTGAAATCTTGGAAAAACCTCAAGAATGCATGATATATGCCAGGGATTACTTGACGATTCGGCGTTATCTAAAGGACGGCTCACTTTGGCAAATGAGCAATGTCTCAACTATCCGGCAATATGATGGTAAGAACTATGAATTGGGCGATACGTGCTTTTACGGGCGCGATTTGAGAACAATTCTCCTCAAAGAAGGGGATATCGTTGAGATTGTGCGAAAGGACTTTGTGGAGTTGGGAATTGTTTGGGACTTGCCCGCTACAAAGAAGCGGATGAAAAGAATCTGGTCAAGATATACCAAGCGCTTGGGCTCAAATATCGCTTGGATTCACCCCGATAGCACTGATGATGGCTATACTACTGTTTCTTATGAAGTTGCGGAAAATGGTGAAATTGGCTTTGGACATTTTCACCCCGCCGTGGTTGATGTGATGCCCCCTTCGCTGCCGGTACCCAAGAAATATGCACTACAACTTCGCAAGTGCCTGCGAACTTTGCAAAAAGAAGATGAGGAATACTTGCGCGAAAGGGAAAAGGATAAACAGGAAGCGATAAAGAAAAAGTGAGGTCTTATGTATCTAACATATGTTTACCAGTTGGTGGCAACGATCCTTCCGAATGGTGTTGACGGTGAAAAGGTCCAGCACGATCTTGGAATCTGGACAAAGTTACGTGACGCCAAGAAGCAGATGAAGGATTTCGTGAGAAACGGCAATTTCTATTGCCCCGTTTATTGCTATTCCATCCAGTTCCTTCCGCTGAATGACGATTTGGAATACCAATCCGAGCGCAAGATGAACGTCTATTCGCCTGATGGAAAGTTGCAGATCAAGGAATTCAATATGATTTCGTGTGGCGCAACTTGGAGCGAGGAACTTTATCTCAATATTCGTGCATTTGTTGATATGGGCCCGCAAAAGAAATCATATTTCGTGCTATACAATCACTGGCGCCCAGGGCTTGCGACCAAGTGCGCGCGAATATCCTTCTTGGAGCCGAAATATGAATTGGGCGCATCGTATAACAAATCTATCTGGGTTCTGAATGACCGCGAGAAAGAAATCTTGTGCAATTTCTTAAAATCGCCAAAGGAACGCAATGAGGATGTCCATAATGTATGGCAGGCAGCAATCTTTGCGTTCAACAATGAAGTTGAGGGTGTTGATGAAAGTCGCACTCTGCCATACGACTTACCCATGCCGGATTACAGAAAACTTAGCAATAATTAAGCTTCTTTCTTTAATTTAAAAAGGTTTTGCTCAGATTCGGTAAGAATTGGATTTTTCCCGGATGCCCAAAGGATAAAGTCTATCTTTTTAATATTTTCAATTTTTGTCTCTGGATTATGCTTGTCGAATTCTGTAATGATAATTTTTCCCTGATCGGTATTAATAAAACTATCGTATCCGTTGCGTAATTGTTCATAAATGGCGATAATTTTATTCATTCTTTTTTTTTCGTCTTTATCCGTTGCATTGTTCTTTTTTACGGGAACTTTAATTCCCAACTGATGAATAACGACAATGCTATCCCAAATAGGCATTTTAGGATTTAGTGTGTGAAGCATTTTACTTGCGAAAGATGCTTCCATCCTTTTTGTTTTGTCCCTTAAATCATTTAGAATATCTTCAAACTGCGGTTCTTTCGAGGATTTATGAAATTTATAAAATGTTTGGAAAAATTCTTTTTTCCACGTTTGATTCCTTCTTACTTTATAAAAGTAAGAGAATTTTTTTTGGAAATTCTCCTTATCTAGAGGATTTATATTTCCATTAATTGTATTATAGAGCTTGACTCCGCCTTCAATTTTTCCCCAATCAATTCTTTTCCAATCGATTTTTCTCATTTTTCAACTCCTTTTGCCGTGCAATTGCGGCAAATACGTTTTATCATTCATAAATATACTCCCAAAACAAGCTAAACAGCACTTTTCCTTTAAAAATTGTGTTTTAGGGCATCTCCAATGCGACAGTAGTTGTCGCATAGTGAAATTATATTGCCTAACGGAGGCAATATGCAGAATGAAAAAGATATTGATACGCGGTCGTTGGTTGACGTGGTGACGGATTACGCCTTTGCGCTTGATACGCTTGACGATTACGATCACCAGAGGCTTACGCTGCGCAAGTGCGCTGCCGTAGAAAAGTTCCATGCGACTTACGAGAACGCGATGGCGGCGATTCAGGGGCTCAAGAAAAAGTTCGGCGGTAGCGAACTGTTTGCGCACGAGAAAGATGAGTCTTTCAAAAGTAGCATCGGGCAGATTTACCAGACGTTTGGCGGCGCAGAGCTTTACCCGAGTGTCGAGCAGAAAGCAGCGATGCTCCTCTATCTCGTCACGAAGAACCATTCGTTCAGCGACGGCAACAAACGCATTGCGGCAACTCTCTTCCTGTGGTTCTTGCTGAATAACGGTATCTTGTACAAGGATGACGGTTCCAAGCGAATTGCCGACGCGACGCTCGTGACCATGACGCTGATGATAGCCGAGAGCCGCCCCGAAGACATGGAAACGATGGTGAAAATCGTGGTGAACTTGATGGGATAATGAAAGGAGATCCCCGCCTGCGCGGGGATGACAGAGTATGGTTGGCGAAAAGTACACAAAAAGACAGTTGTGGATTTGCGGGGACATTCACGGCGAATTGTCCGGGCTTGTCCGAAATGCGGTGAACTGCGGAATATCGTGCGCTGATGTCCTGGTTGTCGGTGATTTTGGAGTGGGTTTCGGTCGCCCGAAATCGATGGATGTTGCCTATGGAAAGGTTCGTGCCACGCTTGAGAAAAATGATATTTGCATATACACGATTCGCGGCAATCACGATGACCCCGCATTTTTCGATGGAAGGCACGATTTTGACCGACTGCATTTTTTGCCGGACCATCACATAATCGAACTTTGCGGCAAGAAGATTTACACTATCGGTGGAGCAGTCTCTGCCGACATTGATTTGGTTGACCCATTGAGCCGCAAGTCGCGGCGAATGATAAACGATTCCTTAATCAAGTTCGGCTCTTCCAAACGCGTCTGGTGGCCGGATGAGGCTCCCATGCAGTTTGCCGAGGGTCTCCCCGAAACTGCCAATATTGTTGTGTCGCACGAGGCTCCGCTTTCATTTGATCCGCTCCTTATGCAGGCTGATTATATGCGCAACGAAACCTTTCTGAAGATTGTCGAATCGCGCAAGTACTTGGATTATGTTCTGTCGCATGTCAAACCAGCCTCGTGGTTTTATGGGCATTATCACTGCCATTTTGAGGGCAGTTACCAAAACACACTTTATCGCTGCTTGGATATCGCAGAAATGACACAGATTACTTGAGGGCATTGCTATGAATGATCATTTAATGAGAATCGCATTCCCTGTCAAATGGGAAGTCCTTGAAAACTTCTACAAGGACGTCGAGGGCGGCTTGGAAAAACTCGAGAAGATGAAGAAATCCTGCAGAATCGAACAGGATGATCATGTGTTTTATGAAGAACACGAACTGCATTACGCATCGGTGAATTTTGAATTTCTTTATGACCGTCGGCGCAAACTGAATGCGGAATTCATCTGGACTGAAGAAAATCTCGACAAGTTGATTCGGCTCGACCAGCACATTCGCAAGCTGGAATACGAAATGTACCAGAAGTTCGTTGAAATCAAGCGGGATCTTGACGGCCTCATTGCGCAAGGGCACAATGTTTATAAGGACTATCAGGTCGAGGGCGAAATCGATTATGACGAGATGTACATTGACGACGAAGAACATGAGCGTAAATACGATTGGCCGTGCAGAATGTTGCAATATTATGCAAACTTCAAACTGCTCGACTGGTTCTCCTTTGGTGACGGTCAAGAACCGGAAGATCCGCGTGACGAGAACTGCATCTTTGAAGCCTGGGGAAAATGGCTGAATTACGATTACTTCGTAAAAAACGGAATGACCGTATTTTTATGCCACTTGATGGACGAATGTCATTGGAGCCTGTATTCGTACAGCGACATTGTGAATATGGACTTGAGGTGCTTTTACCTTAATTACGATATAATGCTTTAGACTTACACGAAATGTTAATATGACCATTAAACTCTCAAAAAGTCGATCATTTGAGCAGATTGCCCGTACATTCTGGGATGACCTGGTCAACGCAATCCTGGTTCCCGGTGAATACGGGTATTCCCCTTCCGAGGGGGAGATGCTTTGCGCATATAATGACATGAAGAGCCGGCATCCGGAATGTGAATGTATTGTCCAGCGAACGGAAAGGAGTACAAACGATTTCTTCGAGCCGGGCAACAAAATCGGTGAAATCCGGATTATTAGGAGATGGGATGCGGGAGAGACTTCCGTCGAATTCATCCAGAACGCTTCGACGCATTATGTGCGATTCCAGTCCAAAGATGTGAACCCTTTTTCCCTCAGGGTCGATTACTGCGACCTTCCAAAGAGTATAAAGAATTTCGAGGAGTTCATCGAGAAATTCCCAGAATATACGGAAAAACTCGAAAAAAAGAGGCTCGAATACGAAAAAAAGCTAAAAATTGAAAAGATGACGGAGAGCAGTATCAGGGCGAGCGTTTCGCAGGTGCTGAAACCGATGGGGTACGGGTGGTCCTTGACAGAACGGGAACATGAGTATCTGCTCAAAATTTTCGCACCCGGAATTCTAATTGGAGTGGTGCTCAATGCCAGGAATTTTGCCCAGAGAATTGCTGCACTGCCGGCGGTAATCGTACAAATGGAAAATTTATTTAACAACTTGACATTTCCGATACAAATTTCGATAACGATATAGTGGAGAACGTTATATGGCAGTACGCATAAATGCGCGGGAACTGGAAAACCTCTTGGCTGCGACTCCCGCATCGCAGAACATAATGCTCACGGGCAAACACGGAATCGGCAAGTCGCAGATCCTGGAGAAGTTCTTTACGGCACATGGCGAGCGTGTGGTGATCCTGTTTTTGGGGCAGATGAGCGACCCCGGCGACCTGATAGGCCTCCCACGGCTCGATGAGATGAGCGGCAAGACGCTGTTCATGCCGCCTTACTGGTTCCCGACGGACGGCAAGCCCGTGGTCCTTTTCCTGGACGAACTGAACAGAGCCCGCCCCGAGGTGCTGCAGACAATCATGGACCTGACGCTCAACCGCACGCTCGCGGGCCGCAAGTTGCCCGAGGGCTCGCGCGTGATTAGCGCGGTGAACGACGGCGAGGAATACCAGCTGACGGATTTGGATCCGGCACTCGTGAGTCGATTCAACATCTACGAATTCAAGCCTACCGCGCAGGAATGGCTCCTGTGGGCATCTAAAGCGGGGCTCGATTCCCGCGTAATCGACTTCATCTCGGAATATCCGGAAATGCTTGATGGTGCCGCCTTTACCCGCGAGGACCAGGGGCTCGAAAAATCGCCCGACCGCCGCGGGTGGGAACGCGTATCGAAGGTTTTGCAGACGAACGAGGTTACGCCGCTCCTGAAGACGGTCATTGCGGGCATCATCGGAATGCCTGCCGCATCCAAGTTCTTCGCGACGATAAACCAGAAGAAGCTCCCCAGCGCGAGGGAAATCCTGCTTGGCGATTTCGCGAAGCAGAAGACGGCACTCAAAAGGTGTTCTACGCCGGAACTTGCCTCCGTGAACGAATCCGTATTCCGCTTTATCGAGACGAATGGCTACGAGGAGAAGGATGCCGCGAAGGTGACGGCGAACTTTGCCGCCTATTTCGATTACCTCTCGGGCGAGAAGTTCCGCGAGGCGCAGGCTCATTTCGCGAACCTGTATTCCTCCTCGCTTTATCCTGCCACCATGACGTTCGTCATCATGAAGTGCCCCGAACTGTATAAGAAGATTACGGAGTTCGTCAGGTCGATATGATCGCCTTGGACAGGATAAAGAAGATTGGCGAGCGGTGGTTCCTGACGGAGCCGCTGCTGTTTGCTGTTTACTGCAGTCACGAATTCGTGGAGAACAATGCCATCGACGTGCCGATGAGAACCGGCAACATGAAAGTTGAATTTTCTCCAAAAGTTCTGGACAAGTTTGCGGACGATGTCCTGACGGAATACCTGAAGGTCGAAATGTTCCGCATATTGCTCAAACACCCTTACCAGCGGCAGCCTCCTTTTGCCGTGAAAAGTTTGCTGACCTGTGCGAGCAATATCACGATTGCCGACGTGTACGATGTTTCGCGTGAAGTGAAGAAACAGATGAGCGGCACGGAACTGAAGCTCCCTCGCGGGCTGTGTTTCGAAGAGTACTACAACCTGCTCAAGCAGAAGTCAATGCCGGCTGGAGGATCGGCTGGTGAGCCGCAGCAGACGGATGGCGGCACCGGGCAGGGAGAAGACGAGCAAGGAGAAAACGGAGGCGGCAACAACGGACAGGATGGCGAAAGTGGCGGAGGCGGCGCGTCTAGTAACTCGCAGGGCGGTTCCGGCGGGAATGGTGGAGCCAATAAGTCTGGGAAAGGTGGGCAGTCGCATGCGGACCGAGATACCCAGGTATCGGAATTGTGGGACGAAGACGAGGCGGCCTGTTGTGACATAAACGGGTTTATCGAAGTCGCGCAGGCGAGTAACACGTGGGGCACTATTCCGGGAAAGTTGCAGGGCCTTATCAAGGCGAGCATGAAAGTCGACATGGACTATCGCAAGATGCTGAGCCTTTTCAAGACCTCGGTGATTTCGAGCAGGCGCCACCTCACGCGTATGCGTCCCAATCGTCGTTCCGGTTTCGACGCGATGGGTAGCCGCTACGAGCTTTCGACGAACTTGCTTATCGCGGTAGACGTGAGCGGTTCTGTCACCGACAAGAGTTTGGAGTTTTTCTTCTCGGTCATCAACCGCCTTTTCAAATACGGCATCGAAAAGCTGGACGTGCTCCAGTTTGATGCTGCAATCCAAGGAGAAATTGAACCGTTCAAGAAAGCCCGTAGAACAGTAAAAATCCTGGGGCGCGGCGGTACGTGGTTCCAGCCTGCCGCCGACTACTACTGCGAACATCCCGAATACGATGGACTCATCTACTTTACCGATGGCTACGCCCCGCCTCCGGTATTCAATACCAAGCGCCCCATCGACGTGCTGTGGGTGCTATGCAGCAAGCAGAGCTACGAGGCTAACGGCGAGTGGATCCGCAAGATGAAACGCAACCGCGTCACCTATATACCGAGGAGCGAATGATGGACTCAAAGAAACTTCTTGAATCCTCGTATCACAGCCTGATGGACGAGTATTGGCGCGGTCTTACCATGGGGCTCGGCAAGTCGCACGATAACGGAAAAGATCCGTTCTGCAGAGACTACAAGATGGCGGCCTTCAAGATGACCGTCTTTGCCAATGGTGTCAAGGATTATTCTAATGAGGTAATCAGGCGCCTTAGGAGCTCGTGTGTCAGTATTGAGTTTAGACCCAAGGCGTGGAGGGATCGGTCGAAAATGTGCATTGCGCTTTCCGTCAATTTTGTGACGGGAATAGGGCATGTGTTTTTTCAAAGTAGGATTGGCCTGCCCAAGGGCGATCGCGTACACGTGATGTCGGAAGAAATCCGGGACGTGGATATCCTTGCCTCGCTCGAAGACATTCGCGCCTTTCTCGAGAAGTACCCGGAATATGAGAAAGAAGCTGAAGGAATTGCGGAGGCAAAAATGACAGAGGAAATTAAACAGAAAAAACTTGCCGAGATGGCGTCCCAGAGCATCGAGGCTATCGTTCCGCAGATAATGTCGCAGTCTGGCTATGAGTGGAACTTGCAACGTGCGTACAAGGGCTGGCGCAGCAGTGGACCTCCGGATGGCTACATTCTGCGTGTCAAGATGAAGAAGCACAAGATGGTGGAAATTACCTTGAGCCAGAATAATTTCGCAAACAAGATTCCCGGAATCCTGAATGTCGTCAAGCAAATCGAGCAGCTGCTGGAACAGGCCCCCTATGCCGTGAATATCAAGAGTTACGGCCCCGGCATACAATGGATTAAAGACACAGAAGTTGCGAAATTCCCCAAATAGTTCTTTTTGTTTATATTTAAGGAGGATATATCCAGGAGTACATATGGCAGACATGACCCGCGGCGAAAGGACGGTGCAGCTCTTTGCGAAGGTGATTTCGAATCCCGACAAGAAATTCACCGTGAGCGACCTGATGGCATCATTCAACATTCCCGACGAGGAACGCCGTAACGTCCAGCGCGACATGCGGTTCCTTGCGGAGATGGACGGCGGCCGCTACATTGCAGTCGAGAACGAGGGGCGTACTGCCGTTTACCGCTCGGCGTTGCACAATGCCGAGAGGCTCCTGTTCCCGAATTTCGAGAATACGATGCTGCACTTCGTGTTCCTGAAGCGCATCGCGAACATCTACCCCGCGACTAGCGAGATTATCACGCAGCTCCTGGAACGCATCGAGAAGAGCCTGCCCGCCCGCGAACAGAAATCGCTGCGGCAACTCGGTGGCGACCTGAACACGAAAATCCTCTTCATGGGCACGCCGCCCTCGTTCGAGGAAGACGCGAGCGAGAAGATTCGCCTTATTCTGCAGGCCATCCACGACCACCGCAAAATCGAGGTGACCTACCGCGATACCGCCAATTCCGAGAAGGTGTCCAAGCGCATCCCGCTGATGATTATCATCTACGAAGGCGAACTCTACGTGGGCTGCGAATCCGAGAAGTACACGGATTCCACGTACACGCTCAAGTTCAGGAGAATCAAGAGCGTCAAGCTCACGAAGGAGACCTTCGTGGAAAAGCCGAAGGTGCTCGACAAGCTGCGCCGGCAGGTGACTTCGGACGCGGCGTTCATGAGCGGTCAGGAGCCCAAACTCGAGGAAGTTGAAATCGAGTTCGAGAGCCAGGCGCTACTCTACCTCGAAGAGAACCCGTTCAACCGCTCCATGAAAATCGGCAAGGCGAAGAACGGCATGATTAACGTGAAGCTGAAGGCGGAAATCAATCAACTGCTGTTCAACTGGGTCGTATCGTTCTCGAACGTCGCGCGTGTGATAAAGCCCGCCTCGCTGCGTAGGCGCCTCAAGGACTTCGCGGAATACCTGACGGAAACGTACGGGTAATATCCTCTTTTTCACACCAAAAAAAATGTTTTTCTATGCGACTGTATATGTCGTATAGAAAATATACATTACATAAGATGCCCTGCTTGAATTGTGGGGGATGTTTTTGATAATGGAGATTTTGGTATGAAAGCAATTATTCCTTTCAATCTTCAGCATTTGAAGCTGATTGTCCACGAGTGTATCGAAGAGAAGGGCCCGAATTGCGACCTGAACTTTATAAACGTCTCATATCTTGAGGATTTGAGCGGCGTGTTCTCGTATCCGAACCACAGGTTCAACGGGGATGTTTCGCGGTGGAACGTCTCGCACGTGACGAACATGTCGAACCTGTTCTGCGGCTCCGACTTTAACGGGGACATAAGCAAGTGGGATGTCTCGAATGTGGAGGACATGTCGGGCTTGTTTGCCGATTCAGTTTTCAACGGCGACATCTCGCAATGGGACGTATCCAACGTCGAGAACATGTCAATTATGTTCTATGGTTCCAAATTCAACGGAGATATAAGCAAGTGGAACGTATCGAAGGTGAAGGATATGTATTCGATGTTCGGCTGTTCGAGGTTCAATGGCGACATTAGCCGCTGGGATGTTTCTGCCGTTACCTTCATGCCGCAGATGTTCGAATGCTCGGAATTCAACGGCGACATTTCGGGCTGGAAGATCGCGAATGGTGCGACGCTGGACCACATGTTTGCGCGTTCCATGTTCCGTGGCGATATAAGCGGGTGGGGACTGTCGGAAGCGAACTCCGTGATAGGCATGTTCGATGGCTCCGTCCTGGATTTGGAAATGGAACTCCCCGAGTGGTACGAGAAACTGGATGGGGCCAGAAGGGCCGCCGAAGCGGAGAATAATTCGAAAATCGATCCCGATTTGAAGGAATTGCTTGACAAGTGCTTTTTTGACGAATGAAAGCTTGGTGGTAAAAAAATTTGACAAACGCTTTACATTTCCTCCTTGTTTTTCGATAATATTTATGCGTATATTGGTATATATGCATAAATTACAACCGAAAGCCGCCGAAAATGGCCAAAATCGGTAAAAAACACGAAAAAAAGGAGATTTTTATGTCCCAAATCGTTAGGGAAGGGTTCGCTCAGTTCTGCAAGCGCCAGCAAGAAGGTGTCTCGCTCGTGACGGATGCCATTAACCAGGAGGAATCGGAGCAAAAAGCTTACTCCGGGTGGCTTGAAAAGCGGCAGGATCGCAAGCGCAAGTTGCTGTACCAGGAACTTGACTTGATTCTTCGCCACAAGAGCGAAATTCTCGCGACGCCTCGGTATGCCGATATCGATGTCCATTATGCGTTGAGCGGCTTCGTGGGTTTTGCCAGGGCGTCGACCCGGTGGGAGCTGCTTTTCGGTAGTTCCTGGGTGATTGTCAACTTGAGGCTTGCCTCGCTCCTGAAAATCTGGGAACACGAACAGTTCCAGGTCAAGTGCGATTGCGGCGGCACGGCGTACATCTACAAGTTCGGGGGCTCGCCTGGTTCGGGAGCGAGTTACGCTTCGGCATTCTGCCCTCACTGCAAGCAGGAAATCCACGGTATCAAAAACCGTTCGCCTTGGACGTATTATCACGTCGCTACGGACGCCTTTACTGCAGACGCCACAATGTTCGTCGAGAATTTTTTGGACAAGTGGAAGATCGCGAACGAAAAGTATCAGGAAAACCTGAAGGACGAACACCGCAACCCGCGTACGCAGCCGGTGCATATGCTCCGTGGCGATGATGCGCCCTGCGGCATCGAAACGCTGATTCAGGAATTGCGTCTCAAGGAGGTATAGTTATGTCCGTAAAAATACAGGAAGGTTTTGCGCTGTTCAGCAAGCGCATGGATGCGAAGGTCTACATCGAGAGCGATGACGAGGTCATCGACAATATGGAATCGCAAAGGATTCTCGAAATAAAGAAGGAGCGTGACGAGCGCAAGCGCAAGCTGCTGTTCGACAACCTCGACCTGATTATGCGGCATAGGGACGAAATCCTGAAAACGCCCCGTTATGCAAGGGTTGATGCGCATTACGCATTGCGTGGTGGCGGAGCCTACATCGGGCCGATTTCTATGCAAAGGACTTTCTATGCCGCCGGTTTCCCGGTTACGCTCCATATCACGCTGGGCTCTCTTCTCGGGATTTGGGGGACTGCGGCGTACAAGGTGGATTGCAGTTGCGGTAATACCGCCTACATCCGCTCTTTCGGCGGTTCGCCGCTTTCGGGAATGTCTGTCGCGGGTGCCATCTGCCCTCATTGCAAGAACGAGATTCACGGAATCCGGAGCAGGAGCTTTGGCGAGTATGTCCGTCCGGTGCAAAACGCTCTCGGCAGCGAAGAGGCGGCGGTATCGCAGGCATTCACTTCGGGTGTTTCCGGCAAGGTGTGCGAGCGTTGCAGCCTAGAAAAGATGATTTCTGAACTGAAAATGAGGGAATTTCAGGATATGCAGTAAACGTCATTATTTGTCGCGACTCCATGCTATATTGTAATAGTTGAAAAATTTTGCGTGGGTGGTTTACATTTTTCGCCCGCGTAACGATATATAGTGGAGAGGATATTTATGAAAAAGGAATATTTTAGGGGTGTTTTACGCTCATTGCGTGCGGGTCGTGCCAACAAGAAACTCTCTCTGGACTTCATAACGCTCAAAAGTTATGAATACTGGATCCGCATGATGCGAATCTGCAAGAGCTATCCCGATGCGGACGACTGCATCTCGATTTTCCCGAAAGAGCGCGCCTCTCGCGTATTGATGGACCTTACGGACCATTTTGTGCTGCTCAATGCCGTTGAGGCCAACATGCCTGCTGCCGAAAAGAAGTCCTTTGTCCAGGAATCTAATGCGAATTATGCTGGGAAGCGGCTTCGCTGCGACGAAGATGACGAAGAACGGAGCATCGCTTTCCAAAGGCGCGAACTGGCGGTGGTGCGGTTCAACGATGTCATCAACAGGTCATGCTCCATCCGGGAGATTACAGATTTCGTAAGGAATTACCTGTGTAACGAGGGTATCTTCGACACTTCTTCGCAGAAGGTTTTCTATGAAAGTGTGTCCCGCGAACTCGAAAATTTCCTTAGCGAGAACGAATGCATCGAGGACGGCTATTTCAGGCGTTTGAACATTGTTCAGAAAGCGTTCAACCTGAGCGACGACGAAATGGAAATCATGATGTTCTCGTGGATTTTCTTCAACAAGGAACAGTGTAACTCGCTTTTGGAGATGGTTGGTTCACGAAGGTTCCGTGGTGCCGCCCTTCCGGATATTTTCCCGCAGCTTTACCCGGATGTTGATTTCGAGAATACAGTCTCCAACAAGGGCGTACTCAAGCAGATGGGGATCCTTGACGAGGATCTCGATATTTCCAAGCGCGTCGGGATGTTCTTGGACGGACATTCGGGTAATGACCTCGATAGCCTTTACTTCAGGGTTTACGAGGGAGACTGCGTTGCGTACAAGAAGCTTTGCCGTAAGAATCCGAAGGTGGAACTCGCCTTCAATATGCTCAAGCATCACAAGATGGGCGAAGGCCTGAACCTGTTTCTTTACGGCGTCGAAGGAACCGGGAAGACAGAACTCGCGAAGGCTATCGCGAAGGAACTCAAGCGTCCGCTGGTGCTTACCAACATCAGCACCGAAGGCACCCATCGCGAGAGCAAGGAGAATTCGGTAGTGCGCAGCCGCATGGGAAGCATTCTTTATGCCGCCACCAAGTACCAGAAGAAGAAGGCAATCCTCCTGGTCGACGAGGCCGACGTGATTCTCAACTGCTGCGAGAAGGGTGCGCTGAACTTCTTCCTGGAACAGATCAAGGTGCCCGTTATCTGGATTTCGAATACCGTAAACTGGATCGAGAACAGCACCTTGCGCCGCTTTGACTATTCCATCCATTTCGACCGCCCCGATGCGGAAAGGCGCGAACAGGTCTGGGAATCGGTTGTAAGCGAACAAGATGCGAAATCTTTCGTTCCGGAAGAAATGGTGAAGCAGTTTGCTGCAGAATTCCAGATTACGGCCGGCGGCATCACGCAGGCGATTGTGGGTACCAAGAAGTTGCTGGAGGCGGGTTGCAAGGTGGATCCCATCAAGAGCATTCGCACCATCGCCGAGGCGCAGGCGGAACTCCTGAATCTCGATATGGAATATGTGAACCGCGACAAGGAAAGTCGTGCGCCCCGCTATCTGCTTGAAGCGATCAATACCGATGCTGATATGCCGAAGGTTCTGAAGGTAATGAGCTCCTTCGATGCGAAGTGGCAGGAAATGAAGGAAGGCGATCGTCCCGATAGCCTGAACATGCTGCTCTACGGTCCTCCGGGTACCGGCAAGACGGAATTCGCGAAGCATCTGGCGAGGACGCTCAACCGCAAGCTTGTCATCAAGAAGGCGAGCGATCTGTTGAACTGTTACGTGGGTGAAACCGAGAAGGCTATCCGCAGGATGTTC
Source organism: uncultured Fibrobacter sp. (assembly GCA_946408125.1). Classification (GTDB taxonomy): domain Bacteria; phylum Fibrobacterota; class Fibrobacteria; order Fibrobacterales; family Fibrobacteraceae; genus Fibrobacter. The sequence goes on from CAMJQW010000002.1 coordinate 102,560, forward strand.
AAGGATGCGGAAAAGGCGAAGGCCATCCTTTTCCTCGACGAGGCTGACAGCCTGATTCGTGACCGCAGCGGTGCCGCGCGTAACTGGGAAGTGACCCAGGTGAACGAGATGCTTACGCAGATGGAAAATTTCAAGGGAATCTTCATCGCGGCGACAAACTTCGAAGGCGAACTCGACACGGCTTCGCGCAGGCGCTTTACCATGAAGGTGAAGTTCGGCTACCTGAAGCCCGAGGGCATCGAGAAGATGTGGAAGGCGTTCTTCCCGAGCCTTGAAATGCCCGATGCGGTACGGAATATCCGGATGCTCACCCCGGGCGACTTCAACGCGGCATATGGTTCGCTCCGCTTTTACGATGTGAGCGAACTCACGTCCGAGACGGTTCTCGACGCGCTTAAGTCCGAAGTTACCTACAAGGACGGCCGTGAAGAGCGCAGAATGGGTCTATAGAGCTTCAACATTTATATATTCGTAATATGCTACACCTTAAATTTGCCCTGAATCTGGAACATCTCGCTGACGAGATGATAAAAGGAATCTCTAAATTCTGGACGGATCCGTTCCAGGCGCCCGTGGTAATTTTCCCGGACCCGAAACTGGAACAGTGGTTCCGCCTGCGCTGGATGAAAAAGAATGACGTTCTCGCCAACTTGAACAAGAGCACCATTGACAGGTTCTTGTTCGATATTCTGGTGGGAAATGACAATTCCCAAAAGAAACTGACGGCGGAAATGCTCACGAACGTCATCCTTGCGTATCTGGAAAAGGACAATAACTACAAGACGCTCTGCGACGATGGTGACGACGAAGTGACCCGTTACTTGGAAGTGGACGGAAAACTGGATTACAATCACCTGTTTGACTTTGCGTCAAAAATGGCCTCGCTCTTTCTTGATTACGAGACGAGCCGTCCGGCAGGATTTGTTGACGGGAAAGAAGGCTTTCTGGACAAGTGGTGTGAAGGTGTAGACGAGAAAAAAGGCCTCTTTTTTACCGAAACCAAGGAATCGTTGGAACATCGCGAAAAATGGCAGCGCAAGCTTTACTCGGCAATCTTCCATAAGCATGGCGGTGATTCCCTACTCTCGCAGGTCTTTAAAAAGGAGGCCGAACGCACAGAAGAAAATAGGGAGTATGTTACAATCCCGTATTTGTTTAAAGCCTGCGAGGAAGACGGTTTTAAACTGGAAAAATTACCAAAGAGCAGTGATGGCAAGCCTCTTCCTGTCTTTATTTTCGGGCTTTCGGGCATGGGACAGTTCTACCGCGTAATCTTGCAGAAGTACGCTGAACAGCATGAGGTGTATGCCTACATCCAGAACCCGTGTATGGAATTCTGGGAAGATGTTTCCAGTAATGCTCATCGGAGCTGGACCAATAAGAATGGCACTTGGGGACCTTTCAAGGACGAGAATGGAGAGGAGAGAGAATTCGATCCTGCCGGAATAGATGAGATTCAAGAAAACATGGCAGTCAATTTCAGCAGTGATGACGAGCATACGGATCCTGATGATATTAAAGAAAGCGGATTGCCGCAAGAAAACGACTTGCTTGCCACTTGGGGCCGCTCGGGTCGCGATAATATAAAGCTTTGGTGTAAAGCAACGGATTACGATTTTGATTTTGAGGGATATGTCGGTGAAGATGGTAAGAAAGCCGAAATGCCACAAGAAACGCTCTTGCAAAAAGTGCAATATTCCATTGCCCATCGCGAAAAATTGAGCGGCGTGATGGAAAAAGATGTGTCCGACAGGTCGCTTGACGTGACTGCCGCACCTACCAAGATCCGTGAAATTGAAAATTTGCATACTCGGATATGCAAGCTGTTGCGTGATGGCGCCCGTGTCGAGGATATCCTTGTAGTGTCGCCTTGCCTGGATGAATACCGCACCGCGATCAATATGGTTTTCGATCAGACACCCGTAAAGGCTCCCAAGGATGAAGAAGGGTTCTTGCATGTACGTTTTGCGATTGTCGATTCGCCCGCCAAGGCTTCGCTTACCGAAAATGCACTCAGTAACCTTTTCTCGATTCTTGCGCAGAAGAGCATTACGCGCCCGGACTTTTTCGCTTTGGTTCGCAATCCCGTAGTGCAGAATGTCCGCGGTATCAAGAATGAAGAAATCGATGCATGGCAGGAATGGGTCGCCGAAACGAATACGTACCGCATGCGCGATACGAAGGATGACTGGGACAAGGTGGTAAAACGCCTGCTCCTTGCGCAGATGACGGCGGACGATGTCTCGTTTGGTGGCAAAGACTACAGACCTTACGCCGACATGGCCTGCTCAGACAAGGCTTCGCTTTGCCGGTTTGTGGAATGCATTGAATCCCTTGAACGCTGGATAGAATTTGGCCGCGATAAGATCGACAGCTCGCAATTAAGCGAACTTTCTGCGCGTTTGGATGAATGGATTGGAATGCAGAGCAGGCCGGATACATTGAAGAGCGAAGGTATTGTTTATAAGCGTGTTGCCGAGGCGCTTGAACAGCTTTACTGTCAGTTCTCTGCGAATGCGTCTGAAATTTCGATGGATCTTGTCAGGCAGAGTCTGTTGCTTGCAGCACAAGGAACGGAGTACAGCTGCGGAAACCTGTTTGTCAACGGCGTTACTTTCATGAAGTTCGTGCCGAACAGGACCATTCCCGTTAAGCACTTGTTTTTCATCGGTGCCGATGCCACTAGTTTCCCCGGCGCAAAGCTGCGCAATACGCTCGACTTGCGAAAGTCTTGCTACCCGTGGCCCGGTGACGATTCTCCGATTGGTAAGAACCGCTATGCCTTCCTTTGCCAGCTCATGAGCACAAGCGATAGCTTCCACCTGAGCTACGTGAACAAGGACATCAAGAAAGATGCTGAACTTTACCCGTCGTCGGTGGTGAACGATTTGCGCAAGTTTATCGAAGCGGGCGCAGAGAAGGACGCTAAGGGAAATTCGATTAAATGGAAAGAAATTCCTATTTCCCTTGATGAAGACCGAGGCTATGACGAGCTTTGGACGCAGAAGAGCCTGCGGAATTATGTGGCGTATAAAAAGATGCTTGAAGACGACGGCAAACCCTCAGAAAAAGTTACTGAGCCTAGCGAAGTCAATGAAGCTGAATCGACAAAAAAACCGATTGTAAAGTTGCCGGACCGTGTAACTTTCCACTCTCTCATATCATTCTTGAAAGACCCATTCCAGTTCCATGTAAATCGAATGCTGATGGAAGACGATGATGAAGATGTAGAAAAGGAAGTCTTTGAACCGGTTTACTTTAATAATTTAGATACAAGTGTTATTTTGAAAAAGAGGGTTGCGGCAACCTTGTCGGCTGATAATTCAGACGAAAAGAAAGAAATTGAAAAATTGCAGAAAGACCTTGTTCTCAGCGGTAAAATGCCGGATGGTGTTTTTGGTCAAAAGCAAGAAGAAATTCTGAAAACCAAGGAAAATCTTATTTTGGAGCAGATGGTTGGAACCTATAATGATGTGGTTGGACCTGCCCAAAAAAGTGAAGATGAATCTAAATATATATTTAAGAAAGATTGGTCCTTTGGCGCGAAAATTCAAGATATGATGATGACTCGTTCTGATGATTCGCATTGGTTGCTGTCTGGAAAACTGGACTGGTGCGATGCGAAATCAGATGAAATAGAAAAAGCGACTCAAATTATCGAAGTTGCGAGTACGGACAAAAAGAATACGGAATTATCTCTTGACAGATATATCTCGTCTTACATCAAAGCGCTGTGCCTTATTGCCTACAAGGGTGTAAAGGATCCGAAGATTAAGGATCCTCAGACAATAAATGTGTCAATATATTCATGTGATCCCTTTATGAGTGGCCCTGCGACAACGACGGTCTCGTTCACTCCAGATGATGCCAAGAAAAAGCTAGAAGAAATTTACGCAAATGCCTTTGGTGAAAATGCGTCGCCTTACAGTAAGTCTGTTCCGGCAGAAATGTTGGATTGGCCTAAGGCTAATGCTGATAAAGAAGACAGAGACATATTCGCCTTTAGAAGTAAACTTTTGGGCGAATATGGTGCTTGGGGATATTTTGACAAGAAGAATCTGTTCAACCCTGTGACGGATGTCGGGTATACAGAGAGTGGCTTTGAAAAGGAATGGGCAGATGCTAAGGATTTTATGAGAGGTCTTATAAAGATTGAAAAATATAAGGCTCCGTCCAAAAAGAAGGCGGCATCAGGTACTGAAGCAAAAACAGAAAAATCGACCGCTAAGAAAACGAAGGCGAAGAAGTAGAGGTTTGTATGGCAGAGATTGGAAAAAATGAATTCAAAGTAGATGCGTTCGATACAAAAAAAAGCCTTTATATAGAGGCTTCTGCAGGAACGGGAAAAACTTACACCATCCAGTTGATGGTGGCGAAGATGATTGCTGAGGGAACCCCGCTCAAGAAGATTCTGATTGTTACCTATACCGAGAAAGCTGCAGGTGAACTCAAGGATCGAATTCGAAAAAAAATCAGTGAAGTTCTTGAAAAAGGTGAAATTGACAAGGGTTATCCTAAAGAGGAACTAGATATGTCTTTGTTCCAAAAGGCTTATCAGGATGTTGATAATGCGGCCATCTTTACGATACATTCTTTCTGTCAAAAGGCCTTGAAAGAGTATGCCTACGATGCTGGGCGTCCTTTTGACATGACAATGATAGATGATGCTGCTGTTGAAGACCTTGTTGAACAGTTAATTCGTGACAAGTGGGGTGCTGAAGAAGTATTTGAAAAATTGCTCCGCTCGGCTGATAAAACTTCATCGTTGATCGAAAAAATCAAGAAATTGTTCGTAAGCGCCGTAAATTTGTACAAGGGTAAAAACGACAGTGGTGAAGAAATTGTAATTCTAGCTCCTGTTAAAGTGGAATGGGCAGGAGATTACATTAGTAAAGAAGATGCTGCAGAATTCTTGAAAAAATGCAACTTCGACGCCTTAAAGATATTCCCAAAATTCAAATCAAATTTTGAGTGCTTAGAAAAGTATAAAGATAAGCCATATGAAGCTATTCGATACGCAAAGAAAAAAATTGACGGTGTCCAAAAATACGTTATAGAACCCGTAGAAAATCTCGTTGTATCTGAATTGATTGAAAGACTAAAAAAATGGACAAGCGAAAGTGAAAACTACTTCACGCCGGGTGATGTCGGTGAAAAAATAGTCAACGCCCCAAATGAAGAATTAAAAAACGCCCTATGCTACATATATGACAGGTTGGGCACATTAGCTAATCCGAAGGGGAAAGGCCTAAAAGACCTTATAACAAAAGAGCTTAATGAAAAAGTTCCTCTAAGAGAATTTATTTATTCACATCTACCCGATTTATTTGATGAATGGCAAAAGTACAAGGCCGAGAATAAGCTGCAGTCGTTTAACGATATGATTTTGTCTGTTCATCAGGCTGTATTGTCTTCGGATAATTCTCTAAAAACGAGACTCCGTGCGCAATACCAATACGCTATTATCGACGAATTCCAAGATACGAACCAGCTACAGTGGGATATTTTCCGCCGTGTATTCTTGAAGGAATGTGATAAGCCAGTTGACAAACATTCGCTTTTTGTGGTGGGTGACCCGAAGCAATCAATTTATAGTTTCCAGGGCGCCGATGTTAACGTTTATAAGACAGCAACTACGGAAATCCGCAATAGAAACGACCTTTCCTGTAATTTCCGTTCCACAGATAATGTCATTAAGGGATGCAATATTCTTTTTGAAGAACCGTATTTTGATCCCAAACTTGTAGAGTTTGTACCTTCAAAATGGCCTGATGGTCCTCTGGTTGACAAGAAAAAGGCTTCGCCTTTATACAAGAACGAGGAAATTAAGCAACCCATTTGGCTTAGTGGAGAAATCTCGCCGGAAGATTTTGCTAAAACGGCTATTGCAAAAATTGTTGACTGGTGTAGTGTTGAAAAAGACGGTAGGACCAGATTACAGGTCTTTGACAAGGATTTTGACAAAAAGAATCCTACCAAAGATCATCCTACAGAATTGAAAAATGTCACTTTTAAGGATTTCGCCGTTCTTGCTAAATCCCGTAGTGAAATGGAAATCATTGAAGGCGAAATGCGCAAAGTGGGTATTCCTTATCTACGCTATAAAGAAGGAAACCTGTTTAAAAGCAAGGAATGTGCCGAATGGATTGCCGTATTCCGAGCCATTGATGCTCCCGATTTTTCTTCGTGGAATAGAAAACTCTTAAGCGAAGCTCTTATTACCGATTTCTTTAAGGAATTGGTTTCTGAACGTTTATTACATAGTGGAAAAGACTCTAGTGCAGGCCTAGATGAATTGCACTATGTTGAAAGCGAAGAATTTGATAAGCCGAATAATCCAGAAAGACTTTACATTGCAACATGGCGTTCTCTCGCCCTTAAGCATCGCTATGCAGAGATGCAGGAACGAATTTATAGGGATACAAAGATAGAAGAACGCCTGATGAAAGTTGACCGGCTTCAGGAAATTTCTCGTTTGCGCCAGATTGGCAACTATGCTGTTGATTATTTGTATAATCACAAATGTTCTCTTGAAGATCTTGTGCGGCATTTGCAGGGACTTGCTCATTATGCTGAGTCTGTAGATGACGAAAATGGAGATCTCGTAGAAAAGGGAAGCGACTTTAACGCCGTTCAGGTAATGACGATTCATGCTTCCAAGGGACTTGAATTCCCTGTGGTGATATCGGTTGCCGGTTTTAAGAGCTATAACAAGAATGCTTCGGCGCCGTATCTATACCACGACGAACAGAAAAAACTGCACATAGGTTTTGGTGATATTGCAAAACAGAATCGTAAAAATGAAGAACTCGAAGAATGGCGTCGTTTGTTCTATGTTGATTTTACTCGAGCATCGTCGATTCTTGTCCTTCCTCAATATAAGAAGTGGTCAGAAACGGATTCAAAAGGAAACATTAAGTATCCTGAATTTTCGTTCTTGAAAGATGCAATGGAAAAAGTTGCCTCCGTTGCTAACGAATTGGATTCTGATACCGAATGGGATCCAAAAGACAAGTATAAAGAAATCAAAAAAATTCTGAAGAAGTCTTATTCAGATGTTAAAACTGACGAAGAATTGCAGAATGAAGTTGGCGTGCAGAAGTCTGCAATGTCCTCCCTCCAGTCGGCGCTTCCTGGCAAGGCGATTCTGCAGTATTCATACTCGTCGCTTGCTTCGCGCGTTGCCAAGCCCGGTGCTGGCAGCAGGGCTGAAGAGGATGAGATAGAAACGGTTGACCAGAATCGTTCTGATAAAGAGGGCGCGTCGCCAACATCTTCTGATGATTCCAAGTCGAAGCAGAAAGAAATCGATCCGGAAGTGATTTCGAATGTCGTTGAGGGCTCCGCCAATAGCGAACCTGAGCAGCTTTCGCTTGCCGAAGAGAAATATCCTCGCGGGGCAAAAATCGGTAACGTGCTGCACAACACCCTGGAAAAGTCTGAATTTGAAAATTTTGTCAGTGCGGATGATTCGCTTGATGGTTTGCTGAATAATGTTTCGGCAAAGCTGAAGAACATTATCAAGGAAGAATTCAATGCGGAATCGCTGCCGCTTGCGGCTCACGAAGACGAATGGATGGAAATAACGCTCCGTTATCTCTATAACACGTTGCATGCAACTCTTCCCGTTATTGCGGGCGGTCAATTTGTCGAATCGGCGAAGCCTTTCCGGTTGGTGGATTTGCCAGAAAATGCGCACAAGCCCGAAGTACAATTCGGCTTGAATGCCGATGGTAAGGGCGTGGACTCCGAGGCCTTGGCAACGCTGCATCGTGTGTGCAAGGGCTTTATCGACCTCTTGTTTGTGCGCAAGGACGAAAACGGCAATATGCGTTATTCGATTCTGGACTGGAAATCGGATTTCCTTGAAGAATATAGTCCAGAAAGCGTTAAGGAGAAGGTGGACGAGGAATACTCCGTTCAGCGTGTGCTTTACAGTTACTGTTTGATCCAGTGGCTAAAAAACTTCGGATTCTGTAAAGGTATGTCGGAACAGGATATTTTCGCCAACCATTTCGGCGGCATCTACTACGCCTTCTTGCGCGGGACCGACGGAAAAACCAGTAAGGGGATCTATGCCCAGACTTGGAAGGATTACGCGACTCTTGAAAAAGCGTATATGGAAGTGAAAAAGTTGATGACGCAGGGCGCAAATTAAGAAGGAGAATCAAAAAATGATGGATTTTAGCACGATTGATTCTTTTATTAACGATTTGAAGGAAATGCGGGGCATTGCCGAATTGGATAGGCATTTGTTGCACCTGTTGCTTGAAATGAAATCGGGCAAATCTGAAGGGAAGCCAACGATTTCAGAAACAACGCAAAAGTTCCTGTGCCTCTGTTTTTCGTTGTGGGATGACGGCAACACTCGTGTTCCGCTTGATGCCAAATTATTCAAGGAAAGGTGGCTCAAAAAGTGGGATGCTCTCAAGATATTAAAGAAGAGTCAAGAAGAATCTTTTGACTTTGCCGGATTGGAAAAATCGTTTAACGAAATTATCGAAAGCGGCATCGCGGATTTGAGTAGCAATGATTTCTCGGAAATCATTGGCGATAATGTGCCCCTTCTGAAGGCAGAAGGCGTGACCAAGGTTGACGGTAAACCGTATCATTGTCAGTTCCTATACATGGCGAAGCACTTTAAGGCAAAAGGCGATATTCAGGATGCGATGGCTCGTATTTTCGGAAAGAAAAATAAAGCCGAGGCCGCTATTAATGAAATCAGTGATATAATTCTGAATGATGAACAAAAAGAAGCTGTTCTTCGCGGACAAAACGAAAATCTGATTATTACAGGCGGCCCCGGCACTGGCAAGACGACGGTCGTGCTCTATATCTTGTGGAATGTGCTGAACAAAATCGTTAAGAAGGGCGAAGCCATCGGCAGAGATCCCAAAGAAATCCTTAGCGAGTATTCCATTTACCTTGCTGCCCCGAGCGGAAAGGCTGCGGATCGTATGTCCGAAAGTCTGAAAAATGGATTGAATCGAGTAAAAGAGAAAATGAGTCCGATTTATGCAAAGCTGAAAGACCTAGAAGGCATGACTATTCATCGTCTGCTCAAGTATTCTCGGTCCGATAACGGCTTTTCGTACAATGCCGAAAATAAGTTTCCTGAAAAGTCAATCTTTGTGATTGACGAAGCGAGCATGATCGATGTAAACCTATTCGCATCTTTGCTTCAAGCCATCCCGAGTCAAGCCGAAGGTGACCTAGTTACCCGTCTCTTTATTTTGGGTGACCCGTACCAGTTGCCTTCTGTCGATGCGGGTGCGGTTCTGGGCAACATCCTGGATTCCGCCGCAAAGGCGAAATGCACGGCCGAACTCGTCAAGTCGATGCGCTTCTCGCCTGAATCCGAAATCGGTAAACTTGCAATAGCGATTAAGGCTTGTGCAGATGATCAGAAAGCTCCTGCTCCCGACAAGACTTTTGAATTGCATCCTGTTTTCTCGAAAAAAGAAACTGCGGCTGCCTCGGATGATGCTGTCTTCTATTACAAGCTGCCCGAAGCCGCAAAGAAAAAAGAAGAACAGGGGAATGTCGCGAAGCTTCTTGAAAGCTGGATTGGTGATTTCTATGAATTGCCCGAGATGGCGGCAAAGATTGATCCCGAAGCGCTCGAAAATCCATCCGAAGAATTGATTCAACAATGCGAAACGGTCTGGAGCAAGACCTTGGAAAAGCGCATCTTGGCGGCGGAACGCCGAGGCGTCATCGGTGTTGAACAAATCAACGAGACTATTGGTAACCTGATCAAGGGACACACGAAAAATCAAGCAATTGAATCTAATTTCCGGTATTTCGAAGGCCAACTTCTGATTCTGACGCAGAACCAGGCGATGTACCGCCTGTACAATGGCGATACGGGAATAGTCCTGTTCAAGGATTCGGTCCCTTACATTATGCTCAAAAAGCCGAACGGCAAGGCTGGCGAAGAAAAACGCGACTTTGTGGCGTACCCCCTTTCTCTCTTGCCTGCCGATGCGGTGGAGCCCGCCTTTGCGATTACGATTCACAAGTCTCAGGGTTCCGAGTATGATCACGTGACGATGTTCCTGCCCAAGCAGGAAGGCCATCCGCTCCTGAATAACCAGATCCTCTACACCGGCATTACCCGCGCGAAGAAAACCGTCACCATCGTCGCGACGGAAGCCACCTTCAAGGCGGCCTGTAAAGAGGTCATCAAGCGCGATACGGGAATCGAGTTGTAGCCAGGCGGACCGGCGTGTTTATATATTTGAGGCATGCTTAAGGTAATCAAGGCTTTTTGCCGTCTGCTTTCCAACTACGCTTCCCCTTTCGTTATAGCAAGCGCAATCGTCGCATTCTTCGTCCCGGCCGCATTCGGCTGGGTCCACGGGAATGTTTCCTCCATCATCCTCGGTGTCATCATGCTGAGCATGGGCCTCACCATTTCGATGGACGATATCCGGAACCTGATGAAGCAGCCGCTTCACATTTTGCTCGGAGCCGTCGCGCAGTACACCATCATGCCGTTCGTTGCGTTCGGGCTTACGAAGGTGTTCGGCCTGGATCCCTACCTTGCGGTGGGCATCATCCTCGTCGGTTGCTGTCCCGGTGGCGTTTCCAGCAATGTCATGAGTTTCTTGGCGCGAGGCGACGTTACGTATTCCGTGAGCATGACGATGGTTTCAACTTTGCTTGCGCCCATTATGACTCCGCTGCTTGTGCTGTGGCTTGCCGACACGAGTATCGACGTGAACGCGAAGGGCATGTTCCTGAACATCCTGTACGTGACCGTCGCGCCGATCACCATCGGGTTCCTGTGCAATCACTTTTTGGGCAAGCGTTCCGTTTTCAAGGAAATCCAGTCGAACATGCCTGCGGTGAGCGTTATCGGCCTTATGTGCATCGTGGGCGGTGTCGTGGTGACGGTGCGCCCGCAATTGCTTGCCAACGGCCTTGGACTCCTTTTCCTCGTGCTCGCGGTAGTGTTTTGCCATAATGCGCTCGGCTATGTGCTGGGCTATAGCGTGGGTCGCGTATTCAAGTTCAATACTGCGAAAAAGCGCACTATCGCCATCGAAGTCGGCGTGCAGAACGCGGGCATGGCGACCGTGCTCGCAGCGGCATTTTTTGCAAATCCCGAGAATGTGGCTGCGCACCCGGAAGCGGTCCTTTGCGTTGTGCCCTGCGCGATAAGCTGCGCGTACCATTCCATCAGCGGAACGGTCCTTGCCGGGATATTCGCGCACATGGACAAGAAATAGATTATTCTATTATTGGAATAAAGAGGCAAATATGATTATTGACCTGAAAGGTATGGAAACGACGGTGCTGCCGAACTTCAAGGGCGGCGAGAAGGAATACAAGGCCAAGATGTATTTTGACGGGACGACCCGCATTATGCACGGGACGCTCGAACAGGGTGCATCCATCGGTTTCCATAAGCACGAGACCAACAGCGAAATCATGTTCTTCGTCGCGGGCAAGGGCAAGGTGCTCTTTGACGATGGCGTGGAATACGTGGAAGCGGGCCAGTGCCACTTTTGCCCGAAGGGCCATAGCCACAGCTTGATTAACGAGAACGAGGAGCCGCTCGTGTTCTACGCGTGCGTCCCGGAACTCGGAGGAAATTAATATGTCTAAACTGATGCGTTCTATTTCGGGTATCCGCGGTATCGTGGGCGATACCCTCACCCCGCAGGTCCTCAAGAGCCACGTACGCGCTTTCCTCGAGATTACGAAAGCGAAGCGCGTCGTTATCGGGCGTGACAGCCGCCCCACCGGCGATGCCATCGTGCAATTTGTTGCGGGCATCTGCCGCCTCTCCGGCGTGGATGTGGTGGATGTCGGTCTTTCGACGACTCCCTCGGTGGAACTCCTGACGGTGCATTTCAAGGCTGATGCGGGCATCATCATTACCGCAAGCCACAACCCGCTCGAATGGAACGCGCTCAAGTTCCTTAACAATAAGGGCCTCTTCCTCGGGCCCGACGACGTGAAGAAGCTTTTCGAACTCGCCGATGCGGACAACTTCAGCTATCCTGACTACCGCACGATGGGCAAGTACGAGGTGGCGCCCGATGCCGACGGCATCCATATCGACGGGACGCTCAAGATTCCGTTCGTGGACGTGGAGGCGATTCGCGCGAAGAAGTTCAAGGTGGCCGTAGATGCCGTGAACGGCGCGGGCAGCTACATTGTCCCGCGCCTCTTGGAACAGCTCGGCTGCGAAGTGGTGCGTGTGCATTGTGAACCCGACGGTACGTTCCCGCGCGGTGCGGAACCGATTCCCGAGAACCTGGGCGACTTGCGCGAAGCCGTGAAGAAGAACGGCTGTGCACTCGGCTTCGCGGTGGACCCGGATGCGGACCGCTGCGCGCTCGTGGACGGCCTCGGACGTAGCATTGGCGAAGAATACACGCTCGCAATCGCGACCGAAGAAGTGCTTAGCCAAAAGAAGGGGAGCGTTTGCGTGAACCTCTCGACGAGCCGCATGAACGAAGATGTTGCCGCGAAGTACGGTTGTGAATTCAGCCGAGCGAAGGTGGGCGAGATCAACGTGAGCCTGCAGATGATCGAGAACGGCTGCATCATCGGCGGTGAAGGCAACGGCGGCGTGATTTTGCCGGCGCTCCACTACGGACGCGATTCCCTGGTGGCGGCTGCCCTCGTGCTCAGCTGGATGGCGCACCACGATGGTGGCCCCGAGAAGTTTGTGGCCGAAAATCCTGCCTACGTGATGCCGAAGAAGAAGTTTGAACTCGGCGACAAGAAGGTGGCGGACATTTTGCCGAAGGTGAAGGCGGAATTTGCCGGCTGGAAGAGCGACGAGCGCGACGGCCTGTGGCTCGGGAGCGAAAAGTCCTGGGTGCACGTACGCGCGAGCAACACGGAACCTGTAATCCGAGTGATTGCGGAGGCGCCGACGGCCGAAGAGGCCGAAGCCCTTTGCTCGAAGGTCGAAAAACTTATTTAAAAAACGGAGTTCTATTATGGAAATCAAATGGCTCAATCCCGATGCGAAGTATGACCGCCTCGTCCTTGCGGGCGATATCGGCGGTACCAACACGAACCTCGGCCTCGTCGGTTTCAAGGATGGCAAGTTCACGCTGATCCTCGAGACGGTGTGCCCGAGCAAGGATATCGACGGCCTCGAAGTTCCTATCCGCGAGACTCTCAAGATTGCTGCCGAGAACAACGCCAACCTCAAGCCCAGCCACGTGTGCATCAGTGCCGCAGGCCCGGTGGCGAACAACAAGTGCGTGATGACGAACTTGCCCTGGAGCGTGGACGGTGACGCCCTGACTGCAGCGACGGGCATTCCCACCCTCGTAATCAACGACTTCATGGCCATTAGTTACGGCATTCCCACGCTCGACGTGGACGACCCCAAGCAGATTTTCAAGCTCACGCATACCGACGGCAGCCAGCCTGCTCCGCAGAAAGCGACCAAGGCGGTGATCGGTCCGGGTACCGGCATGGGTGTGGGTTTCCTCGCGTTCGATGGCGAGAAGTACATCCCCGCTTCTTCGGAAGGCGGGCATTCTACGTTTGCTCCGTTCGACAAGGATTCCCAGGAATTCCATGACTACATGGCCAAGAAAATCGGCGACGTGCCGGGCGTCGAACCGCTCGTCTCCGGCATGGGACTCCGCAACATGTACGAATGGTGGAAGGAAACCCGTGGCGTTCCCGACAACGAGGCTTTCAAGAAGATCGAGGAAACCGAACCGAACGACCGTCCGAAATACATCAGCCGCGCGAGCGACACCGACCCGGTGGCTGCCGAGATGATGCGCCTGTTCGTGAAGATGCTCGCCCGCTTTGCAAGCGATGCCTCCACGCTGTTCTTGCCGCTGGGCGGCCTCTACCTGGCTGGCGGTACCGTGCAGAAGGATTTGCGCTGGCTCGAACGCGACAACTTGTTCATGAAGTGGTTCGAGAAGAACTACAATCCGAACATCCGTCCGCTTTTGAACAAGATTCCGGTTTACATCATCAAGGATTACAGCATTAGTTTGTATGGCGCCGCGAATGCGAGCCTAAACTTGCAGAAATAATGAATAGGGGGCTTGAAAAGCCCCTTTTTTTTACTATCTTTGAATTTGCGAATGATTTGCAAATTGTAAAAAATGGAATACAAGACCCAAACACGACAGATGATTCTCGATTGCATGATTGAAAATCCGGACAGGATTTTCAAGGCGTCGGAGCTCGCGCAAAGCCTGCCCACGATTTCGCTCAGCACCATCTACCGCAACCTTTCGAGGCTCGAAAAGGCGGGCGTCGTGCAGATCGTGGGGGCCGAGGAAAACAAGGAACTGCAATACCGCTATACGGGTCCGGGCCGCTGCCAGGCGAAGATGCACCTCGTATGCAAGGAATGCGGCAAGTTTTTCCATCTGGACGGCCCCGCGCTCAAGATGCTGCAGCTTTCGGTGATGCGCGTGAATGGTTTCGAGCTGGATCAGCAGCAGTCGGTGTTGTTGGGTCGCTGTGCGGGTTGTGCGCATCGTCGCCCGAGACGGAGGAGGATATGAGAAAATTTGCTTTTTGTCTAGTGCTTGTTTTGGCGTCTTTCTTTGTGGCCTGCGGTTTGCAGGATAAGCCTGCCGCGTCGAACAAGGTTTCCATTGTCGCGACCATCTTTCCGCAGTACGACTGGCTCAGGAATATCCTGGGCGAGTATGCCGACAAGGTGGACCTGAAGTTGCTGATCAAGAACGGTACGGACTTGCACAGTTACGAGCCCTCGGCGCTTGATATCGCGTCTATTGCGAGCGCCGACTTGGTGGTATACGTGGGTGGCGAATCCGATGAATGGATCGAGAAGGCCTTGGCAGCGACTCCGAAGGCGGGCCGCGTTCAGGTGAACCTGATGAAAGAGCTCGGTGACCGCGTCAAGGAAGAAGAGGTGATCGAGGGTATGCAATCCGATCCGGGAGAAGATGGCGAGGGGCCCGAGAACGACGAGCATATATGGCTGTCGCTCAAGAATGCGGAAATCCTAGTGAAGAGCCTCGCGCAGACGCTTGCGAAGATTGATACCGCGAATGCGTCCATCTACAGGGCGAATGCGATCCTCTACGCTTCGAAGATTCATGACCTGGATTGGGCTTACGATTCTACGGTTTCGTATGCTCCGCAGAAGGCTATCCTGTTCGGGGACAGGTTCCCGTTCCGCTATATGGTGGACGATTACGGGATCAAGTATTATGCCGCGTTCGTCGGCTGTTCCGCCGAGAGCGAGGCGAGCTTTGAGACGGTCGCGTTCCTCGCGGGAATGATGGACTCGCTTTCGTTGCCCGCAATTTTCACGATTGACGGTAGCCATCCGAATGTCGCGCGCGCCATCCTCAATGCGAGCAAAAATTCCAAGAACGTGCCGGTGCTACAGCTCAATTCCATGCAGTCGGTGACCGACGAGCAGATTCGTTCCGGACTGGATTACCTCTCCATAATGCAGTCGAATCTTGAAATGTTGAAAAAGGCTTTGAAGTAGACGTTATGAATGAAATTATTCCTTTGATAAGATGCCGCCAGCTGACGCTTGGATACGGGAACAAGGAAGTGGTCCGCGACCTGGACTACGATGTGAATGTTGAAGATTACCTTTGCGTCATTGGCCGTAACGGTTCCGGAAAGACGACGTTCCTCCGCGGGATTGCCGGCCTGCTTCCGCCACGGTCGGGTACCATCGAGCTTTGCGAAGACCTCAAGCGCAGCGAGATAGGATTCTTGCCGCAGATATCGGTTGTCCAGAGGGATTTTCCGGCCTCGGTCGAGGAAATCGTGCTGTCGGCATTTCAGGGCAAAAAGGGATTCCTGCCGTTTTACGGGAAGGCCCGCCGGGAACGCGCCATGGAATGCATGGCGCTTACCCGTACCGAAAGTTTGCGCAAGTCGTGCTTCCGCGAACTTTCGGGGGGCCAAAAGCAGCGCGTGCTTTTGGCGCGGGCCCTCTGCGCCGCCGAACGCCTGCTGTTGCTCGACGAGCCGGTGACGGGTCTCGATCCCGAATCTGCTGAAACGATGTATCGCGTCGTCAAGGATTTGCACCGTAACGGAATGACGATCGTCATGGTGACCCATGATGTGGATGCGGCGCTGAACGATGCGACCCGCGTGATGAACTTTGACCAGATCGCTGCGAAAGGAAAGTAACCATGCCCGAACTCGTTGAAAAACTCTCGTTCTATCTGGAATTTCCTTTCGTGCGCTATGCGATTATCGTGGGCGTGCTCGTATCGCTCTGTTCGTCGCTGCTGGGCGTAACGCTCGTGCTCAAGCGCTATTCCTATATCGGTGATGGCCTTTCGCACGTGGCTTTCGGTGCGCTCTCCATCGCGGCGGTGCTGAAGCTCACGAACAACATGTTTGTCGTGCTTCCCGTAACCATCGCTGTTGCCATCCTGCTGCTTTGCAGGGTAGGCCGCGATACGCGTATCAAGGGCGATTCCGCCATCGCCATGGTGTCCGTCGGTGCGCTCGCCATCGGTTACCTGCTGATGAATATCTTTTCGACTTCGGCGAACGTTTCGGGCGATGTGTGCACCACGCTTTTCGGCTCCACTTCGATTCTCACGCTCAAGATTGAGGAAGTCTACCTCTGCGTCGCCCTCTCGTGCGTGGTGTTGCTCGTATTCATCCTGTTCTACCACAAGATCTTTGCGATTACGTTCGACGAGAAGTTTGCCCAGGCGACCGGTGTGAATGCGACTTTCTTCAACCTCCTGATTGCGGTCGTCATAGCGGTCATCATCGTGCTCGCGATGAACCTGGTCGGTGCGCTCCTGGTGTCCGCCCTGGTGGTTTTCCCGTCGCTTTCGGCCATGCGTGTATTCAAGAGCTTCTTCTCGGTGACCGTCGCCGCTGCGGTATTCTCGGTGATGTGCTCGCTGGTGGGAATTCTCATCGCGATCCTTGCGGGAACTCCCGTGGGTTCGACGATTGTCGCGATGGATATCGTGGCGTTCCTGCTTTGCTATGTGATGGGCCTGATCCGCGGTCGCGCCTAGTCGTTTTTTATCTAAATTTGGCGCCGCTATGCTATTTTCTGAACTCCCCCTGGCAAATCCCTTGCAGCGTGCGGTCCGCGCCGTAGGTTATGAACAACCCACTCCCATCCAGGAAAAGTCCATTCCGAGTCTCCTGGAAAAGAAGGACCTCCTGGGAATTGCCCAGACGGGTACGGGCAAGACGGCGGCCTTCGCACTCCCGATTTTGCAGCTGCTTCTCGATTCCGGCAAGGTGCGCGCCCCGAAGACGTGCCGCGCCCTGATTCTCTTGCCGACGCGCGAGCTTGCCATCCAAGTGGAAGATTGCTTTAAGCAATATGCGCAGTTTACCGCGATTTCTACCGCGTGTATTTTCGGTGGAGTGAATGACGCTTCGCAAAAGCGCAACCTGGTCCGCGGCGTGGACGTGCTTGTCGCGACTCCGGGACGCCTGCTCGATTTGATTGGCCAGAAGGCGGTTTCGCTGAAGGCGCTCGAGTTCTTTGTGCTTGACGAAGCCGACCGCATGCTCGACATGGGATTCATTCACGATATCCGCAAGGTAGTGGCGCTGTTGCCGCAGAACAGGCAGAACCTTTTCTTCAGCGCGACCATGCCCGAAGACATCACGAAACTGGCGGCGACGATTCTGCGCCCGAATCCGGTGCGCGTTGAAGTCGCTCCCCAGAGTACGCCCATTGAGCGCATCCGCCAGGAACTCTACCGCATTGACAAGCGCCGCAAGGGAGCGCTTTTGAAGGAACTCCTGCTGGAACATCCGGAGATGAAGAAGGTGCTCGTGTTCAGCCGCACCAAGCATGGTGCGGACAAGATTACGCGCGTGCTCGAGAAGGCGGGCGTCAAGTGTGCCGCGATTCATGGCAACAAGAGTCAGAACCGCAGGCAAGAAGCCCTGGGCAATTTCAAGAGCGAGAAGATCCGCGTGCTGGTGGCGACCGATATCGCGGCCCGCGGTATCGACGTGGACGATGTTTCGCACGTGTTCAACTACGACTTGCCCGATGTGCCCGAGACTTTCGTACACCGCATCGGCCGTACGGCCCGCGCGGGCAAGGACGGCATCGCGATTTCATTCTGCTCTCCCGATGAGGAGCAGGACCTGCGTGCCATCGAGAAGTTGACCCGCGTGAAGATTCCGGAGGGCGACAAGGCGGTTTACGAGAAGCTGCCGCCACCGCAGAAGGAGACTCCCGAAAGCGAGATGCGCAACGCCCGCGGCCGCATGTCGCGTAATGATGCCGAAAAGCGCGCGTCCAAGTCCCGCGAAAAGCAACCGCGCGGCAATCAGTCCCGCGAGCCTCAACCCCGCGAAAATGAAAAGCCCGCGGAAGGCATGCCGCACAAGCATCGCCGCCGCAACCGCCCGGGAAGCCGTGCGCGTCGCCGCATGCGCGAAGCAAACGGTCAGTCGATGACGCAGTAGCGCTGGCTCCGGCCGCCCTTGGGGCAGGCCATGACCACGCCTTTCTTGATGAGACTCTGAATTTCGCGCAGCGCCGTGTCGTGGCTGGTGCCGAAAAGCGTTGCCGCATCCTTCGCGGTGAATTCGCGGGGAAGCGTGCCGGCACTTGCCGCTTCCAGGAGTTCCTGCTCACGTTCGCCGAGCGGGATACCCGAAATCTTGTTCACGAAGCGGATGTGCTTGATTTCGTTTTCGATGGCTCCCTCGCGGTCACAAATGGCCGCGCCGATTTGTTCGATGAACCAGAGGATCCAATCCGTGAGGTCGCCGTTGCTGCATTGCGCCCTGTTGAGCGTGCGGAAATAATCGTCGCGCTTTTCGAGGATCCTCTTGTTCAGGGCGTATTGCAGCTGGCCCGAATTCCTGGCGCGGCAGAGCAGCAGAGCCGTCATGGCGCGGGCGAGCCTTCCGTTTCCGGAGCGGAACGGCCTTATCGTGAGGAACCAGAAGTGCGCTATGGCGGCCTTGACGATTCCGTCCATGCGGGAGTTTTCGAACCAGTCGAAGAAATGCGACATCTCGCTCTCGAGCCTTTCGGGGCCGGGTCCCGAGAAGCGCATGTTGGTGTCGCCCTGCTCGATGTCGCCTGCCGAATTGCGGAAGCTCGAAGCCTTCGCGTGTGCTATGGAGGAGAACCAGCCGAGCAGGCGTTCCCGCGTGAACGGGTTTGCGAAATTCTCGATGGCGCCCAGGTAGATCTTGATGTCGGGGGAGTTCCCCTTGGAGCGCAGGTCCACGTCTTTCCTCACGGCCTTCTTGTCGAGCGCGATGCCGTCGATCGCGTAGCTTGCGACGATGTCCTCGGTGACAATTTCCGCCTCGAGTTCCTTCTTGTCCGCGAATGCGAGGAGTCCGGCGAGCCGTCCTTCGCTGTAGCGTGTCTTGCCGAGCGCGTCGAGGATGCGCTTGGAATCGAATCGGAAATGGGTCCAGTCTGGGAATTGGTGGATGAATAGCATACGGATAATATAAGTATTTAACGCAAAAAGTGCGTAGAAAAAGATGCTATATTTTTGAAAAAGTTTCCTGTGCCCTGAAAAGCCCATGCGGAACGCCCCGACGGGCGCTTTGCAAGGAGAGAATCCCGTGAAATCCGGGAGCGGTCGCGCCGCTGTAAGGGAGTACGAAACCGGCATGAACCAATGCGCGAGAAATCGCGTGTGAAGGAGCCGGGAGTAGGATGATTCCCGAGCCAGAAGAACTGTGGGAAACGCTTTGTTGAGGAACGATGCGAACGACGTCATTCTGCAAGGCCGCGACGACTGCGGTCCTCTTGTGCTGTGCCGCCGGGGCGGATGCCCTGGCGCAGGAAGAGGGCATTCATACCGCAGATACCGAAAAACTCCAAGACCTTGGCGTGTCCGAAGTTTCGGGCGCAGGCTACGTGCCTACGGGCGATGCGAGCTATACCGAAATCAAAGCTTCCGCGTGGGAGGGCAAGTCGCTCACCGCGGCGGATTTGCTTTCGTCGTTGCCGGGAATCCAGGCGTACAAGCAGGGCGGGCTCGGAAGCCTCCAGACGATTTCCATCCGGGGAATCGCGGCCAGGAACATTTTGATTTGCGTGGACGGCGTGCCGATGAACGATGCGAGCGGCGGTGCGGTGAACCTCTCCTCCATCGACTTGAACCAGATGGAAAAGGTCGAAGTCTACAAGGGAAACGTGCCTGCGAAATTCGGCGTGGCGGGCCTCGGCGGTGCAGTCAACTTCGTCACGAAAAATGCGGTGACGAGGGGCGGTCGCGTGCTGGTCGCTTACGGGAACCACAATACGTGGGAGGGCGCTTTCCAGGTGTCTGCGCCTGTTACGGATAGCCTCATGTTCGCGTCGTCCTTTGCGACGAGGCATTCCGACAACGATTACGAATACACGAACAGGAACGGCACGCAGTACAACGACGATGACGATTACACGTCGACGCGCGAGAATGCGCAGTATACCGATGTCTCGGGAAACGTGCAGTTCCGGATGTTGCACGGGAACGGGTACTTCTCTACTTTGTCTATGTCGGCTACGCGGTATGAAAGCGGAAATCCCGGTAAAGAGGAGCAGCAGACCAAGGTTGCGAAGTTCGTCGGGGAATCGGCGCTCATGCGTTACGGGCTCGAATCGGTCGGCTATTTCGATGATGCGCTCTTCTTGAATGCGGGACTTTCGGCGCGGTTCGACAAGCATGTTTCGAGTACGTATTACCCGCTGGATCATGTGGGTTACACGAACAAGGATTTTCTGGAATATGGTGCGGCTACGTACAAGCTAGTGCCGGAGATTTCGGCGCAGTGGAATCCCGTGGAACGCTTCAGGAGCGACTTGCGTGTGGCGGGTGAGTGGGAACGGGCGGAGGCCCGCGGCGATTCGAAAGAGTGGGCGCTTGACCGTTTGAGCTTTATCTCGTCGGGTGATTTGTATTTCCAGGTTTTCCGCTACGGCGGCATCGGTAGCGAAGGTTCGCTGCAATTGTTGAAGGACCATCTGGACGAGGGCCTGTTCATTCAGCCTTCGGGCTCGCGAATCCTGAAGAAAGCGGGGGAACGCGATGCCACCTTGTCAGGTAGGGTCTATTCGCGCCTGGGTGCTGCGGAATCTCCGCTGACGGGAGAAATCTCTATCGGGAGGTTCTACCAGCAGCCCGCCCTGATGGAACTTTACGGCACGTTCCCGGGGGCGCTTTCGAATCCGGAACTTAAGCGCGAAAAGGCGACGCGGTTCGAAGCTTCGGGACTTTTCAAGTTCCCGGGGAACCGCACGTCGTTCAGGGCCGCGTATTTTGAATCGCATATCGAGGATGGTATCTGCTGGGTGATTCTGGTGGAACTCCTGCGTGCCGAGAATATCGCGCGTTCGCTCGTGCGCGGAGCGGAATTCGAGTTGAACAGCAGTCCCTCCCGGTTTATGGATATCGTGCTCCGCGCGACTTTCCAGAAGACGGAAGACCGCTCGCATTCCAACAGCTACAACGGGAATATGCTCCCCGGCGAGCCGGCACGGGCGTATTATGCCGGCGCGACCTTGCATCTGCCGCTGCACTTCGATCTGGCATGGGCGTCGGAATGGCGCAGCGTCATCTACAGCGACCGCGCAAACCGTATGGACCAACCCGCCGTGGCTACACACCGTGCCGACCTCGCGTATAACCCGTTCGAAAAGACCCGCCTCGTGTTCGCGGTGGCGAATATCACCGATGAAAAATACAGGAATTTCTACACGCCCTTCCCGATGCCCGGGAGGGAATACAAGTTTACCATCATACAGGGGTTCTAGCCCCCGCGCTTAAAAGCGTAAAGCCAGAAAAGGAAAAAACATGAAAAAGATACAGAACAATGTCATTGCGAGCGTTGCGAAGCAATCTCTCGCCTTCTTGACCGTTACGAGTCTCGCCTTCGGCCTTGCGGCTTGCGGTGATGACTCCAGCTCCAGTTCCGGCGTCGGTCCCGAAGAAAACGAGACCGTGGAAACCACCATTAAGGCGGTCGTGTTCGGCTCCGACTACACGACGGGTGAACTTCGCTGGATCGACAAGGACAACAAGATTTCCAAGAAGTCCCTCGACTTCTTCAGTGATTCCAAGGTTGCCGCCAATGCCGGCGACCTCTACGTGATGGAACGCATGGGTGCTGACAATATCACGAAGATTGATCCTGAAAAGCTCGAATCCGATGGCAAGAAGGCCGTGATTTGGCAGGTCTCGCTCGATGACGATGCCAACCCGACCGACATGGTGTTCGATGGCGAAAAGGCTTGGGTCGCCCTGCAGAACGCGGACTCCTTGATCCAGATCTCTACCAAGGACGGCAAGATTGCCAAGTCCATCAAGACGGGCAAGTTTGCATACGAAGGTGAAAAGTCTCCTTACGTTACGGACCTCGAATTGGCAGACGGCAAGCTCTATGCTCTCTTCCAGCGCTACACCAAGGATGAAAACTGGAACATGACCTACCCGAAGGGCCTCCTCGCCATTTACGACGCGAAGTCCGGCGACCTGAAGGATACCATCCAGCTGAAAGCGAAGAACCCGAGCGCCATGACCTACTTCGATGGGGCCATCTATGTGGCGAGCATGGGCGAATACAACGAATTTTACGGTACCGATGCCGATGACAAGCGCGGTATCGAGAAGGTCAACCTGAAGGACAAGAAGTCCGAAATGCTGGTTTCGGGTGAAAAGCTCGGCGGTGGCGTGTACACCTTCGCTGCCGAAGATGGCGTTGTTTACGTTGGTGCCTACAAGGGCTCTGGCGATGTTCCGCTGATGAAGGTTGCCCTCAAGGACAAGAAGGTTGAAACCGTCAAGGGAATTGCCGATGCCGAAGGCTCCATTGCCGTGCGTGATGGCGAGGTGCTCGTTGGTGATCGTAGCATGGGTAGCGAGAAGGTTATCCAGGTCAAGGACGGCAAGACCAAGGATCTCGAATCCCCGAAGGGAGCCCTTGCTCCGTTCAGCATTGTCCTGTTCTAGTTGACGGGACGTTGCGTCATTATTATGCGATCCCCGCCTTGTGCGGGGATTTTTTTTAAATTTCAAATATGCAGAAAGTTGACACATGGTACAGGGCGGAGGGCTGGTGCCCTGCCGAAGATTTTGAACTCGCAAGCTACCTGCTTTTCGAGGCGGGCGTGGCGACGCTCGAGGAACTGGACCCGAAGGCGGAAGGCCGCACGGATTTCTGTTTCTATACGGGCGACAAGGCGGAACGTGACCGCATCGTGGCGGAGTTCCCGCAGTACCATTTTGAGTTGAGTGACGAACCTGCGAAGGATTGGGACAAGTGGTGGCGAGACCGTGCGCAGCCGGTATCGGTGTCTCCGCATTTGTGGGTGCGTCCGCCCTGGGTCGAATTTACTCCCGATGACCCGAAAGCCGTGGTGCTCGAACTCGAGGCGAAGACTGCCTTTGGTACCGGCGAGCACGATACGACGAGCAGCTGCGCCACTCTCATGGAAAACATCGACTTTGCAGGAAAGACGGTGCTTGATATCGGTACGGGTACGGGCATCCTCGCGATGTTCGCTCGCCGCCTGGGCGCAAAGCTCGCGGTGGGTACCGAAATCGACCCGCTTACGATTCCTTGCATTGCGGAAAACTTCACGCGCAACGGCTTCGGCGAAAGCGACTGCATCCTCGGATTCCTGGACGCCTTCAAGGATGGCGCCAAGTTCGATGTTATTCTGTGCAACATGATCCGGAGTGAACTCTGGCCGTTGCGCGACGATATCGAAGACCTGCTTGCGCCCGGCGGCGAGCTTATCATTTCGGGCCAACTCCTGACGGAAAAGGATTACATCCTCAAGTGGTTCGAAGAAGCCGGCTTCACCGTAAAGCAAGAAAGAATCAGTACGGAGTGGTGGAGCGTGCTCGCGCACTCCTAATCGCTTTGTTATTTTCCCGAGAAATTGATTCCGAATGATTTCGGATTCACGAATTCCTTATAGGTGCTCATCAGGAAGTCATCTGTCATACCGGAAACGTAGTCGGCGACGACGCGTCTTTTCGAGGTGCCTGCCTTGTAGGCGTCGCTCATCGAATCGTACCAGTGGTTGATTCTGGTATGCGTCGTGCCGTTTTCAAGTTCGTCGTAGCAGCCTTCCAGCACGCGCAGGAACATCTCTTTTATTTTATCGTCTTGCGTGGACTTTCGGGGATTGAGGTAGATGTTCTTGTAGTTCCACTCTTTTAGCTTGTCGAGCGCCTGGAAAACATCGGGCGAGAACGAGAGCGTCTCTTTGTTGAGGCTGTTGTTCACGAGGTCAATGATGAGCGTGTTGACGATGTCGCCATTTTTGTTGCCAAGAACATCCGTGATTTCTCGGGGAAGGTCGTCGCGCTGCACTAGCTTGAGCGTGATGGCGTCCTCGATGTCGCGGCCAATGTATGCGATTACGTCGGAGATGCGCATGACGCATCCTTCCAAGGTCATCGGGACCATCGCCTTCGAGGCGAAGGTGCCCTTCAGGCTTTCGCGGTATTCGTCCAGCAGCTGCGCGGGACTCTTTTCGCAGTCGCATCCGTAGCTGTTCTTCAGGATTTCGCCGTTATGGCAGATGATGCCGTCGAGCACCTGTACGGAAAGGTTCTTGCCGGTACCGTGCGCTTCCAGCTCGTGGAAAAGCCTGAAACTCTGGACGTTGTGTTCAAAGGCGCCTTCGCCATACTGCTTCAGGTATTCCGAGAGGATCTTCTCTCCATCGTGTCCGAAAGGCGTGTGCCCGACATCGTGCCCGAGGGAAATCGCCTCGATCAGGTCTTCGTTCAAGTTCAAGAAACGGCCGATGGTGCGTGCAATCTTTGAAACCAGCTGTACGTGCAAAACGCGGTGCGTGATGTGGTCGTTCTCGACGAGATAGAACACCTGCGTCTTGTCGATGTAGCGGCTGTAGCAATAGGAATGGATGATGCGGTCGGAATCGTGGAAGAATTCCGGACGAAGGTCTTCGCCTTCTTTACGGAAACGGAGTGCCTGCGAGGATTTGCATGCGAACGGCGCGAGCGTGTTCTCACTTTCTGTCAGACGGGCCCGAATTGTTTCTCTTACTTCTGTGTTCCATTCCATAATGCTTTCCCGTATTTCCGAATTGCGCGGCGCGGCGTTGCTTGCGGGCGGAATTTTCCCAGCGGCCCTTTTCTCCCGACTTCTTGGGAATGATGGTCGCGACGCGCGATTCACGTTTCTGCTGTTCGCGCTGCCGGTATTCCGCGTTGTTTTCGCGTTCCTTGCTCGGGAAGAATTCCTTGCCCTCGGCTTTCGCGCTGCGGCTCAATAGCAGGCGGCCGATTTTCCCGAGTTTCAAGCGTTCCAAAGTCGCGCGGATTTGCGGGCGGTTCTCCGGAATGTACCAGAAGAAGAACTGCCTCTGGCTCTTCTTTTGCTCCGGAGTCTTTGCCACGTAAAGCGGCTTTCCGTCGGGCGTGAGCTCAGAATAGAACATCTCGGTCGCGATCGTCATCGGCGTGGGCGTAAAGTCTTGCACCTGTTCCAGCTGGAACCCGAGTTGCTTTGTTTCGAGTGCGAGTTCCGCCATGTCGGCTTCGGTGCATCCGGGATGGCTGCTGATGAAGTACGGGATGATCTGCTGGCGTTTGCCGATGCGCTTGCATTCGTCGTCGAAGAATTCCTTGAACTTGTGGAACAGCGTAAAACTCGGCTTGCGCATGAGCTTGAGCACTTCGTCGCTCGTATGTTCCGGCGCGACCTTCAGGCGTCCGCTCACGTGGTAATCGATGAGCTCGCGGGCGTATTCCTCGTGGTCCTTGCGCAGTTCCTTGTCATTTGTTTCTTGCAGCAGCATGTCGTAGCGGACGCCGCTCCCGATGAACAGATGCTTCACCTTCGGGTGATTACGCACTTCGCGGTAGAGCTCCAGGAGTTCCTTGTGGTGCGTGTCCATGTTGTCGCAAATCTTGGGCGTGAGGCAGCTGGCCCTCGCGCATTTCTGGCAACGGCTCGGGTCACGACCGCGCATATTGTACATGTTGGCGCTCGGGCCACCCAGATCGGTGATGGTGCCGGCAAAGCCTTCCATCTTGGTGATCAAATCCACTTCGCGCAGAATGCTTTCGCGGCTGCGGCTCGCGATGAACTTTCCCTGGTGAGCGTTGATGGCGCAGAAACTGCACCCGCCAAAGCAGCCGCGGTGCGTGTTGATGCTGAACTTGATCATGTCGAATGCGGGAACGTTTCCGCGCTTTTTGTAACGCGGGTGAGGTTCGCGTGCATACGGGTATTCGAAACTTTCATCGAGCTCGCCGTATTCGAGCGGCGGGTACGCGGGGTTAATAACGACGGTCTGTTCCGCGACATCCTGCAGGATGCGGCGCTGGAACCACTTGTTGCATTCAATATCCACCTTGCGGCAGTTTTCCATTTGCGTGCGCTTGCTCGCGAGGCATTCCTCGTAGCTTGCAAGGCGCATGTCTTCCCACTGGTTGCTCTTGGGAATTTCTCCCTTGCGTACGAGGTATGCCGTCTGCGGAATGGAATGCAGGCTGGAAAAAGGCACGCCCTTCTTGAGCAACCGCACGATTTCCTTGAGCGGCTTTTCGCCCATGCCGTAAACGAGGATGTCGGCCTGCGTATCGAAAAGGATGCTCGGCTTTAGCCTGTCGCTCCAGTAATCGTAATGCGTCACGCGGCGCAGGCTCGATTCGAGCCCGC
>CAMJQW010000003.1 GCA_946408125.1 uncultured Fibrobacter sp.
CCCGATGCCGGTTCCGACCTGCAGCGCGTGATGCTCAAGGCCACCTACAGCGAAGCTGACAAGTGCTGGTACCTGAACGGCGTAAAGCGCTTCATCACGAACGGCGACTCCGACATTCACCTGGTGCTCGCCCGCTCCGAAGAAGGCACCCGCGACGGTCGTGGTCTTTCCATGTTCATTTACGACAAGCGCGACGGTGGCGTTGACGTTCGCCGCATCGAAAACAAGATGGGTATCCACGGAAGCCCGACTTGCGAACTTGTCTACAAGAACGCCAAGGCTGAACTCTGCGGCCGCCGCAAGTTCGGTCTCATCAAGTACGTGATGGCCCTCATGAACGGCGCCCGCCTCGGCATTGCCGCTCAGTCTGTCGGTATCAGCCAGATGGCCTACAACGAAGCTCTCGCCTACGCCAAGGACCGTAAGCAGTTCGGCCAGGCTATCGTGAACTTCCCGGCTGTGTACGAGATG
This sequence comes from uncultured Fibrobacter sp., assembly GCA_946408125.1. Taxonomy (GTDB): domain Bacteria; phylum Fibrobacterota; class Fibrobacteria; order Fibrobacterales; family Fibrobacteraceae; genus Fibrobacter. Next base: position 472 of record CAMJQW010000003.1, read on the forward strand.
ATTTCCCACATCAAGGCACGCCTCGACGCCGGCCGCGCCCTCTTGTACCTGACCGCCAGCTACGTGGACATCTACAAGGGCCTCGAAGACATCGAACGTGACCGCAAGCTCACCGACGAAGAAAAGGCCGAACTCAAGCTGTACCAGAAGCTCGCCTCTGCATGCACTCCGCTTGCTAAGGGCATGAACTCCGAATACGCTAACATCAACAGCTACGACAGCATCCAGGTTCACGGCGGTTCGGGCTACATGCTCGAATACGCTTGCCAGCGCCTGTACCGCGACGCCCGTATCACTTCGATTTACGAAGGTACGACGCAGCTCCAGACAGTTGCGGCCCTCCCGCACGTGACCACCGGTACCTACAGCCAGATGCTCGAAGAATTCGAAGCCCAGGATGTGCGCCCGGAATACGAAGCACTCAAGGCCCGAGCAAAGGCCATGGACGTGAAATACAACGAAGCTGTGGAATTCGTGAAGTCCGTCGAGAACAACGAATTCACCGACCTCTGCAGCCGCCACCTGTACGAAATGGCCGCCAACTGCGTGATGAGCCAGCTGCTCCTCCGCGATGCCACCAAGTCGCCTGAACTGTTCGACAAGAGCGTGAAGGTGTACCTGAACCTCGCCGAAGCCGAAGTCGCGAAGCACTACAACTTCGTGAAGAGCTTGAGCGTGGAATCGCTGGAAAGCTACAAGCAGGCATAAGCCTCGCTAACGCGATATTGAAAACCCCGGCTCAACTGAGTCGGGGTTTTCTCATAAAAAAAATGGCCGCCCCGCAAGGGAGCGACCAATTTAATTTTCTTTCGTCGAAAATTAGTTACCGCGTTCGAAGCGGATGAAGTTCACGACCTTCAGGCTGGAAAGACCGAGCTGCTTGGCAACGACTTCCTGGAGGTAGTCCTTGACAGAGAGCTTCTTCGGGTTCTTTTCGGACATGAAGAATTCCTGGTCTTCGAGAACGATTTCCTTGAGCACCTTGGCGACGCGGCCGTCAATCTGGCGCTGCAGGAATTCGGGCTTCGGAGCCTTGCCGGAAGCTTCGATCTGAGCCTTGGCAATTTCCTTTTCCTTTTCGATGGTTTCGGCCGGAACGGCGGCATCGTTCAGGGCAACCGGAGCAAATGCGGCAGCCTGCATAGCGATGTCCTTGGCAGCCTGCTTGAGGGCGGCTTCGTCAGCAGAACCTTCGAAAGAAAGTTCGGTGATGACGCCAATCTTGCCCTTCATGTGGCTGTAGACACCGAACACGGAGTTCGGAACCTTCTTGATTTCGGCGAACTTGCGGAAGTCGATGTTTTCCTGGATCTTCACGAGGACGTCCTGGAGCACATCGTTCACCTTCTTGCCGTCGACGACAGCGTTTTTCAGGTCTTCCACAGAGGAGATGGCCTGAGTTTCAACAGCCTTCACGGCGAGGTTTGCGAGAGCGACGAAGTCGTCGTTGTTGGACACCGGTTCGGTCTCGCAGGAGAGCTCGAAAGCGGCAGCCTTGTCGGCAGTTTCCACGAGGTAGATGCGGCCTTCCTTGGCGGCCTTGTCGGCGCGCTTGGCAGCAACGGCAGCACCCTGCTTGCGGAGGAGTTCCACGGCCTTGTCCATGTCGCCATCAGTTTCGACGAGGGCCTTCTTGCACTGCATCATGCCCACGCCAGTCTTCTGGCGGAGTTCGTTAACGAGGGAAGCGGTAATCTGCATATTACTTGTCCTCGCCGTTGTCGAACTTCTTAGCTTCTTCCTTGGAAGCCTTCTTGTCGGTGGTGCGCGGCTTCACGTTGGCAGCGATGTAGTCCACAATGAGCTTGAGGGACTTCACGGCGTCGTCGTTGGCCGGAATCGGGTAGTCCACGAGGGTCGGATCGACGTTCGTGTCGCAGATGCCGATGATAGGAATGTGGAGGCGACGGGCTTCGGCCACGGCAATCTTTTCGTGGGCGAGGTCGGTCACGACCAGGAGACCCGGAAGGTTCACCATTTCACGGATGCCACCGAACACGGAAAGGAGCTTTTCGCGTTCGCGGTTCTTGTCGAGGACTTCCTTCTTGGAGAGAGCCTGGAAGGTACCATCCTGTTCCATAGCGTCGATCTTGTCGATCTTCTTGATGGACTTACGGACAGTCTGGAAGTTCGTGAGCATACCACCGAGCCAGCGGTTGGTCACGGAGAACTGGTTGCAAGAAGCAGCAGCGTCGAGCACGCACTGACGAGCGGTCGGCTTGGTGCCAACGAAGAGCACGGTCTTGCCAGATTCAGAGATCTTGGCAGCGGCCTTGGCAGCTTCTTCAAGGAGTTCACGAGTCTTGGAGAGGTTGAGAACGTAGATGCCGTTCTTTTCAGCCAAGATGTAGGGTTTCATTTTCGGGTTCCAGCGCTGAGTCTGGTGACCAAAGTGGGAGCCTGCAGCGAGCAGGTCTTCAACGGAAGGCAGATTTGCCATAATGTATTCCTTTCGGTTGTTTCTACCCGGCATGCAAATAAGCCGCAAAGCATCTTGCGATGCCACCGAAGCGACTCTCGCGTACCGGTGATTGGTTTTACCCTGGCGAAATTGCCAGAGCGGGGCTAAAGATAGTTATTCCCGGGGGACAAGTCAACTCTTTTTAGCGGGACTGGACTGGCAAGGCAGGTCGGATTATTCTATTTTTATGCATAAAACCGAATAAATGCATATTATATGGTTACGCGGGTATGAAAGCAAAGATGACGCTACGCGAAGCTTTTGAAAGCAAGATGATGCTGTTGGATGGCGGAATGGGTTCCGTTATCCAGACTTACGGCATCAAGGGCGCGAACAACGACATGCTCTCCATCGAGAAGCCGGAGATCATCCTGGACATCCAGCGCCGCTACGTGGACGCGGGCGTGGACTGCCTGACCACCAACACGTTCTCGAGCCAGCGCGTAAGCCAGCACGAATACCACCAGGAACACCGCATCGCCGAGATGAACCGCGCCGCCGTGAAGATCGCGAAGCAGGCCGCGGCAGAGGCCATGGAGAAGTATGGCCGCCAGGTGTACATCCTGGGCGACGTGGGTCCCACCAGCAAGATGCTCTCCATGAGCGAAGACGTGAACGACCCCGCGAGCCGTAGCATTACTTTTGATGAATTGGAAGACGCCTACCTGGAACAGATCCAAGTGCTGGTGGAAGAAGGCGTCGACGCAATTCTAATCGAAACGATTTTTGATACACTGAATGCGAAAGCCGCCGCCAGTGCATTCACCAAAGTGATGGAAAAGCGCGCTGCCGACGCCGGCGACAAAGCCGCCGACCTCAAACCTGTGGAAGTCATGTTCTCCATGACGGTGAGCGACGCCTCCGGCCGTACACTTTCGGGTCAGACGGTCGAAGCATTCGCCGTGAGCGTGATGCACATGCACCCGCTTTCCATCGGCTTAAACTGTGGTCTCGGTGCCGACGGTATGGTGCCGTACCTGCGCCGCATGGGCAAAGTCGCTCCCTGCTACATTAGCTGTCACCCGAATGCGGGTCTCCCGAACCAGTTCGGCGGTTACGACGATACGCCCGAAGACATGGTGCGCCTGATGGGCGTTTACCTGGACGACAAGTTGGTGAACATGATTGGCGGTTGCTGCGGTACCACACCGGAACACATCGCCGCGATGCGCAAGATGCTCGATGCCCTGCCGGCCGATTACGAACGCCGCAAGCCCGCACCCAAGTATGCGACAAGCCCGCTACTCCGCCTCGCAGGTCTCGAGCCGCTGTTCAAGGAACAGGTGCGCCCCAGCGACGGTGCCGACAGTTGCAACGCCGAAGACTTTGTGAAGGTGGGCGAACGCTGCAACGTAGCTGGCTCCAAGAAGTTCCTGCGTCTCATCAACGAAAAGAATTACGACGAGGCGCTTGACATTGCACGCAAGCAGGTCGAAGACGGCGCCGACGTGATTGACGTGAATATGGACGATGGCTTGCTCGACGCCACCGCCGAAATGCAGACCTTCCTGAACCTAATTGCATCGGACCCGGCCGTGAGCCGCGTGCCTATCATGGTGGACTCTTCCCGTTTCGAAGTCATCGAGGCGGGCCTCAAGTGCATCCAGGGCAAGAGCATCGTGAACTCCATCTCGCTGAAGATGGGCGAACAGGCGTTTATCGAACACGCGCTCACCATCAAGCGCCTGGGTGCCGCCGTCATCGTGATGCTCTTTGACGAAGAGGGCCAGGCCACCAACTACGAGCGCCGCGTGAAGATTGCCGCCCGCGCTTACGATATCCTGGTGAAGAAACTAGACTTCGCACCCTCCGACATCATTTTCGACCCGAACGTGCTGACGGTCGCGACCGGCATGGCCGAACACAACGCCTACGCCATCGACTTTATCCGTGCTGTCCGCTGGATCATGGACAACCTTCCCGGCGTGCGCATTTCGGGCGGTCTTTCGAACCTCTCGTTCGCCTTCCGCGGAAACAACTACCTGCGCGAAGCGATGCACACCACCTTCTTGCATTACGCGATTCCGAACGGCATGGGCATGGCCATCATGAACCCGAGTGCGATTATCGAATACAAGACGATTCCGCTCGAACTCCGCATGGCCATTACCGAAGTACTGTTGAACACGGAACCGGATGCGAGCGAAGCGCTGATTGAAATTGCAAGCCGCATGACCGCGGCCCAGAACGCAGCGAAGGAAGCGGGCACCAAGTACGACCCGAAGGCGATTTTCGCCATGAGCACAGGCGCAGGTTCCGCAGCCAGCGACAACGCCAACGCCGCCGCGGATGCCAAGCCCTCCACGCCCGAGGAACGCCTGCAAGAAGCATTGCTCAAAGGAACTTCCACGACGCTTCAGCCCGACCTGATGGAACTCATCAACCGCGGCGACAGCCCCGTGGGAATTATTTCCGGTCCGCTCATGGACGGTATGAACGAAGTCGGCCGCCGTTTCGGCGAAGGCAGCATGTTCCTGCCGCAGGTGGTCAAGACCGCCCGCACCATGAAGAAGGCGGTAGAAATCTTGCAGCCCTACATCGAGGCGGGCAAGGATGCCAACGCATCGAGCCGCGGCAAGATCGTGATTGCCACCGTGAAGGGCGACGTGCATGATATCGGCAAGAACATCGTCTCCGTGATCATGGCCTGTAACGGCTACGAAATGGTGGACCTCGGCGTGATGGTTCCCGAAGATGTCATCGTGAAGGCGGTCATCGAGAACAAGGCCGACATCCTGAGCCTCTCCGGACTGATTACGCCCTCACTCGAGGAAATGTGTACCGTGGCGAAGGCCATGCAGGCCGCGGGCCAGCGCATCCCGATTATCGTCGGCGGCGCCACGACCTCGCCCACGCATACCGCCGTAAAGATTGCCCCGTGCTACGAAGGTCCCGTATTCCACGTGCGCGACGCCGCGAGTAACCCGGGGCTCGTGCAGAAGCTTTTGGATCCGGCGACTAGCGAGCAGACCATCCAGGAGAATCGCGAAGAGCAGCAGCGGATCCGCGACAAGCAAAACGGCATCCAGACCGAAGCCGCAAACGCCATGGCCGCTGCCGAGAAAACTCCCGAAGAGCGCCGCTACCAGTGCGACTGGAGCAAGTACCAGCCCGTGGAACCTCCGTTCATGGGCGAAAGCAAGCTCCCGCCGATTCCGCTCGAAAAAGTTATCCCGCTTATCAGCTGGGAATACTTCTTCTTCACTTGGAAAATCAAGCCCGAAGAGGAAGAAGCAAAAAAACTCAAGGCCGATGCCGAAGCACTCATCAAGTCGCTCACAAAGCCCGAGTATGCACTGCGTGCCGTGCAGGCGTTCTACCCTGCCGCCGGTACGGAAAGTTCAGTCATCTTCAACACGGGCCGTACCGGCACCGACTCCGACCTTGTCGAAGTCGCCACGGCACGCCAGCAGAATCCCGAAGGCACTTGCCTCGCCCTCTGCGACTACGTAGCCCCTGCCAATGCGAACACTGCAAGCGTCTTCGCCGCTCCCGCCGGCAAGGACGTATTCCGCGACATCGTGGGCGCCTTCGCCGTCACCGTGAGCGACGCTTTCGTCAAGCGCCTCGATAAGCTGAAGGCCGAACAGGGCGGCAGCGACTACGACGTTCTCCTGATGCAGACGGTCGCCGACCGCCTCGCCGAAGCAGGCGCCGAATACCTGAGCCAGGAACTTGCGCGCACCTGCAGCTGGAAGGGCATCCGCCCGGCCGTCGGCTACCCCGTGCTCCCGAACATCAAGGAAATCTTCAACGTCGCAAAACTCATCGACTTTAACAGCGTGGGCATCAGCCTTACCGAGAACGGCGCCATGTACCCGCAAGCCTCCGTCAGCGGCCTCTACATCAGCCATCCGGAAATCGATTACTTCCACGTGAAGGTATAATTTTCTAAATTTGCGCCCATGGCAGAAAAGAAGAAGATACTCGTGATGGTCGCGAGCCCGAAAAAGGAACGCAGCGGGACGCTTATCCCGACAAAGGCGTTCGTGCAGGGACTCGAAGAAAACGGCGACTACGAAACGGAATACCTCTTCATCGACAATCTGAACATCAAGCCTTGCCGCGGGTGCCTCAGCTGCTGGGGCCGCCCTGACGGAAGCTGCTACATCAAAGATGACGACATCCCGATGGTGCGCGAGAAGCTCATCAATTCGGACATCGTCATCTGGAGTTTCCCGCTGTTCCTGTTCAGCATTCCCGGACAGATGAAGATCCTGATGGACCGCATCGTGGGAATGGTGCATCCGTACATGGGACAAAAACTGAAAGAAGGTGCGAACGCATTGAATTCGCACCTGCACGGATTGCAGTTCCAGAAAGAAGGCCAGAAAATCATCTTGCTTTCGAGCTGCGCCTGGATGGATATCGACGTCGTGTACGAACCCATCCGCAAGCAGTTCGACATCATCCTCGGGCACGAAGGCTACACGCTCATCGCCTGCCCGCAGATGCGCGCGCTCGACCACCGCGGTGGCCCGCGCCGCCTCGCCATGCTACGCGAAAAATACCGCAAGGGCGGCGAAGAGCTTGCCAAAACCGGCAAGCTCTCTCAAGAAGCGATTGACGTGATGCAGAAGCCCATCTTCAGCGACGAGGCTTACGTGACGCTCGTGACCGAGTTCGTCACGCACATGTTCGACCGCGACGACAATTTCTAGAAGGAACCGACAACCACCTTGCGCGTCAGGCCCGCTTTTCCGGGACGGCGCACCAGGTACACGCCCTGGCGGACTCCGCTGATTCCGTCCTTGACCATGCGCACCGCATCATCCATGCCATGCGCATTGAAACGCATCACGCGGTTGCCCTGCAGATCGAAGAGTTCATAACTTCCTTCGACTTCGGCCCTATTGAAGCGGACATCCATAGCCATGGTCGAAGAATCTCCGCTAGAGGGACTTCCGAGAGCCTTGAATTCCACGTAGTCGATATCAACCCAGTCGTTGGTGATCTCAAGCTTGAGCTCGTGTTCGCCCGCCTTCAGGGTCGCCTTGCCGCCGCTTACAACGGAATAGGTGGTAAATCCCTGCCCGTCGTTCACCATTTCATCGCCGATACGTTCGTCGTCCAGATAAAGGACGAAGCCGCCCGTACCATTCTCGCCCGCCATATTGGCAGAAATTTCATATTCGCCATCGGCAGCGATATTCACGGTGTACTTGAGCCATTCGCCCTTCTGGCAATAGCCGACCGCAACGCCCATGTTCGGCTGGTAAATATCCACATCATCCTTGCGAAGGACTCCACCCTCGTTTCCCTTGTTCAGGTCGTAATAAGCCTTGCCTGCACCGCCCTTGTTGTAGTTTTCGGCCTGCACCTTGCCCGGAATTTCAATCGGGTCGGTATAAGGGCCGTAATCCTCGGGAGGTTCATCTTCCACCGTAGACTGGCTCGGGTCCACCAAGTTCACGGGCGGAGCATCCGGATCGAGCGTCTTGTCGATAAGCTTGAGCATTTCGGAGCAGTAGCGCCTGCCCAACTCAATCACGCCTTCGCGGCCAAAGTGATACGCATCCTGGCCGTTACCCTTCAGGCCCTTGGAAGAAGCCAAGCCGAACTTCTTGAAATTGTTCTTAAGCTTCGCGATGTCACCGTTCTTGCTGGAACAACAGTTGTTGCCTTCCTGGAGCAATTCACCCGCCACGAACGGGACTTCGTTCTCGTCCAGCTCAAGGGCGTCAATAATATCCTTGTAGGTCTTGTACACGGTACGGCGCCAGTTGTCGTCGGTGCCGTCACTTTCGCCCTGGTGGAAGATGAAGCCCTTGATGACGCCCACTTCCTTCGCTTTCTTGGCGAGTTCCAGAATGCGTCCCGGAGGATTGTTGTCGTAATCCTTCGGCCAACCCCAGGACATGATGTCCTTGCCATCCCCCTTGAAGTAGCTTTCATACTGGTCCTTGTCGAAGGCGCGGATACTCACCGCACCGATGGCCACCGGAATAATACCCACGGTCACGCCCGGCAAGGAATCCACCATGGCGCGGCCAAAGTAGTCCGCCGGGGAAAGGCGCTCGAACGCATGGAACATCGGGGGAATCGCAGGATACCATTCACCCATCTTGATGGACTGGGTAGTACTGCCCTTGCGGTCCCTGGCGTTCGCGGTATGGGACGCCAGCATGAGGAAGTTCTTGGGAGCCTCGGCCTGGTCTTCCTCCGGAACAATATCGCCGTTACCCGACATATTGGACTGGCCGTAGGCAATGTAGATATGAAAATTGGGGTTGGGGGCCGCCGTAGCAACCGTTGCAGATACCAGAACCGCGCCTATGAAACATAGGACAATGGTCAGTAAATCCGAAATCCTTTTAACATCCATGACACACTCCTATTTGACTATAAAATTACCGTAAAAAAACGGCAAAAATTCATCAAAAAAGGCAATTTACATGGATAAATCGTCAATAAGCAACAGAAAAGCCTCCGCCAACGCGACGATAATTTCTAGTTGCGTTTCTGGCCGAACCAGTAGGTGAAATAAAGGCGGAACCGGAGTTCGTGTATATCGACATCGCGGTAACTATCCGTTTCCTTGTACATACCTAAGAATTCGTAGCCAGTCCGGAGTCCCAATTCGGCGCCATTGTTCTTGAATCCAAAAGCAACCACTGCATCTAGCCAAAGGTCATTGCCGTAATCCACTTCTTCTTGCGAAAAGACTTCGGTTCCATCCACTTCAATTTTCTCGTCGACTTGCGGGATTCTGAAACTGGAACCCGCCGAAACAAACACGTTTTCCGCCACAAAAACATTCCACATCACGGTAAATTCCATACCATAGGTTTCCACCGAGTCCACAACCGTTCGACGCGAGTATTCGTATTCACCCACAAAACCGAAGGTTCCGTCTAGACCAATATCGGCAAGTACCGACGCCCTTGATGTAACAGGGAACGCCATTCTAAAATATATCCCGAAGCCAGCCGAATAATTATCGCTGTATAGATCTTTGTCGGAACCTGTCATGTACGACGGGCCCATGCCGAGCATGGCGCCCATACTGAACTTTTCGAAAGCGTCCACGCCATCTGCAAAAGCGGGAACGGCAAGCCACAAAGAAAGGAGAACGGTAACAATTTTATTTTGCATCGTTCACCACCGGGATTACAATGGGACTATCATTCACACCGCCGGACAAAATCAACTTATTCGGAAGCGGGCTCACTTTCAAGTAAGGATCAAGCGAATTTTTCGTCTCAAAATTAACATCCAGAGCCTCAACAACAACCATACCGGAACCAACCTCCCAATTGCCCGCAGAGTCAATCCTCTTGAGAACCTTGCTAAGATCAATGGAAAGGGAAGCTCGATTTTTCTTACCATCCGAAACAGAAAAACTGATTTTTCCAGCCGCATCGGCGTAAATCGTATCCTTAATGACGATTGTGGTATCGCGTTTAATCCATTCGTCTCCTTTATAATACCCTTCCAGCGTAATCGCATTGACAGAATCTTTTGCACAATTCAAGTTCATGACGGAAGGTACATAGGTATCACCTTTCATGAATTCAACTTCGCCCTGGAAATAGGAAATCAACGGTTTCATCTCGCCCGAATTTTCATCCTTGACTTGCAGGGAAAGGAGCGATGCGTCCTTGAATCCAGAAATCGTTTTGTAATAGGTGCAACCGGTATTAGGCGAGCAATCACTAATCCGGGACTCCTCCAAGGTAAAACCGGAGAAGACGATTCCGCAACTTTTCGACTCGGCAACCACTCGACAAGACAGAGCGAATTCCAAACCGGCAAGGTCCGTAAGCAGCACCTCGTTTTCTTTTTCGTTGACCGTGGTGATGTAGGAATCACCACTGTTTGTGCTACAGGCGACAAACAATAAAAAAGAGAGCAATATGAAAGCAAGCTTTTTCATCAAAAACAATATAAACTCATAATACACAAAAAGCAAATTCATTTGTAAAAATAAAAGGAAAACCCCGGCGCGAAGCCAGGGTTTTCCGTAAAAGCAAATTCGCAGATTAGCGCTTGCTGAACTGGAAGTGCTTACGAGCCTTCTTGCGGCCGAACTTCTTACGTTCAACGGCACGAGAGTCGCGAGTCATCAAGCCTTCCTTCTTGAGGGCCGGCTTGTCTTCGGCGTTGTTCGCGACGAGAGCGCGAGCGATGCCGAGACGGACAGCACCCATCTGGCCGGCGATTCCACCGCCGCGGGCGGTGACTTCGACGTCCCATTCTTCAGCGTTGCCGAGGATGGCAAACGGAAGGTTGGCGATCATGTTCTGCACTTCAGAATGGAAGTAATCCTTGAAATCACGACCATTGATTGTGCGCTTGCCGGAACCCGGCTTCAGGATCACAGCGGCGATAGCGTTCTTACGACGGCCAGTGCCGCGGTAGATCTTCTTATTTTTTGCGGTAGCGATAGATTTATCCTCCGTTCTAAATTACAAGTCTACGACTTCGGGATTCTGTGCTGCGTACGGGTGTTCGGCGCCAGCAAAGATTTTGAGTTTCTTGACCATCTTGTGACCGAGAGCGCTGTGAGGAAGCATACCCCAGATAGCAGCGGTCAGCGGGGCGGTCGGATCCTTAGCCATGAGGTCGGCAAAGTTGATCCAGCGTTCGCCGGCGATGTGACCGGTGTGATGGAAGTATTCCTTCTGCAGGTTCTTGTTGCCAGTAACAGCAACCTTGTCGGCGTTGATGACAACAACGAAGTCACCAGTGTCGACGTTCGGGGAATAGATGGCCTTGTGCTTGCCCATGAGGAGACGAGCAACTTCGCTTGCAACGCGTCCCATGGGTTTTTCCGCTGCATCCACAAGCTTCCACTTGCGGGAGACGGACTTCGGGTTTACCGTAATGGTCTTCATGTAAATCCTCTAGTTAATTTTCCGGAGCAACCCTTTGCCCCGTGAAAGTGGAACAAATATAGACGGTTTTGGCTAGCCCTGCAAGGATAAAAAATCACTTTTTTGACAAAAAGCCCGAAAAATAAGGCTTTATCACTATATTAATTATATCAATTAGTATAATTATATTAATATTTTGGTTACGCCGGTGCGAAAGCCTCGCCCTTTTCGGGCCGGTATCCGCCCCCTAGGACTTGTTCCCCTTCGGACGGTTCTTGCGCATGAACGCGAGCGCATGGCTCCGGCGGCGGGCCGTCTCCTGGAGGTTCACCGCCTCGTCGTATTCGTCCACGATTTCGCGGCCGAGGATTTCCTCGAGCACGTCTTCCAAGCTCACGATACCCGCGATGGCACCGAACTCGTCGACTACGCCGACCATGTGTCCGCGTTGCTTCAAAAAGCGGAGCAGCAGGTTTTCGAGAGAGACGCTGTCGGGAATCAGCTGGAGCGGGCGCATGAGCTTGCGGAGCTTCACGTCGCGATGCCCCTCGGCCAGCTGGTTGTAGGCATCGCGGCGCAGTACGATGCCAATCCATTCATCCTTATTCTTGCCGTACAGCGGGATGCGGGAGAAAGGCCAGTTTCCGCGTTCGTCGAGCGTCTCGCCGATGGACTTGTCTGCGGGGAGGCTGAACACGACATGCCTAGGCGTCATCACCTTGCGGGCCGTCACTGACTTTAGCGCGAGGATATTCTTGATGACGGATGCCTGATGTTTGTCGATAACCTCTTCGCGGAGGCCAAGACTCACAAGACTGTTGATGTCTTCGACGCTCACTTCCTTCTTCTCTTCGTCCTGGTGCGTCCAGTGCTTGGTGAGCGTGAGGCAGAGCCAGATGATTCCGGTCCAGCCGAGAATCTTGGTAATGTAGAAGAACGGAACCGCCACGAGCGGGGCGGCAATCTTCGCCTGCTTCACGCCGAGCGTCTTCGGAGTGATTTCGCCGAATAGCAAAATGAGAATCGTAAGGATAATCGGGAGGGCCATCGCCGCCGTGGGCGAAAGGCGCTTGACCGCGAGTGCCGTAGCAAGAGACGCGCCTACCGTATTGGCGACCGTATTCACTACGAGCACCGAGGCGATATAGCGGTCGATGTTCTCCTTCACGTGCATCAGGTAGCGCGCCGTGAACTTCTTCTGCTTGCGCAGGTACTCGACCGTAGACGGCGGGACGCTATAAAAAGAAGCTTCCGTCACGGAGCAGAACGCCGATATGGCAAGGCACGCAAGGACTGTAAGAACAATAGGGAGCATGTGGTTAGTTGGTTTCTCCTAGCAATTCGGGGGCGATGGCCCAGAAGCGGGTCTGCTCGAAGTCAATCACGTAGTCAACAAGCGCTTGCGGGCTCGGCACCAGGAAATCGGAACCGGTATTGATCTGCACGAGTTCGATGTCCGTCGACTCGCCGATACCCGCCATCTTGCGGACCGCAGCGAGCGCGTCGTCGAGGCCGCCGATTTCGTGAACGAGACCGGCCTCGTGCGCCTTGTATCCCGCCATCACGCGGCCGCCGCCGTAAGCGGTATCGACCTTCGCCTGCGGGATTCCCGTCGCCTTCGATACGACTCCCGTAAAGCGTTCATAAAAGTCATCCATGTATTCCTGCAAGGCGCCCTTTTCCTCGTCCGTCCACGGACGAGAGAATGATTCAGCATCCGAATGGCCATGCGTCTTGACGAATTCGGGGCGCACGCCGACCTTCTGCATGAGCCCGCTCAAGTCAACCTTGCCGCCATAGATGCCGATGCTTCCGACGATGGAATAGCTTTCCGCGAAGATGGAATCTGCGCCGCAGGCGATGTAGTAAGCACCCGAAGCTCCCATGCTCCCGATGCTCGCCACCACGGGTATTCCCTGCTCGCTCACATTTCGGAGTGCATGCCAGATCTTGTCGGAAGCGATGGCGCTGCCGCCCGGCGACGAAATGCGCACCAAAAGCGCCTGCGCACCGGACGAGGCCAACTTGCGCAAGCTTTCAGTCACGGAATGTTCCATGCCGTTATCAATCGTCCCGTCGATATTGAGGAGGGCGACCTCGGCACGGTGCGCCCAGCTCTCGTCGAACATCCTGCGTTCGCCGGGCGTCCATGTGCGGAACCTTGCGCGCGGAACGTCAAGATCGAAGAACGTCTTGAGCGCGTATGCGGGCACCTGATCGATGTACAATGCGGTATCGATAAGCCCTGCACTTATGGCGTGCTTGGCCGAGACCAGCGGGACCTCGGCGAGCGAATCCAGCTGCGCCATGCGGTGCTCCACACCGCGAACCGCGCCACCGCGGTTCAGGGCCACGGTCGTATTCACGACCTTCCACAAGTCCTTGTAGAGCCCCTCGATATTGCCCCGCGCCTCCTTGGACATGGAATCGGCCACGTAGGGCTCTACGGCCGACTTGTAGGCCCCATGGCGCAGGAATTCCACCTTCACGCCGAGCTTGTCTAAAAGCCCCTTGTAGAACAGCGAGGACCCGCCGATGCCGCGCCACGCGAAGTGGGCCGAAGGCTCGACGACGATGCGGTCGGCGGCGGAGGCGGCAAAAAGCACCGAGGGACGCACGTCATCCACGTACGCGATAGTCTTGCCACCGCGCGCCCTGTGCCTGCGGATGAGCCGCGCGATTTCGCCGGAGATTCCCAGATTGCCCTTGTATCCGGAGAAATCGAGGATCACGAGTCCGCAAGCGGGATCGTTCAGCAAATGTTCAAAGAGGTTGCGCACCTTCAAAATGCCGATGGAGTTCTGGCGGAAAAAGGCGAACTTCTCCTCGACTTCCGAGACCTGCATGTCGAGCGGAACACGCACGATCTGCGCCGAGAGGGACGCGTGCGGGTTACGCGAGCGGTGGAAGCCCCACGAACCGCCCTTGGGCAGGTAATCGTCGAACACCTTCACCGAGAGGTCGTTGTAACCGCCGAAAGACGTGGATACCGTAAGCGTGTACTCGTCATCATCGCCATAGACGGGCATCTTGAATCCGACGCGGAAGTTGTAGAGTTCCAGTTCCAAAAGAATCCTGTGCTCTTCCCAATCTTCCAAGTCGTAGCTCACGCCGAAATTGCGGCCGAGGCGAACCGTCGCACCGACGTTATGCACGCGCTCCATGGACTCGGGCCCCACATAAAGCAAGTTGTCGCAGGAATACCCGAGCGAAAGCGTACGGAACGGGCGGATCATCGCGCCCATGGAATACATCCATTCCGTCCCGCGGAATGCGGAACTCCGGAATGCGGAGATGCGGCTACCTAAAAAAATGTATCGGTCCAGCAAGTCTCGCGAATGCGTCAAGTGCCAGCGCGATTCGTCAAAACCGTCACCATCCTGGAGATTCTCGAAAGAGGCGCCCCAACGATTCAGATTGCCTCCCACAGATACCGTAGAAAGGCCATCGTCGTACTCGTAGGCGCCGAGCGCTCCCCACGAATCAAAAGCGGAAAGTCCCGCAGGGTTACCGAAAAGCCCGTGGTCGCCTTCCAGCGACACAAAGCGGGATTCGCCCGGCAGATACGCAAACACGGCGGAAGAAACCGCCAAAATAGCGACAGCAAACTTATTCATCGTAAACATATTAGAAAAATTTTATATTTGATGTAATTGACAAAGAACCAAACCGATGGACAAATCGCTTACCATAATCATCCCGACATACAACATGGAAAGGTATCTGGAAAAATGCCTGTCCTCGCTGGTCGTCGACCCGGAAGCGATGGGGCGCCTGGAAGTCCTCGTCGTGATTGACGGCGCCACGGACCGCTCCGAAGAAATCGCCCGCAGGTTTGAATCGGCACATCCCGAAACTTTCCGTGTCATCAGCAAGGAAAACGGCAATTACGGTTCGTGCATCAACCGCGGCCTCCAGGAAGCCCGCGGGAAGTACGTGAAAATCCTCGATGCCGACGATAGCGCCGAAAGCAAGAATCTCGAAGAGTTCGTCAAGTTCCTCGGCGAGACAGACGTGGACCTCGTCATCACCGATTACAGGAAAGTGGGCGAAGACGGCGGAGTCGTCGAAAGTCCGAAATTTTACGCCCCCGCAGGCAAGGACCTGCCCTTCGCAGAAATCGATCCGAAGCTCTCGATGGAAATGCACATGGTCGCCTACAAGGCGGAGAACCTCCGCAAAATCGGATACAGGCAGACCGAGAAAGTTTCGTACACCGACCAGGAATGGATTTTCACGCCGATGACGACCGTCGAGACGTTCCGCTATGTCGATACGGTCGTCTACAACTACCTCTGGGGACGCGAAGGACAGACCATGGACGAGAAGGTCGTCGCGAAATCGCAGGACCAGCTGATGAAAGTGTGCATGGCGATGGCCCGCACGTTCGAATCGACGGACACCGACAGCATACACCGCGCCTACCTGCAGGAACGCCTCCACAAGAACCTGCTGCGCATCTACAGGAATGCCCTGTTGCGGAGCATCGTGAGCGACTTGGATCCGCTCGCCCAGTTTGATTCAGAACTCAAGCGCACGAGCCCGACCATGTACAAGGTGACGGGCAGCTACATGCTCAACCACGTATTCCCCTACGTGAAGCTGTGGCGCATTTTCAGATACAAGCGCACCCCCGCTCCATTGCGCAGGATTTACACCGGATGCAAGTCCGTGAGGAAACTCAAGTAACATGGACATGCACGAAGAAATACGCAACGGCTACACCGTGACGGCGCAGATGAAGCGCGTATGGGCCATCCAGATGGACATGGCCAAAAAGCTCATCGAGGTGTGCGATCGGAACGGGCTCAAGGTATGGGCGGCAAGCGGCACGCTCCTCGGCTGCGTTCGCGACCGCGGGTTCATTCCCTGGGACGACGATATCGACATGGTGATGCTCCGCGACGACTACGACAAGCTCGTATTCATCGCCGAAAAGGAATTCACGCACCCGTACTTTTTCCAGACGGCATACAGCGAGAAAGCCCCGTACCCGAGAGAGCACGCCCAGATGCGTTACGCCAATACGGCGGCCATCCTCCCCTACGACATCTCCGCCGATTTCGACCAGAGCATATTCATCGACATCTTCGTGATGGACGGCGTTCCCGAAAGCGACGTAGAGCTTTCGCACCTGCTTAACCGTATAAACAAAATCAAGTTCTATCTGCAAAAGAAGACCTTCGGGTACAGGGCCCGCATCGGCGCGCCATCCACGTGGATCAAGTGGGCAAAGCTCAAGCTGCATTTCCTTTTCCACTCGTTTTTGGCTACGTACAGGTCGCTCGAAAACGAGCTCCGCAAGCAACCCGTGGAAAAGAGCAGGTTCGTCACGAAAATCGGAATCTTCAGCAACATGCAGTACGTGACCACGCGGAAGCTCGATCGCGAGTGGTACAAGGAAACCATCTACATGCCGTTCGAAGATATGCAGATGCCCGTGCCGGTCGGATACGATAAGGTTCTTACCACGCTGTACGGCGACTACATGAAACCCGCGAAGGCACCTGCCGTGCATGGCGGATTCGCGGTCCTCGACACCGAACATTCCTACAAGGATTACTTGGAAACATGCCGGAAGAAAGCCTAAAGAAAAAAGTCGTCGGCGGCATGGCCTGGACCGGAGTCGAGAAGATCGTCAGCAAGGCGGTCAACTTCGTCATAGGCATCGCACTCGCCCGCATGCTCGCCCCTACGGATTACGGCGTCATCGGCATGCTCGCCATATTCATCGCTGTCGCGAACACGTTCACCGACAGCGGGCTTTCGAACGCGCTCATCCAGAAGCAGGACCGTACCGAGAAGGACTTCTGCACCATTTTCTATTTCAATATCGTCGTAGCGCTCGCCTTCTATGCGGGACTGTTCTTCGCATCGCCCTACATCGCGAAGTTCTACAACATGCCCATCCTCGAAGACGTGACGAAGGTCGTGGCGCTTTCGCTCGTGATTACCGGGTTTACCGCGGTGCAGCGCACAAGGCTCACGATCGATCTCAGGTTCCAGACGCAGGCGCTCATTTCCGTCATCAGCATCCTCGTGACCGGAGCCGTCGGGCTCACGCTTGCATTCTTCGGGTGGGGCGTCTGGGCGCTCGTATTCCAGGCGCTCGCCGGACAGCTGGTATCCTCGGTGTGCATCTGGTACTGTTCGCGCTGGATGCCCAAGCTCATGTTCTCGAAGGAATCCTTCAAGTCACTCTTCGGGTTCGGTTCGAAGCTCCTGTGCTCGAGCCTCATCAACACCGTGTACGGGAACCTCTACACGCTCGTGATAGGCAAGGCTTTCTCGCCCGCGGACGTCGGGTACTACAACAGGGGCAACGAGTACGCGATGCTGCCTACGCAGGCGCTGCAGGACATGGCGCTGAAGGTGAACTTCCCCGTGCTCGCGAAGATGCAGGACGACAACGATAGGCTCTTGCGCGCCTACCGCAAGCTGCTGCGCACGCCGCTGTTCCTGCTTTATCCTGTGCTTACGACCATCGCCGTTATCGGCGAACCGCTCATCGAAATCATGATCGGGCCCAAGTGGCTGCCCTGCGTGCCGTTGCTGCAGGTGCTCTGCTTCGGGTACATGTTCTCGCCCCTCACCCACATCAACCTGAACCTGCTATATGTGAAGGGACGTACCGACCTCGTGCTCAAGTTGGAATTGATGAAGAAGCCCATCGGGTTTACCATCCTGTTCGCGACACTTCCCTTCGGCATTTACGCCATGGTCATCGGAAAGGCCGCCTACGAGTTCATCGCATTCTCGTTCAACTGCTACTACACCGGGAAGATTCTCGGCTACGGCGAGCTAAAGCAGCTGAAGGTCCTGCTGCCGGTATTTGCGCAGATTGGTATCATGGGCATAGTCACGCACTTCGCCATCACGCCTTTTGACGGGAGCGTCGCCAAGGTGGCCGTGGGCATCGTCACCGCCGCGGTCGTGTATTTCGGAATCGCCGCCCTCATCAAGGACGAGAGTTTTGCGGATATCAAGGGGATAATCGGAGAGAAATTCGGGCGGAAAGGCACGAAATAAAATTAGATTGAAGATATAAATGGAGACAGTGACACAATGCAAGCAATAATACTCGCTGCCGGAATGGGCAAACGCCTCGGGGAATACACCAAGAACAACACGAAGTGCATGGTTCCCGTGAACGGCGTGCCACTGATCGACCGCACCCTGCGTCAACTGGGCGA
This sequence comes from uncultured Fibrobacter sp., assembly GCA_946408125.1. Classification (GTDB taxonomy): domain Bacteria; phylum Fibrobacterota; class Fibrobacteria; order Fibrobacterales; family Fibrobacteraceae; genus Fibrobacter. The sequence goes on from CAMJQW010000003.1 coordinate 18,942, forward strand.
ACTCAATCTCAACCGGATTGTCGTTGTCACCGGGTACGAAGGCCAGAAACTGAAGGATTACATCGAATCGCACCACAAGGGCACCAAAATCGAATACGTAAACAACCCGATTTACGACAAGACGAACAACATCTTCTCGCTGGCTCTCGCCAAGGACAAGCTCGCGGAAGACGATTCCCTGCTCATCGAATCGGACCTCATTTTCGAAGATGGAATTTTCGAGACCCTCGCGAAGCACCCGTTCCCGAACCTCGCGCTCGTCGCCAAGTACGAAAGCTGGATGGACGGGACCATGGTGAAAATCGACGACGAAAACAACATCGTGAACTTCATCACCAAGGACGCGTTCAACTACAAGGAATCCGGCCAGTACTACAAGACCGCGAACACCTACAAGTTCAGCAAGGAATTCGCCGCCAGCAAGTACGTACCGTTCCTCGAAGCCTACTGCAAGGCGGTCGGCAACAACGAATACTACGAAAACGTATTGCGCGTCATCACCTTCCTTGGCTGTCATGACCTAAAGGCACTGTCCATCACCGGGAAAAAATGGTATGAAATCGACGACAAGCAAGATCTCGATATCGCGGAAGCGCTGTTTGCCGAAGAGAAGGACGTCATCCGCAAGTACTACGGGCGCTACGGCGGATACTGGCGATTCCCAGAGATGCTTGACTACTGTTACCTAGTAAATCCCTATTTCAATGAGTCAAAAATCATTGCGGAGATGGAAGCCAACTTCCGCACACTTGCCTCAGAATACCCTTCCGGAATGAAGGTGAATACGTTGCTCGCCAGCAAGTGCTGGAGCATACGCGAGGACTGGATTATTCCGGGAAACGGTGCCGCGGAGCTCATCAAGGCACTGATGGAACAACTGCCCGGGACGCTCGGCATCATCCGCCCGACATTCGAGGAATACCCGAACAGGCGCCGCCCGGAATCGCTCGTGACCTTCGTGCCGAAGAACAGCGACTACCGCTATACTGCAGACGACCTTATCGATTTCTTTAGCAAGAACCACGCCGACAGCGTCCTGCTCATCAACCCGGACAATCCTTCGGGCAACTTCATCCCGTTTGGCGATTTACTTAGGCTTGCCACATGGGCCGAAGAACAACGTGTTCAACTAATTGTAGACGAAAGTTTCGTAGATTTTTCCATTGACTTCAAGACGAATACCCTTCTCAAGAACGACATTCTGGAAAAATTTCCACATCTCTTCGTCATGAAAAGCATTTCTAAGAGCTATGGTATTCCCGGCATCCGCCTAGGAATTCTATGCAGTTCTAATGCCGCACTCATCCAAAAAATCAAGCAATACGTAAGCATCTGGAACATCAACAGTTTCGCCGAATTCTTCATGCAGATTTACAACAAGTACGAGAAGGATTACCTGCGCGCCTGCGAAAAGTTTATCGACACTCGCAAGGAGTTTGAAAAGGAACTCCGCCAAATTCCGTTCTTACGGACAATGCCATCGCAAGCGAATTTCTTCCTCTGCGAAGTTCTCCCCCCATTTACCGCAAACAAGCTTGTCATCACGATGCTTAAGAGATTCGACATTCTCATGCGTGACTGCAGCGGCAAGAAAGGCTTACAAGACAAACAATACATGAGGATTGCCGTCCGAAGCCGCGAGGACAACAAGCGCCTCATAACCGCCCTAAACGGGCTTGGAAGGGGCGCATAAAATGAAAATCATTTCCACCAAGACCATCCGCGACCTAAACATTACGCCCAAGCAGTGCGTAGACTGGATTTACGAAAGCTTTGCGCTCAAGGCCGAAGCCCAGCTACCCGCCAAAATCAGCGTACACCCGACAGACACGGACTTCTTCACGTCGATGCCCTGCCTGTTGCCGCAGTCCAAGGACAATAGAGATATACGGTATTTCGGTGTGAAAGAAGTTCACCGCATCGAAGGGGCAGTCCCGAGCCTCGGGAGCGACATGCTCCTATACAACGCCAAGAACGGCGACCTGCTCGCCCTGGTCGATGCCGACTGGATAACCACCATGCGCACGGGAGCTGTCGCGGCAGCATCGTCCAAGGCATTGCGCAAGAAAGACGCGTCTTGCTATGGAATGCTCGGGCTCGGCAACACCGCGCGGGCCAGCCTGCTCTGCATCCTCGAAGCCGAACCCGAAAAGCAATTCAAGGTAAAGCTCCTTCGCTACAAGGACCAGGCGGAACTGTTCATCGTCAGGTTCAAGGACTACGGTAACGTGTCATTCGAAATCGTGGACGACATTCGGGACATCGCCCGGTCCGTCGACGTGCTCATCAGCTGCATCACGAGTGCAAACGGGCTAATCGTAGAAGACGAAAGCATTTTTCCGCCGGGCATCACCATCATCCCCGTACACATGCGCGGATTCCAAAATTGCGACACGACCTTCGACCGCGTATTCGGCGACGACACCGGTCACGTACGAAACTTCAAGTACTTCCCGCAGTACCAGGACTACAACGAGATTGGCGAAGTCCTAGCCGGCAGGGATCCGGGCCGCAAGTCCGAAAAGCAGCGGATTATCGACTACAACTACGGGCTTGGCCTGCATGACGTGCTGTTCGCTTCAAAAATCTATGAAATGGTCGCCAAGCAGGGCCTTCCCGAAGTCGAAATCGCGAAGGAAACCGAAAAATTCTGGATATAATTTGCTAGATTAAGGACAACATCTAAATACGGTATTTTTATGGCATCATCTGCAAAAAAAGAAGAAACCGACCTTTTTGATCTTCTGAAAGACTTAGTCAAGAACTGGCACATCATGCTGCCGTGCATCATCTTATCAGGCATCATGGGTGTATTCGCCGCAATGTGGATTAGGCCCGTATACCAGGCAGATGCCTTAGTGCAAATAGAAAACAAGAACAACAGCGGAATGATTGGCGCAATGATGGGCGGTCTGGGAAGCCTGTTTGCCAACTCCAGCCCCGCTGAAACAGAAATTGAGCTTATCAAGAGCCGCCAAATTATCGGTGACGCCATCGATAAGATGCATCTGCAATACTACGCCATTCCCACGAATATCCTTCAAAGGATTCTTCACAAGGAAGGGCGAATGGAATTGCACAAGCTCGAAATTCCATGGAAGAACTTTCCCAAGAAAGAAATCGGCAAGCCTTGGTTTGCAGTCGTCAAAGACAGCCTTACATTCGACGTCCTCGACCACAACAAGAAAAAAATCTTCACGGACTGCCACGCAGGCGAAACATATAAAGCCCCCTATGCAGGCGACACCGTCACTTTCAGTATCTACAAAATGGACGTGAAGAAGGGACAACGATTTGAGCTGTTCAAAATCGACAGGCTTGACGCAATCGAGGCATTCAAGGGCGCATTCGACATCCAAGACAGGGGCAAGAAAACCGGAGTCCTAGAATTCAGCTACACAGACATCTATCCCGACCGCGCCACTGCAATATTGAACGAGATTACCAACAACTATTTGCGTCAAAACGTGGAGCGGAGTAACATCGAAGCGCAAAAAACGCTCAACGTCCTAGAAGAGCAGTTGCCCGAAATCAAGGCCCAAATGGACAGCGCAATGCACCGTTTCAACACCTACCAAAAGCAGGTCGGTTCCGTAGATATCAACGCCGAAACAAGACTTGTTTTGGAACGCCGCAACAAGCTCCAACAGGAACTCTTCAATCTCCAGCAAAAGAAGCAAGATGCCATCCGTCTGTTCCAGCCAGAACATCCGACCATTAAAACTTATGAGGAACAAGAAAACGCCATCAAGCGCGAATTAGCAAACAACGGCACGGAATCCAAGCGGCTCCCGACAAAGCAGCAAGAAGTACTCAAACTAAGCAACGAAGTGGAAATGGCAAAAGTCACGTACACCTCGCTACTAAACAACATCCAGCAGTTAAAACTGGTTTCGGCAGGCGAGGCGGGTACCGTGCGCATTATCGATTATGCTGAAGCGCTACCCTACGCCATAAAGCCCAAGAAGAAAATGATTATCGGCGTAGCGCTCTTTTTGGGAATCCTGTTCGGCATAGCACTTGTTTCCGTAAGACGCAAATTCGGCGAAGGGGTTCGCGACCCCGACCTTCTCGAACGAGCTACCGGACTCAGCGTTTACGCAAAAGTCCCCAAGACCTGCATCAAAACGACTGTTGATACAGTCCCTCTCGCCGTATCCAATCCGAACGACGTTTCTATAAAAGCGCTTCAAGCGCTTCGCAGTTCTCTTGAATTCCTTATAAGCGAAGGGGCCTCCCCCATTGTCGGGATAAGCAGCCTCGCTCCTGGCGCCGGACAAGTTTTCATTTCCGAAAACCTAGCTTCCCTATTTGCAATCTCCGGGAAAAAGACCCTGCTTGTAGATGCCGACCTCCGTAAAGGGCACTTAGCCAAAAAATTCGGGATTGACGGTAATACCGGGCTATCCCAGATACTCTTGCACAACGAGCCCATTGACAGCGCAATCTGCAAGACAACCGTGGAAAACCTCGAACTAATCCCCTGCGGAGAATCCCCCAGCAATCCCGCAGAGCTCCTTAGTTCTAAACGGTATTTGATGGTTATCGAAGAACTCGCAAAGAGATACGACCTGGTTGTCATAAACACGCCGTCCCTTGCTCTTGCAGCCGACGCGATATCCGCATGCCGTGCAGCATCGCAAATCGCAATGGTCCTCGAAAGCAAAAAACACAGCATTGAGGCCATCAAAAATGGCGCCGTTCAGTTGCGCATGAGCAATGCAGATGCTCACGTCAGTGTTGTACTCAACAAGTGCTAAGTTCTGAGCGCATGCCATGGAATCGATGTTTCAGTGGCCAGCATTCATTTTTGTTTGTACTCTGCTTTGTTCCTGCGTATGGAACGAACCCGAGAGTAATCCAGAATTTCTAACGCTGAATGATTCGGAATACCCCTATGCAGGCATTCCGCGACTAGTCATTGAAACTGAAGACTTCGCCCAGATCCGCGACCGAGAAACAAAAATTCCCGCCAAATTGCAAATCTACGGAATAGACACTCCCGAAAGCGCCGTACTAGACCTGACCATCAAGGGAAGAGGCAACTCCAGTTTTACCGGAATGCCCAAGCCCAGCTACAAGATTGAATTCGAAAAAAAGCAAGAATTGTTTGGCATGCCCAAGGACAAGGACTGGGCCCTCATCGCCAATTCTGCCGATAAGACACTCCTCAAGAACTTTATCACATATAAACTTGCAGGATGGCTCGGCGACGAATATACCCCGCGCAGCCATTTTGTTGAACTTTACCTGAACCGCCAATACCAGGGAGTATATCTGCTGACTGAAACAGTCAAAGTAGGCAAAAACAGGGTAAACATACCCAAGGAAGAATTCAGCTATCTCATTGAGTTCAGCTCAACCGAACATCCAAACGAAATTCATGTCATTACCAAAAGAGGCAACAACTTTCACGTAAAGTACCCAAAAGATCCTTCAGACTCAACGATCAACGTCTTGCGGCAACAACTTATCAACTGGGAGTTTTTTCTGTACCATGAAGCCAATCCCGACGACACAGCTTATAGAGAACGCATCGACATAGACGACTATATCCGTTACTACTGGATCCAGGAACTCTCCAAGAATTTTGACGGAGCCTTCCGCAGGAGCATTTTTATCACCTGGGAACGCGGCAAGCAATTAAAACTAGGTCCGGTTTGGGACTTCGATGTCGCCTACGGGAACTGGGAAGTCGACTCCCTGCGCACGCCCACAGACTGGTACGTCAGACCATCTGAATGGAACAAACAGTTGCTGCAAATTACCGAAGTACAGAAAAAAACGGATTCTTACTGGAACGCAAACGTGCCCTTCTTTAGAACCCTGCCGGATTCGATCCGCAAATACTCCAAGGAACTCTCCCCGGCAGCAAAAAACGAGTTCAAACGCTGGCCCGTACTCGAAAATACAGAAAACTGGACATATAAAGAGGCCTATGGTAGTTACGGCGAAGCCATCGACTCATTAAATAGCTGGATCAAGCAAAGAATAGAGTGGATTGACCAAAATTTGCAAAACTAAATTGCGAATTTATAAATAAAGCCAACAGACACTCTAGTGAACTGAGTTTTCCAGCTTGTCGGTGAAGACACTTCGCAATCGACCATCAAATTATTCACATCTACAGAAAGACCCGCACTAAGGCGACGCTCCACCACCCTATATTCAGGAATATTTTTAAATCCGACAAAAGATGTGATGTTTTTTATAGCCGGAGATCTTGTTCTTATCATATACCCTAGAAAATTTCCCATTTCGCTATCATGGAACGGTTGCAACGCCAATTCTAAATTTAGCCCATGAAGTTTTCCTACTGTAGCAAAAGCTTTTGTGCCAATATCCCAATAAACACGATCATATCTTAGCCCTCCATATACTAAATAGTATCCTCTACAAAAAAGGCCAAAATCCCATTGGTAAAACGCACCAAGCCTCACATACTGCTGCTTTAAATTAATCCCCATATCAGGGTCGTTTATCAAAACAGAATGCTTTAAATAGAGACCAGTATTTTCACTTATATTCCCCCCCCCAAAAATGTTCCTCGTATTTGGCATACCCAAAAAGAATGCTGTATTGGCGAACGACATGCCAGCCAAAGCCAAAATGAGAATAATAATGTTTTTCATATTTTACCGCCGACAATTTGACTTAGCAATTCGTAACCTTCTTGACTAGGGTGTAACCCATCCGAAAACAAATCTTGTCTAATTTCGTAATCAGCCCGCAAAAAGAGCGGATACGCATCTACATATTCATGGTCTACACCAAGCGTATCAAGAAATTCTTTTATTCGATTATTCAAAATCTCAATTTGTTCATTCACAAGTACAGGCTGCTTACCATCTTCATTTCGCGGCAAAACAGACACCGCAATAAAAGGCGTCGCCTCTAGTCGTCGAATCAACTTACCATAGTACTTAAAAAAATAAGCATAAAAAGATTCTTCCAAAGGTTTCTTGTCGGCATTGGAGGCAACATTATTTGTACCAATCAGAACAATAGTTTTTTTTCCAACGCAATCATCTATATTCCATTTTTCAATATTTTCGATCCTAGCACCACATACGCCATGTTTTATAATATTCTTATCTGGGAAATAATATTCTAAATCCCACAAGAATGTTATCGAGTCCCCAATAAAACATATTTCCGAAGAATCGCCAACTTCCCCACAAGCAGTCATTCCTAAACAAGCGATCCACAAACAACGGATTAATTTTTTTATATTCATGCACATTGATCATCAACCAAGAGGCTAGGTCATGCCTAATAATAGAATATTTTGGATTGATTCTATAAAATTCATTTGCATTATGTTCGTCATGCTATCCCATTTGGACAGCCGAACCTATGTACAGTACTTATTTTATGATCCGTTCTTCTTAGCTTGCTTTTTCTTTGTTTCGGGATATGTATATAAGCCCGCCAACACATTTAAGCCCTTTCTTTACAAAAAATTTCGCGGTCTCTTCGTCCCTTGGTTCGTTTTCAGCAATATTAACATTGTATTGTCCCACATTCTTTCTTTTAATTCGCACGAAAACATATGGAAGGAATTCGCACTAAACCTAGCCCAACTTAGAGGATACGGAGATGGCGTCTGGTTTGTCGCAGCACTTTTTATTTCATTCATTCCCTTTTATTTTTTCATTGAATTACATAGTAAATCAAATAATCCCCATAAATCACAGCGGTTAATAATTATTTCATTTGCTCTTTCTATCGCAAGTCTTATTTTCACACGATATACAAACCCAACTATTTTCCCTTGGAACGAAGTTGTTCTTCCTTGGCATCTAGAATACATCTTTCATGCAAATTTCTTTATGGTTCTAGGATATTTGTACAAAATTCACGATGCTGATAAATTTTTTTCCTCTCTCTTTCGTTTCCCATTGTTCCTTATTGGTTGGGCTGTATACCTATGCGCTGTTTACATCCCGGAATATACACATTGCTCCATCAACGAAGTGTTTTTTTTCATCCTTAAATATGGCAGAAGTTTCCTAGGTTGTCTATTAATAATCGGTATAGCAAAAAGAATTCCAAGCAACCGCTATGTAGCATTTATAGGGCAAAATACGTTAATCTATTTCGCTTTTCATGGTAAATGTTACTCTGTCCTACAAACAATAGCAAACCATTTTTTTTACAACCAATACCAAGCCATCTTAAACAATGAGCTATATTCATCCCTGTTCGCTATCGGATTGACCATTCTATTGTCATTAATCCTTATAATCCCAGCAATAATCATTAATAAGTATTTTTACTTCGTCATGGGCAAAAAAAAGCCAAGCAGACTTGACTCCGTCCACAAAATTTGTTAAAAAAAAGTTACACACGTTAAAGCATGGATATATTATATACTTTATAACTCATAAAGGAATAAGCCATCCCTTTCAGGAGGTTTCCGATGCCGATTTCTTTGAAAAAAAAGGCTCTTTCCCTTGCAGCAGTTTTCCTTGTTGCCTGTACAAATACAAGTGATCCAGGAGAAAGTTCATCTGAATCCGAAGAAACCATTTCATCTAGTAGCATTTCCAAGCCCTCGTCCAGCAGCATGGCCGAGTCCTCTTCCAGCGAAGCCCTAGAAACCTTTACCGATTCGCGTGACGGTCAATCCTACAAAATGGTAAAAATTGGTGAGCAAACCTGGATGGCAGAAAACCTCAACTACGAGACCAGCAACAGTTACTGTTATCTAGACGACACAACAAAGTGTTCTGAGTTTGGGCGGTACTATACCTGGAAAGAAGCACAGGAAGCATGCCCCTCCGGTTGGCATCTGCCCGACACGACAGAATGGAAAACATTACTAGAGACTGTCGGCGGCGCAAGTGTTGCTGGAGAAAAGCTTAAGTCAACCAGCATGTGGCAATTTAATGCCGGCACAGATGACTTCTCTTTCACGGTACTTCCCGCTGGAGAGAAAGGCTCCGATGGAGTGTTCTACTATACAAAAACATCCCGCGAACACAGCGTCGCCGGTTTTTGGAGCTCTGACAAAAGTACAGAAGACTATATAACTGACGAAGGCACCTACCATCACGAATTCTACATCTACCTGGGCATATCAGAATACGACAAAGGAGCCTACTTTGCAGCAGAAGAGCATTTTTGGTTCAATATTCGCTGCCTCAAAGACTAGGCCTTTATCCTTTCAGGAGCCCTCCTATGCAAAAGTCTTTGAAAACAACTTTTTTCGCCTTCGCTTCTGCGATTCTTGTCGCCTGCAGCAACTCTATTGACCCTAGCGACAGTGATTCCGGCGACATCGGCAAAATCTCTGAACCCGCCGAAGAAACGTCTTCCAGCAGCATTATGGAGGAATCGTCTTCCAGTGGAATTCCCAGTTCGCTCACAGATCCGCGCGACGGACAAATCTACAAAGTTGTAACCATCGGTACACAGATATGGATGGCAGAAAATCTAAACTATAAAATGGATGACAGTTACTGCTACAAGAACGACGACAAGAACTGCTCCAAGTACGGAAGGCTCTATAAATGGGAATCGGCCCAAAAGGCCTGCCCCACAGGATGGCATCTGCCCACAAAAGCCGAATTTGATGAATTGACCAATGCTCGACTTGGAGGCGGCCGCTATTATGCTGGATATCAGTATTCATTTCTCACAAGCCAAGATTATTTTATAGCCATTCTCGCCGGTTTTAGAAAAGACGACGGAACATACAGCGGAGAAAATTCTTTTGCTCGTTTTTGGAGTTCTTCCGAGTATGACGGAGAATATGACGATCGCAAGGGAACCTTTTACACGCTTTACCTCAACAGCAGTCCCAACGTTAGCAATGCCGGTTACGATTTATATCTACCCAATAACGCACTTTCTGTCCGTTGTATCTTCAATAAATCCGCACCGAACGACAACAAACCCTTAGAAACCTTTACAGATTCTCGAGATGGTAAAACCTATAAAATGGTAAAAATCGGTGAGCAAACCTGGATGGCAGAGAATCTCAACTATCAAACGGAGACTAGTTTTTGCTACAACGACGATACAACGCAATGCTCTGTATTTGGCCACTACTATAGCCGGGCTGAAGCTCTAAACGCATGCCCCGATGGCTGGCACCTCCCAAGCAACGAAGAATGGGACACTTTAATTGCAGAAGTCGGAGGTCCAGACAGTGCAAATGCAAAACTCAGATCTACAAACATGTGGGCATTAAGTTCCGGTACTGATGAGTTTTCTTTTAAAGTTCTTCCCTCCGGGTTTTGTCAAACCAATAGTAATGGCACTAAAGGTTGCAGCAGCGTCAATGATAATTTCCACTACTACGCCACAATTTGGAGCTCAGACGTATTCCTTATTGATGAACATGCACTTTTCACGACTGAATACTATTACTATCTAGAAATAGGAGGATCTAACACCCGTTTAGCAGCAGATTCTTATAAATCTTATCACCGCAACATCCGTTGCATCAAGGGAAGCAAAACGAGCTCCTCTTCCGCAACCATTTCCAATTTTCCAATTGTAGAACCTTGCAAGACGGAATCAGAAGATCACTGCGAGTATGGCACACTGACTGACAAGCGCGATGGACAGACCTACAAGACTGTTAAGATTGGAGAACAATGGTGGATGGCAGAAAACCTGGACTATGCATACCTGCAACCAACTGCAGATCTTGATTCCAGCAGTTTCTATTATCATGATAACGTTCTCTTAGGACATAAGTATGATCCCGAGACCGAATCTTACTTGGAGTTTCCTTTAAAACCCGTTGGGCGCCTCTATTTGTGGAGTGCAGCAATGGATAGCGCAGGCTTATGGAGCACCGGCAGCAAGGGATGCGGAGAAGGATCAAGATGTACAGCGACATTCCCTGTGCAAGGAGTTTGTCCCGAGGGTTGGCACCTTCCAACCCGGGCAGAATTTGACACACTTATTGCTGCTGTTGGAGGAGAAAATATTGCGGGAAAAGCCTTAAAGTCATCCATAACCAAATCTAGTAGTGAATCCTTCTTTGGAGAAGAAGGTGTAACTATATGGGGTAACAGTAAAGGCAGTGACGCCTACGGTTTTGCAGCTTGTCCATCCGGCCAAAGATGCCCCTATAACTATTGCGGTGGCGAAGGTAGTATCTATGGCAGCATCGACGGAGAATTTATTAATGCCAGTTTTTGGACATCTTCTGAACTTGATAGCACACATGCGTCCTTCATGCTACTGCGTGACCACGACGCAACAAGATTAGTCACCTATCGTAAAGGCAATGCGCTGTCCATCCGCTGCATCAAGGACTAGCTGTTCCTGTTTTATTTTGCAAGCGGGTCTATTCGGCCCGCATTTATTATATTATAACTAGCCCCAAACCTTAGCCAGGGTAAAGGATTCATCACGATGGACTCACAGAATCTTCAAGACCACAAATTCATTCAGCTTGTCGAAGACCACTACAATCCGCTAGGCGTATGCCGTAGCCTTGGAGAAAAGGGAATCAAGCCCATCGTAATCCTGGTGACACACGGGAATGCGCCCTGCATGCTCAATCACAGCAAATACGTATCAAAATTCTACACCGTAGAATCCCTCGAAGAGGGCTATGACCTCCTCCTCAACAACTACGGGAACGAAGCCGTAAAACCGTTTGTCTTTTGCAGCGATGACAAAACCGAAAGTTTCCTCGACAATCGGTACGATGAACTGAAAGACAAGTTCATATTCTACAACGCAACGGAACAGGGGCGTATCACCCGGCAGCAAAACAAGGACGTCATCACAAATTTGGCCGTCGAGGCGGGATTGTCCATACCGAACAAGGAAATTGTAGACACGGGAACCCTGCCGCAAAAGCTCAAATACCCCATCATCACAAAGGTCCTGGCCTCCACAATGGGCGCCTGGAAGGACGACGTCCATATTTGCAATTCCGAAGCCGAACTCATTGAGGCGTACAAGAAAATCAAATCGCCAAAACTTTGCCTGCAAGAATACATCCATAAAAAAGGCGAGTTCTGCATGGAAGGTTTTTCCATCAACGACGGGAAGGATGTCTTTATCCCCTTAGTATGCAATTACCAAAGGTACTACGACAACAGTTACGGGCACTACATGACGTTTTCCCCGTTTACCGACGATAACCTGAAGCAAAAAATCTGTACGCTATTTCAGAAAACAAAGTACAACGGCATTTTCGAAATAGAATTCATGCGGGGGCCCAACGACGAAATCTATTTCCTGGAGATAAATTTCAGGGCCTCTACATGGAACTACGCCATGACCACAGGTGGCGGCAACCTGCCCTACTATTGGGCAAAATCCACCCTTCTGGGAAGAATTCCCTACGAAGAAATGCAGATTGCGACCGAACCATTCAATGCCATGGTCGAGCCGGAAGACCTGATCAACAACGTCTTTAAAAGCCGCACGGTAAAACTGTCCCAATGGATCAAGGAAGTCAAGAACTGCAAGTGTCATTACTACTACAATTCCAAGGACTCCGCTCCCTTCTGGGGATATGTAAGGTGGCGAATTCTGAGAAATATTACAAAACGACTGAAGCGTTCAAAATAAGTTCCTCGAATTAACTATTTTTAGGAAAAATCCATCTAAAAAAGAGTATCAATGGAACGGTGTCAGACAATTGTAATCGGCGGGAACCACCATAATACATTGGGGGTTATCCGTAGTCTTGGCCTTGCCGACACAACTGACATAAAACTCATTTTGGTTGGCAAAGACGATGATTTTGTATCTCGATCAAAGTACGTAAAGAAAAAGAACATCATCAAAATTGAATCCGACGAGAGTTTGCCCGCCACCCTCCTGAAAATTGGCAAGGAATCATCCACAAAGCCAGTCGTTATCTGTTCCAGCGACACAAGCATCAGCATCATTGACCAGAATTTCGATGAACTTTCCAAATATCTTGTTCTGCCTAACGCCAAAAATAAGCAGGGCGAAATTAATCGGCTGATGAGCAAGGAAGTGCAAAGCCAAATTGCCAATGAATGTGGTTTCGATATTCCTGAATCAATCAGATCTACAGATGTGGAAGCATTCAAGCGATGGTCGACTTTTCCATGCATCGTCAAGCCCGCAGAAAGCATCAACGGTTCCAAAAGCGACATCAAAATATGCCACACATCCGACGAGCTTAACATCGCGATGCAGGAATTTAAGGACAAGGAATTCCAATTACAGCAATTCATAGACAAGTCCGCCGAATTCCAGCTTATAGGGTGTTCACTTGATCATGGGGAAAAATGCCTGATCCCCGGTTACACGTCAATTATTCGCCAGCCTGATAATACAAACACAGGATACCTACTCTACAAGGGAATGGACGAATTTCTTTCAAAGGAATTCCTCAATAAGGCCCATCAGTTTTTAAAAAGCATCGGTTACGAAGGACTCTTCAGTCTTGAATTCCTGAGGGACAAAAATGGCAAGGACTTCTTCATGGAAATCAACATGAGAAACGACGGGAACGCCTTCTGCGTCACCATGTCGGGAATAAACCTGCCAAACCTGTGGGTGCGCCATGGCGTAAGTAATATCGAAGCCGCAGAAAAGGCGGTTGTGCGTCCAACGCATTTCATGCCCGAATTTGACGACTTACGAGTAGCCATGCACAAAAAAGTGAGTGTTTTCACCTGGCTGAAACAATGCATCAAGTCCGAATCGCATGCAGTATTCTTCGCCAAAGATCCCTCTCCGTTCTTTTACCGGCTTTTTTCCGAATCAATGCGCATTTTCAAGAAGAGTTTTACGGCATCCTAACACATTGTGTTCCTATAGATGAATTATGTCCCTGAAAAAAATCAAACACATGCTTGAAGAATCCGAATGGAAACTCGGGATACTTTTAAACGGCTTCGACGACTTGAAAGCCAAACGCATCAAGTGGATTAGTAACGGAATCTACACGAACAAGTGGTTTGCGGACCCCTTCATTCTAGACTTTGACGATAAGCAAATCATTATCCTCGCCGAGGAGTTCGATTATTCCGTTCACCGAGGAAGAATCGCACGATTAGCCATCGACCGGCAAACATGGACCATCGTTGACTGCAAGATTCTCCTAGACCTCAAAACGCACCTGTCATTCCCCATGACATGGAGGGAAGGCAATCACGTATTTGTCTGCCCGGAAAACTACCAATCCGGGGCCTGGAATCTATACGAATACAATGCAGGCTCGGAATCGCTAGATTTCGTCAGGCAGATCCTGCCTGAAAAACTGACTGATGCCACGATATTCAAGAACAGTTCCGATCTCTTCATCTTGTCCACATACGAGCCGCGCCCCAACGGCAACACGCTCACTATCTGGAAATCTAGTTCACCGGACGGGGCATTTGTCAAAACTCAAGAAATTAAGTTCCCCGAGAATATCGCACGAAACGCAGGATCCATTTTCAATTACAACGGCAAGTTGATTCGTCCTGCCCAAGAATGCAACAAGTCCTACGGGCACGCAGTCTCGTTCCAGGCCGTAACCCTTGAAAATGGGCTCTTTGAATTCAAGGAAGAATTCCGCTACCATTCCACGCACCCCAAATATCAGCGTGGTACCCACACGTTCAACACATACAACGGACTTGCCGTCATTGACGTACACAAACTACGATTTCCCTTCTTGGGCGGGCTGTATATCGGCTTTAAAGACCTGCTCGTGAAACTACACCTGAAAAAACCTTTCGAGATCAAATAATGAACATAGCGCACATCGTATGGGGGCTTGGCATTGGTGGTGTGGAGTCTATGTTGGTCGATATAGCCAACTATCAGGCACAATCACACACGGTAAGCATCATTGTCATTAACGACAACATCAACCCGACGCTTTCAAGCAAGCTGGACTCCAGAATAAAGCTTTATCCGTGCAAGCGCAAGGTCGGTACCAAGAACCCGCTGCCAATCATTCGCCTTAACCTAGACCTGCTCCGCATCAATCCCGACGTGATTCATATTCACATGGAAGGGATTGTCAGGCTCGTCCGAATCAAGCGAAAGGCAACAGTCGTTCGTACCATACACAACATCACTAGCATACCGAACGAATACCCAAAATTCGACAAGCTTTTCGCCATCAGTAAGGCGGTACAAAAGAGAACCCAGAACCAGGGATTCGAATCAGAAATCATTTATAACGGCATCCACTTCGACCAGATCAAATGCGACGCACATACACGCGGTACCCCTTTACGCATTGTAAATGTCGGCCGTCTGGAAAATGACAAGGGGCAGAAAGTTCTTATTGAAGCAGCAAAGGTTCTAAAGGAACATGGTGTAGATTTTTCCGTCGACTTTATCGGTAGCGGTAAAAACGAAGCCGAACTCAAGGAACTCACAAAAGAATACCGTCTCGAAGGCAACATCAATTTTCTTGGGTTTCAATCCAGGACCTATGTTTACGAGAACCTCTGCCATTATGACCTATACGTGCAACCATCTGTTTTCGAGGGATTCGGTCTCACAATTGCAGAGGCAATCGCAGCAAAGGTGCCCGTGATAACAAGCAACCTGGAAGGCCCTATCGAGGTCATTGACGGCGGACACCACGGGATTTCATTCCAATGCGGAGACGCAAATGACTTGGCTGGCAAAATTATGCTATTTTACAACAAGGAAATTACCATAGATACAGAAGCGGCCTGGAACTTTGCACACGAAAACTTCGACATCAATGCAGCAACCCAGAAATACCTGGATGCATACGAATCTCTCGCCCACCGGTAGATAATGGCAGACAAACGGGTAATCATATCTTCCCTTTTTTGGAAATTTTTTGAGCGAGCCGGAACACAGCTAATCCAGTTCGGCGTCACCATTGCCCTCGCAAGGATACTTGCCCCCAACGACTTCGGCCTAGTAGCGCTCATTGCCATCTTCATCAACATTGCTTCCGTCTTCGTCCAGAGTGGCCTCAACACGGCGCTCATCCAGAAAAAAGATGCGGACGACCTCGACTTTTCATCTGTATTCTGGGCTAGTCTTGGTATCGCCGCAGCCACTTACACCATCCTGTTTTTCGGCGCCCCATTCATTGCAGATTTCTACGGGCACGCATCGCTCACCGTTGTCATAAGAGTGCTCGCAATAACGCTCTTTATCGATGTATTCAGTTCTATCCAGAACGCCTATGTCGCCCGCAACATGCTGTTCAAGAAGTTATTCTTTCGCAGTGTCGGCGCAATAATTCCATCGGGGGCAATCGGACTTACACTCGCTTTCTGCGGGTTCGGCATCTGGGCACTAGTCGCCCACCAGTTCTGCAACGCATTCCTTGCGGTCGCCATCATGTGGTTCACCATTCCTTGGCGCCCTTCCTTCAAGTTTTCCTTCACTCGGTTCAAATCGCTATTCACCTACGGGTGGAAACTTCTCGTATCCTCCCTAATCGATGTCGTTTACACGAACCTTCGTGGCCTAATCATCGGCAAGTTCTTTTCGCCTGCCGATCTGGCATACTACAACAGGGGCGACACGTTCCCCTTCCTTATCGTAAACAACATCAACACGTCCATTGGCTCTGTGCTCCTCCCCTCCTTCGCCGCAGCCCAGAACGACATCGTCCAGCTCAAGAAAATGATGCGCAGATCCATTATCACGAGCACGTTCATCATCACCCCCATGATGGCCGGACTTGCCGCGATGGCCCCCCAGGTGGTTTTACTGATTCTTGGCGAAAAGTGGCTCCCCTGCGTACCCTTCGTCCAAATCTACTGTTTCATGTACCTATTCTATCCGATACATACGACAAACCTTTCAGCCATCAAGGCCGTCGGAAGGAGCGATGTATTCCTTAAGTTGGAAATTATCAAGAAGATCTACGGGCTTACAATTCTTTTAGGCAGTTATTTCTATTTCAAATCCCCTATCGGAATTGCCTATGGCGGCATGTTATCCGCCACGATTAGTTCATTTGTAAATGCTAGTCCCAACAAGAAATTATTGCATTACAGCTATATTGAGCAAATAAAAGACATTTTCCCGACATTTTTACTAACCATTCCCATGTTCATCTCCGTATATGCGGTCGGATTCTTAAAACTTTCCCTACTACTTCAAATGGCCATGCAGATAATTTGCGGAGTATCCATGTACTTCGGGCTAGCAAAGCTGTTCAAAATGGAGCGATTCGACTATATAATAAGAACCGTCCAAGAATACAGGAAGAAAAAAACACATGGTTAATACCGCAGCAGTCAAAGTCCGCGATTCAAACATCGAGTTATTCCGCATCATCGTGATGTTCTTTATCGTAGCACACCACAGCGTAGTCAACTCAGGGCTAATGCCCCTCATCACTGCCGATTTTCCGTCAAAAAGATCTTTTTTTCTTGTTTTCTTTGGCTGGGCAGGGAAAGTGGGCATAAACTGCTTTGTCCTAATAACAGGATATTTCATGTGTACTTCACAAATCACCCTGCGTAAAGGATTAAAACTCTTATTGCAAGTGGAATTCTACAAGATTGTTCTTTTTACCATTTTCGTTGCCACCGGGTATATCGAATTAACCCACAAGACTCTTTTTAAAGGGATAATGCCCATAACAAGTATTAGCGACGGGTTCGTTTCCTGTTTTCTTGCCTTTTTCTGTTTCATCCCTTTCCTTAACATCCTTATCAAAGGGATGAACAAACGACTGCACCTTACACTAGTATGTCTCTGTCTCGCTGTATACAGTTTGCCAACGCAAATTTTCATGGATGTCTCATTCAACTATGTCGGCTGGTTTATGGTCATTTATCTAATAGCCTCTTATTTCAGATTGTATCCGCCGCAATGGTCAATCAATACCCCAAAAACCGCTCTACTAGCATTTTTGCTCCTAACACTATCCCTTTTAAGTGTTTGGGGATGGGCTCAATACTGTATTTTCCGTGGTAGAGAACCATCTTTCTTTTTCTTTGTCGCCGACTCAAACAAACCGCTTGCCGTAGCTACCGCCGTTGCACTTTTTCTTTTTTTCAAGAATTTAAAGATTGGCTATAGCAGAGTTATAAATACCATTGCTGCATCCGCATTCGGAGTACTCCTAATACACGCAAATAGCGACGCCATGCGCCAATGGCTCTGGAAAGACACCTTAAACAACGTGGGACATTTTGAGCAAGGAATCTGTCTATATGTCGTAACGGGCGTCACAGCAATTTACATTGCATGTACCCTCATAGACTTTTTGCGCATACATCTATTTGAGAAGCCTGTTTTTAAGGTCATAGACTCTTTCTTAAACAGCAGAAAAGACAAAAAATAACTACCTTTTCCTCTAAAGGAAGAATACTATGTCCAGCAAGCAAATCACAGTAACATCGCCCCTCTTACCATCGTTAGATGATTTCATCCCGATGCTCAGGGACATTTGGGATCGCAAGTGGCTTACTAATAACGGGCACTACCACAAGGAGCTTGAAAAAGCCCTTGCCGGGTATCTTGGTGTCAACTACATCAGTCTGTTCACAAACGGAACTCTCCCCCTCATCACGGCGCTCCAGGCATTGCGAATCTCCGGAGAAGTCATCACCACGCCCTACAGTTTCGTGGCAACAACACACTCTATTTGGTGGAACGGCCTCAAGCCCGTCTTTGTTGATATCGAGGAAGAGACAGGTAATATTGATCCCGAAAAAATCGAAGCGGCCATCACCCCGCGCACAACAGCAATCATGCCTGTACATGTCTATGGCACGCCCTGCAACACGAAACGAATCCAGGAAATCGCCGATGTATACGGCCTTAAAGTCATTTACGACGCTGCCCACGCTTTCGGCGTAAAGGTGAACGGAGAATCCGTGCTTAATGCAGGAGACATGAGCACGCTTAGCTTCCACGCAACCAAAGTATATAACACCGTAGAAGGCGGAGCACTCATTTGTCACGACGAAGCAACCAAGAAGCGCATTGACTATCTCAAGAATTTCGGCTTTGCAGGTGAAACTACAGTTGTCGCTCCGGGCATCAACAGCAAAATGGATGAAATTCGTTCCGCCTACGGTCTATTGAACCTGAAACAGGTCGACAGCGCCATTGCGAACCGCAAGGCAACAGCCGAACATTACCGCACAGCGTTGAAAGACGTTCCAGGCGTCCGCATGCTGAAAGACATCGAAGGCGTTCAACACAACTACGCCTATTTTCCGATATTCATTGACGAAAAAGCATACGGTATGAGCCGTGACGACCTTTACATGAAGCTTCAGGAACACGACATATTTGGTCGTCGATACTTCTATCCGCTTATCAGCACATTCAGCGCCTACAAAGGCCTCGAATCGGCAAACCCCAAGAACCTACCTATCGCGCATAAACTAGCCGAACAAGTGCTGTGTCTGCCAATGTTCGCAGGCCTTGACGAGGAAAGTACTAACCGCGTCATTGACGTTGTTAGAAACAAAAGGTAGTTTTAGATGTCACAAAAAAGGTTGATGCTTCTAGGCGGACTACGATACCTGCTCCCCGTGATTGAAGAAGCCCACAAGATGGGCATCTACGTCATTACAGCAGACTACCTACCAGGAAACATCGCGCACAAGCATTCCGATGAATACTGTGACGTAAGCATCATCGACAAGGAAGCCGTTCTCAAGGCTGCACAAGAACTAAAGATTGACGGAATCCTCTCGCACGCAGTTGATCCGGGAGTCGTTTCTGCAGCCTACGTTGCAGAACAAATGGAACTTCCATTTCAATGCAGTTACGAGGCGGCATGCATATTGCAAGACAAATCTAAGTTCCGAGCCTTTCTTGCAGAACACGGGTTCAATTGTCCCAAGGCAAGAGGCTACGACAACTCAGAAGAAGCCTTGAAAGATGTCGACTACTTCAACTGGCCTGTCATTGTGAAACCGGTGGATTCGGCAGGCAGCAAGGGCGTTACCAAAGTTGAAAACAAGGCCGATTTGCGAGACGCCATTGAAACCGCGCTGCAATCATCCCTTTCCAAGCATTTCGTCATTGAAGATTTTCTCGACAAGGTCGGAGCTCAATCCAGTGCAGACATTTTCACCGTAGACGGCAAGCTCGTTTACCCAGCCTATTCCGACCAGTTGTTCGACCCGGATGCAGCAAACCCCTACACGCCAGCCATCGAAATTTGGCCGGCATCAATGGAGCAGAAATTCCAGGACAACCTCACAGAACAACTTCAGAAGCTCTTTACGCTCCTGAATGTCAAATCTGGCATCTACAACGTAGAAAGTCGAGTGTGTTCCGACGGGAAGGCTTACATCATGGAAGTTTCTCCCCGTGGCGGAGGCAACCGCATTGCGGAACTCCAGGACATGGCTACAGGGCAAAGCCTTATCCGAAACGAAATCAGGAAGGCTCTCGGCATGCCGCTCGACGACATCACCGCTCCAAAATATGACGGCGTCTGGTGTAACTACATTTTGCACTCTAACAAGCCCGGCACATTTGTCTCAGTAGACATCAATCCTGATTTCGAAAAAAAGTATGTTCGTGACATCGGCTTAATTGTAAAACCTGGCGACAAAATCGAGCCCTTTACAGGCGCGAACAATTCTCTTGGAACGCTATTTCTGCAATTCAAAACTCTGTCTGAACTTCATGATAAGCTCGCTCACATAAGAAATTGGGTAAAAATCATCTTGGATTTCACAAAATGAAAAAACGTATTATCTTTTTCGACGCAAACCTTTCTGTTGTCCCGGCAATCAAATACGCAAAATCCCGCGGGTTTCATGTCATAACCTGCGACAACAAGCCCCAAAATCCCGGTCATAAAGAAGCCGACGAAGCGCTAATGATAAGTACATATGATTTAGATCTTATCGATAAATACGTGGATAACAATCCTGTTGATGGCGTCGTCTATTTTGCATCTTCTCATGGAGCTTACGCAGGTTGTCACATTATAGAGAAATGGAAATTACCTGGGATTCCAGAGTCAATAAAAAACACACTATCTTATAAAAATAATTTTAGGCTATTCCTTCAAAACAACCATTTTTCCTCCTTTCCGAAATTCATTCTTTTTAACGGAATTGACGTTCCAGAAACAATCAACGACCTTTCATTTCCTGTTATTGTCAAACCGACGGACTGTGGCGGAAACATTGGCATCACAAAAGTGTACAACAAAACCGAATTGCCAAATGCAGTAAATTACGCACACACCTCATCCAAAAGCGGCAACATCATCATTGAAGAATTCATTGAGACTAATCTACAAATTAACGGAGATTGCCTAATCGAAAATGGGAAAGTCGTAATAGCCTTTCTCGGAAAACATATATATTCAGCTGACAGTGACATCCTTCCATACTCAACTGTATTCGGAAATGAAGTCATCCCCCAAGATATCCGTCTCAAAATCGATGAAGAAATCGAAAAACTCGTATCATCTATCGGCATTACGTCAGGTGTATTAAACACAGAATTTCGCATTTCAAAAACAGGAAAAATAAACTTCATTGAAGTAAATTCTAGACATAGTGGCAATTTCATTTATCAACTTATGAATAAGGCCTATAATATCAGCATGGAGGAAATCGGAGTTAAACTCGCTCTCGGAGAAAAACTTGACTTAGAAAAACGCGAGCCTAAAGGATATTTTGCATACGCCCTCATTCACTCTAATCAAAGCGGAACTTTCGACAACATACAAATATCAAAAGAGTTGGATCCGTTCTTAATCAATATGCTTATTTTTAAAAGTCACGGAGATCAAGTCAACAGATTTACTAAGTTGTCAGATCGTGTAGGAAGCGCGCTTCTTCAATTTCCATCCTACGAAAAAATGACGGAAGTCATTGACCATTTCAGTAAATACTACAGCATCCATCTAATTTAATTTTCAACATCCTTTTTTGATATTCCATATGTCCACCGCCCCTCTCGTTTCAATTCTTTGCGCCACATACAATCAAAAGGATTATATTGCAAAATGCATCGAAGGTTTTTTGATGCAGAAAGTAAATTTTCCGATTGAAATCATCATTCACGATGATGCATCTACCGATGGAACCGCAGACATCATCCGCAAATATGAATCAGAGAATCCAAATGTCATCAAAGGCATATACCAATCAGAAAATCAATATTCAAAAAAAGTCAACATTTGGAAAACATTCATTCGCCCTAAAGCTAAAGGATCTTTTTTCGCAGACTGCGAAGGCGATGATTATTGGAGCGACCCCCAAAAATTGCAAAAACAAGTTGATTTTTTAAAACAACATCCTGATTACAGTGCTTGCGTCCATCGTTGCAAAAAATTCAACTGTCAAACAAATTCATTTGAAGAGTCTTTTCCTATAGAATCAAAAGAACGCGATTATTCTGTAGCCGAAATTATTTCGGGTGGCGGAGGCATGTTTGGTTCAAACACCGTCGTTTACAGGACTAAAATAGACCCATTCTATGCAGAGTCATTTTGGAAATTATCACCAGTCGGCGACTTTCCCCAAATGCTAGCACTTGCTCATACCGGCAAAATCCATTATTTTCCAGAGGAAATGTCTGTCTACAGAGTTTTCGCCAAGGGTTCTTGGTCCAGTAGGACAATGATTGGCTCCGAGGCATATAAAAGGCGCAACACGCACATCAGCAAAATGCGCGAAAGCCTTAAAGCATTTGATGAATATACCGACAAAAAGTACACCGACGTAATCCAAGAGAAAATCGACTTGAACGATTTCAACCTATACTGGGATTTCGGCAAGTGGTCCTTACTCAAGACTACAAGCCACTACAAGCAGCGTTCGTTTATCGGTAAACTAAAGGCAGCCTACCACTGCATCAAAGCGCATTTTTAGAATCCCGAAAACTGATTCAACAATGGAGGAAAAGACCATGGGCAACGGATCAATAAGCATTCGCAAAATCCTCGGCTTTTGCGCCGCATGCATAGCCTTCTATATCGGCGCAGGCTTCGCCACTATGCAGGAGGTGATGCAATATGAAGCCTCCTATGGCTCCCAATTCTGGGTTGTCATCCTTGTGGCCGCAGCCATATATGTATATACCAACTGGTCCTTCACCGCCAATGGCAACCGGGAAAAGCTTTCCAGGGGCGGAGATATCTACACGGTCTATTGCGGAAAATGGATTGGCCGTTTTTTTGACTATTTCTCCGCATTTTTCTGCTACATGTGCTTTATCGTAATGTGTGGCGGAGCAAACTCCACCGCCATGGAACAATGGCATCTTCCCAATGGCGTAGGCGCAATCATCCTTGCCGTAGCA
Organism: uncultured Fibrobacter sp.; assembly: GCA_946408125.1. Classification (GTDB taxonomy): domain Bacteria; phylum Fibrobacterota; class Fibrobacteria; order Fibrobacterales; family Fibrobacteraceae; genus Fibrobacter. The sequence goes on from CAMJQW010000003.1 coordinate 42,132, forward strand.
GCCATCGTCACTGTGTTTTTTGGATTGAACAGCATGTTACGCGTCCTGAAATGGGTCGGGCCTGCAATAATAATCCTCATCCTGTTCATCGCCGGAGTAACGGACGTAATTGGATGGGAAAATTTCTCCGAAGGTCTGAAGGTTGTCGATTCTCACCAATACAAGATTGTCCAAGTCGGCGAAGGCAACCCCTTTGCATCCGGAGCATCCTATGGCGGCTTTGTGATTCTTTGGTTTGCAGCTTTTCTCGCTGAAATCGGGGGCAAGAACAAGGTCAAGGAAGTAAATCTCGGAATGCTCCTTTCAACGGTCGCGATTTTCGGTGCAGCAGCAATTTGCTGCGTATCTCTTATTGCAAACATCCATACAACCTGGAATGTGGGCATTCCCGCTTTAGTGCTTGCCAACCAGATTCACCCCCTCTTCGCAGGCATCTTCGCTATAATCATTTACCTCGGCATATTCAGTTCTGCTTGTCCGCTCCTTTGGACCGGCATACGCAAGGTTTCTGTCGACGGGACTACGCAATACAAGGCCATTACTATTATTGGAGGCCTTCTCGGCCTTACCGTATCCTGCCTTGTGCCTTACAAGGGCGTTCTCAACATCATCTACGGATTGAACGGCTACCTCGGTTTCATCCTTGTAGCTTTTATGATTGTAAAAGACATTCGGTCGTACTGGCGCAAGGCTTCTCTCAAGAAATCCAAGGACTGACCGCGAAATTCCTGAAGTTTCTGCACTTCTGATTCTGCCGTATTAGCCTGCGGCAGATTTTCTATATGGTCCAAGGAATCTATTTCAAGCAAATGATGTTCAGCAGAACACTGGCGAAGGAAATCGGCAATTCTGCAATCATCTCCATTGATTTCTTTTACGACCGAATAAAAATCCTTCCCGAAATTCAGCGCAAAAGCCGTACCATGGAAAGATGTCGTCACAACAAAACGTGCATCCCGGAATAACTGCAAGAATTCAAAGGGGCCCGCCGTTTCAAAAGTAATCGCGCCGTCAATGGAATAACCATCCCTCAGCCCCATCAAGACAACCACCTTCAAGCCTAGTTTTTCTGCCAGTTCCTTTGTGAACGAAACAATGTGCGGATACGGATCGTATGAGTAAGACTGAATATAAAGCAAGAGATAGCTTTCTTTCACAAGCGGCTTCTTCGGGCAAATTCTCAACCATTCACCCTTGTTCAGCAACAGGCTCGGGTCGCACACGACATTGACGCCTCTGTCAGTCATTCTAGAGACTATCTCTGCAGTTGATTTTTCACGAACGGAAATCGCGGCATATTTTTGCAAATACGCTTTATACAAATCCTCAAATTCTTTATCAATCTTACGGTTTGACATACTCGCTGCATAACTAAAGCGAGGCTTGTCTACCCCTGCAAAATCCAGAAAGAACACCGGATCGTTCGCAACAAAACGGGGGTTCCAGACCTGGTCACTGCCGGTCATGTAGATGCTGTAGTCCGGAGGATTATTACAAATGGATTCTATCGAGTCGTAAAAACGAGAAAGCTTAAAGTACCGCCTGTAAAAGCGTCTATAATTTTTTTGCAGTTCATATCGTTCTATGCGCTCTTCGCATTTTGCCCTATTTTTGTTCACGTGCGCAATTAGCATCAGCCGAGCTATTACGTTTAATATAAACAGCCGAAACGTCGAGCGCTGCGGGAAATACGCAAGTCCTTGCTTAGCACAGTGATACTTATTCGGATAGTGATAGTCTATAAGTTCGGCATCATAACCGAGTTCATCAACCTTATGCTGCAGGGCATACGCCTGAAGGGCTGACCCGAAATTCGGGACTTTATGCATCGTGATTATGCCGACTTTCTTCTTTATTGCCATTTTAGCGTCTCAACCTATTCAGGGCATCCCTTAATTTTTGCGGCAACAATTTACGGCGCAAGCGACGCACATAATACATAAACAATTCTTCGTGATGCAGGAACTTCTTTTGCAACTCGTCAAAAGGCTGGTCTATATTCGCATAGATTTCATCGCGAATTGGCTTATATACCGATGGATGATGCAGATTCCAATTACCCGCGCTTATCGTCTGCAAGTCCAGAGGTACAATAGCAGCATCACCTTCTATCTGCTTGAGCAGTTCCACGCCCTTTGACGAATTGACCAATAACATCGAAAGGCCTTTCTTATAATCAAAATCCACAGGATCTTTCATATTGTGAAAGCCCCAGAAATCCCCCACCGTAAAATCGCCCTCGCGATTCATATTGGCGAACTTACACGAATAGCAGGATTTTCGAAAAGTTTCTCCGCGCAGGAATGCGGCGTAATAGGGATCGCAATCAGGATTTATCACATAGGATTTTTTTCCATCGAAATATTCGCCACCAAGAGACCAACCAAAAAACTCTTTCGACCTGAACACATAGGACTTTACCACAGATTTTTTCTTTTCTCCCAGCCATTGAATATACTTTTGAAAAAGTTTCTGGCTTGGGACACCATGGCATACAAGGTCCATGGTCAGCAGCAATTCCGATTCAACACCCAAAAAAGATTTTAATCCAGCTACCTGGCAGGGCGTTCCCGAGAAAAATACAAAGCGTCCAGCCTTTAAAAAAGCCTTCGCTTTTTTGTAGGAATCCTTCAAATCGCTAGATATGTATTTAGAGCCCTGAAGGAGGCGCAAATCTTCAAGCCGTTCAATCGCGATATGAGACACATTCAACGAATCATCATACGCGGCACCAAAAACAGCCCCCCCCCGCTTCAAGATATGACGGGCAATACAAGCAAAAGCACCGCCTGAAGTGCTTTCCATCAAGCTTTTTTCATCTTTGTCCTGCAATACGGCAGAGACCTGCGGCATATTCCCGACAAAGTCTTCGCTTTCTACGGGGCATTTCTTTAAGCATGCACCACATTCAACACATTTTTGTTCGTCAACAGAAGGATAGGCAAAGCCCTCTGCGTCACAAACCATTGAAATACAATTCTTAGGGCATACATTAGCGCACGTACCACAACCGCAACAGACAACATGAGAAACAAGCGAAACATTATTCATATCGATTCTTCCTCTTCACGAGACACCTCCATCAAGGCTTCGTCCTCGTCAGAATCTTTCTCGTAGAACTCATGATATTTGAGTAAAATGATAGTCAGCACAAACAAAAGCGAAAGTTCAACACCCAGCACAGAAGACAAAGTTTTTCCAGCCAAAAAACCAAGCGGAATAAAAACCCACAGTTTCACCTTCTTAAACACAGCAAGAACCGCATTTATATTCACTCCCAAGTAAGCTATCGCACCCACCAAGCCCTGGTCAAGCAACACCTGGAACCAAATACTTTCTGCACCGGCAATATCTGCATCAACCTCTTTCACGAATGTCCATACAAAGCCATTTCCATTCCCCCAGATAGGCGATCGAGCCCAATAAATCAATGTTACCAGCAACTGTTCCATTCGCATATCGCTGTTGCTGCCGTGAACCTTGTCGGAATTGATAAACGAATCAATAATTTCCAGCATGAACGAGCCCGCAACAGCAAGCACGATCATCACAAGGACCATTTTCAATACAAAAAACTTGGTAGAGAAAAACTCCTTCCGTACAATAATCAACACCGCAACAGCCGTTGCCGCAATAACAGACCTAGTCCCCGATAACGCCGTGCAGAAAAGGAAAAGACCCACAAGAAATGCTGTATATTTTCGCTTTTCTTCCAAGCAAGCAGAAACGCAGTAAAGAGTTACACCGAATAATCCTAAAAACAGTCCGGAACCGGCAGGCGTCGCTAAAAAACCTTGGCACCTTTTAAAACCAAAACGAATTTCCTGGTAATCGACAACAAGGTCTTCGTTCACCCATTTGTTGGCCAAGGCAGTCTGAATAAGCGGGTTCGTTCCCAAAGCAACTTCAATCAAAATATAGAGAGCCATCGTCAAGGCAAAAACAGTCATCGATTTCACCACCAATTGTAGAATCGGCTTTTCATCGATACAATTCCAGAGAATCATAGGATATATAAATGCCGAGATAAAGCGAAGTATCGACGTAGGCCAATGGGGAGCAATAAAATAATTCGTTCCAATGATAGATATTAGAGTTAAAACAATGCCAACGTAAAACGGAGTCTTTATCAGGTTCGGCCACTGCGAAAACGGGTTCCTCACCAAATAAAAGCCTAGTGCCATGAATGACACAATTTCAAAAGCGCTCACCGGCATTTTTTGAAACGGTACTAGAGCAAGCAAAAGATGTAGAGGTGCTAGAATCGCAATCGTTTTTCGGAAATCAACAAGCATTCCGATAAAAAACACCGCAATGATTACATAGGCAATAGACATAATTCTAGCGCATCAAGATTTTTTCTTTTTCAACCTAAAATATAATTTTTGCAAAAAAATATGCATTCCAATCAAATATCTAAAACGCCTGCCAGAAGCAATTCTTTCGGCAATAAGCAAATCTAAGGCATTGGAAAATTTCGGCTTATTTTTCGCATCCCAATATTCCTTAATAATACCTATCATTTCACCCTGTTTTTCTACAAGGACCCCCTGTACAATCATCTTATACAGCAGGTAGTACGCCTCCCATACAACCGCCTTCCGAGCCTCTACTACACCTTTTTCTGAAATCTTTTTTGAAAAATCAAAGTTCTTCAGCATTTCGGAAAGGAGCGTCAGATGCTTTTCTTGCATGGAACTATTCACAATGCTGTTCTGGTGTTGGATATAATGATACTCCAAGGTACGTGTAAAAGATATTCCGTTTACACTCGTTAAAAAACGTCGCATTACCGGGATGTCTTCATATAGCTGGGACGTAAACCTCACACCATTCCATAACTGCCGTTCAAACAACTTGTTGCACATCCAAGCGGGCAAGCCTTCACCACAAAAAGCTTCGGCAGCCTCTATCCGGTTCCAAGAAACAGAACCTTCGCCGAAACATTTCTTCTCTGACGACCAGCCGTTTTCCCAATCAACCCATACATCGCACACCACAACGGGCATGCAGTGTTCTTTGTACGAGGCGATCATTTTTTCGTACATCGTCGGTTCACACCAGTCGTCACTATCCACAAAGCCAATCAAGTCGCCCGAGGCTACATCCAGGCCAGCGTTACGCGCATCACCCAAGCCACCATTCTTCTTGTGGATTACCTTTATGCGGGAATCCTTTTTCGCCCATACATCGCACATCTCGGGGCTTTTATCCGGAGAACCGTCATCGACCAGAATGATTTCCAAGTTTCTATACGTCTGCGAAGCAATACTTTCTACGCAACGATCCAGGAAACGTTCCACGTTATATACGGGAACAATCACCGATATTTTCAAATCATCCGTCATCTTGCCATCAACCTGCAGAAAATATTAGGCAATAACTTTCTTGAACAGCGACATCAATTGTGCGTAATGGGCCTCGGGGGAATACTTCTCCCTTATGGAGTCAAACGCATTCTCACCCATCGATTTCGCACCCGATTCATCACGCAACATAAATTCCGTCTTCGCGGCCAAATCATCAATATCGCCGTACTTGAACAGGCAACCGGTCTTACCATCCACGACTAATTCCGGCAACGAACCGATATCGGTAGCAATAACGGCCTTCTTGTATGCAAAACTTTCAAGGATGACATTCGGGAAATTGTCATACCATTCAGAAGGAACAATCGTGCAGCGGCAAGTCTTCAAATAGGGTTCCATTTCAGTAAATGACATCTTCCCCAAAAACTCGACCTGGTGCTTTTTCCCGTCAAGGAACGCCTTCAACTCATCTTCGTAGCCATCGTTGCTGAACCCGATTATCTTGAGGGCATACCCCGTCTTGACAAATGCCTTCAGCAAAGTCAACAAGCCCTTCTGTTTTTCCAGGCGACCAACAAACAGAAAATACGGTTCGTAAGTAACTTCGGGATTATCTTGCTTTAAATTAAAGAACGTCGGAATATGATGGAGCTTTTCCATCGGGATTCCATACTGGTTCAATTTTTTCATCGTAAAGGAAGAAGGCACCACAAAAGCATCAATCTTCTTCGTCGTATGTAAAAAATCATGCAGCTTCTTAGCCGCAAGCTTTATCGCCGAATACACACGCGAGTTCATGACGCACTTGTTCTTAATGCAAGACAAAGAATGACCATTTAAGCAATCTTCACAGATTCCGACTTTCTCATTATAGAACAATGCGTTTGGACACATATACTGGAAATCAGAAATCCTGTGAACAACCGGGATTTTTCTCGCTTTAGCGGCATCAACAACGCTCGGAGAAATCTTATTATGGTAATGGATGATGTAGACAAGGTCCGGTTTATACTTGTCCAGGAACTTTCCAAAAACTTTTTTTGCATCAAAGGAATAGAACATCCTCGTAAAGGATTTCAAGACAACACGGAGAGTCTTCTTACTCTGCGCAAAATACGTCTGGTCATCGACCGTGTCCAAAAAATCATCTTCATACGGAGACGGCACATTCTTCGAGCTCTTGATGCTAAAAGGGACAACGTCATGCCCTTTCCGTTCCAGCACATCCTTTATATTGAACAAGTACCGTTCCGGGCCACCGGATACGTAGTAGCGATAATTTACAAGAGCAATCCGCATCTTGAGCCCTTTACTTTTCAATCCTCAAGTCGCCCTGTCTCGGATCCTGGCCGACATCGAAAGTCGGGAAGCAGGAGCAATCGATTTCCTTGCCGAACATGCTCTTGAGTTTGGCCTTGAGCACCCACGGAGCCACATGCGCGATGTACTTCTTCATCACGGGAGCGGCAGTACCGACCATCCAGCAGTTCTTGGGGCAGGTACGCACCTTCTCGCGAACTTTCTGCGCCTGCTCGCTGAACCAGATTTCCTCAAAGTTCTTGGCGTTGTGGATATTGCCCATGCTCTCTTGCCAGTAACGCGGTTCAAGGCCGTTGCAAGGATAGACTTCGCCCCACGGGTCCGTAAAGAAGTTCACGGAGCCGGCCTCACACGGCAACATGCGCTTGCCGCCCTGGATGTACTTGATAAGGCCCAGGTTGAAAAATGCGCGGAACCAGGACTTCGGATGATTTTCCTTGAGCAGGCGATTCACCAGTTTGCTGATATTAGCACAGAGTTCTTCCTTGTTGCTAATCTGGTTGTCTTCTTTGTGGAAGTAATAGCTGTTGTGGAACGCGGCAGTCGCAAACTCGAAATTCATCGAAAGCGCAAGTTCGTAAAGCGGAATCAGGTCGTTACTGTTCCAGTTGCTGAGGGTCTGGCCAAAACCGATATCCTTCACGCCCATCTCGTGGAGCGTCTTGAGAGTCTTCATGCCGCGCTCAAAACCGTCATCGCGACCGCGCAAGAAGTTGTTGGTGCCCTCGAGGCCTTCAATAGAGACGCGGATACCGATGTTCGGGAAACGTTCCGCAAGCTTGATAACGCGGTCGACCCACCAGCCGCTAGTGCTGATAACAATGCGCGGAGCCTTGGTGTAGAGGACTTCAACAATATCTTCTAGATCTTGACGAATAAAAGGTTCACCGCCAGTCACGTTTGCAAACTTGAGCTGCGGAAGGATTTCCAAGTCCTTCGCCTGGATTTCTTCGCTTTTCTTGGTCGGATTCTTCCAGATATTGCACATCTTGCAACGCATCTGGCAACGATAAGTCGTAATCACCGACACGTCCGTCGGCATCTGAATCTTGCTGGAACCACAATTACAATTAGCACAAGACATAAAATCTAATTTCCCTATTGTCTATTCCCTAAAAAAACTACAAAATTGACCTATAGACATCCATTGTCTGGTCAGCAATCACATCCCAATTATAATACTCTTCCACGATGTTCCTGTAATTCCGGGTCCCCGCCGTATTGGCAAAAAGCCTGAGCCTTTCGGCGAGCGCATCAACATCCCCCGTCTTGAAGAAGCTCTCCTCGGGCAAGGGAACTTCCGTGTTCGCCGGGATATCGCTTGCAATCACGTTCAAGTTGTAGCTGAGCGCCTCGAGCAGGGCTATAGGCAATCCTTCATGATAGCTCGGGATTACAAACAGGGAGGCATTTTCGAAAACGGCCTGAAGCTCTTCGCCATAGATGTATCCCGGCAGCACAACCCCGGCATCTCCGGCCATCTTGTAAAGCTTCCTAGAATAGGAACTTTCCTGGTCGGCCTTGCCCGCGATAACCAGGGGCATGCCTTCGAGACCGGATTTCTTATAAGCTTTGATCAAGTCGTGAAAACCTTTTTCCTCGACAAAGCGGCCTAGTGCAAAGATATATCTCTTGCCGTACAGTCCATGCTTTTCAAGCCATTTTTTCGAAACGGAATCCTCCAGCCGCTCAGGAATATTCACGCCGTTCCGGATAAAGGCGGTCTTGCGGCAGCCATATTTCGTCTGCAGCCAGTTTTCCAGGTACTTCGAAATAACAATGACCTTATTGGAGAAGCGTGTTCCAACACGTTCACTCAACCGTAAAACATTCTTGGCAAACACGCCCCATTTGGCTCTGTTGTAATCCTGCCCATGATGCGTATATACAACTTTAAAACCTAACATCCTAAATAAGGGTGCAGCAAAAGCCGGGCCAATCGCATGAAGGTGAACGATATCGGGTTTCAGTCTCCACACGTTCCAAAAGCTCCTAAACGTATGCACGAAAGCTTCCAGTCCCGCCATATGGGGGGACGCCACCGGAACAACCTTAACTCCCCGATATTCGTAAGGAACATTCTTCTTAGTGTAGCCCTTCCTACCAAAAATCGTTACGTCCACACCCCGATCGACCAATCTAGGATACAACTCCTGACAATGGGTTTCGATTCCACCCATTATATCGGGAATTCCACGGGTTCCTAGTACGGCGATTTTCAAATCGACTTACTCCGCTTTCCCCTTACCGATGCTGGACACCTCGAAGCCAATCTTCTTCAAAGCGGCGGCATCGAGGATATTGCGGCCATCGAACACGAAGGCAGGCTTCGCCATACCCTTGTAGATGCGGTTCCAGTCAAGTTCGGCGAAGCACTTCCATTCGGTGCACACGACCACGGCATGGGCGCCTTCGGCAGCCTTGTACGGGTCTTCTTCGAACATCACCTGGTCAAGCACATCCTTGAGGTCGCGCTTGGCATCGGGGATGGCCTTCGGGTCGGTCACGACCGGCTGTGCATGTTCGGCAAGCAGGTCGCGGACTACGAGGTTCGCGGGGCTTTCGCGGGTGTCGCCGGTATTCGCCTTGAAGGCAAAACCGAACACGGCAATCTTCTTACCAGCAATCGTATTGAACATGGTTTCGAGCATGCGGTCCACCACGCGGTGAGTCTGCCACTCGTTGATCTTCACGACGCTTTCCCAGTAGGCAGCGACTTCGGGCAGTCCATAGTAGCCGCACAGGTACACGAGGTTCAGAATATCCTTCTTGAAGCAGGAGCCGCCGAAGCCTATGGAGGCCTTCAGGAACTTCGGACCAATGCGGCGGTCCTTGCCCATCACGTAGGCGACTTCGTCCACATCGGCGCCGGTCTTTTCGCAGAGGGCGCTAATGGAGTTGATGGAGCTGATGCGCTGGGCCAGGAAGGCGTTTGCGGTAAGCTTCGTGAGTTCGGAACTCCAAAGGTTCGTCGTAAGGATGCGGTCACGCGGCACCCAATGGGCGTAGACATCGACCAGCTTCTGACAGGCAGCAAGGCCAGACTCCGTCTGGTGGCTACCGATAAGCACGCGATCCGGTTCAAACAGGTCGTTGATAGCCGTACCTTCGGCAAGGAACTCGGGGTTGCTAAGCACCTCGAAGTGCAGGCCCTTGTCGTTGCTGTTCAGGATGCGTTCCATCGCGGCGGCGGTACGGACCGGAAGTGTCGACTTTTCGACGATGATCTTGCCTTCGTCGGCAATTTCAAGAATGTTGCGGGCGGTCTTTTCCCAGTACTGCAGGTCGGACGCCTTGCCGGCACCGTGACCGAAAGTCTTGGTCGGGGTGTTCACGGAAACGAAGATGATGTCCGCTTCCTTGATGGCTGCCGGAATATCCGTGCTGAAGAAGAGGTTGCGACCACGGGCGCGCTTCACCACGTCATCGAGGCCGGGTTCAAAAATCGGGAGATTGTCGCTATTCCAGGCATCGATACGGGCCTGGTTGATATCGACCACGGTAACCTTCACGTCGGGGCACTTGTCGGCGATAACAGTCATAGTGGGGCCACCGACGTAGCCCGCGCCAATGCACAAAATCTTGGTATTGTAATTCATAGTAATTACAATCTAGCAAATCTACTTAAACAAAGCTGTTAGAGACGGCGTCTTTTCAGGCATTATCGTACGAATTTCTTCATTGACTCCATCATTCCAACCAGTAAAGACGCCGCCATTTGCAGGAACCGCAGATATTTCCACTGGGAACCCCTTGAAAAATCTCAACTTCTTGGGACTAGCATCCAGATTCAAACCGTGCACACGAATGGATCCCCGGCCTTTTACAGACAACGAAACTTCCACCGTTTGTCCCAGCGAAAAAAAATCACGCATTTCTTCATACACAACATCTTGGCGTTTTTTTGCAAAATCCATAATGACGTCTAACTGTCGTCTCATTTTCGGCACATTTTGATCCCATCGACTTTGATCTCGCGAGATTTCTCGTTCAATTTCCTTCATCATCTTTTCGATACGCAATAGAATACGAGACGATTCAAAATTCGATTGCAAAAGAACGACCATCCGATTGACAAAAGAAGCTTTAAAGTCATTATTTTCCAACAATCGTCGCAACAACAATGTATGTCGAGTTCCATTCGGCCCACTCTCCTTATTTTCTTCCGTTACAAATTCAAATACATTATTTGAGCCATCACCATACCCAAAACCAGAATCCAAATCATACAATATCCACTTCCACTTTGTTTTTGGGTTTGTACCACGCCATTTTTTCAGGTTGTTTCCTGGCCAATCCCGGTTGTTTGCAAAAATCTCTACCAGCATATAATTGATATAATTATCTACATCTATTTGACGCGACACATAATCATATTTTTCTTTGCTATCAAGATGATTTGTTTTTAACCAAGCCATCAAAGCTACATAATCTTTTGAGGATCCAGCCAAAGCTTGATTTTCCGCAGAAATTAAATCTACCTCATCAGAGGGGATTCCATAATTCGTTTCGACAAAGTGTTTGTTCGTTTTTTCTCGCAAATCATGAATACCAAAATAAGCGCCATTATAATAAACAACAACAAAACGTCCTTTTTGATAATCAACTTCAAGCCCCTCACTCAAAGAACTCGCCAAACGATCTCGAATGTAATCGTTTCTAAAATTAGAACCATTGTTTCGCAATACAAAATTATTGAACTTTTTTAGATTCGGATATTCAGGAAAAAGAGCATAATGCAAATGCTTCGCACCATATTCCTTGCGAAAAGCGATTGCAACCGATTTTTTCGCTTTTCTACGACTAGTTCTACCAAAAATTTGGAGCCCCGCATTTTCAGCAAAAACCGGTTGTGAGGCGTTCAACTCAAGCAGCTCTACAAAAACGGGTATTTCTTTATCTTGCCAATAGTTTTCCCAATATTTGATCTTTCCACCCTCAAGCTCTTTCCCATCCTCGTAGATTCCCGTATCAGGATCAAACAAGGAATTAGGGTCTGCCGTCAAAAAAACTGCCGGTATCGTTGGCGATGACTCAAACATATAAGTACGAATTATTTCTTCACTCGACGAAGAGCCTGATTTAAAAGAAGCGCAGCGAACCGTTTTCGTCGAATAAAAAGCATACTCTGACACCGTGGGGCTATCTGCCGAAGGTTTTAGCCCTCCCTCTGCACACCGCATTTCACCATCTGAATATTTTATTACGAAAGGACTATCGTAAAAACCAGACGGAGGAAATTCAGACAATGTATCCGGCGTAAGCAAATAAATATCCGTGGAAAAGAATTCATGTCGATTATCCCATTCGTAGGCACCAATACTATTTGAGCACCCACTCAACAAGAACAGGGAAAAAAGCAACCAGATCCCAAATATTTTTTTATACATAACAAATTTGCCATTGACAAAGAAATCCATATATATTCTATTTAAAAAACGCAGTCAACGAATCCTTTTCTTCAGGCAGAATCGTACGTACAGATTCTTTCACCCCATCACTCCAACCCATAAACACCCCTCCCGACAAAGGCTCTGCAGACAGTGTTACCGGGAGTCCTTCAAAAAAACGCACCTTTAAAGATGGTGAATCTAATTTAAGCCCATGGATAGCAATTGTTCCCCGTTCTGTTGACGACAGAAAGACATCAGCTGCTTTTCCTAGCGAAAAGAATTCACGCATTTCTTCATATACAATATTTGGGCGTCTCTTAGCGAATTCTCTGACAATTTCTAATTGTTCGTTCATTACTGAAGCCTTTTGATTCCATCTTTTTTGATCTCGCAGAATTTCCTTTTTTATTTCATTCATCATTTTTTCTATACGGGCAAGAACGCGAGAACTCTCGAAATTCATCTGCAACAATACCGCCATTCGATTCACGAATGCGGTCTTGAACCCTTCATTTTCCAACAATCGACGGAATAGCAACGTATACCTTGGTCCATTCGGCCAATTTTCACCATTTTCCGCCGTAGCAAATTCAAAAATATTATTCGTATATCTACTACCGTATCCAAAGCCAAAATCTAAATCATAGAGAAAAAACTTCCACTTAGTTACAGGATTCGTTCCACGCCATTTCTTAATATTATTGGCAGGCCAATCTCGGTTATCCGCAAAAAGTTCTGTTTGCATATAATTGATATAGTTATCCACGTCTAATTGGCTAGATATGTATTCATATTTTTTTTCATCGTCCAAGTGATTTGACTCTAACCAATTCAACATAGCAACATAATCCGATGAAGAGCCTGCCGATGGACGATTACCCGCCGTAACCAAGTCTAATTCCTCCGCTTTTATCCCATAATGCGTTTCAAAATAATGCTCATTTGACTTTTCGCGCAAATCGTGTATACCATAATATTCGCCATTATAATAGACAATCACAAAACGTCCTCTTTGGTAATCAACGCCAAGCCCCTCACTTATAGAACTCGCCAAACGATCTCGAATATAACCCCGATCAAAATTATTTCCGTTATTCCTCAAGATAAAATTATTGAATTTTTTCAAATTAGGAAATTCCGGGAAAAGAACATATCGCAAGTGATTAGCTCCATATTCCTTACGAAAGGCAATTGCGACCGATTTCTTTGGACGTCCTCGACTGACACCTCCAAAAATCTTGAGACCAGCTCTTTCGGCAAAAGCCGGCTCATTTGAATCAAGCTCCATTAATTCTACAAAGACCGGGATTTCTTTGTCCTGCCAATAATTTTGCCAATGATCTGTTTTTTCATCTTCTGGTTCTTTTCCCTCCATATATATTCCCGTATCTGGATCGAATAGTGAATTCGGATCTGCCGTCAAAAAAATTGCCGGTATTGTAGGTGGCGTTTCAAATATATATGTGCGAATTATTTCCGCATCCAAGGCTGAACCCGCCTTAAATGATACACAACGAATAGTTTTCGTTATATTAAACGTATACTCCGAAATAGCGGGACTATCTGCCGTAGGCTCAAGTCCCCCTTCCGCACACCGTACACTATCTTTCAGAGGACTTATCACAAACGGTCTGTCATAAAAGCCTGACGGAGGAAATTCAGACAATGTGTCCGGCGTAAGTAAATAGATTTCCGAAGAAAAAAAATCCTGACGATCATCTAATTCATTGGAGCTCGTGCTATTGGAACACGCTGAAAAAAGCAGCATGACCAACAACACAAGATATAGCAACACACGCCTCGTCATATGAAAAAATATATAAGAAATAACCATTGCAAACGCAACGATTATCTGCAAAAAAGTAAGTTAAGCAATGCAAATACAACGCTTAAAGGTCTAGATTCCGGGTCATAGCCCGGAATGACGTTTAGGGAACCCCGACACGACACCAAGTGAGTGGACTTACGCCTTCTTCCGGCGCGGTCTGCGCACGATAAACAGGCATGCGCCAATCAGCACCAGGGTCACCGAAATGGCCTTGCCCACCGGGAAGGCTTCCGAGAACACGAGGGCCCCCGCCAGGGTCGGAACAGCCGCCCCGACAGCCGCACTGAACGGGATGATGAACAGGGCCCGACCGCGCGAGAAAGATATCTGCGAATAGAGGAATGCAATGCCGTAGGTCGCCACGTAACCGAGCGCCCTGAAATCGAGCAGCAGGTTCGCCACCGACGACATTTCGATATGATCCAAATCGAAATCCATAGCGAGGCTCTTGTAGAAAGCCGCCGAAAGCCCGAATCCGACCCCCATGATGAGCGAGTCCACCATTTCGCGGTTCTTCACGAACAGGTGCGCCACCAAGGTAGCAAGGCAGAGCGCCCCGGCATACGTCCAGAGCAATCCGACGTTCTGTACCGCGGTCGATTCGCCGAGGTTCTCGACAGAATAAAGCAGCCCGGCCACCACGAAGCATATCGCCACGACAATGCGCTTCGTCAGGACTTCCTTCAAGATGCAGAATCCCATCAATGCGGTAAGCACCGGGTTCAGCACCATCATGGGCTGCACCTGCGAGAGGTCGTAACGCGCCATCGCGATATAGTACCCGACGGTCGCCAAACCCGAGCAGCAGATTCCGAGCCACCAGAATTTGTTCGTAATTACACCCTTGAAGAACTCCCACGGCCGAGATGTTCCACCGGTACGCTTGCCTACCGTAGATACCCCTGACTTTTCAAGGATATTGCCACAAGCAAACAGGAACGCCGGACCGATTGTGAGTAGAAGGAAAAGCATGGGCTAAAGACCGTCGTAAATTTCCTGATAAATCCAGTAGTTGCCCATGACGCGCTTGACGTAGTCGCGGGTTTCCCAGTAGCTGATTTCTTCGGCGCGGACATCCCAAGGTTTGCCCTCACCCGCGGCCTGCCAACGCTTGGTGGGCTTCGGGCCCGCATTATAGTTCCCGAGCACGTACATGTAATCGTCGTTGTATTCGGCCTTCAGGTCCACGAGATAGCGGATTCCCAGGCGGATGTTCATGTACGGGTTAAAGAGCATCTGCGGGTCAAACCATTCGGCGATGCCTTCCTTTTCGGCAAGCATCTTGCCCGTCGCGGGCATGACCTGCAAGAGGCCGCACGCACCCACGGGCGATGCAATCTGGAAGTTGAAAATCGATTCCTGGCGCATCACGCTATACACGAAGAACGGGTCGATCCTTTCGCCGGAATGGAACTTGACCTGTTCGGTAAACGGAATCGGGTAAAGGTAATGCAGCACGCTTATCGGCGGCGACATGAGGCGACGGCGATCGATGTTGTTCTGGAACTGGCGTGCAAGGCGGTAGCCCGCTGCCGTCTCGCCCACTTCGTAGAACAGCATGCCATATTCGTACAAGAAATCGAGGCGCTTGTAGTTTTTCTTGCGGGCTTCGTCGTACAAGGCAAACGCCTCGTCGGCAAAACCGTACAAGAAGAGATTCCTGATGCGCTGGTAACGGTCGCGGTTATACGTGGCGGTATCGGCCTTGACTCCCTTCTGGCTTGCGCGAATCCAGGCGAGGGTCTCCTCGGGCGACATCGCTACCCCATGCGCAAAGGGGACCTTCGCCGAATCCATCAGCTTGTATTCGACGAGCTTGAGGCGCGAGCGGTGCGCGTAGTAGGCCAGCGGGAAATCGCGGATGCAGTCGAGGTATGCCTCGCGCGCAAGCGAGTCCTTGCCAAGCTTCATGTACGAATCGCCCAGGAACATGCGGGCGCCGCTGCCGCTCCACAGGAAAGGCTCCTTCGCGGCATCGATAAAGGCTGCGGCGGCCTCGTTCCACTTTTCCTGCTTAAAGTAGATGAATCCGATGCGGAACTTGGCCCACTGGCGCTTGATATTGTTCTTGAATTTCTTGTCGGCAAGCGTACGGAAGCACACGATGGCACTATCGTAAAGTTCCTTCTGTTCGTATTCGAATCCGCGAACCCACAGGTTGTTCGCATTTTCCTTGCTGTAGCGGTTCACTTCCTGCAACAGGGAATCCATCGTCTTGATTTCTTTCGCGTAGGTCTTCGCGTCGTTACGGTACAGGCGGAGTGTCGACTGCATCCAGAGCGGGCGCGCCTCGACCGAGTCGAGCAGGTACTTGAACTGCGCAATGGATTCCTTTTCGCGCTTGAGCGTGCGGAGCGCAACGGCACGCTTTTCCCAGAGCATGATGCGCGTTCCCATGTCGAGCGTGCTCGGCGGCAGCAACTTCTGCAGGGAATCTTCAGGCGGGGCAACCGCCAGCTCGGGCTTCTTCACCAGCTGCAGCGAATCCAGGATGCGGATGGAATCCAAAAGCGCAAGGCAGCTTCCGGCATCGTCCTTCGCACATGCCATCTTCGCATAGGCGACCTTCTCGCCCAAATCTTCCGGAGCGCCCTTCACCTTGCGAAGCCTGCGTATAGCCGTAAATGCGGAATCCTTGTACGCCGTGCCGCTCGTGAGCAACTGCAGATACAGGCGCTTTGCCTGCTTGAGCTGCTTGAACTGTTCCAGATACATCGCATAGCGGTACTTGAGCGCAGCCGCATCGTCTCCCTTCGGGTACTTGTCCAGGAAAACTTTCAGCGAATCCGCATGGGCGTGGTCGGTAAGCGTCGTATCGGCCATGGCAGCCTCGATGCGCAAACGGGACGCAGACTTGTCGAAAGCGGCATCATTTGCAAACTTCGCGCCGAGCGCAAGTGCCGCCCGCATCTGTGCAAAATCGCCCTGCATAAAGCGGGCCTTCGCCATACGCAGCACCACGTTCTTTTCGAGCACGGTATCGCGGGAGCGCAGCGAATCGTACGCCGCATAGGCGCTATCCCAGGATTCGGAATAGAAATAAGAGGCGGCCAGCGCGAAATCGCGGGCATCCTTCGAAAGCGACGAATCGAGAGAAGCCTTCTTCGCGCGTTCGGCACGCACTACCAGGCTCTGGAAGTGTGCCGACGGGATTTTCTCCAGTTCTTCATACGGGTCGGGAGGCGTCAACGGGAGCGTCGCTATCAGACTATCCGTCGTCGCGGTCGGAGCGGGCTTTGCCGGAGCAGGCGCGGGCTTTGCCGCGACGGGAGCAGGCTTGTCCTGCGCCACTACATTACATACAAGCAAAAAAAAAGCAATAACAGCGGTATAAATTCGCATAGTCCTAGTTCTGTTTTTCCTCGTCGGCTCCCAACAAGCTGGAAATTCCAAGATCCTTGATCGCCTGTGCATACTTCGATTTCAGGTAAGCGTTCACGGCTTCGGCGTCGTCCATCTTGAGCACCGTCAGGGCGGTCTCGCGCACATCCTCGAAGTTCATCGAGCGGATAATCTTCTTTGTGGCCATCACGCTCCACGGCGTCATGGAAAGTTCGTCGACGCCCAAGCCCACCAGCAAAAGCACGCTGAACGGGTCCGAGCCCATTTCACCGCAGACCGCCACGGGAATCCCCTGCCGGTGCGCGGCCATCACCGTCTGGTAAATCATGCTGAGCACTGCCGGATGGTGAGGCTGGAACATGTCGGTAATGAGTTCGTTCGTGCGGTCCACCGCAAGCGTAAACTGAATCAGGTCGTTCGTACCGATGCTGAAGAAATCCACTTCCTTCGCGAGCTTGTCCACGAGCATCACGGCGGCGGGAACCTCAATCATGACGCCCACCTTCACGGGCGCAATCTTGTGTCCCTGAGAAACGAGTTCCTCGCGGCATTTTTCAATGAGGGCCTTCGCGCGGCGCAATTCCGAAAGTCCCGAAATCATCGGGAGCAGAATCCGCAGGTTCCCCTTCTCGTTGGCCAGGAGCATAGCGCGCAACTGCGTGCAGAAAATTTCTTCGCGGTCCAGGCACACGCGGATGCTGCGCCAGCCCATGAACGGGTTCGCCTCGTTCGAAGCCGTAATCCCGGAAACGAGCTTGTCGCCGCCGGCGTCAAGCGTACGGATAGTGACCGGACACGGCGCCATCGTTTCGAGAATTTGTCTGTAAGCATCCTGCTGTTCTTCTTCGGTCGGAGCATCCTTGCGGAAGAACAAAAATTCCGAACGGTACAGGCCGATGCCGGTCGCACCGAAGTCCATGACCTTCTCGGCTTCGGTCGGGAGCTCGATGTTCGCGTGCAACGTGATGTACTTGCCGTCGCGGGTCATCGGTTCGAGCCTGCGCATCGTGAAAAGTTCACGGCGCTGGCGTTCGAACACTTCCTGGCGTTCGTGGAACCGGCGTATGTCGTCTTCGTTCGGATTGACAATCACCATGCCGCCCGAACCATCGACGATGATCGTGTCTTCGGGCTTGATGAGGGCGGCCACGTTGCGCAGGCCGGACACCGCCGGTATCTGCAACGAGCGGGCCAGGATGGCCACGTGGCTCGTGCGTCCGCCCGTATCCATGGCAAGCGCGCTTGCCTGGCCGGGCTTTACCGACATCAAAAAACTCGGCAGGAATTCATGGGCCACGAGCACGACACCGTCTTCGCAACCGACATCCTCGAGCACCGGTCCAGAATCTTCCATCGCCCCCATGAGGCGGTTGTACAGGTCACGCAGGTCGGCGGCCTTGTCGCGCATGGCAGGCGAATCGATCTGTTCGAACCGGTCTATATAGCTTCCCAGAACCAGATGCACGGCCCACCGCGCATTCTTGTGTTCCTTCTTGATCTTGTCGAGAATCCCGTTCACGAGCCCCGGATCCTGGAGGATCATCAGGTGCGTTGCGAAAATCATGCTGTCACGCAGCCCGGTGCGGGTCTCGGAAATTTCCTTGATCTTGTTTATCTCGGCGACCGTCTTCGCGACCGCCTTCAAGAAGAGCTGTTCTTCGGCCGGGATGCGGCTCTCGGGCAGGGATTCCTCAACAACGGAAATTTCCCGGTTGATTATCGGGAAAGCCTTCCCCATGGCAAAGCCAGGAGAGGCCGGAACACCTACCAGTACGGTACGATCAGCCTGGCTCTTCGTTGAACTTGTCATTGAAAAGCTTTTCCAACTTCTGGACGACTTCTTCCTCGTCCTCGCCATCCACTTCGAACTTCACTTCGGACCCCAGAGGAATGGCGAGCATCATCACGTTCAAGATACTCTTGGCGTTAGCTTTCGAACCCTCGAAAACAATGGAGACTTCGCTCTTGGCCGGACCGGTAATGTCCACGATCATTCCCGCAGGGCGGGCGTGGATTCCCAGCTTGTTGGTGACTGTAAGCGTCTTCGCTATCATTCTTTTCCTCAGAAAAAGTCCACATTCACGTCAAGGCCGTCGGTAAGGATCACCCTGAACAGGCTATCCGCAGAATGGACGGTCTTCACCAAGTCGTCATGCAAGGTCTTGTCATGCAGGAGCGTACCCACGGTATTGTCCGTGGACTGCACCCTGGCAATCAGTTCATCCAAGTGCTTGGTCACGCCTTCCAGGTCGGCAATCAGGCCGTTCGCATTTTCCATGACCTTATCCGCACCAGCAAAGACGTTGTCGATGGGCGGCTTCACATTATCCACCAGCTCCCCGACCTTGACCGTCACTTCGTTCAGGCTCGCGAGGCTCTTCTTGAGCTGCGGGTCGGTCGTGTTCACGAGGCTCATCAGGCGGTCTTCGAGGTTCTCGGCCTTCACGAGAAGCGTATTAAACCGCTCCTGGAAGTCCGGACTGGCAATCGTCCCGTTGAGGGCTGCCTTCACCGATTCGAGAAGCACCTTCGTACTGTCGCAGACCTCGCCCGCAAGGCCGAGGGCTTCGGCGATACCCGCATCGAACTGGCCGTCGATGGTGTCGCCCGGAGAGAAATAGTCTTCGAGGTCACCCAGAATCATGCCGATCTGGCGTTCACCCATGATACCGATGTTCTGCACGCGGATTTCGGAATCCTTCGGAATCTTCACGTCGGTACGCAAGCGGACCGTCACCACGACGCGGTGGCCCGCAAGTTCGATATTTTCCACCTTGCCCAGCTTGACACCGTTCACCTTCACGGGGTCATCAAGCACGAGCGTGCTCACCTGCGTAAACCGCAGATAAAAGTGATTAAACGTTTCGCGGGGATCCTTTTCGTTCAAGAAAAACACCCCAAAAACCAGGATGACGATAGCAAGGAGGACAACCAGGCCAACGGATAGATATAGGGCGGAATTTTTCTTCATTTGTCCTTCAATCTAGCATATTTTTCGAAAAAATGCAGGACAGGCACAGAAAAAAGCATTCTAGAGGGCATCCACGCGCGTAATCGGGCTGTTGTTCTCGATGCCGTTCACGTGGCGGTCAAGCCAGTCGCGCAGCAGGGCGTCGCGTTCGGCGGCCGGAAGCACGAACTTCTCGCGCCCTTCCTTCTGCATATAAACGTCGAGGTAGGTCATGAGCACGCCGCCCGCGACCGAGACGTTCATCGATTCGGTAATGCCGTACTGCGGGAGCTTGAACTCGTAGTCGGCATGCGCAAGCGTGTCGGGATGGTTCCCGTGGAATTCACTCCCCAGGTAGAACGCCGTGGGCTGGCTCAAGTCCAGATCCAGCACGGAATTCGTGGTGTTCGTGCTCGCGACCGCAATCTTGTATCCCTTCGCGCGCAATTTCTCCATGCAGAGCATCCTCTTCTTGTAGAGGTAGAGGCTCATCCACTTGTAGGATCCCTTCAGGATGGACTTGTTCACGCTGTAGGCATTGTCTTCTTCGATGATATGCACGTCCTGCAGGCCGAACACTTCGGCCGTGCGGATGACCGCGGAAATGTTGTGCGGGTCAAACAGGTCCTCGAGAACCATGCAAAAGTGCCTCGTGCGCTGCGCGACCACCTGCGAAAGCAATTCCTTGCGGCGGTCGGTTACACGTTCCAACAAAGATTCCAGCGTATCTTCCTTGCTCATTTTATCATCCTCGGATCTTCCAGTTTCAGCGGAGCGGGAGCAGTGCGCTGCTTTTCGCGCTCCTTGCGCAATCTTTCGTAATCGCCCAGTTTCCACGGGGCGCCGTTCACCACGTTCTCGAAGTCTATCACGTACTGAACGTTCTCCTGCGACTTGAGCTTCGCGTTCTTCAGCATGGGTTCCTTGTCCCCGCCAAAGTACTTACCCGAAGCCTTCTTGATGTCGGCAACGATGTGGTCAATCTTCTCGTTCACCACCTTCTTGAACACGTTCATCTGCATGATGGAATTCAAGACCGAATTCGAAGGGAACACGATTGCAGTTAATTTGTACTTAAGTTCCCTGCGGGAGACTTCTTCCATGTCCAAGAACGCGATGGCGGAACCGTGCAGCGACCAGCGGAGCACCTGGGCATGCCCGTAACCGAAAAAGAGGTTGCGCATGCCGAGCTTTTGCCCCGCGCTGTCCTGAAGCGCCCAGTAGAACTCGCCTGAAAGGCTCCGGCCATTGCTCCCGTTGAAGAAGCGGTGGTTCCTGCTCGTATATTCGAGCGTATAGTTCGTATTCAAGTAGGCGTTGATGAGGTCCGCCGTGAAGGGCATGTTGTCGAACAGGTAGCTGATGATGTCGCCGCCGAGCGGGAGCGTCCCCTTGTTCTCGTAGATGGCGCGGTACTGGCGGCCGAGGCGCGCATAAATCTCGGTAGCCATCGGCTGGCGCAAGTCTGCCGGGAAGCCGCGCTTCACGATTTCG
The DNA here is from genome assembly GCA_946408125.1 of uncultured Fibrobacter sp. Lineage (GTDB taxonomy): Bacteria > Fibrobacterota > Fibrobacteria > Fibrobacterales > Fibrobacteraceae > Fibrobacter. The sequence continues at coordinate 63,768 of CAMJQW010000003.1, forward strand.
TGATACGGCGCGCAGAATTCGGCATCGTACTTCACCTTGGGCCAGGGTTTGAAATCGTCCGCGGTACAGAAATCGAACTTGATTCCGAGGCACTTGTCCACGCCCGAACAGAGGCTGCGCACGTCGTCTTCCTTGTTCGCGAGCTGGGCAAGCTTCAGCGAGCGCATGCGCATCTTGGCAACCGAATCCTGGTGCGCGGCCATGCGTTCTGCAGCCGAGAGCGATTCCGGAGTCGCCGCAATAGCGCCGGAAAACCCGCAGGCCATGAGCATGCAGATCGCGCAGAGCACCCGTGGCACTGCGTTGCGGAGCTTTCGTACCTGCGTAACCAACGACATCGGCATTACCTAAATTCCAGGCTGTCCAGCGGGATTACCGTGAACGGTCCCAGCTTTTCGAGTTTTGCGACAGGGCCCACCACCGAGATGGTCATCTTGGACTTGTCGAAGTATTTCGCGGTCATGGCCTTCACCTGTTCCGCCGTCACCGCGTTCACCTCGTTCACGAAGTCCACGTAGTGGCTCTGCTTCTTGCCGAGCAGTTCATCCTGCGCAAAAATCAGCGCGGTCGCCTCGGGCGAATCGAACAGGCTCGGCAGGCTTTCCACGATCGCCTTCTTGGCCTGCGCAAGCTCTTCGGGAGTCGGGCCTTCCTTCGCGAGTTTCTCGACTTCTTCGAAAATGAGCTTGATTGCAAAATCGGCGGACTCTACCTTAGTCTGGAGCGCGATGGTCGTCATGGCCGTATCGCGGTAATCGTTGCCCGCCGTGCTGTACACGCTATAAGCAAGGCCCTCGTCGCTGCGGACGCGGTTCACGAGCCTGCTCGTAAAGCTTCCTCCACCGAGGATGAAGCTCGCCACCGCCGTCGGGTAATAATCCGGATGCGGGCGGCGCACGAAAGGCTGGCTCATCGAAATGTTCGCCTGGGTAATATCCTTGTCCACCACGTAGGTTCCCGGCTTGCGGAGGAACGCGAGCGGTTCGGGAGCGGGCTTTTTGGCCTTGGCGGGCGCCACTTTCCAGGCATCAAAGAATTCCTTCAGCTGGGTAACCGCGGAATCGCGGTCCACGTCACCCGAGAGCGCGAACACGATGCGCTTCGATGAGAACACGCCCTCGGCAAGCCGTTTCACGTCTGCAACCGAGACCTTGCGGTACTCCTTGTCGTTTGCATCCCACAGGCGCGGATTCGGGGCGTAATTGACCTTCGCCTTGAGGGCCGAAAGCACCTTCGCGGGCGTATCGTAGCGGCGCTCGTAAGCAGTCGCATAGTTCGCCTTCATAATCTCGAGCTGTTCCTTGTCGAACGCGGGTGCCGAAATCACCTTCTTCGAGAGTTCGAGCATCGCCGGGAAATCCTTCGAAAGGCAGTCGATATCGAACGCGGCTCGGAACGTACCCGCACTCGTCGAAATGGCAGCGCTCACGAATTCGAGGGAATCGTCAAGCGCATGGGCGGAAATTCCACCGCCGCCACCGCGACGGAACATGGAGCCGACCATCTCGGAAGCGGCTTCGTCCTTGAGGGTCGCAGGCAAGTTAGACTCCTCGAAATAGACCGTAAGACTCACGAGGGGCAGGCTGCGGTCACTCACGATGTAACCCGAAACGCTGTCGGAAAGCTGCACGCGGTATTCCGCAGGCACGGGCGCCACATAACGGAACTCGGGGAACGCGATATCCTTATAGCTTGCCGGGACATTGGCCGGAGTCGACGGCTGCGCTTCTTTTTGTTCCGCGGGTGCGAAAGCCTTAGTGGGCGCAGCCTCCGCCGCGGGTGCCGAAGTCTCGGGAACAGGCGCGGGCGAACACGCGACGAGCGCCATCACGGCCCCCGCAGCAAGGGAAATGAAAAATCTCTCTTTTTGCATCGCCTAAAATATAGATTTTAATGCAGGCATTAGCGTAGGGCAGGCCCTCCCCGCGTGATTTTCGTTACCTGCGGCAGCACCGGCAAGGAAGTCTTCCAAATTGGACTATCAATTTTAACGAGGAACTGTTCCACCCGTAAAAAAAGCGGTATATTAGTCATTGAGCCCTTCCGGTGGATAATCACGCGGCATCGCACGGCGAGCCGACCGTCTCCAAGAGAGACCCCATCCACCCGAAGGGCTTTTTTTGTACCCTGTCAGTACGTCATGGCGGTTCCGGCTCGGAGGCCGGAATGACGTGACGAGATCGTCATGGCGGGCTACGACCCGCCATCTGGAATGTCTTATCCTACCGGATTGTATTCTAGAACCTGAGGAAGCATGTCTTCCCATGTAGGATTCTTGCCCATCACCAAGGCATTCTTCCACACCCTTTTCCAATTCTTCAATTGCGACTCACGCGCAATGGCTTCTCGTATATCCGAATACACCTCATAGTAGACCAACCTATGGACATTATATTTCGATGTAAAACCACGATTAAACGTTGATAGGTGGTACTGCATTCTCTTTTTGAGATCTGCTGTTACGCCGACATACATAGCGCTGTTTTTCGAATCCGTCATGATGTATACATAGCTTTGTTTCTGCATATTTGCCTCTCCGCTACAATATACATCAAGTCAAATGTCACAAGGTGACATTCTAGATTCCGGGTCAAGCCCGGAATGACGCGGGAGCCGAGCGCAGCGACAGACCGCTTGCGGGCTGGCATTGCCGAGGCGACCCAGTCATGCCGCGAAGTGGAATGACGCGGGAGCCGAGCGCAGCGACAGACCGCTTGCGGGCTGGCATTGCCGAGGCGACCCAGTCATGCCGCGAAGTGGAATGACGCGGAAGTGGAATGACGTGGTATAAACGTCATGGCGGGCAACGACCCGCCATCTGGAATGCTCTATTCTATGGAATGAATTCTAGATTCCGGCTCGGAGGCCGGAATGACGTAAATAATCAAGCCCGGAATGACGCAAATAGTCGAGGCCCAATTACCCTATTACGAGAAGCGGCCGGCGGTCTGCTTGCGGCGGCGGCCGCGTTCGGATACGGTCGCCTCGATCAAGAACAGGAGTGCCGCGAGCGCGAGGAAAATCTGGTAGCGGTCCTGGTAATTCTCCATGCGGTCCGTCGCATGTTCCTTCTTCTCGAGGCCCGCGATTTCGGTCAACACCTTCTGCAGCTGGAATTCACCCGGGCTCGCGTAGAAATACAGCCCTCCGGTAACACTCGCGATTTCCTGGAGCGTACCCTCTTCGAGGCGCGTCGTCACGATGTTCCCCTGCACATCCTTCTTGTAGGCCACTTCGCCATTGCGGGTCTTGACCGGAATAGGCACGCCCTCGCGGCTGCCGATACCGATGGTATAAATGCGGATGCCCATCTCGGCGGCTTCCTTCGCCGCATTCACGGCGGCGTCTTCAAGTTCCTCGCCGTCGCTCATGAGGATCATCACCGAATACTGCCCGGCGCCGCCGGAATTCTTGTACAGGCTCATCCCCTTGCGGATGGCCTGCTCCAGGTTCGTTCCCGGCATGAGCCAGCCCGGATTCAGTTCGCGTAACATCATCTGCACCGTACCGTAATCGAGTGTCAAGGGCACCATCACCTGCGCCTCGCCGCTGAAAGCGACAAGGCCCACGCGGTCACCCGCGAGGTTCTCGAGGAACGCCGAAATCTCGTGACGGCTACGCACTAGCCTGTTCGGCTTCACGTCCTCGGCAAGCATCGAAAGGGAAATATCCTGCAACAGCACGAGGTCAAGCCCGCGGCGTTCCACGTGCTCCATCTTGCGACCCCACTGCGGGCGGGCAAGCGCCACGAACAGGAAAGCTAGCGCCAGCAGCAAGAGTGTCACCTTGGCAAGGCGGCGCCACGGCGAGACGCTCGTCGAAAGCTTCGGAAGCATCGAAAGCGAAACAAAGCGGGCGGCCAGCTTCTTGCGACGGCGGTAGGCATAGTAGAACAGGAGCGCAAAGAGCGGGAGCGTAAACAGGCACCACAAGAAATTCGGTTCAGCAAATCGCATAAGACCTCCAGCCCCTAGGGAATCCTCACGAACCGCGTGTTCGCAAGCAAGAGTTCAAGCAAGATGAGCAGGGCACCGGCCAATAGCCAGGGGTAGAACTTTTCGGCATAGCGGGCGTAGGCGATCGTCTCGATTTCGGACTTTTCGAGCTGGTCGATTTCCGCATAGATTTCTTCGAGCTGTTCCTTGTTCTCGGCGCGGTAGAACTTGCCTCCCGTCTTCTGGGCCACGGCGGCAAGTGTCGCCTCGTCGATGCCTTCCTCGGGCGTGATATCGCGCTCGCCCCAGGAGATTTCGCCCGTCCACGGGTTCTGCTGGAAAGAAAGGATCTTGCCGTTCCTCTTGCCCACACCCACGGTGTAGACCTTGATGCCGAGCGACTGCGCGACGTCGGCGGCGCGGACCGGCGAAATGACGCTCGCGTTGTCGCGACCGTCGGTCAGGAGCACCACCACGCGGGACTTGGCGTCGGACTTTTCGAGACGGGCGAGCGCGTTCATGAGGCCGTCACCGATGGCCGTGCGGCTCGCAATGACGGAATCCCGCGCCAGTTCATCGGTGGCGCCGAGAATTTCGAGCAAGCTCCCGTAATCGAGCGTGAGCGGGCACTGCGTCACGGCGCGGCTACCGAAGGCCGAAAGCCCGATGCGGTCGCTGTGGCGCTTCTGGATGAATTCGGCGATGACGACCTGGGCATACCCCATGCGGCTGTACTTCCAGTAATCACCCGACTTGAGGATACGTTCGGCGTTCATCACGCCGAGCTTGGCCTGCTCGGCGCGAGTAAGCATGTCGAGGGTTCCCATGGAGCCCGAAACGTCGAGGGCGAGCATGATGTCGACGCCGTCGGTATTGGTGTATTCCACCTCCATGGCGTTCTGCGGGCGGGCAAGCGCCACGATAAAGCAACAGAGGGCCGCAAGGCGGAGTGCCGGCACAATGTGGCGCAGGCGCACGCGACGGCTCGGAACGGCACGTTTCGCAAGCGCGAGTGCCGGGAACTTGATGGTACTCTTGCGACGCTGCTGGCGGTACACGTACAGCGCGATCAGGACCGGGACTAAAATAAACAGCCAGAAGGCTTCCGGATTTTGAAAATGTAGGGCTCCAATATCCATGGCCGAGAATATACAAAAAACCGGAGCCCGAAAGCTCCGGTTTTTTGATTAAAAACGAAGGTTTTACTTTACACGGACCGGGCGGATTTCGCTACCGACCTTCACGAGGTACATGCCCTTGTTCGGGAGCGTGACCGCGTGAGAAGCGCTGGTGATCTTGCCGGAGGCAATCACCTTGCCCTGGACGCTCATGATAGCGTAGTTGGCACCGAGCTTGGCATTGAGGATCTGCACCGAGAGACCGCTCGTAGCCACCTTGATGGTGCTGAGGGCGTCAGCCATGGCGAGACCGATGACAGAGCTGGAGGACTGGTCGGGACCGACCGAGTTGGAGGAGCCCGCAACCGATCCGCTAGAAGTTACGACAGTAGAGGAAGAAGACTGCGGCTTGACTTCCTCAATCTTGATGCCCGTCAGCGTGACAGGATCAATCACCTGAGAACCCTTAAGGAATTCAATGGATTTGAGGGAGATGGAGGCATAGCCGCCCTTCGGCATCTTGGCTTCGAACTTCACGCCAGAAACAGTCTTCATGACATCGTTGGCAGTAGAGGGGTCATTGACCCAAGTCGGAACAGTAAGATCGCCAACAGTGGTAGAGCCGCCACCAGCCAATTTGAGCTTAATGGTTTCATAACCATTGGTCGTTTCCAGCATATATCCCGGTTCACCGCCAGCTTCGGAAGTAGAGGTGTTGAGTAAGGCAAAGCGGACCGTACCTTCCGTCTTAATCTTAAAACGAACACCATCGATGCCGAGAGCGAGGAAGTCCACGCCGGTTTCTTCGGCATTGAAGTTCATGGCAATACCCGCACTCGGATAACGCTTAGCCTGTGCATCTGCAGAGCCATCGGCCGGTTCAGGGCCAATGTCGATGAACGCTTCGGCACTAATGCCTTCGCTACCGAGGAACAGCGGAGAGGTACCGGAATCCGGCTTCATCTGCGTACCGGTATTAGGCCACTTGTCGTGGTAGGCGCCCCACTTCCAGAAACCGGAAAGACCGACCGTCGTATCTTCCTTAGCCTGCTGGGTACCGGACGGCATCCTGACACCACGCATCAGGGATGGATCCGGAGTAAACTTTTCAAAGCCAGCCATATTGTAGAAGTTCGGCATGTTACCGGTCATCAGGAGCAAGTAAAGGAGGTTGAGGGTCGCCGGGTAGTACTTTTCACCCGGAACATTTTCCTGACCGCAATTGTTGGCAGACTTGCAGCTAGTCTGTGCAGCGAGCACCTTGTAAACGGTTTCCATATATGCCTTGTCCGCATCGCCGTCAAAGCTGGAGGCTGCAAGGCCGAGACCACCGGAGAACGTGGAAGACACGAACTTACGGGCCTGGATATTGGGGTCGGATCCGTCATGCTTGTAACCGGACAGGATACCACCGGCATCGTTGTAGGTGGCAGAATAGAGCCAGTTGACAATCTTCTTGTTAAAGCTCTTGGCGTTATCATCGCCGTACCAGTAGTAAGCCCAAGCGGTACGCCACGGGGTACGGGCGGCATCGTCGAAGAAGCCAGCCATAGTGGCACCGTCACCGACCGACGCTCTAGTCGTCGTAGGGGTATGTTTTTGCCAATCACACCAGTCGGTCACAAGGCCGCTCGTGCTGTTCTGGCAGGCACTCAAATCACTGTAAGCCTGAGAAATCACGCTGCTCCAGGAACCGCCGGCTACTTCCTGGAAAACGTGGAAGTTGGCCGTAGTCGCATAGCTCGGGTTGAAAGCATCGTTCCACTGGTTACCCGGCTTAATCTTGTTGCCTTCGATATCGTTAGTGGCAATCCAAGAGATAATCGTCTTGGCATCGTTCAAGTAAGAACCGCCCCACTGCTTGGAGGCCATTACGAGAGCGAGGGCAGCATCGAAGTCAGCATCGGACGCAGAACCCGAACCAGCATCGCAACCAACGCGCCAGTTCATGCCGCCGCCGTTACCGCCGTTGGACTTCCAAGTACCATAGAGTTTGTCAAACATACTCTGGTCGTCCATATAGACAGAAATCAACATGCCGTAGGCGATACCTTCAGAAACGGTAGAGCAAGTTCCTTCAGGAGAATAAATCCAGCCCTGGCTAGCATCGTACCAAGCCGATTTCCACTGGTTATAGTGGTCCTTGATCATGTCCGTATCGGCAAACGGGATGGTATAGCCGTGCGGGTTCTTCATGTTTTGCGGGAACGGGTACGAGCCCGCCATAACCGCAGTCGCGGCCAGAGCGACCGCGCATGTCGTAATCTTCAGTAAAGATTTCATTCTATTTTCCTTCGTTTATTGTTTTCCCACCCGCCCTTAAATATAATTGAACGCACCAAATATTGCACCCCTTGGGATGTAATAATAATGTTGCACACGGCGTAAAAACGCCGGTTCGTAAACAAAAAATTTCATTGAATTCGGCGGCGCGTGCGGAGCGTCACACAATCTAGCGGGCAGCGCCGGACTTCGCCTTCTTGCGCTTGCGGTTCCACACCTTGAATTCCATGTAGAGCGTGCTTACCGCATATACAAACAACATCAAAAGAATCGTGTTCTTGGGCGTATTCAGGTTGCAGATTCCCCAGGCAATCGTGATGATCGGCAGGTGAATCAGGTACGGGTAGAAGCTCGCACGGCCCACCCTGCGGACGATGCCTATGCAGAAGAATCGCGCCATGAAACCCTTGCCCGAAAGCAGCGAAAGCACGAACAGCCCGTACACGAGAATCGGGAAGCTGTGATGGATAAAGTAATTCACGCCGGGATTGAAGGAGGGGCTCATCAAGAACAGGCTACCATACAGTATAGCGAGTAGGAAAGCCTGCGCTATACCGCTCACATAGTCACGCTTGAGGAAGTCGAAGACACCCTCCTTGTACAGGCGGAAAATGACCATGCCGAAGAGGTACTCGAAAATGCGCACCGGCGCGAACATGTGGAAGAACCTGTACTTGGCCGCATAGCCGTCGAACCAGAGGTTCCCGGTCGCGCCGAAAAGCACGGCCCACAGGATTCCAGGGACGAACACCGCCCCGAAAAGGATCCAGAGTGTCCGGCGTTCCTGCCGGAATAACCAACGACTGAACCACGGGGTGATGGCGTAACACGCAAAGAAGCTCGTGAGCGACCAGCTGGGCTCGTTGAGCTTCATGCCCAGATCGGGCACGACGGACCACAGGAGCGACAGGTGAAGCGCGAGGCTGCGCCACGGATGGACCATCTTGGCAAGGCCCGCCGAGAAGCAGTCGCCCATCTCGGAGGGCGCGGGCAGGTGCGTGTATCCGCTGAACTTGAACACGAGCACCAGGAACATCAGGAGCGTCATGAAGAAGTGCAGGCGGTAGAGCTTCGCGATACGGCTGAACACGAACGGGATGACCGGGATGCGGCGTTCCGGGTCGCTGAACTTGCTCGCGAAGAGGAACCCCGCGAACACGTAGAAGATGCCCGCCGCAAACGCGGGAGCGTCGATGATGGGCATGAGCCACTTGCAGTCCGACATGTAGGCCAGCGCGTTGGAGCTCCCCAGGTGCAGCATCACGATGTTCACGCTCGCCATGAGGCGCAGCCCATCGATTGCCGGGAAGTAGTTCGCCCTATTCGGGGCCGTTGTCGGGACGTATTCTGCCATTGGGGCCAAAATCTAGAAAAAAACAAGCCCCCGGATGGCTCCGGAGACTTGTGCGGTGTTTTGGATTAGGATACTTTTTTCGATTCTAGCGCACGATGCGGACGCTCTGCATCTTGCCCGTAGCGCGGTTGCGCAGGTAGTAGATGCCGGAGGACTTCACGTCGTTGGAGGTTTCGAGGATCTGCTTGGCAGCGTCGAAGCCGTAAGCCGAGAGGATGCCCATGTTGACACCGTTCATGTCGAACACGAAGTAGTGCTGCAGGGTGTTCTGCTCGTACTGGAGGTCGCTGGCGATGGATTCCTTGCCGCCCTGACCGCCTTCGCCGCCCTGGCCACCTTCGCCGCCCTGGCCACCTTCGCCGCCCTGGCCACCTTCGCCCAGAGAGAAGTTGAGGTAGTCGATGTCGAACCAGGCACCCGTCACCGTCATGCGGAGGATGTGCTGGCCGGCCGGGAGGGCCACCTTGGCAGTCACGTCGCTATAGTCGTCCCAACCGGTTCCGGACACGGGGACCTGGGCCACTTCCTGTCCGTCCACGGAGAGGGTGAACGAAGCGGTCGAATTGTCCGTCGCGACAGAAGCCGTCATGGTGTATTCACCAGCGGCGGCCACATTGACCGTGTATTCGAGCCAGTCGCCTTCGCTGTTGTAGCCCACGATATTGCCGGTCTGCTTCTTGTAGATATCGACGTCGGCAGCATCGTCAGCGCGGTAGTCGGAGTCGCCGTGGTTCTCGGAGTCGCCTTCGGCATAGGTCACGTTGCTCACGCCATCGGATTCACCCTGGCCACAGATATCGAAGTCTTCGGCTTCGATCTTGCCCGGGATAGCGAGTGCAGAGCCCTTGAAGAGCTTGCGCTTGACCGGTTCAGGCGGAGTGTATACGCTGTTGAGCAGGCCCGTGTTGTTGACACCCTTGTTGCTCTTCAGGTATTGCTTGAGCCAAGTCATGGCGGAACGATCCCTGTTTCCATCGATGATACCCGAGTTGGTCAGCCATGTGGCGCCATTGATGTAGCCCCAAATGGTAATGCCACCAACGTGTTCGTTTTCCATGAAGTAGGAAATCTGCTGTTCATAGCAGGTCTTCTGGATATTATCATCCGAAGTGTTGATGTCATATTCCGAAATGAGCATCGGAGTCTGGGTATTGTTCCAAATCTTTTCCAGAGCGCTCTTCAGAGTGCTGAGAGCGAGGCAGTTACCACCACCACCGGTACCGTTGGCGCCACCACCCTGGGTCATCATGTCGTGAGCCTGGAGGCCATAGGCGTCAACCGGAGCGCCATTCTTCTTGATGGTCTTGATAAGGTCGATACCCTGGTCCAAGTTCCACTGGACCGTGTTGTAGTCGTTGTAGATAAGCACGGCATTCGGCCAGCGCTTTCTTGCTTCCTTGAACGCATTGACGATGAACATGTAGTCACCATTGTTGTCGCCACCCATCGCCTGAATAATCTTGGTCTTCGGGTAGTTGGAATGGTACTGGTTGTTACCCGTACGGATAGCCTCGTTCACCACGTCGATCATGTCGAGTTCGGGGAATTCCTTCTTGACGGCATCGAACCAGTCCATAATGGCCTTCTTGGTGTCGTCAGCGCTCAAGCTTTCCAACCAAGTCGGGTACTGGGAACCCCAAAGCAAGGCGTGGAACTTGAAGAGCCCGCCGTTATTCTTTGCCCAGTTGAATGCAGCCTTGCACCCGCTAAAATTGCGGTTGCCACGAGAACCTTCAACGGACTGCCACTTACATTCGTTTTCGGCAGTAATCTGGTTCCAGTAGGTTCCGAAGTCGGAACGCACCTGGCCGCGCGTCGTAATGTTACCGACAAATTTAGAGGCACCGTCGGCCAGGCCGGGGCCTGCGAACGAGAACGTCGATGCCGCGAGGGCAACCGTCAGTGCTTTTGTTGCTGTTGAGAGAATCTTATTCATATCCACATCCTTTTTTTTGGTGTGGTCGGCATCCCATTGCCAACCCACAATAAAACTATCCCGAAAAATGTGGACTATTTCAAGCCTGAATATTGTTTCCATGGACAATCTGTCCATGGAATAGCAAAAACGACCCCCAAAACCTCCGTTTTGGGACCCGTTTTCTGGAAAATCAAGCTTTTCAGGTTACAATTAGCGGACGATACGGATTTTCTGCATTTCTCCGGTAAAGCGGTTGCGCAGCAGGTACACGCCCGAGCACTTAATGTCGGCGGAGGTACGGAGGATTTCCGCGGCGCCGTCGAATCCGTAGGCACTCATGACACCCATATTGACGCCGTGCATGTCGAACACGAAGTAGTGCTGGAGGGAGTTCGGCTCGTAGTTGATGTTCTGACCGATAACCGTCGTACCTTCACCCGGATTATCGTCGCCCGGTTCTTCAGACACGATCGGTTCGGGGTCGGTAGCGTCCTTGCCCTTCACGAAGGTGAAGTAGTCCACATCGAACCAGGAGCCCGTCACCGTCATGCGGAGGATATGCTTGCCTGCAGTGAGGGAAACGTTGGCAGAAACCTTGTTGTAGTCGTCGTAGTTCTCCTCGCCCTGCTTGGCAGCCGGGACGCTGATGACATCGGTAAGGGCCTTGCCATCGAGAGAAAGCTGGAAGCTGGAGGTAGAACCGGCAGCAGCCACTGCAGCGAACATGGTGTAATCGCCCGCTTCCTTCACGTTGACCGAGTATTCGAGCCAGTCGCCTTCGCTGTTGTAGCCCACGATGATGCCGGTAGCCTTATTGTAGAGGTCCACACCCGTCGTGTCCTTGCGGTAATCCTTCACGTCGCCGTGGTTTTCGATATCGCCTTCGCTGTAAGAGACGTTGCTTACGCCATCAGTTTCGCCGACACCGGAAATATCGAAGTCTTCGGCCTCAATCTTGCCCGGAATCTCGAATGCGGAGCCCTTGAACATCTTGCGTAGCACAGGTTCGACCGGAGTGAGCACTCCCGTCGGAAGGCCGGTCATGTTCACCCCCTTGTTGGAAGCCAGATATTCCTTCATCCATGTTAGAGCCGGACGATCCTGACCATTTCTAACAAGACCCGAGCAACCGTTCGCCTTGCCATTACAGTTAAGCCAGGTCTGACCGTAGACCCATCCCCAAATGGTGATGCCGGCAACATAGGGGTCCTCCATCCAGTACTTGACCTGTTCCTGATAGCACTGCTTCTGGATGCCATCGTCAGTAGACGGAACGTCATATTCAGAGATCAGAACCGGGAAATTATTAGTTTCCTTATGGATCTTCTGCATGGTAGCAACGAAATTATTGTAATTCATGCAGACGCCGCCGCCGCCAGTACCACCAGCCTGACCACCGTCACTCATCAAGTCATGAGCCTGGAGGCCGTAAGCATCAACAGGCGCGCCATTCTTTCGGATAGTGTTGATCAGGTTGATGCCCTGGTCCACATGCCACTGGATGGTGTTATAGTCGTTATAGATGAGGATAGCCTTGGGCCAACGTTCGCGAGCCATCTTGAAAGCGGTCGTCAAGAAGGCGTAATCGCCGTTGTTATCGCCACCCAGTGCAGGAATAATCTTGGTTCTGGTATAACCAGAATGATACTGATTGTTGCCCGTACGGATAGCTTCGTTGGCCACGTCAATCATCTCGATATCGGGGTAATGTTGCTTGACGGCGTCGAACCAGTCGGTAATAGCCTTCTTGGTATCTTCAACGCTCAGGCTTTCGAGCCAGCCAGGATACTGGCCGCCCCAAAGGAGGGCATGGAACTTAAAGTGACCGCCATTGTTCTTTGCCCAGTTGTAGGCCGCATCGCAACCGGCCCAGTTGTAGCGACCGCGAGTACCTTCGATGGAACCCCACTTACAACCATTTTCGGCGGTAGCCTGGTTCCACAGCTTGGTAAATTGGTCATTTGGACCAGGAGAAGTGTTAGACTGAGTAATGTTGCCAATGAACTTTGCTGCACCATCGGCAATGCCGGGCCCCGCGAAAGAGAAAGTCGATGCCGCAAGAGCCACGGCAGCAACCCTTGTTGCTGTTGAGAGAATATTTTTCATATCCAGTACATCCCTTATTTTAATGCGGCCGGCCACCACGCCAACCCACATCAAAAAATTATCTCGCAAAACAGGGAATGTATTGCGGGGAAATCAATGTTCTTTTGACACTTTATCAATGGCAGGCATTATTCTTACACGCTTTTTTTCTCGCTTTTACGCATTTAAGCGATTTTTCTACTTATATCAACATTTTTTTACACATTTCCCTAGCATTTGAAGTAAAAAAGATTTACATTTCAGTTGAATACCGCAAGGGAGCGGTTTGGAAAAAAAGGAGTCAACAATGAATTTCCCCAAACTAATGGGCATTGCTAGCGTTATAGCAATGTCTAGCACTATGGCGTTCGCCTGGAGTATCAGTGGCAAAGTCCAATCGGCAGGCTCGGGCAGAGCCCTCGCCGGCGTAGCCATCAACTCGTTCAACTACGCAAGCGTTTCCGGCATCACCGCCGAAGACGGCACCTTCAGTCTTTCCAGCGAAGGCAACGACGCCATCGTCGGCCTCAACGGGGCAAGGATGTCTGCCAGCATCCGCGGCGGCATCTTATCGCTCGACAACGTGAGCGCCCGCCTGCTGAAGATTTCCGCCATCAACGCGCTCGGCAAGGTGACCTACCAGCGCGCCTTCTACGAGATCAACGGTTCCGTGAGCATCGACCTCGCGAAGGCCGCCGGCCATAGCGCGAGCTTCGTGCGCATCAGCGCCGACGGCGCCAACCAGACCTACATCGTAAAGGGCAGTAACATCCTCCTCAAGGAAGGCGACCCGCTGCCGTCATTCTCGTTCACTTTGGAAGGCTACCAGAACACCACCTACCAGATGCAGGCCGAAGTCGAAACGAACGTGGTTGTCAAGATGGAACGCGCATCTGCCACCCAGAACAGCTCCAGCAGCGTCGTGGGCCAGAGCTCCTCGAATACCGTGACCCAATCGAGCACCACAGAGGTGAAGTCCTCCTCTAGCGAGGCGGCACAGACCCCGGTCGATTGCTCCGGCAAGACCGCAAAGGCCGGCAAGCAGAACATGAGCGTGACCGTCGACGGCAAGCAGCGCACCTTCATCATGAACATTCCTAGCGCCTACACGGGCGACAAGCCCGTTCCGCTGTTCGTGGACTACCACGCCGTTACGGGAAATGGCCAGGGCCAATATGACGGCACAACCTACAGGCAACTGACCGAACCCGAAGGCGTCATCGCTTTGTACCCTGACGGCACCAAGTCGGCTGATTCTCGCAAAATGGGTCCCGGCTGGAACGTCGGTCCCTGCTGCTCCGACGATGATGACGTCAAGTTCACCCGCGAAATGATCAAGAAAGTCGAAGAAATCGCCTGCATCGACACGAAGCGCGTTTACGCAGCCGGATTCTCGATGGGTGGCGGCATGAGCAACCACGTGGCCTGCAACATGGCCGACGTTTTCGCCGCCGTCGCGCCCGCCGGTATGGACTTGAACAGCGAGAACAGCGCGAGCTGCAGCCCCGCCCGTCCGATTCCCATCATCATGTTCCGTGGCACCAATGACAACGTCTGCAAATGGCAGGGTGGCGATAGCGGATACGGTGATGGAATGGTCTTCCTGGGTGCCGAAAAGAACTTCAAATTCTGGGCCGACAAGAACGGATGCGAAGGATCCCCGGCCAAGAACTCCGACGGCTGCGACGAATACTCCAACTGCAAGGATGGCGTGAAGGTCGTCCTCTGCACCAACAAGGGCGTCGGTGGAGGCGGATTCATGGGTGGCGGCGCAGACGGCCACGCACAAGGCGACGGCAAGATCGGCTGGCCGTTCCTGAAGCAGTTCACTTTGCCGTAAACTTTTTTGGAATGAGTACTCCTCTTTCTTAAAAGGAATCCCCCGCGAACGCGGGGGATTTTCTTTTAGGAGTGGATTCTTATTTCTGCACGTTGATGCGGTAGGCATGCCCGCCGTGGCGGGGCTTTACCAGATAAACGCCGGATTGCCTTACCGCAGCCGTAGCGGCGGCTTTCACACCCGCGGAACCGTATGATGAGAAACTCGCTACGTACTTGCCCGTGACGCCATACACGTCGTATACCGCGGGGCCTGCACGATGAGCGAAGGATGCGTAGAGCTGCGTCGTAGCGGTGTCTGCCGGGGCGGTTTCGCCAAGCGCGAGCCAGTCGAGGTTCACGTAGTTGCCCACGATTTCGAGCTTGAGCACGTGTTCGCCGGCGGGGAGATTCACCTTGTCCGCTTCGAACGTAGAGTAGGTTTCCCAGTCGCTGCCCTGCGGGAGGATGATGTCGTCCGTCGCCGCCTCGCCATCGATGTACAGCTTGAAACCGGCATTCTCCGAGGTGGTCGCATAGTTTACCGTCAGGTCGAGTTCGCCTGCCGAGGCCATGTTCACGGTGTATTCGAGCCATTCGCCTTCCTGCGTGTAGCCGACGGCATAACCCTCGCCCGCCTTCACGATATCCACGGCGTCTTCGCGGTATTCGCTCCCCTTGTTCTCGTCGTCCTTGTCCATGTAGGCCTTGCCCGCGCCGCCCACGTCGTAGTTCTCGACTTCGATCTTGCCCGGAATGGCGATGGCATCCTTGTAGGGTGCCTGCGGGATAATCGGGGTCACGTACACGCGGTAGCCGTACTTGGTGTTCTTGATGTTCACGGGAACGGTAATCTTGCCTCCGCTCACGTCGTATTCCTTGCTCGATTCGAGCGTCGTGGAGGGCACCGCCTTGTCCTTGTTTTCCCAGACGACGTATTCCACGTCCACGTTCACCTTGTTGCCGAATGCCTCCGGAATGCCCGTGATGTTCACATTCACGTCGCCCAGCGTGTTTCCGCCGAGGACGATGCTCGCAAAGCCTTTCTTTTTGTCGAGTGCGGCGAAGCCGTCCACGCCGTCGCTCTTGTCGTTGGGAGGCGTCACCTTCGTCATGTAGCCGCTCATGTCGCCGTACCACTTGTACAGCCACCAGCCGCCACCGCGTTCGTTATTGGAGGTGAGCAGGCTCCCGAGGCGGCCCGGAAGCGGTACGAACCACCACGAGATCATGGCGCTTTCAACCCCGTGGCGCTCGAACTTGGCGATGAACGGTACCGATACGCCGGGGCAGCCTTCCTCGGAATGTTCCTCGGAGGAATACTCGTTGATGCTGATGGCGCGGGGCGTCACGTTGTATTTCTTTTCGAGGTTGCGGTAGTTCTCCACGGCTCCCGCAAAGCCGCCGCTCCCCCACTGGTGCCAGCTGATCACGTCGGGCATGCAGTTGTTCTGCGAGCAGTACTTGACGAACTCTTCCATCTTCGAGGCATTGTACCACGAATACGAGGGGCCGATAATCTTTGCAGTGGGATCCATCTGGCGGATGAGCTGGTAGGTCTCTTTCCAGAGGCCCGAATTGAAATCGATGGTCGTGCTTTTCCAGGTGTCGTTTGGCTCGTTCCAGATTTCGTAGCCGTCGAAATTCTTGTTGCTGGAAGAAAGCTTGTCGTTGATGACGGACTTTACTTCGTTTTTCCAGTGGTCCATGTTCTGGAACTTGTAGGGCCAGCCGGGCAGCACGTCGGCCAGACGTATCTGGATCTTGGCGTCGATGCTTTCCACGCGCGGGGCGACGAGGAACGCGCCGCCGATTCCCTGCTGGCGGCCGCTGCCGCTACGGGCGGGCGAAAGGAACACGTTCGGCTTGAGGGGCGCGACATCCTTTTCGATGTCGGTCGGGAGCGTTTCGGTGAGGCCGTAGAGCGAACCCGTGGCCACGTGCGTCACCGGCCTGATGCTGTCGCCCAGGCTCACGTCGAGGTTTACCGCCGCAAAAAGGCACGACGGCAACAGAATAAGCGGGAAAATTGATCGAAAATCCATAAAACCATCCCTTTGTACTATGCTTGCACACCCTAAAAATACGCAAAAAAAGGGGGTGGTTTTAGGGGTCCCCGGAATTTACTTTTGCAAAAATTTCAAACGAAAGATGCCCCGGAAAAGTCCGGGGCATAGGTCTTTGAGGTGTGGATTAGGATTTCTGCTCTACTTCACGACGATGCGGAAGGCCTTGCCGCCCCTTTCCGGGCGAACCAGGTAGGAACCGGCACGCTGGACCGCGTTGCGGGTGGCGGTATTCAGGTCTTCGACGCCGCGGGTTATGAATCTCGTCACCTGGCGGCCCTGCATATCGAACACCCTGTAGTAGCGCATGCCTTCGGGGACAATCACCGAGGGACCGCGCAGTTTCAGCGTCTGGTCAATCGAGCCGATATTCGCCGTCTCGGAGATATCCTTGTCCGGCTGATTTTCGTAAATCTTGGCGATTTCGTCCGAGCCGTACTTGGCGGGCGTGAGGTCGTTCCAGCCGAAGTTCTTGAAGCCGAGAAGCGAGTATTCGGTCGGGTCGTTCAGCTGCTTGCGGACCGGAGCGATACGGAACTTGTGGGAGTATTCGCGGTTCGCATTCAGGCGGTATTCGTTGAGCGGTTCAGCGCCCCAGGAGTTGATGCCGCCGAGACCCATCTGGTGCAAGTCCACGCGGAGGGTGATGTCCTTGTTGCGCTTGAGTTCCCACGGGAGTTTCACGTCGGAAAGCTGTTCCGGAGTGTAGTGCTGGGCGTTGAATTCCATGCGCGGGGAACCCACAATCATGAGGCCCTTGCCCTTGTCGTTGGTGAGGGTCGCCCACTTGACGTCGGTGCGCTGGCCCGTTTCGCCGATTTCCATGTACATGACCGTCATGGAATCCACGAGCGTGGAGAAGATTCCCATGAAGCTGCCGCGGTTACGGCCGATGTAGTTCTCGTCGGGGCCGCGACCGAAGTAGCGGACCTTCTCGAAACCGCCCGGAACCGTGAAGAGCGTTCCCACGTTCGGGATGTAGCTCTTGGAGCCGTCCGGGTTGAACGTGTATTCCACGACGATGTCGCCGCTGCCGTACACGTAGTAGGTCAGCTTCATCTTGGAACTACCCACGTCCGGGAAGCTGAAGTTGAAGGTCACCTGGGTTTCTTGCGGGGAAACTTCCTTGACCTCGGAGGTCACGTTACGCTTCTGGCTCGCCTTGCGCCATTCGCCGTGGCCACGTTCCATATTGAAGCCCTTGTCGTTGTCAGTCGGGGCACGCCAGAAGTTCGGGATACCGCCGTTCTTGATGATGGTATCGCCATCGAGAACGTAGCTCGCGATCGTACCCGCCTTCTCGTCGAAGGCAATCTTGAAATCGGTTCCTTCGATGGTGAGGCCGCTGACGCGGGAGACCTTGGCTCCGTCCAGAGTGCTGATGTCCACTTCGGTAGACCAGAGCTGGCCCAGATCGATGCCGAACTGTTCGTGCGCGACGCTGTGACCCGCCTTCGCCCAGAGTTCATCCTTCTTGAGGCGGAAATCGATATCCAGATGGTATTCCGCACCGATGGTCGTCTCGATATCCGGCAGTTCGATGGTGACTTCCTTCTTCTGGAGAGGGCCGATGTTCAGCTGCGAGCTGTTGAGCTTGCCGTCCTTGATGATCTTGCCGTTTTCGCGGAGCTGCCAGACAGCGTCGAAGTAGTCGCCGAGGTTCTTGAAGAGGTAGCGGTTTTCGATTTCGACCTTGCCCTTGGCGGCGTCGACGTTATACACGCGAATCTGGCTGTACTGGTACTTGACTTCCCACATTTCCGGCTGGATCGCACGGTCGGGGAACACGAGGCCGTTTGCGCAGAAGTTGTCGTCGTTCTGCCAGTCGCCCCACATGCCGCCGAATTCCCAGTACGGGGTGCCCTTGTGGTGCAGGCCCTGGTCAATGAAGTCCCAGATGAAGCCACCGAAGGCGCGCGGATTGCCGTAGAAGGCGTCCATGTATTCCTTCAGGTCGCCCACGGAGTTGCCCATGGCGTGTTCGTATTCGCAAAGCATCACGGGCTTGTTGGCATCCTTGTAACCTGCGATGTAGTCGTAGCCCCAGTACATCTGGCTCGTCACATCGGCGTTGTTGTTGTCGCCTTCGTAATGCACGTAACGCGTGGAGTCGATTTCGTGAGCGCGTTCGCGTTCGGAAGCGAACACGTTGCCGTTACCCGCTTCGTTGCCGAGAGACCAGAGGATAATGCTCGGATGGTTCTTGTCGCGCTGCACCATGGAATTCAGGCGGTCCACCACCGGAGCGCGCCAGTCGTCACTGCTCTTGGGCAAGTCACCGTTAGCGCCGTGGCTTTCCACGTTAGCTTCGTCAATCACGTAGATGCCGTACTTGTCGCAAAGATCGTACATCATCGGATTGTTCGGGTAGTGCGACATGCGGAGCGCGTTGATGTTGAATTTCTTCATCAAGATGATGTCCTGCTCCATACGCTCGTAAGTCACCGCGCGGCCGTTGTCCGGATCGAGCTCATGACGGTTCACGCCGTGGAACTTGACCGGCATGCCGTTCACCAGCAGGCGCGGGGCACCGTTATCCTTCTTGATTTCTACCGTGCGGAAGCCGATCTTGTTACTTTCGACCTGGAGGATCTTGCCGGAACCGTCCTTGATGGTGAGCACTGCGGTATAGAGGTTCGGAGTTTCTGCAGACCAGCGGTCCGGCTTGGTGAGCGGGAGTTCAAAATGAAGGCTCTTCTGGCCACCGTTGGCACCGATTCCAGAAACTTTCTGTGCGCTCGGAGCGATCACTTCGGCGCCCTTGTCGTTATAGAGGGAAAGTTCGACGGTGTATTCGCCGGATTCCTTGGCAGTAGAGTTGTAGATCCACGTGGTGGTCTTCAGGAGACCATCGGTATAGTTGTTCGTGAGCGTCGCGTCGATCTGGAAGTCCTGAATGTGAACTTCGGGAACTGCATAGATGTACACGTCGCGCATGATGCCCGAAAGGCGGATGAAGTCCTGGTCTTCGAGCCAGGAACCGTCACACCAGCGGAACACCTGTACCGAGATGTTGTTCTCGCCCTTGCGCAGGTACTTGTTGATATCGAATTCGTGGCCCGTGAAGGTATCTTCGCTATAGCCCACGTAGTTACCGTTCACCCACACGTAGTAAGCGGATTCCACGCCCTCGAAATGCAGGCGGATGCGCTTGCCGGCCCACTTTTCGGGAACGGTGAAGGTGCGGCGGTAATGGCCCACCGGGTTAAAGTCGGTCGGGGCACCCGGAGCGGACACGCGGTTATTCTGCGCCCACGGGTAAACCACGTTCGTGTAAATCGGATGATCGTATCCGTGCAGCTGCCAGGAGCTCGGAACCGGAATTTCGCTCCAGCCGGACACATCGTAATTGTCCTTGTAGAAATCGTTGTTGCGCTGGCTCGGCTTTTCGACGTGGAAGAACTTCCATGTGCCCGAAAGCGTCTGGTACCATTCAGAGGCATGACGGTCACCCTTGACGGCCTCCTCCACCGTGGTATACGGCATCGATGTCACGTGCGGCGTAAGCACGTTCACACCGAATACGCGCGGTTTTCCGTTCCATTCGTCATTGGGCTGGGAGAAGGCGCTTGTCGCTGCCACAGACAAAATCGCTGCACACGACAAAGCCGTAGAGATTGAAATTCGACTCTTCATAAATCCTCACATCTTAATACACACACAAAAAAAATACCCCTTTTTGAGGGGTATTGAAAGGTCTTTTTCACAAGTCGCATGGACAAGTTATCAACGGGAAGGAACGCTCACGCGCATGGCCTTGGAATGGCCTACGCCACGCACAATGTACATGCCACTTGCAAAGCCAGCCTGCTTAAGCGACGCGGACATTTCTTGCGTGGAAGTCGAGGTTCCCATATTGACGCGGCCAAGATACTTACCCGTCGCGCCGAATACATTGTATATGGTGGGCTGCTTCGGAGCGAAGCGGACATCCGCCAGAGCTTCCGGAGCCGTCGGGTCGGTAAACTGGAGCCAGTCCACATTCAGGTAGGCACCCGTAATCAGGAGTTTGAGCACGTGTTCCCCCTTCTTGAGTTCCACAGAGCCAACATCTACTACCTTGTAGGTGGTGAAAACAGAGTCTACTTTTTCGAATGTAACCGCATCCGTAACCGCCTTGTCGTCAACAAACAGCTGCATACCGGCAGTCTCGAACGCGGTCGCTACATTCGCGGTGATATCGTACTTGGCATCGGCCGCAACATTGATAGTATATTCCACCCATTCGCCTTCGTTGGTGTAGCCGATGGCATAACCCGTGCAGGCTGCGTCACCGCACTTGGAATCGCTAATGTCGACCACGTCGACTTCGTCTTCGCGGTAGGCCTTGCCCTGGTTTTCGCGGTCGTTGTCGTAGAAGGCCTTGTTGTGGCCGCCTTCGTCGTAGTTTTCCGCCTCGATCTTGCCCGGAACCGTAGCGGCAGTGCCCTTGTAGGCCGTCTGCGGAATAGCAGTCTTTTCGCTTTCCATGTACCAGTAGTCAAAATCGAAACCGCCCTGCTTTACCACAAAGAACAGGTCGTCGACGCCGGCGGCATCAGTCACGTCGAAGGTATGTTCTTCCCAAGCAGAACTAGACGGGATATTCATGGACGCAAGGAGTGCGCCATTTTCGGAACCAGCATGGAGTTCAAGCTTGCCGCCGTTACCCCTGGTGCAAACGATAATGCGGTCGGCACCGTCGCCCATGTCAACAGAACGCACCTTGGTATAGAATCCGCTGTTCATCTTGGTGAGGAAGACATTGCCGTATTCGGCACCGACATGTTCGATGATGGTGTAGCCGCCCGACGTATTGACAGTCATGCCGCCAACCCAAGCCTTGGTTTCGGCTTCCACGCGCACGAACGGGTCAAGGTTCTTGATGGGCTTTACGACGCCATTGTTGGTGGCGCGGATCGTGGGAATGGTACCGTCGGCATTCCAGGTGAATTCTTCGATGGCGGTAGAACGGCTGTAGCCGCCGCCCTTCACGTTCTTCTGGTTGTGATAGAAGAAGAAGCTGCGGCCCTTAAAGTCGACAATGCCGGAGTGGACGGTGAACGCGGCACCCGGTTCGTTTTTCGGCATAATGACGCCCTTATAGGTCCAGGGGCCCGTCGGGGAATCGCTCCAGGAATAGTCAATAGATTCGGGAATGCCGCCGGCGGCGTAAATCATGTAATATTTTTTGCCGCGCTTGTGGATCCACGGGCCTTCGGTATACTTGCCGTTAAAGGTGCTCATGTCGGAGACCTTGATTTCGCTTGCGCATTCAATCATGTTCTCCTTGAGGGGGCAATAATAAAGCTTCGGGTTACCCCAGTAGAGCCATGCCTGGCCATCGTCGTCAATAAACACGGTGGGGTCGATGTAGTCCCAGTTGGGACCCGCCAGGTGCTTGCCGTTCAGGGCATCCTTGAAGGGGCCTTCCTTCTTGTCGGACACGGCCACGTTGACGGCGCGGCCGCCGCGGGTGGATTCCACGGTCACGTAATAATAGTACTTGTCATTGCGGCGAATGCATTGAGACGCCCAGTCGCCGTTTTTCTTGGCAGAACCGTTAAAGTCGCCCGCTTCCAGAATGAGGGTGTTCATGTCGGTCCAGTTCACCATATCCGTGGTGCACGATACGCGCCAGCCGTGCATCGTGAAGAAACTGCCGCCCTCGTCGTTGCCGGAATAGGTGCAAAGCGTATCGCCGAACACCACAGGCGCCGGGTCCGGAGAATAATATGTCTGGATAAGCGGGTTTTCGGCCATGGCAGAGGAGCAGAGCCCCAAAACGAGCAAAGCCGACGACAATTTCAAATTCTTTCCTATCCTCATTGTTACATCCCTTTCGCTAGAAAAAAGCGTTTTTTCCAACCCACCATGATAAAAATACCCCCCAAAAGGGGGTAAATCCATTCTCAAGGGCAAGTTCCCGTGGACAAGTTATCAATGCGAAGAGCATCAATAAGCGTGAATCTTGAGCGTTTTCCGCATTTTTCCGCTAGAAACGACCGCGACATAGTTCCCCTGCGGGAGGCGGCCGTCCTTCCCGAATTCCACGAGGGATGTTCCGGTCCCGAGACGCTTTGCAACCAGATTTCCGGTCACCGTGTACAGGCGCACCTCGAAATCGGCATCCGAGCGCACCATCAGCGCGACGGAAGCCCGCGCCATCGATACGGGATGCACGTCAAGGCGGGTCGCAGCCACCTTCGGCGCTTCCGGAAGGGCCATTGAACCGGATTCAAATTCGAACCAGTCGACATTCATCAGGTAGTCGCTCGTGCCGGAGTAGCCGAACTTGAGCGTCTGTTCGCCCTTGGCAAGCTCGATCGTGGTAGAAGTCTCGTACCAATCATTCCAACCCTTCGTCTTTTCGGGATCAACCGAGATGGTCGCGAGCGCCTTGCCCGCAGAATCCGTAACCGTGATGGTCGAAGCGACCTCTGCACCGCTCGCCACGCGGGCCTTGAGCGTGTAGGTACCGGCGGCAGGAACATTCACCAGGTACGAGCTGAAATCGCCATCGTTAATCCAGCCGAGGTTCGGTTCGCCTTCCTCGTCATCCTCGATTTGCACGCCGTCCATCGCGATGTAGCTTTCGGCCTGAATCTTGCCAGGCAAAGCAATCGCCTCGAAAGGCTGGTTGGTGAGTTTGAGGTTACCATCGAATTCATACACCTTGCCGGGAACCGTCGTGGTCGTGAACTTGTTGGAGCCGTTCACCAAGTTCAGCGTCTGGCCCACATCGGACTTGATGGCGACATACGTGAGCTTACCGCCCTTCCAGGCCATGGAATCAATCTCGAAACCACCGCGGGCACGGATGCCCCTGATGCTTCCGTCCTTCCACTGCGAAGGAAGCGCCGGCAACAAGTTGATTCTGTTGTTATGGCTCTGCATAAGCATTTCGTTCACGCCCGAGACCGCACCGAAGTTGCCGTCAATCTGGAACGGCGGGTGCGCATCGAAGAGGTTGTTGTAAGTCTTGTTCGGCGTAAGGAGCATGCGGATCATCTTGTAGGCATGATCGCCGTCGTGCATGCGGGCCCAGAAGTTGATTTTCCAGGCCAAGGACCAACCGGTCGCATCGTCGCCGCGCTGCTGCAGCGTGACGCCTGCGCCCTTGATCAGGTCGGGAGTCTCTTCGGGCGTAATCTGCGCGCTCGGGAAAAGGCCGTACAAGTGCGAAATATGGCGGTTTTTGTTGTTCGGGTCGTCCCAGTCCTGGAGCCATTCCGTAATCTGGCCGTACTTGCCCGTCTTTGTAGGCGGGAGCCTCTTGACGGTCGCTTCCATCTTGGCTCGAACATCCTCGTCGACGCCGAGAATCTTGGACGCCTCGATGGTGTAGTTCAGCACGTCGCGGATAATCTGGTTATCCATCGTCGGGCCAAAGCAGACGTTGTAGCCGCTGTGGTCGTTTTCCGGAGAATCGCTCGGGGCCGTTACCAGGTACTTGTTGCCGGTCGTCGGCTCTTCCACAAGGCTGTTCACGAAGAAGAGCGCCGCTCCCTTCATGGTAGAATAGACATCCTGCAAATAAGCCTTGTCGGTCGGATTGAAGAGGAAATGCTCCCACAGGTGCGTGCTGAGCCAGCCAGCACCACTCGGCCAGAGCCCCCACGCGCCGTCAATCGGGGCAGAACGGTTCCAGAGGTCGGTATTGTGGTGTTCCACCCAGCCTTCGTCTACGCCCCAGTGCACCTTGGCAGTCTTTTCGCCCTGCGGCACCATGCTCTTGATTTTGTCGATGAGAGGCCACACGCATTCCTCGAGGTTCGCCGTCTCTACCGGCCAGTAGTTCATTTCGAGGTTGATGTTCGTGGTGTACTTGCTACCCCACATCGGGTTCGTGTCCTTGTTCCAGATCCCCTGCAGGTTCGCGGGCTGGCCGCCCTTGCGGGAACTTGCGATGAGAAGGTAACGGCCATACTGGTAATGCAGTTCCACGAGCGAGGGGTCATTCGTAGAGTTAAAATTCTTCACGCGGGTGCTGGTGATATCGCCAGCGCTATTGTCTGCCGGACCCAAGTCAAGCTTGACGCGATTGAAAATCGTCTGGTAATCCTTCAAGTGGTCCGCCAAAATATCGTCATAGGACTTCTTGGCGACCTTCGACATGATGCCCTCGGCAATTGCGCCCGGGTCACCCGAAACATCGTTATACGACTTGAAGTTTGTCGCAATCGTAAGCACGAGCATCGCGGAATTCGCGCCCTGCACGTTGATATTCCCGTTCGAGACGGAAACCGTACCGCCATCGGCCACCACGTTCAGGCGGTTTTGGAACTTGATGGAATTTACCGTCACGTCGTAAACGAGCGTATTGCCGCTATTCGACATCTTGTTGTTGCGGTGCGGAGTCGTCATGGTCGCGCCGAAACTCACCGATCCGCTCTTGTCTGCAGACAAACGAACAACAATCACGTGGTCCGGGTAACTCGCGAAATATTCGCGCGTGTACTTCACGCCGCCCGCCGTATAGGTCGTCTTTGCAAGAGCCGTCTTGAGGTCGAGTTCGCGGCGGTAATTCGTGGCACCCGAATGTGACGTGGTAATCACGAGATCGCCCACCGGCTGGAAACTTGCCGGGCCGGGGCCAATCATGTAGTTCGATACGATGGATTCGGCAGTCCTGTAGTCACCGCGCCACAGGGCATCGCGGGCATCCTTCAGGTGGCTAGCCGCCCCCTGCTTGTTGTTGTCGCCCGGGCCGCCCGACCAGACGGTACCTTCGTTCAGGCCGATGATATCCTTGGCAACGCCACCGTAGACGATACCACCCATGTAGCCGTTCCCGATGGGGAGCGCGTTCGTGAATTCACTTCCAGCATCGCTATTGTACCAGAGGGTGAGCGGATTGTCCGCCGCCGCGATAGCCAAGGTCGCCGCACAAAGGACTGTCGCAATTTTTTCGCCAAACATTCTCATGCCAATCTCCGGGAAAGTGCTACTTGACCGTATTTACCTTGATGGAGCTGCGGCTATCGAGGCCGCGTACCACGTACATGCCTGGCTTCACGCCCTTGGCCGCGAGTGCCGCCTTGATGCCGCCCATGGCGGCCATGCCTTCGATACGGCAGATGTACTTTCCATTCATGCCAAACACGTCATAGCCGCTTTCACCCAACTTCAAGCGAGGCTCGGCAACCTTGAGACCGGTCGTTTCAAGTTCTTCAGACGTGAGCGCGAACTTAATCCAGTCCATATTCACATAGTTGCCCGTGAACTGGATTCTGAGCACATGATCGCCCTTAGCAAGTTCGGCAGTCTCGCCGTCGACTGTGGCATAGGTATTCCAGTCTTCGCCTTGTGGCACTGCAATCGTATCGGTAACGGCCTTGCCATCAAGGAATAACCGGAAACTACCGCCTTCAAGTCCGGTCGCCACATTCGCGCGGAACACGTACTTGCTCGCCGTGGCCACGTTCACGCTGTATTCGAGCCATTCGCCAGCCTGCGTATAGCCGATGGCGTAGCCCTTGCAGTCTTCCGTCATCGCGGAATCGGCACAACCGAAGCCCACTACGTCCACGCCGTCTTCACGATAAACATTTCCTTCGTTCACGAAATCCTTGTCGTAGAAGGACACGCTCTGGCCGCCCACATCGTAATCTTCGACCTGGATAACGCCGGAAATGCTCATGATGGTCTTGAACGCTTCCTGCGTCACGGTGTTGCTGAAGTCAGCCAGCGGAATTTCCTTGATGTCGCGGATGTAGCGGAATTCCTTCTCGATACCGGCGTTGTTCACGACATCATCGCTGTAATAGTTGTTGGACTGTTGCAAATTATTCTGACCAGCCTGGTTCTGACCCACACCTGCGGGAGAATTCTTGAACACGTTCTCTTTCACGGTAAAGCCGCTGGAGCCTTCGTCCAAGTAGATGGGCACATTCCAGTAGTCAGCCCACTTGGAAGTTCCGTTATCGTGGATATAGTTGTGCTGGATTTCGCTACCGGTGCCCTGGTTACTCAAGGTGTAAATCGGGCCGGAGTCGCAAAGCAGGCGGGCAATATGATGAATTTCGTTCCAGTTCACATGGTTGTTGGTCATGGCCGTCTGAGCCTTTGTCCAGCCAAAGCCAATGGAAATGCCGGAGTAGTAAGCGTAAGAGACCTCGTTATGTTCAATCACCACATAGCGGGGATAACCAGCACCGATACCTACGGCACCTTGATGTTCATTAGTCGTGTTGGTGACCAAGTTATTCTTGACCGTATCGCGGGTGCTGATTTCGTCCTTATCGCTCGGATTGTAGGCGATATGGATTTCGGTCGTGGAGTCCTGATAGAACTTGCCAAGCATAATGCCCGCAGCGCCGATTTCAAAGAAGGCGTTGCCCTGAATCATGTCGTCGTTGGTGCCAGAGACAAAGTCGAGGCCCGTGGCCGCAATCTGCGAGAATACGTTGCCCTGCACCAAGAAATGATGCGCATTTTCTACGCGGAAGGCCGCATCGGGGCGCCACAGCAAGTACTTGTTGCTGTTCAGCTTTTCCCAGTTTCCGCGGCTAGGATCCGGAAGAACGTCCACGTTGAAGTTTGCCGCCTGCAAATCCAGGAAGCCTTCTTCGCTGGGGCGCGTAAAGTTGGAATGGGCAAAGGTCAGGCCTTCGAAAGACATGTAGCCCACCTTGTTCTTGGTATCCTTACCCAAGACGCTGAACAAGGTATTGAGTCGAGGCGCAACCACATGGGCCGTCGACATACTTTCGCCTTCACGGGGCTTGTAATAAAGCGTTTGGTTCTTTTCGTCCAGGTACCATTCACCCGGAGCGTCAATCAAGTCGTAGGAATTTTCCAGATAGAAAACCTGCTGCTTGGGCGGATTGCTCGCGAAAGCGGTGCCGAGCATGGGGAATGCGCGGTGGAACAGCTTGGTGCGTTCAGGGTCCTTGGGAATGAGCTTTGCCGTACCGCCGTTCACCTGGGCCTTTTCCAGGCGCAGGATGTTTTCGGACCAGGCAATCATCAGGTGGATTTCGACATCTTCGATGTTCTTGATATTCTTGACGTAGTCAGCAGAGACATCGAAGGCGCGGCCCGTAGAGTCCACCTTCGTGAGGCGCACGAAATCGTGGTCGAAACCGCCGTTGCCTTTTTCCTTTGCATCAATCACGTTGGGGAAGCATGCGCGAACCGCCTTGCGGTTGTTCACGTAGAGCTGGCGGAATCGACCGTCTACGCCTTCGGCTTTCCAGATGTTGTTCGCTTCGTCATGCAGAGTCCAGCCCGTAACGCCCATGCCACCGGTAATCAAGGGCTTTTCGCCTTCGGCGGCCTTGTAGCGCACGTAGTGGCCGTCCTTACCGCCGTCGCGTTCGTCAAATGCAATAGTTGCGGGGAGCGCGTAGGTGCCTTCGCGAAGAATGACTTCGATGTCGCCCGTCATGGAACCGTTGATGGCGCGCACGGCTTTTTGCGCCTGGGTGATTGTCTTAAAAGGAGCATCCTTCGAGCCGTCAGCGGCGTCGTTTCCCGAAGGGGACACGTAGAAGGTTGCCTGAGTTGCAGCAAAGGCCATGCCGGCCAGAGCCATAGCAAAAATACTAGAACTCTTGTAATTCATAAATCCTCACATTCCTTATTCAAAAGATACCTTACCACGCAAAAAAAAGAACCCCCGAAAGAGGGGTTCTCGTTGACAAGTTATCAATGGAAATCAACTCAAAAATGACAATTTGCTTACTTTATGCGGTGCCCTGTCAAGTCAAAGCGCATGCCATTCCTTTCGACAAACAGCCGGCCACCCTGCTTGCGGAGGCGCGGGGCCGAAGCCTTAGAAACAGACGCAGGCATAATTTCGTGGATTCCCATGGTTTCTTCGCACTTTTCGCCTTCACAGAACTTGAGCCAGTCCACGTTCACGTAGCTACCCGCAATGGCAAGTTTCAGGATGTGTTCACCTGCCGTAAGGTCTGCTACGCCGATATCGACTTCCTTGTACACCGTCCATACAGTGTCGACCTTCTCGAACGTAACCGTATCGCCAATTGCCGCGCCATCGACAAACAGCTGGATTTTCGATGTCTCGGATGCGGTCGCCACGTTCGCACGGATTGCGAACTTACCGCTTGTGGCGACCTTCACGCTATATTCGAGCCACTCGCCCGCCTCGGTATACCCGACGGCATAGCCCTTGCAGGCATCGCCATTGCAGGTTGCGCCATCCAGGGTAATGACATCCACAGCATCTTCGCGGTAGGTTTCGCCCTTGTTCGCGGCATCCTTGTCGTAAAAGCTGAAGCGGTTTCCGCCCTTGTCGTAATTTTCGGCCTCGATTACGCCCGGAATCGCCGCAGGTTCGCCGTTATACGCCTCGCGCACGAGCGGAGTCGTCTCGACCGTATCGGCCCAGGCCATCTTCATGCGGTCCACGCCCGACTGGTTCACGATTTCGAGCTTGATATTGGCGCCTTCGCCGCTACGCTTGGTCATGCTGTACCAGTCACCATCGCGAAGCCCGGGCCAGTAGAAGCTACCCATCTCCCATTCGCGCAACTGATCCGACATGCCACGGATATAGGCCGTAAAATAGTTGTTAGGCGGCTGGTTGTAATCCATGTAGTCGTAATGCACGCCGTTCTTTTCGCCGGGGCCCATGGCGCCGCCCCATTCCGTACACACGGTGCGGTCGGCATACTTGCCCACCTTGCCCTTGAAGCTGTTCTTCCAGCCCTGCTCGGTGGTGATGCTCATGTTCCAGAACGTGTATTCGTGCACCGCGAAAAGGCAACCCTCGAAGCGCGGGTCATCGGCGATGTCGGGCACGTTCCATGCAAGGCCCGAGCCATCGAGCAGAATATGGTCGCGGGGAACATCCGGGAATTTCTCGAGCCACTGTGCATACAGGTTGCGCAGCTCATCCTTGCTGTACATGTGCGGTTCGTTGAAGATTTCAAAGTAGGCATTCGGGTGGTCGCCGTATTTTTCAACGATTTTTGCCCACATGCTCCACCAGTCATTCATGTTCTTCGGGCCCGAAGGCTGTGCGGGGCCCCAGTAGCCCATCACGACACGGCCCTTGGAAAGGCCCATGTCGATTACGCCCGTGTAGGTGTCCCAGAACGTGAGGATTGTGGGTTCGTTCACCGGAATGCGCACGCTGTTGGTGCCGAACAGTTCCTGGAACTGCCCGATAACGCGGTCTGCCACCACCGATGCCGACTGGTAATTGTCCGAAAGGCTCATGCCCGAAAGAACGAGCACGCCAGAGACGAAATTGTCGCGTTTGTCCGCCCAGTTTACACCGCGGAACTGGCTCGTAACCGCGAAAGAACTCACCGCCGAAAGTGCGGTTGCAGCAATAACAGAACAGGCTACACGCCTGAAATCATAACCAAACATCATAAGAACTTCCTTGTTAACACCAACAAGAAAATTACTTGAAAAAAGCGTAAAAAGGAACCCCCGCTAGGGAGTTCCTATGGACAGAATGTCAAAAGCCACCCTTCCTGAAAATCGTCGAAGCATAACTATAGCCATCGCGCTGGATTTTCAGGATATACGTACCGTTACCGAGGCCAGCAATCCCGATGCTGAAGCTGGACTGCCCTGCCGGCAACGCCACGGACTTCACTAAACGGCCGTTCATCGCGTAAATCCTGGCGGTAAGGCCCTGCGAAAGTGCCGCACCGGAGGCAATTTGCAACTCACCGCCTATCACGCGCGCCTTCAAGTCGAGATGCGCGGGCATTCTCGCGGCTACCGCCATCGGTATGGTATCCTTCACTTCGGGCTTCGGCTTGTTGCGCAGCAGGCGCACGCCGTAAAGGCCGCCCACCATGTTGCCCGCACCCGCCTTGAACGTCACGCGGACTTCTTTTTTGCCCTTGATCATGGCGTCGGGAATCGCGTAGATTTCGTTCACGAATTCCTTCTTGTTCCACTTGCCTTCGATGCTTTCGGTCGCAAGTTTTTCGCCATCGATCATGATGTCAAACGTACGCGAGCAGGATTCGTTGCCCCAGTAGCGAACCATAAGGCTCAAGGAATCTTCGCTATTGGTTTCGAGTACGTAGCTAATGGAGCCACCGTCGCCCGCATTGCACTTACCCGCGTCGCGGTAGAATTCACCGTTTGCCGTGCCAGAGGTCGTATTTTCGGTTTTCATCTGGTGGTCCACTTCGGGCTGCTGCTCGCCAGGGGCCACCTTGTCAACAGTCTTCTCGTCAAGCGCAAGAGCCTCTTCCTGCTCCTTCTTCAGGCGTTCCAGAATGGAGGGGTCGGTAAGCACCATCCAGTACATCATGTAGCGGGCATCGTGCACCTCGTAGAACGGCTCCAGCAGCAGGCTCGCATCTTTCTTGTTTGCAAACAGGTAGGGAGCCTTGAAGTGCATCGGCTCTCCCTTCACGGGTTCCACTTTTGAAGGGATATCTTCCTTCTTGCTTGCAAGCATCGGCGCCTGGTCAAGCGATTCAAGCGCACCCGACGCGATATGGCTCCAGCGTCCATCATCGGCAACGAGGCCGTTCAGGTTTGCGGTTCCCGTCTTTGCGGAAAGCACGATTGGACCATGCAAAAGCGCCACGTAGTCAGAAACATTCGGGAGTTCTTCCACGTGCGTGTACATCGGGAACAGCACCTCAATCACATCGCCAGACTTCCAAGACTTACCCGCAGATACATAGCTCGACGGGTCAGACTTTTTCACCACCGTATCGCCGTTCACGATGACCTTGAACGCATCTTCCTTTACCCAGTACGGATGGCGGATCTTCATATCGAAACTGCCGCTTCCCGTAATGGTGAACTTTGCGCTTTCGCCCTTCGGAAATTCGGTTTCCTGCTTGATCTTGACGCCCTTCGCCTTCCAGTTCAAAAGCGATGCACTAAACAAGTTCACGTACAGGTCATCGCCATCCTTCGTGTAAATGAACTGGTTGTACTTCGCGGGGTTTTCCATACCCGAGCCCACGCAACACCACATGGCGGCATTCACCTTGGAATACACCCGATAATGACGGGGACGTGCTGGAGTGAAGTACACGTAACCGCCGTGCTTCGGGTGGATTGTCGAAAGGATATGGTTAAAGAGCGCCCGCTCGTAAAAGTCCGCCTGCTTGGCGCTATGGTCCATGTTGAACAGGCGTTCCGTCAGCTTGAGCATGTTGTAGGTGTTGCAAGATTCCGGGCCTTCGCGTTCTTCCACGTACTTCTTGTGGTTATCGAAAGACGGGAAATGTTCCGAAATGCTGTTACCGCCAATCGCAATGCTACGCTTGTTCACGACGCGGTCCCAGAAATACTCGGAGCCCTTCACGTAGGTCTGGTCGCCGGTAAGTTCCGCAATGCGGGCAAAACCCACCACCTTCGGGACCTGCGTATTCGCGTGCACGTTCGTGAGGTTGTCGTTGTTTGCCGCCATCGCATTCAAAAGCCACTTGTGGGACCAGCGCTTGGCCTCTTTCAGGTACTTGTCCTGCTTGGTGAGCGCATAGGCATCGGCATAGACTTCCGCCATGCCGCCGTGTTCCGTACCGAGCATCGATTCCATGGCGTTGTCGTTGAGC
This sequence comes from uncultured Fibrobacter sp., assembly GCA_946408125.1. Classification (GTDB taxonomy): domain Bacteria; phylum Fibrobacterota; class Fibrobacteria; order Fibrobacterales; family Fibrobacteraceae; genus Fibrobacter. The sequence goes on from CAMJQW010000003.1 coordinate 95,839, forward strand.
CCGCCCGTAATCGTGAGGCCCCAGTCGCAAAGTGCAAGGAACATCGTTTTCGCCTGCTCGTAGCCCGCATAGATGTAGGCGTCGCGCAAGCCCGCATAAAGTTTGTGGATGTTGTACCACGGCACCCAATAGCCGTTCTGCGCGCCCGCATTGCCGCTCTTGAACTTGAGCCACATCTGCTTGCCGTTGGGCACGCCGCTGATGTACCCCTTGAAATTGTTGTCGCGGGAATTGTAGTCCTGGATGGTCTTGAGTTCGCTCAGCACGTATTCCAGGCGCTGCTTGACAAGTTCGTCCCCGGTATCTGCATAGTGCATGGCCAGGGCGCTCAGGTAATGGCCCAGCACGTGACCGTCGAGGCCCGCCCAGTTCGAGAACTTGGTCGCCTTGGGTTTCATGCCCGCTTCTTCATAGAACGGCGCAATTAGTTTGTCCGTATCATAGGAGAGCAGCGTTTCCACGTTCAGTTCCTGACGTTCCTTCAGGGGACCACCCAGCAACTGCACGTCGCCCAGCGGGAACATGTCGGAGTAGAGCAGGTCCTGCGAAAACCCCTGCGTGAACAAGCCGCAAACCGCAGCTAAGGTAATGGCGGCGAGCCGCTTCGTCTTAATACCAAACATCTTTTACCATCCTTTCCCTTTACCAATGCACCCGTAAAAAAAATAGTTCCAGCAATAAGCAAAAAACACCCCTTTCGAAGTTTTACTTTTGACAAGATTGCAAAAGCAAGGAACGCAAAAAAGCATCCCGCCGTTATCGGCAGGATGCCTCATTTATCAGGAGTGAATAGTTATTTTACCTGGATGCGTTGGGCAATACCGGAGCCGCGCACCATATACATTCCCTGCGCAAAGCCCGATTCCTTGAGCGACGCAGACATATCCCTTGCCGAGGCGCCACCATTCAGGCGTACCTGGCCGAGGAACTTGCCCGTCATACCGAATACATTGACCGGCATCGCAGTTTTCTGTGCGAAGTGTGCATCCCTGGAAATCGATTCCTTGGAGCCTCCGCCAACATCGCTGAACTCTATGTAGTCGATGTCCATCCAGTCACCGGTTACCGTAAAGCGGAGGATGTGTTCGCCTTCGGTCAGTTCCACGTCAGCCTTGACCACGTTGTATTCATCAAAGTTGTCCTCGCCGGAGGTTGCCTGCGGAACGGCGATTTCTTCGGTAATGTCCTTGCCGTCCATGGAGAGCTTAAAGCTCCCTGTTGTACCGCCTGAAGCCACAGAAGCGTTCATGGTATAAGTCCCAGCCTTGGCAACCTTCACGGTGTATTCGAGCCATTCACCCGCCTGGTTGTAACCCACAATGATGCCCGTAGCCTTCTTGTAAAGGTCCACACCGGTACCCGGGCGGTAGTCACTATCGCCACGGTTTTCGGCATCGGTTTCGTTGTAGGTGGTGTTACCCTGACCCACGCCGTTCACGTCGAAATCTTCCATCTCGATCTTGCCCGGAATAGCGAGAGCCTCGCCCTTGAACGATGCACGCGGAACCGGCTTTAAAACCAAGCGGAGAAGTGCGGAGCCGTGAGCCGGAAGTTCGATAGAAACGCTGGAACGCGGGCCCAAGTCTTTTTTCTGCCAAGCGTCGCGGACTTCTACTTCGCCTTCGACACCGATATCCGCAAAGGTGCATTCCACAGTCTGGGTAGAGTTGTTGTTATTGAGGAGAGCCACGGCAAGGTCGCCGTTGCGCAAAGGCTTGGTCCAAACCTGCTTGCCTTGCTTGTCAGAAACGCGGTGGCCCTGAACGCCCAGGGAATCCTGGTTGATGGCAATCATGTCCTTGTTCAGGTAGAGTTCCTTGGTCTCGTTGCTCATGTTGCGCACGTCGGAACTGATCATGATGGGGGCAGCCATAATAGACCACATCGTCATCTGGGAACGCTGTTCTTCGTAAGAGAGACCCCTGTTGCCCACTTCGAGCATATCCGGGTCGTTCCAATGGCCGGGCTTTGCAATCTGCCAATACTTGTTGTTGGCATCGATAATTTCGTAAACGCCGCGGTACCACGAAGTCGAAATCCATTCGGGACCGATATCGAAAGTCGTGCGCCAGAGGTTGGCGATTTTCGGCATCCAGTCCTTGTATTCCCACATGCAAATGCTGAACACGATGTCGCGTCCGGAATTGCGGAGGGCCTTGGACATGGCGGTGTAATCTTTTTCCTGGGTATTCGGGTCAGAATCGCAGTTGTCGTACTTCCAGTAGTCAACACCCCATTCGGCGAGTTTCTTGGCATCCTGTTCTTCGTGACCGTTGGAACCGCTCTGGCTATCCCATTTGCTGTTGTAATGGTGGCAAGTACGTTTGCCGCGGTCGCCGTAAAGGCCGAACTTCAAGCCCTTCGCATGCACGTAATCAGCAATGGCCTTCATGCCGCTCGGGAACGTTTTCGGATTGTTCTGGAGGTTGCCCTGGGCATCGCGCTTGGTATCCATCCAGTTGTCGTCGAGGTTCAGGTAAATGTAGCCGGCGTCCTTCAAGCCCGAAGAGACCATGGCATCGGCAATTTCCTGAATCTGCTTTTCGTTGATGTTTTCGTGGAACACATTCCAGCTGTTCCACCCCAGCGGGGGCGTAAGCACCAAACTATCGGGATGTGCCAAAGCCTGGGAGGCTATTCCAAGCGAAACAAGAGCGAAAGCTCCACCAATAGAGATCTTTTTCAATCCAAACATCTTTGTCACTCCTTAAAGACTATGGTAAAAATACTCCCCAAAAGCGACAAAACACCCTTCAAAAGGGAAGACGTCATTGATTATTTATCAATGACGCGCTTTGAAAAAATGGCGTTTTTTAGCGGGAAACGGGCACCAGAAGCGATTTTTCGCCCTTCAGACCGCGCAGGAAGTAGACCCCCTTCGTATAGCCCGCACTCTTGAGCGCCTCCGCCTCGGTCGCGTTGCGCATTTCGACAATCCCGAGCCTGTGTCCGCGCAGGTCGAACACGGCATACGCCGTCGGCTGCTCGCGCACAAACTGTACCCCGCGCAAGGCGGTCGTTCCCGTATCGGCGGGGGCTTCCGTCTTCATGATTTTCACGTTATCGAGCGTAAGCGTGCCGGTGGCGGCGCCCGCATTGAAGCTCAGGCGGCTATTCGTATCGGTCGCGGCCGTCATCTGGAACTTGAACGCGTACGTTTTCGAGGTCGTCCCGATTTCGAAATTCTGCTTTTCCTTGAGGTACGATGCCCACGGGTCGTTGTGCTGTTCCACGTTCACCTCGAGCGTACGGGCTGCACCCGCGCTCGCGTCAAAGCTGATTTCGTACCACTGGTCCTTTTCAAGGTGCAAGTCGTGCTGAATCAGCTGCACCTGGTAATTCTCGGTACCGACGGCGGAAATATCAAGCTGGTACTTGCCACCCTTCGCCTCGCCTGTCGCCTGCGCATCGCCGTGCACCTGCAAGTCCCAGGCCACAGCACTGGAATCGAAGCCGCCGTTAAAGATGCTGTCGCGGTTGGTGGGCACCACTATCGCGGGCGGGGGCGGCGTAATGCTCGAGCCGTCCAGCGAGTAGTTCTTCACGAAGTTCCAGATTTCTACGCTCGTGTTGACGCTCACGGCTTCGTCCATGGAGTACCAGTGTCCCTTGCCGTCAATGGTCAGCAAACGCACCTCGACGCCATCGGTGCAGCCACTCCAGATTTCAAGCGACGCGGCAGAGCCCGGCTTGGTCGACGGATACGGCTTGATCTTCTGCGAATTGCTGGAGCACTTCTGCGCGTTTACCCAGCCCTTGAGGGTATTCACGGTGCTGTTGTAGTTCACCACGTCGTCGGTGGTGCCGTGCGTATGCATAATCGGCATCGCGCGCTTGGGCGAATTCACGCCGCCGCCACCCGAAACGGGCGCGATGGCCGCAATCTGGTCGCCCATCTTGTTTGCCACATGGTAGCTCATCATGCCGCCCATCGAGAAGCCCGAAACGTACACGCGGTTCTTGTCGATACCGTACTTGCTATACATCTCGTTGATAATTGCCTTTATGAAATTGATGTCCTTGTCACCACCGATATCCCAGGCCTTGTTTTCGCCGTTCGGGAACACCACCACAAAGCGCGCGGTATCGGCAATCGATTCCCACTTGGCGGCATTCTTCTGGTAAGGCGCATCCTGGTTCATGCCGTGCATCTGGATGATCAGCGGACGGTTCTTCTCGATGCCCGAAGGCGCATACACGAGCATACTGCGGTTTTTCCCGTCGACAGTTATATTGTCGGCCATGACGCTACCAAAGAACATCATCAGGCAAGACAAGACAAGCCGAATTTTGCCAGAGACTCCAAAACCAACCATTTCTCGTTCTCCTTTTTTTATTTAGCCACCATAATCCGGTGGGCAAGCCCGTTCTTTGTCCTAATTAGGTAAACACCCCTTTCCGTGACCATTTCCCTCACACTCATCTGCGCTTCGCGCAAGCCAGAAGCCATCACGGAGCCGACGAAAGATCCATTCAACGAATACACCCGGTAAGTCTGCAGAGTCTGCACATCGAGGCGCACCGCATTTGCAAGGTCCGTCCCAATGGGCTCCGGATCCGTAGCGTCCTTGCCCTTCACGAACGTGAAGTAGTCAATATCGAGCCAAGCGCCAGTAACCGTAAAGCGGAGCACATGTTCGCCTGCAGGGAGCGTGACATTTGCCTTAACCTTGTTGTAATCGTCGTAATTCTCTTCGCCGGAACTTGCTGCCGGCACCGCGATTTCTTCGGTGATGTCCTTGCCGTCCAGGGAGAGCTTGAAGCTCGAGGTAGAGCCAGCCGCAGCCACGGCCGCGAACATGGTGTAGTCACCTGCTTCCTTCACGTTCACGGTGTATTCCAGCCAATCGCCTTCGCTGTTATAGCCCACAACGATGCCAGTCGCTTTCTTGTAGAGGTCAACGCCGGTGCCATTGCGGTAGTCGCTGTCGCCGTGGTTCTCGGAATCGCCGTCATAGTAAGAGGTACCATCCTTGCCCTTGCCCGGCACGTCGAAGTTTTCGGCCTCAATCTTGCCCGGGAGCGCAACGGCGGGGCAGTTTTCACCGGCGGCACAGAAAGGCGTCTGCGGTATAGGTTCAGAACCGGCACCGTCAAGATAAATTTCATCATTCACGTCGGTACCGACCTTGAACCAGTCAAAGTCCGCATAGCCGCCAGCCTGCTTGGTCGCGAAATTGAAGAGGCCCCAACGCACGCCCACGAACATGTGCAGGTCGTAATTGAGCTTCACGTCGCTACCAATCTTTGTCCAGGTATTGCCATCGGTGCTGTAATAGAAGTATGCGGTACCGCGGTCAATCGGCAGGTCGAAATCGATACGCAGGTAAACCTTGGAACCCGAAAGGGCCTGGCTTGCAGCCTGTTTTTCACCATCCTTATTACCGGTGTACATCACCACCTTGTAGCTGCCGCCATCTTTAGCAAGCGCCACGAAGCCCTTGTCATCTTGCAGGGCAACGAGGCCGGCCATATCGCCATCCTTCATGCCGGTGCCATCGACAAGAGTCCTGCCGGAGCTCTTGGGGCCAAAGGAACGCTGTGTCAAGGTGTTCTTCGCAGTCACCACGCGGCTATCGGTGCGACTCGTAGTAATGCGGTAGAAGCCCGGATTTGCGGAGAGGCTCCAGTTCTTGTTATCGGGGTTATGGTTGAACTGCCATTCGAGAGCAAGTTCGCTAGATTCAAAGTCATCAGAAGTCACCATGCCGTAGCCCGGTAGCGGAGATTCCGGCAAGTCAATCGTGGAAGGAGCCTTGGAACCGCTCGTGGGTACGGGCCAACCGTCTTTCCATTCCATCGGGACCAGGTGCGACATACGGCCAACCGGACCGGAATCGCGGAACAAAAGTGCATACCACTTGCCCTCGGGAGTGTCAAAAATGCCACCCTGCGCAACGCCGTTATCGGCCAAGAACACCCTGCCGGTATAGCCCGAAAGCAGGCTCTTGGAACGGTAAACCACTTCGGTACGGCAGGAGCCATTCGGCCAGGAAATCGTGAACAGGTAGTATTCGCCGTTCACCTTTTCCATGTGCGAGCCTTCCTGCTGCACAATATAGCCGCTCTTACCGGTTGCCTGGTTCACGCTCACGCCGCCGAGCTTGCCGCTACGGCCACCCTGCTTCACTCCGGTCGCATCGCCATTCAATTCCACATAGCTGATCTGGTCGCCGCTGCCGTAAAACACCCACACGGTGCCGTCGTCATCGAAGAACAGAGAAGGATCGTGGTAGAACGGGAGCTGCACTTCGCTCCACTGGCCACTTTCCACGTCGGCGGTCTTGTAAAGGTGAGTTTTGCCCGTCGTATAAGACGGAGTCAGCACGTAGAAGAATCCCTTGTGGTAACGGATGCTCGATGCCCAGGAACCCTTACCGTAGGCATCATCGCCATTCAAGTTCATCTTGTTGTTATTGGCGAGAGTCTGGTAGGCATACCCCACCGTGCGCCACTGGGCCAAATCCGTGCTCTTGAAGACGGGCACGCCCGGGGCAAAGTGCATGGTCGTCGTCACCATGTAATAAGCGTCGTCAACGCGGACAATCGAGGGGTCCGGGCTATCGACGTACATAATCGGGTTATTGACGGTCGCGGCATAGACAGCGCACGAGCAAACGAGGGCAGCGCCCAAAATCTTCAAACATCCCATAATTATGGCTCCTATTACCCCAAAAATATTTTCCGGAGACCCTTTTTACTATGGATTTGGCCAAGGTTCTATGGATTTTTTGTCAACGATAGGGCTTGTTTGCGAAAAAAAAACCGGCAAGCCGAGCGTCGCGGGCAAGCTTGCTTGCACATGACCGAGGCGAAAGGGGTAGAATTTGCGAAGCAAATAAAAACCCCGGCTTGCGCCGGGGCGTCATGTGTTTAGGAGAAATGTTTTAGCCGTAGATAAAGCCCAAGGTCACGGCAATCGCCATGATGAACACTATCTGCTTGACGATGACGAGTTCGTTACTGTTCATAGACTACCACCTTTTGCATGGTCCTGGATTGGCCCTTTGTATTAGAAATTACAAAATACACCCCTCCAGAAACCATGTTCTGCATCACATTTTTCCTGGAAAGTTCAACCGCTTCGGCAAGGCTCTTCGCCTTCAGAGAGAATAGCTTGCGACCCTGCATATCCACAACCGTGTAGTTCGAAACGGTTCCCGGCAAAGCCAAGCGGAAATCTCCGATTGCCTGCTTCGTGCTGTCCGGATCCGTCGAGCCGGAATCAGGCGCAGCGCCTTCCTTCGCGAAATTCAGATAGTCGATGTCGACCCAGGAACCCGTCACCGTCATACGGAGGATATGCTTTCCTGCAGTAAGTGTCGCCTTTGCCGTCGCATCCTTGAATTCATCCCAGCTCGAGCCAGAAGTGGCGATATTTTCCACAATGGTATTGCCGTCCAAGGAAAGCGAGATTCCCGAGGTCGAATTGTCCGTCGCAAAAGATACCGTCACGTCGTATTTGCCCGCTTCCTTCACGTCAACCGTGTATTCGAGCCAGTCGCCTTCGCTGTTGTAGCCAACGACGCGTCCGCTCGCCTTCTTGTAGATGTCAACATCGGATGCATCCGCGCGGTATTCCGTATCGTCACCGTGGTTTTCGGAATCGGATTCCTTGTAAGTCACGTTGCTTATGCCATTTGTTTCACCGACGCCCTTGATATCGAAATCTTCTGCTTCAACCTTGCCCGGAATGCTGATGGCAGCACCCTTGAACATCTTGCGTTCCACAGGTTCAGGAGGCTCCACATTGATGAGCTTCAGCATCTCCTGGGCGTAACGAAGGCCCATGCCGCGGTAGCCTTCCACCGTAAAGTGCAGGCCGTCGCCCTTACTGCCGTAACCCTTGGAACTTGCCACGCCGAAGTTCACGATGTACTTGGAAAGCCCGCGCACGCGGCTGCTGAAGCCCGCACACGAACCGCCATCCACCATTTCACCGGCGACAAACGGAGTCTCTTCGGCCTTGAGGCCAAGCTGATCAAGTATGTATTCGTAGGTCTTCTTGACAATCTGTTCCCAGTTGCTCATGCCGCCATCGGTTTCGCCCTGGTGGAAAATGATACCCTTGATAACGCCCTTTTCCTGAGCCTTTTTCGCGACTTCGATGATTCGGCCCATGGCGTTACCATCGTTACCGTAGGCCTTGGCGCTGTTCTGCAACCAGCCTTCAGCAGAACTCAAATAGTTCTTGTAGTCATCCGGGTCGAACAAACGAATGCTGGTACCGCCCACAGCCACCGGAATAATGCCGATAGTGATGTCCGGAAGGGAATCCGCCATGTGGCGGCCGAACCAGTCGGCCACGGAAAGGCCCTGGTTGCACTTGAACATCGGAGGCACTGCCGGGTACATCTCGCCCACTGTCGGGCGACCAAGGTTACTGCAAGACGTCGTTGCGAACATCTTTACGCGCGGATGTTCCTTACCGTCGACATTCTTGTCAAAGTTCGTGGCATTGCCTTCCATGTTGGACTGGCCATACGCAATGTAAATGTGAAAATTCGGGTCCGGTGCCGCGTTTGCAATTGTCGCAAGCATCATCAACCCACCCGCAAGCCAAAGGGCCGGGGTCAAAAACTCGGAAATCTTCTTGAAATCCATATCACACTCCTTTTGCAATACTCTAAAATTACCCTCAAAAACAGCTTTTTTCGCATAAAAGGCGAATATTCCATGGATAAATAATCAACCAACGAAAAACCCCGGAAACATTCCGGGGCTTTCAGCAAGTTTTTTTAAAGATTATAGCCTATTTCGTCACCTGAATGAGTTTGGTGCGGCCATTCATGGACTTGGCCAGGTAGGTGCCACCGCGCTTCACGAGGCTAGCCGCATTGGCACGGAGTTCTGGCATGCCCGTTGCAGAAACCACACCGAGATAGCTTCCGTTCATATCGAAAATGCGGTAGCTTTCGGTTTCGGTCGGCATGTTCAGGCGAGCATCGGCAATACCCGTATTGCAGTTTTCGCACGGCTTTTCGAACTTGAGGTAATCAATATCGAACCAAGAGGTCGTCACTTCGAGGCGCAGAATATGTTCGCCAGCCGGGAGCGTCACCTTGGCCGTGACATCCTTGAAGTCATCCCAGCTGGAACCGGAAACCGGAACCTCGGCCAGGGATTTGCCATCGATCGAAAGCGTAAAGCCCGGATCCGAATTGGCCGTCGCAACAGAAGCGGTCATGGTGTATTCGCCGGCTTCCTTCACGTTCACGGTGTATTCAAGCCATTCGCCAGCCTGGTTGTGACCCACCACGACAGCGCCAGAGGACTTCTTGTAAATATCGACGCCCGTATCTTCACGAACCTTGGAGCATTCGGCAGTCTTGCCTTCGTCGGTGCAGGCATGGTTTTCGGAATCGGAATCGTAATAGGTCTTGTTTTCCTTGCCGGTACCCGGAACGTCAAAGTTTTCAGCTTCAATCTTGCCCGGGAGTTCCACAGCCTTGCCACCGAACGGTTCGCGCGGTACTGGTTCTGCAGGCGTTCCCACGCCCACGAGCGTCACAATGCAATCCTTGAATTCCGAGCTGCCCGGATCCATGGTGATTGTCACGGAGCCGTTCTTGACTTCGACTTCGCCTTCATACTTGGCATTCTTCGCCTGGCTCGTGGTGTACACATGGAACGTTTCCACATCGGCACCCTTCACGTTAACCGTGACGGTCTTGGAATTCTTGTAATCGCGATTCACAAGCACCACGATGACGGAGTCGCCTTCGGAGCTCTTGTAAGCACTGGCAAACAGGTTATTTTCAGGCTTGGCCGTTGCACCCACGCGTACTGCACCCGGGCGGATGAATCGGGCGAACTGGCTCATCACGTAACCGCGCTTAGAAATCTTGCCGATTTCGTTGCTCGGAATCTGAAGCTTGTTGCCAAAGTCCTTTTCCATGATCAGGCCATAGCAACGACGGATGTACCACCAGGTGTACTGATTGAAGTTGCCCACAACCATGGCGCGGTGGATTTCGTAAGCCACATCCATGGCGTTCACGGTATCGCGCTTGTTCTGGTTCGCCTGGTCACCCGTATTCGTAATCGTACGCCAGTAGTTACCGCTGCCCTGGCTTTCGGTGTAGTGTTCCGTCATCCAACGTTCCACCCCTTTTTGGTCGGCCAAGGAATACTGGAACCAGCTATCGGCAGTATTCCTGTCACTTGCATAGAAGTGCGCACCGAGAATATCCCAGTTCTTAAGTGCATTCGCATCGTTCAGCACTTTGTCGTACAGTTTTTTCTGGTAGGCAAACGACTCGGTCGAAATCACCTTGGTGCCGTTCTTGCGCATCTGATCGGCATAGCCCTTGGTGAAATTGTAGATTTCATCGGCATTCCAGCAGGCCCATTCACCGCACCAGTCCGGTTCGTTGCTGATGGAAATTGCGTACAGGGGAACGCCCTGGTTCTTCATGTACGCCGTGAAATCATTCAGGTGGTTCACATAGTTCTGGTAATCCGAAGACTTCATGTGCTGATTGGCGCCAGCATAGTTCGAAGTCCACGGAGTTGCGTACAAAATAAAGTCATCGCCGGCAACAGCCTTCGCATACTTTGCGGCCTGAACTTCTTTATTAAAATCGTTAGAGCTTGCATACACCGGAATACGCAGCGTATTGAGGCCAATCTGGCCATCGCCCGTACCGAATGCAAGCTTGGCATCGGCTTCGGAAAGACCGCCACCGCCCTGCCACTGGTTATGCACCATGCCACCGAAACCACGGATAACCTGGTGTTCTTCGGTCACATCCACATTCACTGTCGATGCAAACGCCGACATTGCAAAAGCGGCACACCCAAACAGCACCGCCTTGTTACTCCAAATCTTGGTCATACACTACCTTCTTCCAAACATGTCCCACAGGATTGCGGGTCCCAGGTATAAAAATAGCTGCAGCTCGGCCCCAAACGCCATTATATTGAAATTATTTCTTTGACGTTTTGGCAATGGAGCACCCCCGAAAACGCCCCAAAAAAACGGAAAAACGCCCCAAGGCAAGAAGCCCCGGGGCGTTTTCATGACGCCGGAAAGGCGTCGGTTTGGATGTGCGGTGTTTAGGGATTCCTTTTTGGCCTACCTAACGACCTTGGCCATAAATTTCTTGCTCCCGTCCATCGAGCGAAGCATGTACAGCCCCTGCTTGAAACCTGCCATACGGAGGGCTTCGGAGGCATTCGAGCCATTCAGACTCACGACGCCCACCTGGGTTCCCTTCACGTTGAACACGCGGTAATCGTGAGAACCTGCGACACTGAAGGATACCGAGTTGCCGATGGATTCCTTGCCGGACGTGTCTTCCGGAGCATCCTTGCCGGCAACAAAGTTGATATAGTCGATATCGAACCAGTCACCCGTCACTTCGAAGCGGAGGATATGTTCTCCTGCAGGAAGCGTCACGTTTGCTTTCACCTTGACGAAATCTTCCCAGCTGGAACCCGACACAGGAATTTCAGCCAGAGGCTCACCATCAATGGAAAGCGAGAATCCGGCAGACGTATTGTCAGTCGCGACAGAAGCATAAACGGTGTAGTCGCCGGCTTCTTTCACGTTGACGGTGTATTCGAGCCATTCGCCCGACTGGTTGTAACCCACGATCACGCCAGTCGCCTTCTTATACAAGTCAACGCCGGTACCATCGCGGTAATCGCTATCGCCATGGTTCTCAGAATCGTTTTCGCTATAGGAATCGACTCCTGCGCCGCGCCCTGTTCCCGGTTCATCAAAGTTTTCCGCCTCGATCTTGCCCGGTACCGCCCAGGCCTTGCCACCGAACGGCTTCTGCGGTTCAGGCGGAGTCGTACCGCTGCCCTCGAAGCCCCATGCCTTCACGTACATGGTAGAATCCTGGTTGCCCTTGAACACGAGGAACAGCTGGTTCACGATGCCCTTGAGGCCTTCGACTTCGCACTTGTTTTCGGCATAGGTATTCTTGTTGCCGGTGTTCTTGAGCGTGCAGGTACCGGCGAGCGTACCCGTCGCAGAACCCGTGCGGATTTCAATCTTGTTGCCGTCAGCAGCACTCGAAGCCTCAACAGTAAAGCCCGTTGCCGCGGTACCGAAGTCCACGCCACTTACGCGGATCCAGGATTCCTTGCTGGAAAGCGGAATCAGCACGTGTTCGGCTTTCTTGCCCTGCACGAAGTTGGAACGGCTGCGGATGCCCTTCTGCTTGGAACTCGTGAGCGCCGGATACCAGTCGTACGGGTCGAAGTTCTCGATCTGCTTCGGGCCTTCGTTCGTCACCGTGACCGTCTTGATAGTACCATCGTTGTTGTAGAACATTTCATCGACAGAAACGCTGCGGTGGTAGCCTTCGTTCGGGTTCGGCTTGCCGTCATCAGCCGGGATAATTTCCAAGCCGTTGTGCCCCTTCGCGATACGGCGGTCATGGTACACCACATAGGAATGTCCCTTGAATTCGGCAATACCGTGGTGGTTGTTGTTGCCGTTAATAGACTTGCCGTTCATGCTCGGGTCACCGAGAATCGTGCCCTTCCAGGTGTAGGGACCCATTACGTTGTTCGACATGCCGTAGTCGATGGTAGGCGCACCCTGCTGCCAGCCGGTACTGTAAGAGAAGTAGTAATTGCTCCCGTGCTTGTGGATGTAGGACGCCTCGAGCATCTTGCGGGTCGGCAAGTTGTTCACCTTCACGTGAGAACCGTTGCCCACCGGGGCATCCTTCGCGTCATTCAACTTGACGATATCGAAGTTATCGGTATTCGGGCGGCTATTGCTTTCACCGCCACCCCACGTCACGTAGGTCGTGCCGTCGTCATCGATGAAAATACCCGGGTCAAAGCACCAGGAAACGCCATCGCAGCCGATAATGCCTCGGCCACCAACAAGCTTATCCTTGCCCTGGCCCACGGCGTTTGTCCAAGGACCATCGATGCCAGGCGCCTTGATGTAGCCGATACCGCCACCACCGCCATCGGGGAACACGATGTAGAGCGTCCCACTCTTGGGATCCACGGCTATACCAGATGCCCAAATAGCGCCGATACCATTCACCTTGCGCGCATCGTAAATGATGCCGAAGTCGGTCCAGTTCTGCATATCCTTGCTGCGGAAACCATAAAGAGCAAAGATCTGGTATGATCCGGAATTATACGGAGCCGGGTCGTCGGAGTCCGTGATGATGTAGAAGTATTCGTCGTCAGCGGCGGCACCCGGGTCTGCCAGGTAGTGATAAGTAGAAATCGGGTTGTCGGCCAGGGCCATAGAGGCAAGCCCAGCCATAAAACATGCTACACCGACACGTTTCATGAGTTTCATAATTTACTCCTTATGGTAGGCCATAATAGCCTCGCAAACATCCATACCCATAAGGTAGTTTCCAAAAAAAAGAAAGTGCCTCCGTTCAGGGCACTTTCCGTGGACTTTTTATCCACAATCTCTATTCAGTTTCTTCGACCGGATCGGGCATTTTCGCGCGGAATTCGTCAACACCATAGACTTCGACATCGTCAATCCAGATATCGCCGCCAACACCCCCGAAGAAAGAGAACTTGTTCACGTGCGTTTTCACAGAATCCCAGCCGACATTTCCGCCTGTATTCGCGCTGTCCGATTCCAGGAGGTTTTTCGGGAGCACCACGTAGCGCGTCCAAACGGAATCGATGTCGAACCTGATCCAAGCCTTGCCGGATTCGAAGGAATCCGTGCTGTCGGGAACCGCATCAAACGCAAAGTGAATAAAGAGTTCTTCCTGATCTTCCTTCGTCCTTGTACCGCGGGCCCAGAACACGACGGAATCAAGCTTGCTCATATTGATTGCAGAACCGAATGAGGCGCCCATGAGCACCCAACCCGCATTGGAATCATTCGAGCACACGAAATGCGCAGCCTTGCCCTCGCGGCCCTTGCCCGCATCTTCCGACTCAACGGTGCCGGAGGCGTACTTGGATGCGAACACATACCAGTAGTCCACGCCTTCGTCAAAGCTTTCGAACACGAACGCCTTGCGCATCTTCGTAGAATCGCCGATGAACACGTTCTCCTGCTCACCCGCATCCAGTTCCACGGAAATGGAACCGTAGTCCTTGAACTTCTTCGAAGAACTATCCGAGGACGAATCGTTATACACGTAGGCAATCATGTTGATTTCGCCCGCCGGGAGGGACGCGAACCTGAACTTGCCCAGAGAGTCGGTCTGAACGCGGTAATCCATGCCCTCGACGCCCACCGACACGGTAGAAACGCCCTCAGGCAGGGAAACCTGTCCGGCAACGGAACCGGGCTTCGCCACGTTCATGGAAAGCTGGATGGAACTACTGTCTTCGCCATTGTATTCCATCTTCGCGGCACCCTTCATGGATTCGCCGCGGGCCTCGACAACGTACTTACCGTTTTCGAGATCCTTGAATTCCACTACGCCGTTGTCATCGGTCTCAAAATTCATATTGGCGTTCATCGTCGAATCGACGGCAGCGCCCTCAGCCCCGGGGAGGTAACCTTCGGGGCGAACAATAATCTTCATACGGGCGGCAGGGGTGCCGTCGGCCAAATGCACGGCAAGCGCGATGGAATTTTCAGTTTCCATCGACGAACCAGCAGTCTCGTTTCCAGCGCTACTGCTACAGGCCACAAAGGCACCACCCAATGCGGCCAATCCTAATTTCCACACCCAGTACTTCATTTTTTTGCTCCCGACTTTTCCCCCATATTAGTAATTCCCGAAGAGTCTTTTTTGCGGGCAACCGGGAAAAACGCCATCGAAAGCTGCATGACGCGATCCGGATTCTTCGCTTCGTCGATGCGTTTTTGCACCAGACGGCGGAATTCGCGCAACATATCGCCCAAATCCTCGAAACAGGACTGGTCCACCGAGACCGTCAGGGTGGAGATGTTGCGTTCATCGACCGGCACGTTATCCAGGGCATCGCTAGCAAGACCGAGCACCTGACGCTGGAAATGACGTACCGCCTTGGCCTTTTCGGGACCACCAACCGTGAGGTGGGCGTCCGTCAGGGCCAGCCTTCCGCTAGCGAGCTTCTTGACGAGGCCAACCTCCTTCAAGATCTCGATAGCTTCGGTAGCCTGCTCCTCGGTAATAGGAGGACAGATATCCTTGGCAATCTGCTTCACGTTCACCACGCCGCCATTCAGTTCCAGATAGGCGCGCACGGCAGGAATCCACCAGCTCTCGAGCAGCTTCAGTTCGGCCGCCTGCAGGCTGTGGCGTTCCACGTCCCTCAGGGAGAGGGCCTTGGCCATCAATTCTTCCTGTTTGGACTTGTCCTTGGTGATTGCAGCAGTAAACAGCAGGTCGAAGTATTCGGCCTGACGGCCATTCAAGGCCAAAATTTCCTTCGCCGCGGGGAGGGCATGCGCCGGAAGGTGCTGCTTCTTCTGCAGCACGCGGTACAGGTAGCTGGAATCCAGTCCCAACTTGTCACCCATCATGCGGTAACTATAGAAGGGCATCTCCGCCTTGCGGCGGTCGTAGTAGTCCTTCAAGAAGTCGCGGTAGTCCGCTATGTCTGAAAAAGTAACCATCACCTACTAAATTACTTATTCGATCCCCGATTTGTTAAAGCATTTTAACAATTTCTGTTGACTTTTTATCCATAGGGTCAATGCCATTTTTCTTTCAAAAAAGCCATTTTTCCCGATTTTACTCCATAGTAAAGACATTACAGAGTCCAGTCACGTCAAAAATCTCGCGGATTGCCGGGTTCACGTTCTTAAGAACCATCGTTCCCTGCATATCCATCTGCTTCTGCGAAGCAAGCAATACACGGAGGCCGGCAGAAGAAACCTGGGAAAGCTTCGCGAAATCGAAAACGAGCTTCGATACGCCGTCGAGCTTACCATGGACTTCCGCATCGAGCTGCTCCGACGTCAGCATGTCAAGCCTGCCCTCGAGCGCAAAAGTCAAAACTCCGCCCTGTCGCGTCTTCTCTATCTTCAACTGCGCGCTTGAGGCGTTGGACTGTGTGTTGAAGAAGCCCTTCACGAGCGATGCCGGAATCGCATGCTCCTCGGGTTCCGGCTCCGCCGTAAACTGACGCCAGTTATTTTCTTCGCCTTCGGGACCGAAGTACTGTATCGCAAACATGGCGATGTCGTCCGCCTGCGGAACGTCACCCGTGAACTTGTCCATGCAGGCCTTCACGTACAAGCAGGTTTCCCTCGGAGCCTTTCCCGCACTCTCCGACAGGGCAATCTGAAGCCTTCCCCTTCCAAACATCTTTTCGGAAGCATTCATCGCCTCGGTAACGCCGTCGTTGTAGAGGAACAGCGTGTCGCCCGGCGCAAGATCGAGCGACTGCGGCTCGTAAAGCGAACCCGGCTTCGCCGCAAGTACCAGGCCCGCCTTGTCCTTTACGAATTCCACGGAGCCGTCCTTATGGCGGATTGCCGGAGACCTGTGGCCTGCCGATGCAAACTCCACATGCCCATTGCGCAAGTCGAGGACACCGATCCACACCGACAAGAACATATCCGCACGGTTGTGGTGCGCGAGGTCGCAGTTGGCTTCGTTAAGGACTTCGGCCACCGATTCGCGGTGCGTCGCCTTGATGCGAAGCACGATACGGGAAACCATCATGAACAGGGCCGCAGGGACGCCGCTACCCGTGACATCGGCCAAGAAGAATACAATCCTGTCGTCATCAATCTTGAAGTAATCGTAGTAGTCGCCACCCACTTCCTTCATGGGCAACAGGAACGGAGCAAGCGCATGCCTTTTGTCAGCGGAGCCTTCTGCCATTTCGCTCTTGGGCAAGAACCCTAGCTGAATGCCGCGGGCAAGGTCCAGTTCGCGTTCGGCGCGGTCGAGCATCATCTGGTCGTTCACGTATTTCTTGAGCGAAGACTTCATGTTAAGGAATTCGCTCGAAAGTTGCGAGAGTTCATCGCGCCCGCTCACTTTAGGAATTTCCGCATTGAATTCTCCGTGGCCAATCTTTCGGGCAGCTTCGGCAAAGCCTTTGAGCGGGCGCGACACGCGGACCGTAATCATGAGGATCAGTATCAACATGACGGCATAGCCGCCAATGCTGACCCACACAAACACATGTCCCATGGAACGGCGTTCCTCGAGGAACTTCTGCGCAGGCCAAACAACCAGGAATGTCCAGTTGATGGATTCCATCGCGGTAAAGTAGATGGCCGCCTCCTCGCCGTCAAACGACGAACCCAGGAAAAGACCGCTCTTCATGCTGCGGAGCGCATTCTCGAATTCAGCATACCTCTTGTGCGAAGCGCTTCTCGACACCGAAGCGAAGGTTGTCTTGAAAGTGAGTTCGTCCTTCGGGTGCGCGATAACCATATTGTTCGCGGAAAGCACCACCGCATAGCCCGAATTCGACACCGGCATGTTCGCGATAACATCCTTGAGGAAGGCAATCGATATGTCGACGCAAAGGACACCCACGAATTCTTTTTCGCCCGAGGCAGCCTTGCGGAAGATGGGAGTCGTATAGATAACAATCGGTTCCTTGATGAACTGCCCGATGAACGGTTCCTGCCAAATCCCCTTGAGGCTGTCCTTGGCGCTCAGGTACCACGACGTCTGTTCGTAGTTACCGCCGTTGATAACATAACTGCTGTCTCCCGAGAAATACGCGAGACGCATGTACTCCCCTTCGGGAGCTCCCTGGGGAGCCTTGCCCGGTTCGTAAGCGACGACCATCGCCACCACCTGCGGCACTGTCGCACGCACGTTCGAAAGCGTCTGCAGCAAGAACTCGTCCAGCTTTTCGCCGTACAGGCCCTCCTCCCCGATTTCGTTCGAAGTTTCTTCGCCGATGTTGCGGCCCGAATGGAACAAGTTATTGACGAGCGCGACATTCGCGCGGCTGACCTCGTCGCCGTTCTGCAAGAGCATCTGGGACATCTTTTCGTGCATCTCGAAAGAGCCGAATCCGAACAGCGCCGCAAACACGATGCTGATGCCAACGAGGATTAATACCGATTGCTTGAACGCCAAACCGTGAAAATTGACCTTCATCATCATTCCCCTTGATATGTCCCTAAACAACACCAATAATGTAACAAAAAAACTTCAAATATGTACTTTTTTATGCAACCAACGCTCCCGCACAAGCATCAAAAGGGTACAATGGACGAAAAAGTGATACTCCAGCATCTCAAGGACGGCAGCCGGGAAGCCCTGGCCCTGCTCTGGCAGGAGCATAGCGGGCACGTGCTGAATCTCGCCTTCAGGATGCTGAAGGACCGCGACAAAGCCGAAGACATCCTCATGGACGTGTTCGTGCAGGTGCCGAAGGCCGTGTCGGGATTTCGCGGAGGCTCCGCGCTCGGCACGTGGCTCTACCGCCTCACGGTAAACGCATGCCTGATGACGTTGCGTGCCCAGAAGCGCCACCGCGAACTCGAGGAAGAAAAGCTCGATACCATCATCGAGGAGGCCATCGGCACCGGCGAACCGCAGGAGAATCACTTCGACGCCGAACTTTTGGAAAAGGGGCTTGCGCAGCTGCCGGCAGAAACCCGCAGCATGCTCTGGCTCAAGGACGGCGAGGACCTTGACGTAAAGGACCTCGCCGAGATCTACGGGATGCCCGAAGGCACTGTCAAGGCACGGCTCAGCCGCGCAAGGCATTTGGTAAGGGACTTTTTGAAGGAGCGTAAGAATCATGGCTGACAAAATCGACTTCTCGAAGCTCGAAAGGCTTACCCCCCGGGAGGATTCCTGGGCCAAGGTCTGCGCCCGTTTGGACGCGGACGCTCGCGCCGTTCCCGCAAAGGACAAAATCATAAACATCAAGGGCTGGTACAGTGCCATCCCGCTTGCGGCAAGCCTCGTGCTTGTCTGCTTCACCGCATTCCTACCCCATATCACGGACAAAGTAGAGAATACGGAACCCTTATCGACCGAATACGTTTCCATCAACGAGTCCGCTCCCTCCGAGTTCCTGAGCTGGTATTCCAGCCTGGGCAATTCGACGAGCGACGAGTTCGAGACCCTCGAAGAGACGGTCGGTTTCAGCTATTTAATCAAGGAGTAAAACTATGAAAGGAGCAAAACTGTTCACCGCAAGCCTCGCCGTGCTTGCACTGGCCCTGGGATTCTTCCTGGGAAACTTCTGCGGCAAAAGCTGCCCGTGCTGCAGCAAGGGCGAAATGACCTGCTGCAAAAAGATGGAAGGCCCGTGCCCGCGCCACGGCATGATGCCTCCCCCGCCTCCGGGAGACTTCGACAAGGGACCGCGACACAAGCACAAGATGGATCCCGCCGTCATCGATTCCCTGATGCAGGTGACTCCCGAACAGAAGGCCGCACTTGACGAAAGCCGTGCCAAGGGCGATTCCATCTTCAAGGAACTGCGCAAGCAGAAACACGAAGCCGAAAAAGCTCTGGGCGAAGCCCTCGAAAGCAGGGACGCCGCAAGCATCGATGCCGCAAAGGCCAAGGTGCTTGACGCAGACAAGGCCCTCCTCGAACACCGCATCAACGGCATGCAGGCCCTCGCCAAGGTCCTGACTCCAGAACAGCTTGAAAAATTCAACCAGTTCCACAAGGAACAGATGAAGAAGTTCAAGGAACGCATGAAGAAGGGCCCGCAGGAGGGACCGCAAGAAGGCCCGAAAGAATAATCAGCGAATCAAGCGATTTACTTTTTCATAAACGGCAGGTTCTGAGCAACGCCATAAAGCCTCTTGGCCCAATGCGTGTTGTTCACGGACATGCCGTTTAGCATTTCCAGGAACCGTGTCAACTCAAGCACGCCACCGCCCTGCTTGAGCACATGGACGCTGCAGAGCGAAAGTACTCCCAATGACGAGTTGATGATGTCGAATTCGGTATTTGCGAGCTGGAACGCGGCCAGCTGGTAAGCGTCATCGGAATCTTCCTTGATCATCCTTTCGATATCACCGAGCGTCTTGAATCCGAACATCACGAACACGCGCAAAAAACGCGACAGCGACGTCTCGTGGATTTCCGCCTGGTTGATGGCGGCGATGCGCTTGGTCAGTGCGTCGAAGGGTCTGATTTCCAGGTAGTTCCCGAAAGAATCACCATCCAGGTTCACCTCGTCGAAGCATCCGGAACTCACAAGCGACTGCACCTGCCTGCGGTAATCGTTGATGCCCGTACGAATGGCGGAGAACTGTTCGTCGGCAAGTTCAAGCATTCCGGCAAGGCGGTTCATGTTGCGCAGGTATTCCCTGGGAACTTCGAAGCCGGACTTGTAACCCGTATCGTGGTTGAGCGTAGCCCAAACATGCTGTAGCGCCGTACGCATCTGCACTTCGAAGCGGATTTCGTTGAGCTGCGGGCATTCAGGATCGTGGAACAGCCTTGCGGGCAGGCGACAGATGTAATGCAGCGAGTTGTAGCCGAAGCTATGGATCTCGTGCATCTTGCGTTTGTCGATGCTGTTGTCCCAATCTATATCGAAGACGGTCCCCACCAGGGCGGCGACCTTGTCCACCTCATCGCTGTAGAACGTGATGACGCGAACGCCCAGGATATCCGTCAAATCCATCAGCGCATTGTACTTGCCCAGCTTGCGTTCCAGCTTGTCCGACAAGCTCTCTTCCGTCTTGAGGCGCGCCTCGATGGCGTTGATGTAAATCTTGTTTTTCGCGATGTTTTCGGAAAGTTCGCGCTTGACAATTTCGAGGAGGCGTTCATAAACGGGACGCTGCTCGCGGTACTCCTCCATGATTTCGAATTCTTTGCGCAGGTTTCCGTAGCCCTGTTCCTTCTTCGCATCCATCGCAAGCCTACCTTTTGAAAATGGAATCGATCGTCTCCACGAATTCTTCGTAAGCGAACGTCCCCTGCAAACTCTTGAGGGCACGGGCAAGCCCGCGGAAATGCCATTCGTGCGCCGAGGCTTCCTTGACGCAGAACAGGTCCCAGACCTTGTCGCCGATGGCGCGGTAATCGCGGGAGATTGCGCGGATGTTGCTAAGCTTGTCGGAAAGCGCCACGATTTTCGCGTCGTTGCTCGCCTCGGAAAGGCGCTGGATCGCTTCTTCCTTGCGGAGACGCCAGCTTTCCACGCGGCTCTTGCCTTCGAACTCGATATCGGATTCCGACTCGACGAGCAGGGCGACGCGCTTGCCAAACTCGCGTTCGATATCCCTGAATGTGACCGCCGTATCTTCCACCGTATCGTGCAGGGCGGCCGCCGCCAGGAGTTCCTGGTCGCTTGTCAT
Source organism: uncultured Fibrobacter sp. (assembly GCA_946408125.1). Lineage (GTDB taxonomy): Bacteria > Fibrobacterota > Fibrobacteria > Fibrobacterales > Fibrobacteraceae > Fibrobacter. The sequence goes on from CAMJQW010000003.1 coordinate 116,984, forward strand.
CGTGGAGGCAATCGCCACCGCTTCCATCGGGTGGACGATGTAGGGAAATCCCTTCCCCTTGCGTTCCGCACCCGCATGCGCCTTGACGGCAAAAACAATCGCTTTATCAAGAATCGAGGTATCCATGATTTAAAATGTATATAAAAAAAAGGAACCTTCCCCGGAAAATTTCCGGGAAAGGCCCATCGCATCGGGAATTATCTTTAGGGAGGATGCGTTAATCTTCTAGGTAATACTGCACACTTGTGACGACGCGGACCTTCTTGATGAAGGGAGTATTCTCATCGCGGTCCTCGATGGAGAACTGACCCTGCGTCGCCGTCTTGATCTTTCCGAGCTTGCTTCCGGAATCCATCGCAAACTTTTCGGCAGCGGTACGGGCATTCTGGTTCGCTTCTCCAATCATCTGCGGCTTGATATCGCTGAGCCCGTTGAAGCTGAAGATCTTGCGGTAGCGGTAGTCGCTCTCGCTGATAGCGATTCCCTTCTTCAGGAGTTCGCCGTTCTTGCTCATGATTTCACGGACCTTGTCCACGTCCTTGGTGGCGACCGTCACCACCTCAGTCACCACGTAACGGACCGGATGCTTGTTCGACGTGTAGAGTTCACTTTGCGTATCGGTAATGTCCGGCGAAGCCTTGGTGATTTCCCCTTGCGCGATTCCGTTTTCGATAAGGAATTTCTCGAGCGTCTCCACCTTGCTCTGCACCGTTTCGGACAGCGAGACAAGGTCATTGCCGACCTCCTTGAACACGATCGGCCAAATGACGTAGTCGGCGCTCACTTCCCTTTCCGCAAAGCCGCGCACATTCACATAGCGGTCACGTTCCTTCGCATTCACGATACCGCTGTAGAGGAACGCCCCGAGTCCGAGAACAGCAATGGCGAGTATGATAGATTCCTTGATTCTAGACATAACTGATTTCCTTTTTTACAAACCTTTTCGTTAAAGATATTAAATGGTCCTTGCCTTCTTGCCAGTGGCCTGGTACTTCGTGATGGCGAGGTCATGAGAATGGACATAATCGGCAATCGTCTTCGCGCGGATCTTTTCACGGAGAGCCACGTCGCCTTCGACCTTTTTGAAAGTGTTGTAGTGCTTGCCGAGGGCCTTCTTGACAGCGGTAGAGTTCTTGGTCTTTTCACCGATGACTTCGAAGGAATCCACCTCGTAGCCGTCCGCGGTGCGCTTCAGGCGGGCAAACCCCGGGTATTCCCCGCCAGAAATGCTCACGAGCGTATCACCGTGGAGTTCGTAGTTATAGACCGAGAAGGATCCCCAGACGAGTGTTTCTCCATCCTTGCTGTAGTCCATAGCGATGACGTTCACCACGGGAATTGTCACATCCGGATCGTCTTCGAGCGGAGTGAACTCGCTCATCACGTAATCCGTGAGGGCAGCCTTGACAGCATCGTTACCAGCGTACTGGTAAACGGGGAGGTGGATTCCGTTAGCGGCGAAAGCGGTGGTAGCGGCGATGGCGCAAGCAAATGCAATCTTCAACAACTTATTCATGATAGACTCCTTTGAATTTTTTGTTGTTTTGTTTTCTCTTATGCCCTTAATATACCTTTCAAAATTCATAACGTCAAATACATAATTTCTTGGTTATTAATCAATAAATTTTATGAGTGAGCGGAAAACAGCCTTTAGAGGCAAATCACCTCAAAGGAAATCCCCTCCGGGGGCCCGGAGGGGATCGTTTTTGACGGAGTCTATCTCGTCAGTTTACTCATCTTCGTTTTCGTAGGCGATAAACGCCTTGCAGGTAGCCTCCTTGTCATCAGGCACAATCAGGTCCACATGGTCGTCGTCGAGGACATAGTAGTTGTACACTACGCCTTCATCGTCCGTGCAGCTGTAGAGAGCCTTGGACTTGACTTCGGAACAGTGGTCGAGATCGCGCACCTGGTCAGTCCCGGTCAAACCGGCATCGACAAGCGCCTGAATCTGGCCGCACAAGGTCTTGACCCTCTTTGCGCCCTTGCCAGACGCTTCCATGCAGCCTTCGAAGGACTCGCCCGGATCTTCCTCGTCGGCATACCTGTAGTAGCACGCCGCAGATTCGCCCACGTCGGCATCGTCGGTTTTCGAGCCCGCTTCAATCGCAAGGCACTCGGCGGCCTGAACCATCATGGCGAGCCCGAAATCGAGTTCCAAGTCTTCCGGCTCACCCGTCGAGACGACCGTAATCTTGTCGCCTTCGCACTTGACGTCGTCGCCGTCCATTTCGGAACATTCGGCCGCCACCATGGAATACGGGGCATCCTTGTAAGTACTGACGCTTATGAGAGAATCGCCCTTGAGCCTTGTTTCGCGAACCACGGTGATCCCGTCTTCGACGGACTCTATCTTATAATAGCTAGTGGAATCCGTCGTGAAGGAACAGGTGTTCTTGGCGGCAGCCGGGGTTTCAGGAACCGACGCAACGCTGGACGAATCGTTGCCACAGGCAACGAGGGCGGAAGCGACAGCCATGCAGGAAACGGCAGCGGCGAGGGAGATTTTCTTGGAAGCATTCTTTTTCATTTGATAGACTCCTTAATGGGGTTGAAGTTTTTTCTTTACGCCCTAAATATACCCGTCAAAACCCATAACGTCAAATACATTATTTCTTTGTTTTTAATCAAATATTTTTATCATTCCAAAAGTACGGTATTTGCGGTACGCAATCAGACTCCCCTTACGGGAAAGCCCCGCCGGAGGGCGGGGCTATTTAAACAGGGAGAACCAATAAAGAAAAAAGATTATCAATCTTTGCTTATAATATAACTCCGCAAACCCATTACGTCAAATACATTATTTCTTGGTTATTAATCACTAATTTTTATTAATTTACAAGCCTCGCCCCCCCCCCCCATAACGGCGAAATCACCAAGCAGAAAGACAGCTTATTAAATCAGCATTTACCTGATATTAGAAGTGAAGCGTGGCACCGATTGCAGGAACAATGCTATAAAGTCCGGAATTATCATCATCGACACTGGTATCCGTGCGGGTGAAATCGTCTTTTTCATAATTGGCGGTCGACATCGCCACCGAAGTGGCGATCCAACGGCCACTGACGCCGGCATAAACACCCATGCGCGGAGACAACGCCTTGTGGACAATCACGTCGCCACCCAAGGTCAACCCGCCAACGGCCGCACCGAAATACCGGTCGACCTTGCCAAGTTCCTCGTGCTTGTATTCATGCGAATCGCTTTCAAAATAAACAATCTCGTAGCCGGCAGTGCCGAGAACAGATACGCTAAACGACTTGCCCGCGCCAAAGGTATAGCCTACGCCAAAATCGAGCGAGGTATACCTGCCCAGCTGAAGGTCGTCTTTCCCCCCTTCAAACTTGATATCGTCCGTGGTAGAATACCCTCCCGCAACGGATCCTTCAAGAGAAAAGCCGTTGCGAGCCACGCCCAGATAACTAATGTCAACGGCATAGTTCACCGTACTAATCTTCTTGCCGTCCACCTTATATTTTGCAATCGGGAATGCCAAGCCGAGATCAATCATATGGGTCCAAGCTTTTTCGGCGGGAGCCGATTGCGGGGCGAATTCGGCAGCCGGGGTTGTCGCGGCAGAAGCAACGGAAGTGAGGAAAAGTGCGGTGGCCAGGATAATGTTCTTTTTGTTCATAAATAGACTCCTATGTGTTTTTTCTTTACGCCTCAAAGATACCCTAAACAATTAATAATGTCTAATGCATAATTTCTTTGTTTTTTATCAAATTTTCTTATAGGTTATTAACCGCGAGTCGTCGGCCACGAGCAAAGAGCAACATAAACACACTCCCAGGGCAGGCGGACTCTTTTGGCGACGGACCCTTTTTTCTATATTGGCACCCGAAACAAATACCCGCGTGTAGCGGAAAGGATTAATCTATGTCGAAACTGACTGATTCTCAGGAATGGAAGGCCC
>CAMJQW010000004.1 GCA_946408125.1 uncultured Fibrobacter sp.
CCGTTACCGGTCACGGCGTGGTGACCATCGGCATGAAGAACCACATCCCGAGCGGGTTTCCGGTGCCGCACCTGCCGAACATCAGCCTCGAGATGATGCAGAAGGTGTTCCAGCCGGCTTTGACGATCGCCATCCTCGGCGCTATCGAATCCCTGCTTTCGGCGGTGGTGGCCGACGGTATGACTTCCACCAAGCACCGCTCCAATACCGAGCTCTTCGGCCAGGGTGTCGCCAACGTGCTTTCGCCGATGTTCGGCGGCATTCCCGCGACAGGCGCGATTGCCCGTACCGCTACCAACATCCGTAACGGCGCGGTGAGCCCGATTTCGGGCCTCGTGCATGCGGTTGTCCTTTTGCTTATCATGCTCGTCCTCGGCAAGTACGCCGAGATGATCCCGATGGCGGCGCTTGCCGCGGTGCTGTTCCAGGTGGCGTTCAACATGTGCGGCTACCGCAGCTTCATCAAGATGTTCAAGGCCCCCAAGAGCGACGTGATCGTGATGCTCGTGGCCTTCTTCCTCACCGTGATCATCGATCTCACGGTTGCCATCGAAGTCGGCGTGCTGCTGGCCGCGGTGCTGTTCATCAAGCGCATGAGCGACGTTTCCGAGATGGAAACGGTCACGGAAGCCCTCAAGGAAGACGATGAGGAAGCCGCCCACAACGAGCTTTCCCGCCAGGTTCCGAAGGGTGTCGTGGTTTACGAACTCGCTGGTTCGCTGTTCTTCGGCGCGGTCGACAAGTTCAAGGACACGATGGCCCGCATTTCCGACAAGCCGAAGATCCTCATCTTGCGCATGCGTAGCGTCTCGAGCATCGATGCCGCCGGAATCCAGATGATCGAGGACCTGCTCGCGCGTTGTAATCGCGAAGGCACACGTCTATTGTTAAGCGGTGTGCATGCCCAGCCCGTGGTGGCGCTTACCCGCGCTGGCGTCCTCGGCCAGCTTGGCGAAGAGAACGCCCTCGGCAACATCGACGCGGCCTTGAACCGCGCCCGCGAACTCCTGGGTCTCCCGATCGTGGATACCTCGCACGAGGCGCAGCAGGCGCCTACTGTTTCCTGGGAAAAGAGCCTCGACAAACCTTGGATGCCCGAGGAGTCGAACGCCGCTGTTGCCGAGGAAACTCCTGAGGTTATCGCCGAGAAAATGATGGACGAACCGGTGGTAAAAATCGAGGAAAAACAGCCTTAGTCGCGTAAGCATTTTGTCACTTTGTGACGTCTATTGCAGTGTGATTTGTAACACTTGAATCGGAGGCTAACCTAATCTATATTATGGTCGTCAAGGGAAAGGGATTAGCAATGAACCAAATCAGAAAGGACCTCTGCAGCAACGCCTTCTTCATCAACTTCATCATGGCGTTCTCAGGTGTCGCCCTTATCCTTTACGCGAACTTTACATAGAGATTCTCATTCCCCTAAGAAGGCGGTCCCTTGCAAGAGGGGCCGCTTTTCCGTTTATGGGCCGGATTTTAGCCGTTTTCGAGCACCTGGAGCAGGCGCTTCTTGGCGGGGGAATCGGGCAACGGGTAGAACGTCTCTTTCGCGAAGCTTGCCATGAGCATTTTTTTCGCAACTTCCTTCGGGATGCCGCGGCTCACGAGGTAGAACATCTGTTCTGCGTCGAGTTCGCCCACGGTGTTGCCGTGGGTGCATTCCACGTCGTCGTGGTAGATCTTGAGCACCGGCTTCACGGAGACGGAACTGTCCTCCGAAAGCAGGATGGTGTTCACAAGCTGGCTCGAGAACGCCTTGGTGCATCCGTTCCCGACGATGACGCTCCCGTCGTAGCTTGCGCGCGAACTTCCGTCGAGCAGGTTCCTGGAGAGCTGTACGCTGGTCGTTTCGGGGGCGTTGTGGTATATATGGAGCCTGTGGTGGCTTTCCGAATTGCCTCCGAGCATGTTCAGCGTGCGGATTTCGAATTTCGCGCCCGGGGCGTTCAGGAAGGCGTCGATGCTCACGCGTGCGATGCCGTTCCCGCGTTCGATGGACGAAAACCGCACGCTGCTGCCTGCGGCCTGCGTGATGCGGAAATGCCTGAAGGCGAGCGGCAGCTCGTTCGCGGGATTCGCGAAGAAGATTTCCACGTCGGCGCCTTCGCCAACGTTCACGTCGAAGCGTTCCGCGCAAACGGGATGCGGGATCTTGTTGTCGAGAATTTCGATGCTTGCTTTTGCTTGCTTACCGATATCCAGTATGGTGCGGCCAAAGTCGTTGTTGCACTTGATGAGTGCCATTTCCGATTCGCCGTCGGCGATGGCCCTTTTGAGCGCACGGGCGTTCTGGGCCACCGGGAGGAGGGCGGCAAAGTCTTTTTCTTCTGCGAAGTCTTCTTCACAGGCGCATGCGTCCGGGAATTCGGGCGCGGGAATCCTTGAAACGGGGAAGAATGTCCACAGCTCGTCGTTACGGCGGGGCATTCCCAGTTGCTTGATGCGGGAGAGTGCGTCCATTATTTCTCCTCGATCCAGTCGTAGCCCTGTTCTTCGAGCTTGAGGGCGAGTTCCGGCCCGCCGGAGAGGATGATTTTCCCATGGCGGAGCACGTGTACGTAGGTGGGCTTCACGTAGTCGAGCAGGCGCTGGTAATGCGTCACGAGGATGACCGCTTTTTCCGGGCCCATGATATGGTTGATGCCGTTTGCGACGATGCGGAGCGCGTCAATGTCGAGGCCGGAATCCGTCTCGTCGAGGAAGCTCACTTCCGGGTCGAGGATGGCCATCTGCAGGATTTCGTTCCTCTTCTTCTCGCCGCCGGAGTAGCCGTCGTTCACGCCGCGGTCGCGGTAGCGTTCGTCCATCTCGAGAAGGGCCATCTTCTCGTCGATAAGTTTTTTGAACTCGTCGTCGCCGATTTCGGGCTGGCCGAGGAAGGCGCGCTTGCTGTTGAGCGCCATCTTCAAAAATTCCACGTTGTTCACGCCCGGGATTTCGGTCGGGTATTGCGTGCTGATGAACAGCCCGGAGTTCGCGCGTTCGCTGATTTCCATGTCGAGGAGGTTCTTGCCGTCGAGTTCTACGGAGCCGCCGTCCACGTGATAGGCGGGGTGGCCCATGATGACCTTCGAAAGGGTGCTCTTGCCCGAACCGTTCGGGCCCATGATGGCGTGGACTTCGCCGGGTTTGACTTCGAGGTTGATCCCTTTCAGGATTTGGGTTCCGTCTTCGATGCTTGCTTTCAGGTTCTTTATCGATAACATGGTGCTATCCTTTCGTTGCGGCTAGAATCTGTATGAGGGCCTGTTTGCTCTTGATAATCTGGTCTGCGAATCCGTCTATGGAGAGGGAGCCCTTCTTGTACTGGGTTTCGAGTTTCTGCATGCCCTGCGTGAACTGGTTCAGGCGGAGCCTCTGCTCCATGCCTTCCTGCGTCGAAAGCGATATCTGCTTCTTGGTACGGTCGCAGAGGCGCTGCGTGAGGACCATCAGGGTCTCGTAGAATTCGATGATTTCTTTGGGCGGTGTCCAGGATTCCTCGGGGAGGTTTTCCAGGAACAGCTGCAGCGTGGGCGAGAGCTGTTCGTACAGGAGCTGGGCGGAAAAGTATCCGGTTTCCGCGTAGTTCGCGATGATGGTGTTGACGAATTCGTCGATGAGCGAGGATTCCAGCAGCTGGATCCCGCTGGCGGCGAATTCCATGTCGAAATATTCGCTGGCACGGTCGAGGAGTGTCGGGTTGTGGAACAGCAGGTTCGCAAAGCGGATCTCGATGGGGGAAAGGATTTCCCACGGGACGCGCACCTGTTCCTGCACCGGCGCAGAATAGTCGACGCCGTACTCCGCGAGTTCCGGGTTTGGCTGCGGTTGGGACGCGGGAACCTTGGGCGCCCTTTGCGGCTTGATGCTCTTGACGCCGTTCAGGGAGCGGTTCGTGTCGAATCGTTCCGCGATGAGGTTCAGGTACTGGTTCTGCAGTTCCTTGTTCTCGATGCTCTTGACGAGGGATTTCGCGTAGGTGATGAACTCCGCGCGCGCCTCGATGCTGTTCAGGTCCTTCTTGCGGGCGAGATAGCTGAGCCAGTCTTCGGCATGGGAAAGTTCCGCGCGGAAGGCGTCGGCGCCGCGCTCGTTCACGAAGTTGTCCGGGTCGATCTTGGTGCCGTCGGGGCGCGAGAGCGCAAAGATTCTCGGGTTGATGCCCTTGGGGAGCACGATTTCCAGCGAACGCATGGTCGCCTTCTGGCCGGCGGCGTCTCCGTCGAATACGAGGTACGCGGTTTTCGCGTAGCGGGCGAGGATGTTCGCGTGGAATTCGGTGAGGGCGGTGCCCGATGCCGCCACCACGTTCTGAACGCCGCCTTGGTAGAGGCTGATGAGGTCGAAGTAGCCTTCGACGATGATGACGGCGTTCTCTTTCGCGATGGCGCCACGGCTATGGTTCAGGCCGAACAGGATTTCGCTCTTGTTGTAGAGTGCCGTGTCGGGGCTGTTCATGTACTTCGGGCGTTCGAAGCCTTCCTGCTTGGGGGCGAGGTCGCGACCGCCGAATGCGACGACGATTCCCGACTGGTTCTGTATGGCAATCATGAGGCGGTCGCGGAACTTGTCGGCGATGCCGCCGTTCTTCTTTTCGGTGGCGAGGCCCGCTTTGACGCAGTCGCGTGGCGAAAAGCCGTTCTTGGCCGCGTAGGCGATGAAGCCTTCGCGTCCGTCGGGGGCGTAGCCGATATGGAATTCCTTGCGCGTCTGTTCCGAGATGTTTCGCTTGGCCAGGTATTCGAGCGCCTTCGGGCTCAGCGAGAGCTGCTGCTCGAACCATTCGCAGGCGAGTTCGTTCAGCTTGCGCACCATCGCGCGTTCTTCGGTGATTTCGGAGTTTTCCTTCGAGGAAAACTTGGGGAGCGGGAATCCCACGAAATTCGCGACCCATTCCACCGCGCCGTTAAAATCAATTTTTTCGTGTTCCTGGACGAACTTGAACACGTCCCCGCCCGCACCGCAGGCAAAGCACTTGTAGATGCCGATGGTCGGGTTTACCGTCATGGAGGGGGAGTGGTCGTCGTGGAAGGGGCATACGCCCACGTAGCGGTTCGTACCCGTGCGCTTCAGCGGCAAGAACTGCTGGATCACGAGCGAGATGTCCGCTTGCGACTTGAGCTGCTGAATAACTTCATTAGGGTAGAACGGCATGCCTGCAAAAATAGCAATTTCTTATATTTATCGCGGATAATAGGAGGAATTATGCGTTCCCTTTGGCTTGGTGCTTTTCTTTGTGCGGCGATGCTTGTCTCGTGTAGCGATGACGATAGCGATTTCTTGATTAGCCCTTCGAAAGAATCGTCTTCGAGTGCCAAATCCTGCAGTTCGGCGAAGTCGTCTGCCAAATCCAGTTCGTCTTCCGCGAAATCTTCGTCTAGCGACGAGTCCAGTAGCAGTTATGAGGAGTCATCGAGTTCCGCCGAATCATCGAGTTCGCTGGCGGTGCGGCAACAATGCAATGTTAAAACGGTCGAGAACTGCTTTATGGATGAACGCGACGGCCAGACGTATAGGACCGTGCAGATTGGTAATAAGTTGTGGATGGCAGAAAACTTGGCATATGGTATTTATACGGATACTTCATTGTGTCCGTATTATGATAAACTCAACGATTGCGTCAAGTATGGGGGCCTTTACTATTGGGAAAAGGCGATGGAGTCTTGCCCGTTCGGCTGGCATTTGCCTGATTCAACGGAATGGGAGGAATTGTTTAAAACGGTTGGTAAACGCTCGGAGGCTGCGAAAGTTCTCAGGTCAAAGACTGACTGGCTCTTTGAAAAAAATGGTACGGATGATTTTGGTTTCTCGGCTCTCCCTGCTGGCTCTCGGAGTGGTTCCGGCACGTATTCCGGTTTTGGTGATGTTGCGGCCTTTTGGGCCTATGATAAATGGGTCTACCAAAAAGATTGGTCTTTATCGGTATGGTTGTATCGTGATGATGACACTCCGGACATAGGCTCCGTCTTTAACGCATATGACTTGTCTGTTCGTTGTATTAGAGATGAAGATTACTTTAAGAGGGAACAGTGCGACGTGGAAACAGACGAACACTGTTTTATGGATGAACGTGACGGCCGGACCTATAGGACAACGAAAATTGGTGACCAGGTATGGATGGCGGAAAATCTGAATTATGACACGTATCGGGATTATTGTTATCTGGGAACTATTAGCAATTGTGAACGTTTTGGAATGCGCTACCGCTGGGCTGCTGCGATCGACGAGGACGAGAGAACGTGTGGCCCTAACAAGGATTGTCCTTTGCGTTCGGGAAATATTCAGGGCGTTTGCCCCAATGGTTGGCACTTGCCTGATTCAACGGAGTGGGTCGTGCTAATCAATACTGTCAAAGCAGATTCCGCTTCGGGGGAGAACGCTCTTATGTCCGCCAGCGGATGGAATGCAGGATCTCTTTTCGAATTATTGCAGCCAAATGGCTATCGCTATTTTGGAAGAATGCGGTTCTGGAGCTCTACGGAGTATTGGGCCGGTTGGGATAGGGTCGTGGACAATTCGTATGGTATGGATCTGGACAACTTGGGCAGACCGTCTGTGAATCTCTTTAATAAGGGTGACAGTCTCTTTGTCCGTTGCATCCAGGACTAAACAACGGCCTTGCTTTTCCAGCGGCCGCTGCGCCAGCGCCAGATGTTGGCAAACGAACGGTAGAATTCGTCGCTTGCCATGCCGAGCCAGAGGCCGGGGAGGCCTAGCCCCACGACAAACGCGAGGATAAGCGAAGTCGCAAGCCCGAGCGTCCACATCATGCCGCTCCCGACAATTGCGGGGAACTTGGAATCGCCCGCGGCACGCAGCGATGTGGTGAGAATAAAGTTCACCGCCTTGAACGGCTGCACGGCCACGTCGCACCAGAGGCATATCTTCCCGAGCCTGAGAACTTCGGGATTGTCGGTGTAGAGCCGTAGCAGGAGCTCGCCCAAGAGTGCGACGATTATCGAGAGCAAGAGCCCGCTTGTGATGCCCACGGCAAGCGTCTGGTAGACGCGGCGGTTCGCTTTCACAAAGTCATGCGCGCCTACGAGGTGTGCCACGAGAATTTGGTTTCCGCTGCCGAGGCCGACCCCGAGAATCACGGAGAGGGCGGCGAAGTTGCCCGCAAACACGCGGGCGGTCATCGCGGTGGTGCCCACGTACACGACCATCGCGGTGATGAACACCTGAAAAAGCTGGAAACTGATGGGTTCCGCGGCGGCGGGGAGGCCGATGCGCACCCAGTCGGGGAGGAGTATGCGGGAGCGCTTCCAGTCGCGGGCCTTGCTCTGGTGCTTTACCTTGAACTTGAGCACCATCCACAAAATGCCCGAAGAAATCAGCCACGAGAGCGCGGTGGCGAGGGCCACGCCGTAAACGCCCATCTTGGGAAGCCCGAAATACCCTTCGAGGAACACGACGTTCAGGCCGGCGTTACTCGCGATGGTGAGCGTGTTGCCCACGAGGTTCCATACGGTAAGGCCGTGCGTGGCGATGAGTGCGGTGAGGATGGTCTGCAATGCGCGGAAGGCGAACCCGAACGAGACGACGCTCAGGAACATCATCGCGTATTTCGCGGGTTCCTCGGTGAGACCCATCCATTGCGGGATATGCCCTGAAAGCGGGAAGATGACGAGCGTGAGGGCGACCCCGAGCAAGATGCTCCCGAAGAGGACCATCGTCTGCGTGCTGCTTGCATGGCTGTTCTGCTTGGCGCCGATGTACTGAGAGACGATGCTTGCGCCGGACTGCGCGAAGGCGTGGAGTGCGGTAAACAGGGCCCCTAGAATCGGGAGCATGGCGCCGACGCCGGCGGCTGCGGTTTCGGATGTGCGCGAGAGGAACCAGCTGTCCATCATGGGCTGGATCATGCCCACGGCGAACGTGAGGATAAGCGGCCAGGAGAGGCTTATCAGGGAGCGGTCTTTGACGTCTTTTTGGGGTCCGCGCATGGCACAATTTTAGAAATGGGAAAGGGGCTCAGAAAGAGCCCCGAACATAAATAATGGTTCCGCCTGTATACAGGAAGCCAGAACGTCATCCTCGCTCACTGGAATGTCATCCTCGCGAAGGCGAGGATCTTTTACTGGAGTTTCTTCCCCAATTCAATTCTTGCTTCGCGACGGACAAGCGCCTGCTCGTAGCGGCGCTTTTCTTCGGCGGTTTCGGGCTCCACGGGGGCGACTGCGGTGGGGCGGCCGTCTTCGCCGATGGCGACGAACGTGAAGTAGCCATGCGCGATGGGCAGTTCGCACTTGTTTACCGGGTCGGTTTCGGTGATTTTCAGGCCGATTTCCATGGAGGTGTTGAAGGCGCGGTTCAGGCTCGCGTGGATGTTGAGGATAGTCCCGAGCGTTGCCGGGCGGAAGAACCGCACCCCGTCGATGGAGATGGTGTTCACCTTGCGGCCCGCATGGTTGAACGCGACTACGCAGGCGGCTACGTCCATGAGTCCCATCAGGTACCCGCCGAAGGCGTTGTGGAGCGCGTTCGTGTTGTCCGGATGCACGATGGCGTGCGTTTCGGTTTGCGAGTCCTTGACCTTGCGCGGGGTCATGTCGTTCGCGATTTCGGGAATCAGGTCGGTGTTCTTCATAGGGCGGCCCTCAGTTTGTCTATGATAAAATCTACATCGGTAAAGGCGCAGACGGGGAGGCTCACGGCCATCCGGCTTGCACGGTCGGCATTGTTCTCGGCGCGACCCGCGTCACTTTCGAAGCAGGGCTGGCGGTGCAGCGGCATGGGGTAGTGGATGCAGTGCGGGATTCCTGCGGCATCGAGGACCCGAATAAAGCTTTCGCGCTTTTCGGCCAGAATCGTATACTGCGCGTAGGTGCTCGTGTTGTCTTCCGCGATTTTTTGCGGCACGATTTTTGCACCGTCAACGCCTCCGGAAGCGCGAAGACCCGCATTGTAATCTGCAAAAAAATCATCGTACTTGCGGGCGTTCTCGCGGCGCACCTTCAGTTCGTCTTCGAAGTGGCGGAGCTTGACCCGCAATACGGCGGCCTGCAATGCGTCGAGCCGGCTGTTCATGCCCACGGTCTCGTGCAGGTAGCGTTCCTTGCTCCCGTGGTTCGCGAGCATCCTCACCTTCTCGGCGAGCCGCGCGTTCGAAGTAAAGACGGCGCCTCCGTCCCCGTAGCAGCCGAGAGGCTTGCTCGGATAGAAGCTCGTAATCGCGATGTCTCCGAAGGTGCAGGCGCGGCGAGCCCCGGAAGATGCCCCGAATGCCTGTGCGCCATCCTCGATGAGCCACAGACCGTGCTTTCGCACCAGCGGAACCAAAGTATCGTAGGGGGCGCACTGGCCGAAGAGGTCCACCGCGATGATTCCGCGCGTCCTTTCCCCGATGAGGGATTCAACCGAACTCGGCAAGATCTGCAGCGTTTCGGGATCGATGTCCGCAAAGACGGGCCTTGCCCCGAGCATCGAGACGCATTCCGCGCAGGCGATGAACGTAAAGTCGGGAACGATGACCTCGTCGCCGGGTCTGACCCCGAGGGCCATGAGCGAGAGCGTGAGCGCGTCGGTACCGCTTGCGCACGTGATGGCCTGGGTTTCGGGTCCCGCGCCGCCATTTCCGGCGCCGGAATTGCAATAATCCACGAGTTCCCTTTCCAGCGCCTTGACTTCGGGCCCACCGATGTAGCAGCCGCTGTCCAGAACGGCCTTTTCCGCTGCCGAGAGTTCGTCCCGGTAGGCGTCACGCTGCCCTGTCAAGTTCACGAAAGGTATCATATTGCCCAAAATTAGCATTTTTTGAGGTTTGGGAGGGCTTGACAAAATGCAAACCTTTACTATCTTTGTGCCTACAATTTTTTGAAAGTTTTACCCGGAGATATAAGGTGCCGCAACATAAATCTTGCAAAAAGCGTTTGCGTCAGGCCGAAAAGGCCAATACCATGAACCGTGCAGCCCGTGCAGCGATCCGCGCTAGCCTCAAGGTTATCCGTACCGCTACCACGAAGGACGCCGCCCTCGCCGAAATGCCGAAGCTCTTCAGCATGCTCGACAAGGCCGCCTGCTCCAAGCGTGCCGGTTTCAACGCGAACCGCGCTGCCAACTACAAGGCCAAGGTCGCCAAGGTCGTCAACGGTTTCGCCTAATCGCGAAGCCCGGCTCCTTGCCCGATCGATTCTATTTGCAGACGCCGATGCACGGATGTGCACCGGTGTTTTGTATTGCCCGGACAATCTGCTCTTTTTTACCGAAAATGGGCGTTTTGCGGGTGTGAAAGCATGTGCGAAATTTTTTATTTGCTAGATTAAGGTTAAGAGTATCAAGGATATAAAATGTCTTCGATAAATTTTGCAACAAGAGAAATTAGCTGTAAAGTGGTCTACTACGGGCCTGGCCTAAGCGGAAAGACGACGAATCTGCAGGTCATCCACCAGAAGATGCCCCAGGACAAGCGCACCGACATGGTCTCGCTTGCGACCGAAGGCGACCGCACTTTGTTCTTTGACTTCCTTCCGTTGAATCTTGGCGATATCAAGGGCTTCAAGACCCGTTTCCAACTTTATACGGTTCCTGGCCAGGTGTATTACAACAGTACCCGTAAGTTGGTGCTCCGCGGTGTGGATGGAATTGTCTTTGTGGCCGACTCCCAGCGTTCGCGTCAGGCCGAAAATATCGAGAGCCTCCAGAACCTGCGTCAGAACTTGCAGGACTACGGCATGGACCTTGACGATATGCCCTTCGTGCTCCAGTACAACAAGCGCGACATGGACAACGTGTTTTCCCTCGACGAGATGAACGCGGAACTGAATCCGCGCAACGTCCCGTTCTTCCCGGCGACCGCCCATAACGGCAAGGGCGTGGTCACTACGCTCAAGACGATCGCCATGCTCGTTATCGAGAAGTTTAACGTGAAGCAGGGCTTCCTCCGCAAGGCTGCGGAGAGCGTGAACAATACCGGCGTGCACGACGTCTCCCTCACCAAGGAAGGCGTTTCCGTGACCCAGTCCGCGCCGAAGCCGGCTGCGGCTCCCGCGGCTAGCGCACCTGCCGCGTCCCCGTTCAAGATGCCCTCCTTTGCGGCCAAGCCTCCTGTCGGAGGAGCACCGTCTGGCGGTAGTGGTTCGGGGTTGTTCCAGAAAGGAGTTACGTCCTCGCCCTTTGGTCGCCCCCGCGCGGCGGCCCCGGTTTCCCGCATGCCGACCTTCGGCCGTGTCGTCGACAAGCCGCAGGAAGCCGCTGATGACGAAATCGAATTGCGTCCGTACGTTCCCAAGAAGAAGTAGGTTCTAGCGAAATGAGCGATTTTACCATTTATTCTGATGATGTTGGAAAAGTTCGCCGTTTGATGGTTGCGTACCAGGCGAGCGTGAAGGCAGAATACATCGTGCTCTGCCATCGCGACGGTTCGATCATTGCGGAAGTCGGTTCCCTCGGGATCGACGCGACTCCGCTCGCCGTCCTCAGCACGGCGTCGTTCGACTCCGCGAAGCAGGTCGGCCTGATGCTCGGTGGCGAGACTTTCCAGTCCGTTTCCTATTCCGGCGAGAACCGTTCGATCTACATTTCGCCCGTGGACGAGGCCCTACTGCTGGTGCAGGTATTCCCCGGTTCACGCCTTCCGAACCGCATCGACGACTTCAACCGCCTGTTGGTCGAGAAGCTGGTGGACGCGGTCCCCGCATTCACCCAGAACACGAGTAAGCTTATCTAGCGGGAGTTCCTGTGGCTGGCATTCCGCCACTTCGCAATCTTAGAAAGACGACCGTTCTGGTGCTGGCCGTCTTTGCCGCTTTTTTTGTCCATCGCTTTATTGATATCTGGATTGAGGACCACGCTGTCGACGACTCCGTGGAGACGGAGTTGTCGCCCGCGCAGAGCGTTGTCTGCCGCAACGTCGTGCGCGGCACGCCTTTCGGCGTGGACAGCGTGTTCGACGAGACGACCCGCCTTTATTTCTATTCGACGATTTCGAATACGGCGCAGTTCGCGAAGGATACGCTCAAGCACATCTGGTTCATGGGCACCGACACCATACAGGTGCTGCCCTGCGAAGTGAAGTCCGCCGACAGCAGGATGGGAATCGAATCCAAGAACGAATCGTCCCAGTCCGAACTCGGCGTCTGCCATACGGAGATTTCGCCCAAGCTCCTGAAGCCGGGCGAGTGGAGCGTAGACCTGGTCGCGGGCCGCAAGTTGCTTTCGAGCAAGCAGTTCATGATCGATTCCGCCGGTAGGTAGCTCCTATGCGCGGGGCGGTCTGGCTCAAGGCGGTTATCGTCGCGCTTGCCTTTGGCGAATCCTTCGCCATGGACATCGATTCCCTGCCCGTATGGAATCCCGATTACCTAGTGCAGAACAAGACGGTCGCAGAAGCTGCCGCCCGTAGCGACAGTTCGTCGTCGAAACTCGAGACGCATGGTTACAAGACGATGCAGGTGACCGTGGGCGATGGCGGTACGCAAGTGGACCAGGAACTGCGCCTCTCGATACAGGGATTCGTCGGCGACAGTGTATACATCGATGCCTTGCTGAACGACGTGGACCGCCGCGCGGGCGACCAGACGACGGCAACGCTACAGGAAGTGGACCGCATTTACTTTCGTGCGGAATCGAAGCACTGGATGGTGCACCTGGGGGACCTGACCTGGAAAGACGACAACATGGGGCTATTCTCGTTGGAACGCTCCACGCTCGGCGCCATGGCCGGGCTCCGCGCAGGCTATACCGAAGTGCGCGGCGCCGCGGGCACGGACCGCACTGACCGCAGGACCGTCGTGATGAACGGTGTGAGCGGACAGCGCGACGGCTATGCGGTCAGCGGCGATGGCGCCTACCTCTCGCTTGTCCCGGAATCGGAAACGGTCTGGGTAAACGGGAACAAGCTTACGCGCGGTAAGGATTACGAAATGAATTATGCCGGCGGCCTGCTCGATTTCAGGGGACCGAAGGTTCCCGGCCCCGACGACGAGATCCGTATCGAGTACGATTCGTACGAAGACGAGAATATCTTTAATTTGTATGCAGCGAAGGCGAAGTACAGGCATCCGAACCTCTACTTGGATATGTCGGGATTCCGTCTGGAAAATGATCGCGACCGCTTGAAACGCGGCGTGTGGACCGATGACGATTATGCGGCGCTCAAGTCCGATAATGGCGGGG
Source organism: uncultured Fibrobacter sp. (assembly GCA_946408125.1). Taxonomy (GTDB): domain Bacteria; phylum Fibrobacterota; class Fibrobacteria; order Fibrobacterales; family Fibrobacteraceae; genus Fibrobacter. Next base: position 13,099 of record CAMJQW010000004.1, read on the forward strand.
AGCTCTTCCGCTCGAACGATTCCCTGCCCGGTGGCGTCGATTCCCTTTCGCCGCTTACGAGGCCCGAACGTGTGGAGCGCTTCGGCGCGCGCATGCGTATGCAGGCCGACAGGCGTTATTATGCCGACCTGGAAATCGCGATGAACCGTCAGGATACAAACACGGTCTCGCACGATATCGACGGGCCCGAGGGACGCGCCTACCGGTGGTTCTTGACGACAGACTCCTCGGAACAGATGAAGAAATTTCCCGTGGCCTTCTCGGTTTACGGTAACTTTATTGAAGACGGCTATCGTGCCGACATGTTCCAGGGCGGAGACCAGGACTGGAATGCCTACAGGCTCCTGGATGAATGGGATCTCGACAGTTCCGCGATTACGTCGGGTGACCTGCGGCACGATGAATTTGGCATGCGCACCCGCTTAGCCACGGGTTGGTACACCAATGCCCTCTGGGGATACCGTCAGGGAGAACATGAAGACTGGAATTCTTCGCGTGCGAAACTCTCGCTCGTCCACAAGACGCGTGAGGTTTCGAGCGATGTGGGCGTGGTGCGCGTGGCGAGTGTGCAGGAGGTGGAAAAGGAACGCTACCAGACGCTGGGCGGCGCGGAATACCTGCAGGGATTGTGGCGCCCGTTCGGGAACTTCGACCTGCGCTACACGCGGATTACGGATGCTATCGATGGTGCGGATGACGCGGTTGAAGACGAAATCGCGTATGGGAAGACGGGAACCGGTTTTCAGCTGGTGGGAAACCGCTGGAACGCGAGCGAAGGCGTCGAGGAAAAGCTTGCGAAACGCAGGGGCGATACTTATGGCGACGAATGGTCCGATTCGTTGCGCTCGATTGTGTGGACGCAGACCGCCGAATACCGCGGGCACCGATTCGGCATCGAGCATTTCTTGCAGTACGAACGCAGGAAACTCGATTCCTCGGATGCGGAACATTCCTGGATGGGAAACGTGGATGCGCATGTCGCGGACGACGATCGCGGTATTTCGGGAAACGTGAGCTACAAGCTGGGACTTACGGAGGAGCAGACTTATACTCCCGTCTACAAGGCGGTGGCGCCCGGTACGGGCGACGTGCGTTACGATAGCCTTACGGGAACGTTCATCGAGGATGTCGACAACGGCGACTTCGTTTACGAGGGCATGGGCCGCAACGATTCCGTCGGGGCGGTGCGCGCCTCCAATGCGGCGTTCTCCATCGACATGGAATGGGTTCCCGGTTTGAGCTTCGGCGTGCGCCGGGGAATCCTGCGCGATATTACGCTGGGCGGCATGTATAGCGCATCGGGCGAGGACACGACCGGAAAGAAGTTGTTCTTCCCGCCGGCAAGCCCGCATCAGTTGCGGAAGGTTACCTCCGGTACGGTTTCGTGGGAAGCTCGCATGGGATGGACGCATCCTTCGGGATTATATGCGACGTACAAGCCGGGTGCCGATTACGACAAAAAACTCAGTTCCATGGCGTATTTCGAGACGGTATTCCATCACAATGTGGATGCAGGATTCCAGATAAACGAAAGCCACTTTGTCGGTGCGACGTTCCTCCTCGAACAGGAAGAACTGCAGGCGATGCAGGATCTGGAATGGGATACCCGCGACTATTCCGGACGTTACCGCTACGATTTCCTGGAAGCGTTCTACGTGCAGCCGGGAGGCCGCTACCGCGTGGGCGAGGGCTCTGACGATGCTGGCTACGAATTCGACGCTTACCTCTGGGAAGCCTCTCTGCGGCTCGGTTACGCGAAGGACCGCATTGGCGACGCGTTCGTGCAGTTCTCGGCAGTTCAGATGGAAAGCGGCGACGATGTCGTGCCGTACCAGATGATGTCGGGTTACAGCGAAGGGCGCACTTACCGTTTCGAGGCGTCCGCGTCCGTGGATATCAATGACTTTATCTCGCTTGGGCTGCATTACGTGCTGCGGTTCGGCGATGCGGAAGAGAATGTCTTCCAGAAGCTGAGTACGGAAGCGAGGGCGGTGTTCTGATGTGGAAGATCGTATACATATTGCTCCTTGTGGCTTTCGCGCTGGCGAAGGGCGGGGAGGTGTGTTCCGTCGACAGCATCGCATGGGTCGGGGAACACGACGCCTTCGACGAATCGCAGATGGCGCCTGCCCGCGACAATCCCTGCGATGCCTGGAAACCCCTTGCCGCGAAACTGGAACGCTACTACGAGGACAAGGGCTTTGTCGCGGTGCGCGTCCTTGGGAACCTGCGAGGGGAAGGCCCGTCGCGTCTGCTTGAACTGCGCCTGGAACGCGGCCCCGGTTACGTGTGGGCCGCTCCCGAAAATTTGGATAATGGCGGTACGAAAGCGGAAGTGTTCCGCAAGTTGAGCGGGCTCGAGGAGGGCGATCCGGTATCGCTTTCGGACCTCGAACGCTCCGAACGCAAGCTCGCACGACTCGGTTACTACGAGATGACTGCTCCGACGAAGCTCTTCCGCGATGCTTCCCGCAACCGCATCATTCCGGCATTCAGCATGCGCAGGGCGAACGTCTCGCGCGCCGAGGGCCTGCTGACTTATTCGAGCGAGGACAATGTCTGGGAAGGCCTTGTGGACGTAGAACTTTACAACATTGCGGGAACGGCGCGCGACCTGATGCTGGAAGGCTTTTCGGGCGAGGATTCCCGTCACCTGACGGGCAGCTACAAGGAACCCTGGATTTTCGGGACTTCCTGGAACGCGGTCGTGCGCGGTAGCTTTGACGAGGATTCGGAAATTTCGGAAAAGACTGCCGTGGGTGAACTCGGTGTCACGCGCGACATCGGCTTCGACTTTATGTTGGGCGTTTTCCTCGGGATAAGCAATGACGGAAAGCTTTCCTCGTTCGAGATGTCCTACGTGTCGCTCGACAGGTTCATCTTGCCGCGCAGCGGGTGGCGCATGGACGGTACCCTCGTATGGAAGATGGACCGCCCCGATTCTCTCGACAACTTCTTGAAGGCGAACGCCCGTATGGTCGCCTACATGCCGCTGTACGGGAACTTCATTTCGCGCTTTACCGGGGCTGCGGGAGGAGTATTCCCGACCGATGCGACCCTCGGTCGGATGGACCTTTTTGCGTTAGGCGGGTTGGAAAGCTTCAAGGGAATGCAGTACCGCATGCTTCGTAGCCGCTCTTTCGGATTCTCGGAATTCGCGCTATTGTGGCAGGACGGTTATGACTTGAGCGTGGAAGTGTTCTATCAGCCGGGACTGTACCGCCGCATGAATCCGGGACACGGCTGGGCCCGCGAGCAGAATTACGGTCTTGGCTTTACGCAGTACCGGGGCAACTGGAGTATCAATCTGTATTACGCCCTGCGCAACGGCTGCAACTACCTCGACGGCATTTTGGGCTTTGGGGTGAAAACGCTGTTCTAGACCGGCGTCTTGCTCTTCTCTCCAGCAATCTCGCGCACGAGCTTAGGCACCATGTAGCCGGGGAGCTTGGTGCGGATTTCGGCAATCAGTGCGCGGGCGCGGTCGTCGTCGAGTTCGAAATGGGCGACTCCGTTCGCGTGGTCCAGCTGGTGCAGGTAGTAGGGGAGGACTCCCTGCTCGAATAGCCTGCGGCTCAGTTTTTCGAGTGTCGCGGCACTGTCGTTCACGCCTTTCAGCAGCACGCCCTGGTTCAACAGCGTCCATCCGGCATACTTGAGCTGCCCGAATACGGCCTGCGATTCCTCGTCGAGTTCGTCGGGATGGTCCACGTGCGATACCAGCACGCAGTCAAAACGGGCAGGCAGTTCGCGTAAAAGTTCAAAATGCTGCATTACGAGGTCTGGCCGCATCACCGGAGTCCTCGTATGGATGCGGAGTGTCGTGACCGAGCCGTGCATGGCGATTGCTTCCACGAGGTCGCGGAAGGCTCCGGGGCCGAGTGTCAGCGGGTCGCCTCCCGAAAGGATTACTTCCCAGATGTCGCTGTGCGTGTCGAGCCAGTTGCCGACATCGCGTGCGATGTCCGGGACGCTTCGGAACGGGTAGTTCTTGCGGAAGCAGAAGCGGCAACGGGCACCGCAGGTGGCGGTCGAGACAATCAGGGCGCGCCGGTCGTATTTCTGGATGATGCTTTCCGCCTTGCCCGCGGGCAGGTCCCCGACGGGATCGTCCACGAATCCGTCCACCTTTTTGAGCTCGTCCGTAATCGGCAGGATCTCGCGCAGCAGTGCCGCGGGTTCGCTAGCCTTCTTGATAAGGTCGGCGTAGTGGCGCGAACACAGGAACGGGAACTTTGGGTTGCGGTCTAGCCCCGCGATGGCGCCGGCGACGGCTTCGTTTGCGGTAAAATCGTCGCCGAGATACTCCAAAAAGTCAGAAATTTGCGTGAATGCGGTTACGGGGCTTTCCATTATATTGCTAAATTTAGAATCAAAATCAACAAGAGGATAATATGGGTACTGTAAGCACCAACGAATTCCGCAAGAAGTTAAAAATCATGGTTGATGGTCAGCCGTACGAAATCATCGAAAACCAGTTCGTGAAGCCGGGTAAGGGCCAGGCCTTTAACCGCGTCCGCATCAAGAACCTGGTGACGGGCCGCACGCTCGAACGCACTTGGAAGAGCGGCGACACGGTCGAAGAAGCCGAAGTGACCTACACCGAAATGACGTACCTCTACAACGACGGTGCAACTTGGTACTTCTTGAACAACGAAAACCAGGAAACTGAAGAAATCTCGAAGGAACACCTCAACGGCTGCGAAGTGTGGCTGCTTGACGGCGCTACCGTCGAAGTCACTTGGTGGAAGGACCCGAAGAGCGGTTCTACCTTGCCGATCGAAGTCATTCCGCCGACATTTGTCGACCTGATGATCGTGGAAGCTCCTCCGGCAGTGCAGGGCAACACCAGCGGTAACGTGATGCGCGAAGCCATCCTCGAAACCGGCGCCAAGGTGATGATCCCGCTGTTCATCGAGAACAACACCAAGATCCGCGTGGACACCCGCGACGGTTCTTACCTCGAACGCGCGAAATAAGACCGCTCGGTTCTATCGCATATTAGAAACGCTCCTGGTTTCGGCTGGGGGCTTTCTTTGTACGCATTGACAATCTGTCTATAGAACAAGGGCGCTTCGGGCGCCCTTTTTGCGTTTTAGAGGGTAGATTTAGGATGTTGTTTGAAAGGAGTATGTATGGGAATGTTTAAACAACTCACCCGGTTCACGTCCGTGGCGTGTTTTGCCGCGGGCTTCTTTGCGTTCGGAACCGCGCCTGCTGGTGCCGCTCCGGACCCGAATTTCCACATCTACATCGCGTACGGCCAGTCCAACATGGGCGGCACGGCCAATGCCGAAAACGCCGACAAGGTCGAAAATCCGCGTTTCAAGATTTTTGCGACGCAGAAATGCTCGGGCAAGGGCCGCAACACCATCGGCGAGGTCTACCCGGCGGTGCCATCGCTCTTCAACTGCGGCACCACGATTTCGATTGCCGACTGGTTCGGGCGCACGATGGCCGACAGCATGCCCGACGTGACCATCGGGATTATCCCGGTTGCGGTGGGCGGCGCAAGCATCAAGCTGTTCGACCAGGACCAATATGCGAGTTACCTCTCTACGGCGGAGGATTGGCTCAAGAACTACGCGAAGGAATACGCGAGCGACGGCAACGTGACGAAGACGATTATCGATATCGCGAAGAAGGCGCAGCAGGTGGGCGTCATCAAGGGGTTCATCTTCCACCAGGGCGAAACCGACGGCGGCTACCCGGACTGGCCGAAAATCGTGAAGAAAACCCGCGACGATATCCTCAAGGCGCTCGACATGAGTTCCGATACGGTGCCGTTCGTGGCGGGCGAGCTCCTGCGTTCGGGCTGCTGCTATTCCGACCGCGTGTCGAAACTCCCGAACACGATGGATAATACCTATTACGCTTCTTCCGAAGGCCTTGACGGCAACGGCGTGGACCGCTACCACTTCGGTCACGATGCCTACGTGACATTCGGCAAACGCTATGCCGAACAGATGCTCAAGGCGGTGAACCGCGCTCCGGTGGTACCTGAACCGCAGAAGCCGTTCAAGGGCAAATCGTTTGAAATTCCCGGCAAGATCGAGGCCGAAGACTTCGACATCCCGGGTGTCGGCTCGGGCAACGACTCCTACAAGGAAAACGATTCCGAAGACCACGGCGGCAGCAATTACCGCGAAGGTACGGGCGTCGATATTTACAAGAAGGCGACGGGCTACATCGTGGGCTACAACCAGGAAGGCGAATGGCTCGAATACAGCGTGAATGTCAAGGAAGCGGGCGAGTACGTTTTCTTGGCGGCGGTTGCATCCGCAAACGAGACTTCCGGTTTCCAGATGTCGCTTGACGGCAAGAACATCACGGAAGTAATCTCTGTCCCGAAAAACGAAGGCGAGGACAACTACGACGACTACAACAAGGTGCGGGCGACGGTGAACCTCCCTGCGGGCGAACACATATTGCGCTTTACGGTGACCGGTTCCTGGATGGACGTGGATTACTTTGTGTTCGGAGAAGACGAAATCGTTTGCGTTGACAGATGCACAGACTTTGTAAGGCCTGCGCTATCGCATGCGACCGGAACCGAAAGCTACCGCATGTTCGACATGAATGGCAACTATCTTGGAACGGTGCGGGCCTCTGGAATGCAGGAACTCCGTGCCAGCGCGAAACCCCTTGTGAAAACGGGCGGCATGTTCATCGCAAAATCGAAGAATGGCTCCACGATGGTTCGCGTGGCGAAGTAATTAGCGATTGTGCGTTCAGTTAGAGACCGAGCGATTTCCTGAAAACCCGGGCGACTTCGTCCGGGTTGTCGCTTTTTAGCCAGCTGAGCGTCTCGGTGCCGCGGTAGCTCCATGCAAAGATGTTGTCAATCCCAGCGGCACGGCTTTCCTGGACGGCGATGGCGAGGTCGTTCTCGCGGCCCGCTTCTATCTGGTACGCCTTGATCCACATCTGCACGGCCTTCCCGTAGCGGGCCGCGACATCCACGAGCTTCTTCGCCGTCTCGGCATACTTCTCGCGGACCCATTCCTCGGTGGCGCCGCGTTCCCAGTACGGGTCGCTGGCCACTTCGTCTACGCTTTCCAGCTTGGCCACGCGGCCCCAGTCGTCGAGACCCGCGGGGAACCACGGCGGCAGCATGCACACGCAGTTGCGCTTGCCGCGCGCGTGCACATCGCGCGTCATCTCGTCCAAGAAATCAATCAAGCTTTCTTCGCGGAATTTCTTCACGTCGTCTGTGAGCTGTTCGGGCATCTCGTAACCGAATCGTTCCCGAAAAAGCCTGCGGCAGCTTTCACACCTGCAGCTCCAGTTGGTAAGTCCGCCCTTCTCAAAATAAAAGTGCGGTTCGTCCCAGAAAATCGTGCTCACCTTCGTAGCGCACACGGATTCAATCCACTTGTGCATGTACGCGCGGAATTCCGGATGGTTCGGGCAGGCGGCCACCTTGGGCTTGCCGTCGAGCGCCACTTGGCATAAATCGTGGTTGCGTGCGGTGAGTTCCGAATATGCTTCGCCGCCGAATACGCGGCCCACTCCCCACGGGTTCACGTAGACCGATAAACCGAGCTCTGCAGTCCGGTCGACGATTTCCTTCATGGTGTCGAAGTAGTATTGCTGGTCTTCTTCGCTCCAGGTGTGGAGCACCGCGTTGAATCCTGCGGCCTTGATGTCGGCCATGTCGGCCAGCGCATGCTTTGGCGAGCGCACTCCGAAGTAGCTTACGCCCTTGATCATGCGTCAGCCCATTGCGGGGTCGGCGTGCGGCGCAGCACTTGCTCGAGCGTCTCGCACCATTCGTCCTCGTCCACGGGGCGGCGTATCCAGAACAGGCTTCCGTCGCTCTTTTCGATGGGCATCTCGTCGGGGACGATTTCCACGATCCACGATTCGGGAATCGCTGCATGCAGCTTCTTGCTGAACTTGAGGTTCACGTCCTTGGCCCTGTCGGCGTGGTCGAACACGATGAGCGCGGGGGACTCGCCTTCGATGAGGGCGGTTTCAAGGATGTCCTGCGCGTCCTCGATGGAATTGCAGGTGTACATCGTGGCGTCGTCGGCCATATCGTTCTGCAGGAGCCAGCGGAGAGTCCATTGGCTCATCTTGTCGAGACTTCCCGGCGATGACGGCGTTATGAAGAATATGTGTCCCACGGGCGTAAAAATAGGTTATTTAGGGCGATTTGTGGATAAACAAAATGGCCTATTTTTGATTTTTATTTTCTATGACAAACTTGTAACCGACTTATCCACAGAAAATCGCCAAGATGTTTTTTCGCGGGGAGAAATTGCTACATTCTAGACATGTTTCCAGACCTCGGCGAATTCAAACTTGTCTCGAAAATCCTTGAAAATCCGGCGGATCTCGTGGAGCGTTCACCCCAGTTCCGGGAGTGGCTCGGCGCGGGTGACGACTGCGCCATCTTCGACGGTTGGCTCGCGACCAAGGACCTCTCCGTGGAGGGGACGCATTTTCGCCTCGACTGGTCGACGCCGGAGCAGGCGGTGGAGAAGCACATCGTCTCGAACGTCTCGGATATTTCCGCGATGGGTGGCCGCCCGAGGCTTGCGCTGTTTGGCCTGTGCGTGAACAAGCATTGGAGCGCGGACGTGCGTGACCGCGTGGTGAAGGCCGTGTCCGAAGGCTTCGCGAAGCGCGGGATTGCGCTGATTGGCGGCGATACGGTCGCGGGCGAGGTGGGCATGTTCTCGACGACGCTCCTGGGTGAGCAGGTCTCGGCGAGGGCGCTTGTACGCAGTGGCGCCCGGCCTGCCGATACGGTATATGTGGCAGGCAGTCTAGGAAAGTCGGCGGCCGGGCTCTGGCTCCTTTCGAACCATCCGGAGGCCGCGCCCGAGTTCCCTGAACTCGTGCGCTTCCACCTGTGTCCCGAAATCGAGGAAGGCATGGGCGCGCACTTGGTGCGCGCCGGCGTGGACGGGGCCTGCATGGACATAAGCGACGGGCTCTCCTCGGAACTCAACCATGTCGCGCTCTCTTCGGGCGTGAAAATCGAAATCCGGGAGGATTTGCTGCCTATCGACGCGGAAGTGCTGCGCCTGTCAAGGCGGTATGGCCTGGATCCGCTCGATTTCGCCATGAATGGAGGGGAGGAATACGGCCTCCTGTTCACCGTTTCTTGCAAAAATGATATATTTCCATTAGATTTACCCGCGGGGAGCGTCTCCAGGATAGGCACGGTGCAAGAGGGCGCCGGTGTCGTCATGGTCCGCCCGGACGGGGAGAAGGTTTCAGTCAACGCTCAGGCTTGGTCGCATTTATGATTACAAATACAAAGATGAACTTGGGAGAATTGCTGCTTCGCCAGGGCGTACTGGATGAAGACCAGCTGAACCACGCCATTTCGGAACACAAGCGCACGGGTATGGCCCTCGCGAAAATCCTCATCCGACTCGGTATGGTCAGCGAGGACACGCTCACGAGCATCCTTGGCGTGCAGATGCAGTCCACCACCAAGATGCGTATCGGCGAGATGCTCCTCGCCCAGAAGTACATTACGCACGAACAGCTGGATAAGGCGCTCGAGACGCAGAAGACTACCGGCAAGCGCCTGGGCCGCACGCTGGTGGACTTGGGATTCATGCCCGAGGAACGCCTGGTCGAAATCCTTTCGCGCCAGTTCGAAGTCCCTTACGTGAAGCTCGACAATTTCGCCATCGACCCCGAGGCGTATACCTACCTGCCCGAAGACCTTTGCAAGACTTACAAGGTGGTGCCGCTGTACGTTTCCAAAACGGAAGACGGCCGTCGCGTCGTTCGCGAGGCCATGACGCTCGCCATGACGGACCCCACCAACATGCGCGTCATCAACATCGTGAAGTTCAAGGTCAAGATGGAAGTGGACGTTGTGATGGCGTCCGATTCCGACGTGCAGAAGGCCATCGAGCGCGTGTTCGCCGGCCACGGCTCGCAGGAAGAATCCCTTGCCGAATTGATCGGCGAGACCAAGGACGGCGAGGAACTCGAGACCGTCGAACGCGGTCAGGGCGGTAGTGACGAACCCGAACTGAGTGACGAAGAAGGCCGCGCGGTCGTGAAGATTGTGACGACGCTTATCCACGAAGCCATTGCCCGTCACGCATCTGATATTCACCTGGAGCCGCAGGAAACCTTCCTCAAGCTCCGTTACCGCATTGACGGTGACCTGCAGGTGCAGCCGCCTATCCCGGCGCGCCTTATGCCGCAGATCCTTTCGCGTATCAAGCTCCTTTCCAAGATGGACATCGCCGAAAAGCGTCGCCCCCTCGACGGCCGCTTTACCGTGCGTTACAAGGGCGCCGAAGTCGACCTTCGTGTGAGCTCGTTCCCGATTTCCCTGCGTAAGCGCGGCGTGTGCGAAAAGATCGTTATGCGTATCTTGGACCCGAACTCGGGACAGTTCCCGCTGAAGGACATGGGCTTCGACCCGCGTGTCCTCAAGCAGTTCATCGACGCGATTAACGCTCCTAACGGCATTGTGCTCGTGACCGGTCCTACGGGTTCCGGTAAGTCTACCACGCTTTACGCCTCTATTCGTGAGATTCTTGATAGTACGATCAATATTTCTACCATGGAAGACCCGGTCGAATTGAATATCGACGGCGTGAACCAGGGACAGATCAACAATGCGGCGGGCTTTACCTTCGCCGCGGGCATCCGCGCCTTGCTCCGTCAGGACCCGGACGTCATCATGATCGGTGAAATGCGTGACCAGGAGACATCGTCCATGGCTATCGAAGCCGCTCTGACGGGTCACTTGGTCTTCAGTACGTTGCATACGAACGATGCTGCCGGTGCTTTCCCGCGTTTGCTCGAAATGGGTCTGGAACCGTTCCTTGTGTCTACCGCTATCAAGGGCGTGCTCGCCCAGCGCCTTGTGCGCCGCATCTGTAAGTACTGCAAGGAACCCGTGGAAATCTCGCAGGCCATGCGTGACGAACTCCACCTGTCTCCGGAAATGCAGTTCTACCACGGCCGCGGTTGCGAAAAGTGCGACGGCTCGGGTTACAAGGGACGTTGCGGTATCTACGAGTTCCTGGTGCCGAACGAGACGGTGCGTAACCTCATCATCAAGCGTTCTTCGGGCGACGTGATCAAGCGTGCCGCCATGAAGGAATGCGGCATGATTACGCTGCGTATGGACGGTATCCAGAAGGCCTTGGACGGCGCGACCACGCTCGAACAGGCCGTTGGCGCCTCTGCTGCCGACGACTAGTACGTTTGTCAGAGACTTTTTGATTTTCAGATTATAGATTCTAGTTATGGTGTGTAGACATCTTTCCATAACTGTATTTTGGAGTGTGCTCGCGGCATGGATGCTTGCGGCGTGTTCCGACGATGGCAGCTCGCAGGGATCTTCGGGCACGGATGAAATCGACAACTCCGGTTCTGCCGCCGAATCGCTTTTGCCTTTTGCGGGAGGCCCGCTGAAGATTACCGAGGTCGATCCCATCAATATCGATTTCGAAGACCACGAGGGCGATGATGCGGGCTGGGTGGAAATCCTCAACACCTCGGCGGACACGGTGGATTTGTCCGGGATGTACCTGACCGATTCGCAGGAAGCCCCGTTCAAGTGGAAGTTCGGCAATGTAAAGATGGCGCCCAGCTCCCAGTTACTCGTATTCATGTCGGGAAAGAACTATCCCGATTACGTGTTGCCACACGATACGCTTGACATGATCGGTCCCGGTTGCTGGACTTGGACGGACGCGCAGAGCGACCCGCCGGGTGAGAGCTACGCGGAACCCCTGCCCGGGCAACAGAAGAACTGCTTCAAGGAGGGGAACGTTCGTCGCGTGGGAGCCATCATGCAGCTGGGCGAGAACGAAGAACTCGGCTGGTCGTCGATTGCCGTATTTGTTGGAACAGGCAACTCCGGCAAGGACGACGTGCTCGACATTTCCGGTGCGAACGAGCTGTTCTTGCATGCCTACATCACCAAGGACAGGAAGGTCTCCTTCCGCCTGACGCAACCCGATGTTGACGACTGGAAGGGCTATGAGTTTGTCTTTACCGGTACGGGGGATTCCTCGACGGTCTATCATGCACGAATTCCGACGGGCTCTACTTTCCCCGACCTTGAAAACATCTATGGTACACGTATCAGCCCCGAGTCGAACGAGTCGCAGGAAATGACGCTCAAGGTGTTCGATTATTTTGTCCGGAATCGTGGTCACGAACCGCATGCAGGCTTCAAGCTTTCGAAGAAGGGTGGCTCGCTCTACCTGGTGAATGCGGATACGGCCATCGTTGATTCCGTGGCCTACCCGGAACTTCCCATCGGAAAATCCTGGAGCTACGGGACTTTTGCGGATGGGGCAAGCGACGGCTTTGGCTTTGCGGATCCGACCCCCTATGGACTGACTGCGAAAATCGTGGCGCAGTCGCGCTCGCCCTCGCTGGATACCTTGGCGGAACTTCCTCCGTCCGGATTCTACGCGCAGGCCTTTGCGGTGAGTTTCCCCGGGGATGCATCCGTCCGTTGCGAAAGCGATGGCAAGGCTCCTGCGAAAAATAGCCCCGCGGTGACGGACCTGCAAATTGTCAAGACGACGGTGCTTCGGTGTGCGAGTTTTGCGGATGACATGTTGCCGGGCGATGTAGTCACGCGTACCTACGTGTTCGAGGATGCTCCCGCCGTCCCTGCGGTGTTCCTGTCGGCTGACCCGAATTCGCTCTTCGATCCTGATTCGGGAATCTACATGGAAGGGAAATTCGCGCAAGAGAAGGAACCGCATTACGGCGCGAACTACTGGCTCGACAAGGAAATCCCCGTGGCGGTGGAATTCATGGAACCGGGGACAAAGACGCCCGCCTTCGCGCACAACGCGGGCCTCAAGATATTCGGCAATTACAGCCGCCAGAGTCGCAAGAAGTCGGTCGCCATCACCTTCCGCGAAAAGTATGGCGAAAGCCGCCTCAAGTATGCGCTATTCCCCGATTTTCCCGAACTGAAGGAATTCAAGGTGTTCCTGCTGCGCAATAACGGCAGCAACTTCGACAACGACTACGTCCGCGACAGGCTTGCAAGTTCCATCAGCGAAGGACTCGGCGTCGATTATCAGCGCGGACGATTTGCGGTCGTCTATTACAATGGCGAGTACTTCGGCATTCACAGCATCCGCGAGCGCAGTACGGAATACTACTTCGAAACGCATTACGGAATCGACCCGGGCTCCGTTGACCTTATCAAGGCGGATAATACAGTGTCGGCGGGTTCCGCGGTTGACTACGAGGCGCTCATAGACTGGATCGAGGAAAACGATTTGAACGATGCGGAAAACTACGCCTATGTTGCAACGCGGATGGATGTGGACAATTACCTCAACTACATGCATACCGAGATATATGCGGATAACCGCGACTGGCCTGCCAACAACATGAAGAAATGGCGTGGCACCAATCCGCAGACCAAGTGGAAGTGGTTCCTGTACGACCTCGATTTCGGCATGGGGAACGAGTACAGCGAGTACAAGGACATAAATATTTTTGACTTCGTGACGGCGGAAGATGGCCCCGGTTGGCCGAACGGCCCCGAGCATACGCTGCTTCTGCGCCGCCTGCTCGAGAATGATGGATTCAAGGCCGCGTTCATAAACCGCATGGCCGTACTGCTTGCGATGAATTTCGAAAGTGGCCGCGTTCGCAAACGACTCGATGCGATGATGTCGGAAATCGAGGCGGAAATCCCGCGTGACCAGAAACGCTGGGAGCAGAGCGCATCGAGGATGCAGAGTCAGCTCGGGCTCATCGAGACGTTTATCGAGGAGCGCCCGGCCAAGGTCTCCTCGGAAATGCGGGAACATTTCGGGCTGGGTGATGTTGCTTCCGTGAAGCTTGCTGCGGAAGGTAATGGCCGCATCCTTGTCCATGGGCTTCCGCTCGACACCCCTGCGTTGACGGGGGGCTTCTTCGAAGGCTTCCCGGCGAAGTGAGCGCGGTGAAGGCTCTGTTCAAATAATTTCGTTTCCAAGAAAAAGACTTGACAGAGTCAAGACAAAGTTGTAAGCCCCATTTTCTCAAGAGCGACGCAATCGTCCTGTCCAGCGGAAAGAAAATCAATATTGTAGGCGAATTAAAAAGCGATGCCATTATCAACCTGAACATCGCAGAACCTTTGTCTGACAAAAAACTCAGGGCTAAAATTTCTGCCGTTTGATGTTGTAGAAATAGATTCCCATGATGACCGAAATCGTGATGACCCAGCTGATGGGGTAGACGACCATCAGCGAGGCGAACGACTTGTACCTGGGGAAAACGAAAATCACCCAGAGAATGCGGATGCCGCAGACGCCCGCCATGCAGGTGAGTGCCGGCGGTAGCGACTTACCCATTCCGGAAAGTGCGCCCGAAAACACGTCCAAAAAGACGTTGATGGCGAGAAGCCCTACTACCATGTACATGCGGATGGATGCGATTTCGATGATTTCGGTATTGGAGGTGAATACGCTCAGCATGGGCCTTGCGAAAATGCAGCAGAGCGCACTCAGCACGATAGTGGTCGAACACCCGAGCAGAAGTGTCCAGCGAACCGTGCGGCGGCAACGTTCCATGTTCTTTGCGCCGAAGTTTTGCCCCACGAAGGTCACGCAAGCCTGCGAGAATGAACTCAGCCAGTAATACACAACAAACTCGTAATTCAGGGCGATGGACGAGGCCGCCACAGTAGCGGAGCCCAGGCTGTTGATGGCCGATTGCAAGCACACGTTGCTGAACGAGAATACGACGCCGCGCAGCCCCGTCGGGAGCCCAACGCGCAATATTCGGCTCAAGAAGAAGGGCGTCACGCGCAACTTCCAGAATTCCAGTTTGAAGGGACCCACCTCGTGCAACAGAATGTAGAACAGGGTAATTCCGCTGATGATGTTGGCGATGACCGTCGCAATCGCAACGCCCGCCACACCCATGCCAAAGCCCGCCACAAGTATCAAATTCAGCGCCACATTGACGGCGCCCGCCACCATGAGCACGTAAAGCGGCCGCTTTGTATCGCCCTTGCTGCGCAACACTGCGGCGATAAAGTTGTAGACCATCACGAAGGGCATGCCGGCAAAGTAGATTTGCAGGTAAAGTACCGCCATGTCCAATACGTCAGAAGGCGTCGAAATCAGTTCGAGAATCGGCCTTGCAAAAAAGATTCCCACGAATGAGAGGAAAATCCCGCTAAAGAACGCCACCATCACCGACGTGTGGACGCTGCGGGTCACGGAGCGGTAGCTGCGCGCGCCGATGGAATTGGCCACCACCACGTTCGCACCCACGGAAATTCCGACGAACAGGTTGATGAGCATATTGATGACGAACGTATTCGCACCCACGGCCGCTAGGGCCTTGTCGCCCGCGAACTGCCCCACCACGGCGACGTCTGCCAAGTTGAACATCTGCTGGAAAATGCTGCTCAAGGCAATAGGAATGGCGAACCTCAGGATTTTTCTCCCGAGGGGCCCGTTCAGCATATCTATGTTCGTCTTTGAAACGCCCATGTATTACCTTGAAAACGGGCGTAAATTTAGTTTTTAAATTTTGGAAACAAGAAAGGATTATATTGGCAAACAAGTAAAAAAAAGATATATTTCAAAAAAGCCTATGAACATCCACAAATTCTTGAACAAAATCATCCTTATATCTGCAGCGCTCTTCTGGGCGGGGTGTTCCGGCGATTCCGCCACAAAAGCCTCCAGTGACAACGAAGAAGCGACCGCAGGCTCCGAC
This sequence comes from uncultured Fibrobacter sp., assembly GCA_946408125.1. Taxonomy (GTDB): domain Bacteria; phylum Fibrobacterota; class Fibrobacteria; order Fibrobacterales; family Fibrobacteraceae; genus Fibrobacter. The sequence continues at coordinate 28,789 of CAMJQW010000004.1, forward strand.
ACCTCAACGGCAGACTCCGGAAACTCAACCGTCGGGGACAAATCTAGCAGTTCGACCATTATTGAATCGTCCAGCAGTAATTCAGGGAAAAAAAATGATTGCAAGCCGATTGATTACGAATGGCCGATAGACTACCGGGATGAAACCTATAAAGGGGATCCGAAGGAACCCGCCGAAAATTCTGCCGATAAGCGTGCACAAACCGATATCCGCGACTCTGTCTTGCAGCAAATTTTTCACGAGGATTATGTTTACGATATCGACCAATACCCAGATACGACAACTTTCTGTCTTTTTAAAATGGCAGACACGCTGGAACAACGTATCGCACCCCTATACGGAGCGTTTCCTGCTGACGAGGTTATAACAAAGACCGTCTATTGCCCCGACGGAACAACGCATTTCACGGAAGAATACCTAAGCTACGAAGAAGATCTCAAGGCTCACAAAGATGAAGTCAAGGCCTACGAGGAACAGAAAGCAGCCTATCAGGAAGCATACGACAAGCATTTTGAAGAATACTACAACAAGAGAGCCGCTGAACTCAAGGCCCTATTGGATTCTTGCGTCAATCATCCGGACGATTTCAAGCCCGCCGACAACGATGAGGGAGAAAGATATTGTAATTCCCTAGATTTGTTCGAGCATGATTGCAGTTGGCACCCGGAAGAAGACAGCGGCAGTTCCAAGGAAGAAAAATAGTGGCGGAGACTTCCCGATGCTCAAACGCTGGAAGTAGCGTTTTTCCCGAGTACGGCGCGGGCTAGCTGGTCGGCGCACGATGTCGGCTTCCCGTTGCATGTATTGCCTAGGAGCTTGGCCGCGATATCTTCGGCGCTCATGCCTTCGCAAAGTTTGGCAATCGCTTTCAGGTTTCCGTTGCATCCGCCCGTAAAGCGGATGTTTCTGATTTTGTCTCCGTCGCGCGTGAACTGAATTGTCGTCGCGCAAACGCCTTTGGTCTTGAAAGTCTCTTCCATATGTGCCTCGGGGTTGAATGCCTAGTTTAAATATAGATTCTAATACTGGCCTGGGGGGGGGGGAGTGCTAGAATAAAAATGCGGAAAGGACTTGACAAATTTTTAAAATAGTGTACATTTGAACACATGATTCAAGGAGTAACTAAAAGGAGAAATTATGGAAATGAAATTTTGTCAGAGCTGCGGAATGCCGCTTACTCCAGAAATCCTCGGCACCAACGCCGACGGCAGCAAGAACGAAGAATACTGCATCTACTGCTATAAAGACGGTGCCTTCACCGGCGACTTCAACATGGAACAGATGGTGGAATTCTGTTCGCAGTTCGTCGATGAATTCAACAAGAATACGGGCAAGAGCCTTACCCGCGAAGAGTACAAGGTAGAACTGCGCAAGTATTTCCCGACGCTCAAGCGCTGGCGCCTCCCCGCGGACCAATTGCCCCATGCCACTTCGCCCATGAAGCAGAAGTTCATTGAAGAAGTCAACACGCTGGGCATCAAGGACATGCCGAAAATCGACAACCTCTTCGTGCTGCAGGGGTCGTTCATCAATCAGGAATACAAGATCAACGGTAACAGCATCAAGCTCTTGGACGATAATGCAAGCTACTGGGGCAATCAGGTCGAAAAGCAGGGCGCCGAAGGCCGCTGCTTTGGAATCGCCTGCGACGAACGCTACATTCTCGTGAGCGAATACGGCAAGAACGGCGCGGACGCTGAAATCGTCGTGCTGAAGCGGCGATAAATCGGAGAACATTTCTATATTGCACATCCGTATATCGTATAGGAGCGCTTGATGGCGAATGTTGTGGATGGTGCAGTCCTTGACCGCGAGTTGAACCCGGAGCAGGCTGCCGCGGCAAAGAAGATTGATGGACCGATGCTGATCTTGGCGGGTGCGGGTTCGGGAAAGACCCGTGCCATCACGTACAAGATCGCCCACCTGATTTCGTACCACAACGTGGAGGCGAACAGGGTCCTTGCCGTGACGTTCACCAACAAGGCCGCCCGCGAGATGAAGGAGAGAATCCAGAAGTTGCTGGGCTGCTACGTGCCGTTCAACTGGATGGGAACTTTCCATTCCGTATGCCTCAAACTCCTCAAGCTCTGCCTGGGCAGGGATGCCGCCGTGAAGGCGATGGGCTCGCAGTGGTACGATTCGAATTTTTCCATATACGACGATGACGACCAGAAGAGGGTCCTCAAGGAAATCTTGAAGGAAGATCTGGGCGACAGCTACGATGTGGCCGAGGTGAAGAAGGTGCATGGCGCCATTTCGCGTTACAAGAATACGGTGCTCTACGAGTACGGCACGCCCAGGCTGCAGACTCCCGAAATAGCTCTCCAGCGTGCGGAATTCGCCGACGAGGAAAAGCGCGCCCGCTATTACGCCGAATACCAGAAGCGCCTCAAGGAATCCAATGCGATGGATTTCGACGACCTGCTGTTCAATACGGTATTGCTGCTGCAGAATGCCCCCGAGCTGGTAAAACAGCTCAAGAACCAGTTCCAGTTCGTGGTGGTGGACGAGTATCAGGACACGAACGACGTGCAGTACGAACTGCTGAAGTTGCTGATAAACGAAGACAAGAACGTGACGGTGGTGGGTGATGACGACCAGAGTATTTACGGCTGGCGCGGTGCGAACATCCGCATCATCCGCAACTTCCACCGCGATTTTGCCCCGGTGACCATCGTAAAGCTCGAACGCAATTACCGCTCCACGAGCAATATCGTGAAGGGCGCGGGTTCCGTGATTGCCCACAACATCCGCCCGGCCGAGATGGAAAAGAAAGTATTCTCGAAGGAAGAGGCCGGTGACCCGATTCGCGTGCGCCACATGATGGACGACCGCAGCGAGGCACAGCAGATTGCAGAGACCATTCTCAAGGCGGGTTCGGATTTTTATTCCAAGACGGCGATTTTCTACCGCACCAACGCGCAGTCCCGCGTGATTGAAAAAGCTTTGAACGACAGCCGTATCCCGTCCGTCATTTTCGGGGGCACGCGCTTCTGGGACCGCAAGGAAATCAAGGATATCCTTTCGTACTTGCGCTTGCTCGCCAACGAGAAAGACGACGCGGCGCACCTGCGCGTCATCAACACGCCGCCGCGCTCCATCGGGAAGACGAGCGTGGAGACTGTGCTGAGCCGCGTGCGTAACGGCGACGGCAATTTCTGGCAGATGCTTGTGGCCGAAGCGAACGGCACGGGCCGCGCCGCCCCGAAGCTCAAGGGCTTTACGGACCTAATTCAGGGCTGGAAGGATTTGCTGGCAGCGGGGGAGACTCCGCTCCCGATTCTGGCCGAACGTATTATCGCCGATACGGGTTACAAGGACTTCTTGCGCAAGGACGACGAACTTACTGCCGACGAGCGCATCGCGAACATCGACGAAATGGTGAACGCCATCCGCGAATTCGACGAAGAACATCCGGGCGCGAACCTCGACGACTTCCTCCAGGACATCTCGCTGTTGACCGACGGCGACAAGAAGGTGGACACCTCCAAGGGCGTGGTGACGCTCATGACTATCCACATGGCGAAGGGCCTGGAATTCAATACGGTCCATATCGCCGGCTGCGACGAGGAAATCTTCCCGCTGGTGCGCGGTTCCGCCTTTATGTCGGGCAAGGAAGCGAACGAGCAGATGGAAGAGGAACGTCGCCTGTTCTATGTGGGCTGCACCCGCGCCGAGAAGAAACTTTATCTGTACCATGCGGAACGTCGCTTTTTCCAGGGGACTATCCGTCCGTTCGCGCCGTCGCGGTTCCTCAAGGAACTGGACCCGTCCGTGGTGGAATTTACGCCGTGCATCGATTTTGGCGGCGGCGCTCCGGGCCAGATTCGCTATAATTCGGCTCCTGTGGGCATGTTCCGCAAGCCGTCTTCGTTCGGCTCCTCCGGCTATGGGCGCTCCTCCGGCGGCTTCAACCGCCCGGCATCCGTGCCCGCGTCCATCCGCAAGAACGACCAGCGCATCGTCTACCGCAATCCTATCAAGGTCTCGCCCCCGGTGAAACCTGCCGCCCCGAGCGGCCCGCGTATCGTGTACGACGAGTACAGCGAGAATCCTTTCCATCCGGGAGCGCGCGTACGCCACACCAAGTACGGGTTGGGGACCATCGTCAAGTGCTACGGTACCGGCGATAACGCGCGCGTGGACGTGCGGTTCAATGGCGACAACACCATAAGGACGATTATCCTCAAGTACGCCGCCCTGCAGATTGTTGGATAATTTGCTATCTTGTTCTTGTAACTAACGAGGTTTTTATGCTCGAACGTGAAGATGTTTTGAAACTGGCCAAGCTTTCGAGGCTCGAGGTCGCCGAGGGCGATATCGATTCCGTGAAGGGTCACCTGGACAAGATGCTCGACCACATGGAAGCCCTCAAGGCGCTCGACCTGTCCAACGTCGAACCGATGACCGCCGTGGAAAACGGCGCCACCATCCTCCGCGAAGACGTGCCCGTGCAGGGATTCTCCCTGGACCAGGCTTTCGCGAACGCCCCGGCGGTCGAGAACGACCATTTTGCCATCCCGAAGGTGATCGGCGGCTAGCGCCTCCGTCCACATTCGCGCTTATTAGATTTTATGACTGCGGTTCACTGCATCGTCCCTGCGCGTATGGGGTCTTCCCGGTTTCCCGGGAAGCCCCTTTTTAAGCTATGCGGCAAGGAGATGATTGTCCGTACGCTTGAACGGGCGCGCCTCGCCGAGTGCTTCGACCGCATCGTGTGCGCGACCGACAGCGAAGAGATTGCTGCGGTCGTCACGAAGGCGGGCTTCGAGGCCGCCATGACAGGCGCTGCGGCGACAGGCTCCGACCGTGTGTCGGAGGCGGCTCGCGCCCTCGGCCTGGACCTCGTGGTGAACCTGCAGGGCGACGAGCCGCTGGCGGAGCCCTCCGTGCTCCGCTCTGTCGCCTGCGAGCTTGCCGCTCATCCGGATTCCTGGGTGACGGTCGCCTGCCCGCTTAACCCGGCGGAGGCGATGCTCAAGACTGTCGTGAAGGTCAAGGTCCAGGATGGCCTTGCCGTAGACTTTACCCGCGAGGTTCCCCCGGAGGAGGCCCCGCGCTGGTTCCAGCATCAAGGGATTTACGCTTATTCCAGGCGCTCCCGCGATGAATTCTCCTCCTTGCCGCAGTCCCCCGTGGAACTGGAACGCTCCCTCGAGCAGATGCGCATCCTGGGCCTACGCTCGATACGCATCGTGGAGAGCCCATTTCCGAGCATCTCTGTGGACGTGCCTTCCGACGCGAAAGCGGTGGAGGCCTTGATACATGAACGTGAGCTAGAAGGATAATTCCATGAGTTATCAAAACGCAAGGCTTGCTTCCTGTATATATCCGGTACATGCTTCCTTGAAGAAGGCGGTGCCGGATGAATTCTGCTGAGAAGAAAGTCGTCTATATGGCGGTCGCCTTCCTCGTGGTGGGCGTCGTCGTGAGGTTCCTCCCGTGGGGAGTGCCATCCATCGAACAGCTGGTCGATTTGCCCGCGCAGGAGCCCGCCGTCTCCGAGTCGCGAGCCTCCCTCCCGGATGTCCGGGAAACCGCTCTTACAGAGGAAATTACAGACAAAGTAATTTCTGAGGAGGACGGAGGTGCCGCCCCCGCGAAGCGGCGCAAAAAAGCTCGTAAAAAGCCCAAAATTGTCAGATTGCCTATCGGCATAAACAAGGCCGGGCTGGACGAGCTTTGCGCCCTCAAGGGGGTCGGCCCGAAGCTTGCGGAGCGGATAATTGCCTATCGCGAGCAAAAAGGGCCGTTTTTGACCCCCTCGGACCTGGAAAAAGTGCCCGGAATAGGCAAGAAAAAGCTGGAGGGTATACTCCAGGGCATAATTTTTGATTAGTTTTAGGGGGTACAACTTTCATAAGTCGTTGAGTATATGAGTGATACGAAGATTTACATGGGTATTGAGGTAGGTGACGCCTCCCTGAAAGTGGCCCTCCTGGACTCCGCTGAAAGGCGTGTTCTGAAGACGGCCGTCCTCGAAACGGAGACGAGCCCCATCGATGACATCTACACGTTCGAAACGGTCCTCCAGACGTGGATGGAATCGGCCGCGATCGAGAACGTGGAGGCCATTTCGGTCGCCATCCCGGCATTCCGCTCCATTATCAGGCAGGTTTACGTGCCCGCCGAAGCCGCGACGCACCTGGACGACTACCTCCAGTGGTACCTCGGTCTTATCACCAACGCTGAGAAGGGCGCCTATATCGTGGACTACAAGGTCCTGAGTGGTTCCGCCTCCCTCGGTCTCACCGTACTTCTTATCGCGGTCCGGCGCCAGTGGGTGGATGCCCTGCGCAAGGGATTCCGCTCCAAGGCGCTCGCTCCCAAGGCTATGGAAGTGGACGTGCTTTCGCTTTTGAACCTGATGGACGTCGCCGAGGGCATCAAGGACCTCCAGTGCGTCATCAAGGCTGACTACATGGGCGTGACGATGATGTGGCTTTCGAAGGACAACCTGCAGGGACTGCGTTGCGTGTCGACGCTCCCGCTCGTGAACAAGTCCCGCGAGGAAGCTTACGCGATTCTCGCAAGCGAGGTCTTGCAGCAGATCAACTTGGCGAAGCAGGAAAATGCGGCGCTCGATATCCGCCAGATCAACATCTGCGGCGAGCTCGCCCAGGACCCGCTGTTCGTCGAGGATCTTCGCCGCAGCTGCCCGGACTACCAGCTTTCCCTGATGGATTCCTTCTCGAACCTGAGGCTCCCGGTGGATGAACAGGATTCTGCCGCGGTGCTCTGCTGTGCGGGTGCCATCGGTACTGCCCTGAACGTGATGGAGGGTGTATGATTCGTTTGAACTTGATCGATGCCGCGGAACGCGAGTCGCTGATTAGCAACGTGAACCCGGTTCACGTGACCGACGTTTCCTCGCAGGTGAAGTCCTCCAAGAAGAGGGCCCTGACGGTATTCCTTACGATCCTTTTCGTGTTCGTTGCGTTCAGCTGCTTCCTCAGCGTGGCTGGCGTTCCGAAGCCGTTGCAGGGCGCACTCCCGAGCCAGTATCTCGATTTGATCGGTGCCGAGGACCCGAGCCGTTCTGCCCTGACCTTGAGTTCCGGTCAGACGACTACCGCCGGTGGTTCGCTCGAGGCGCAGGTCGCCGAGGCGAACGAGGCCATCAAGCGTCGTGACGCGTTGACTGTCAATCAGGTCGTGGGCGAGATCAACCCGACGGTGCTGTTCAACAACAAGCGCACGGACTTCGTGCAGTTCCTGCCGATGGAAAGGATCTCGTTCGAACGCGCCGCTGTCGCGCAGTTCTTCACGTTCCTCAATACGGCCGCTCCGGACGATGTCGGATTCTCCGACTGCGTGTTCCAGACCCCGAACTTCTACTACCTGCGCGGTGTGGCGGCCAAGCCCACTTCGCAGCGCAGCTTCCTCGAGAGGGTGAAGTCCTTGAGCTCCGAGTTCAAGACGCCGCCCATTCCCGAAAACGCTCCGGCGACGGACATCACCGCGTTCGGCAAGTTCAACGTGACGAACGTCAACATGAACGCCGTTACGAGGTTCGTGCCCGCGGCTGACCAGGCCGAAGAAATCAAGTCGCTCAAGGCGCTTGCCGGTACGCACAAAGTAACGTTGAACGGATTCGACAAGCCGACCGTCGAGGATTTCGGCGTCTACAAGCGCTTCGCCTACCAGGTGTCCACTTCCTGCGATTATCCTGAACTGCAGCAGTTCTTCGCGGCCCTCTCCGAATCTCCGATCCGTGCCGCCGTGCAGAAGGTCGAGCTCAAGTTCGCGAAGAGGAACATGCAGGTGGCGATGCGCATCGAGATGTTCGTTTCTCCGTAACGTATGCCCATCCGTATCACTGGCGGACTACTCCGGGGCAGGAATGTCGCTTCCCCGGATTCCATGAAGACAAGACCGACGGCTTCCCGTACGAGGGAGGCCCTCTTCAACATATTGCAGGGAGTCGAGAACTTTCGCATGCTGGACCTCTTCGCAGGTTCGGGAATCATGGGCATCGAGGCGGTTAGCCGCGGGGCTTCGCATGTGGTCGCGGTCGAGATGGCACATTCGCAGGCACGGCTCGTGTACCAGGCGTACAAGGTTCTCGGAATTGCGGACAAAGTAACGTTGCTCGAAAAGAATGCGCTCACGCTCGACAGGGAATCGCTCTGCGCGGAAGGCGGATTCGACCTGATTTACGCGGATCCCCCGTTCAGGAATATGGAGTATCCGGACCTGCGCCCGTTTTGGCAATGGCTGAATCCGGGCGGCGTCGCCGTATTCGAGGCCCCGAGCAAGAACATTCCCGCATGGGTGAAAGAGGCTTCCGATGCCGGAAGCGTGCAGGTGCGCCGTTACGGTGAATCCTCCCTCGTGATTTACAGGGCTCGTTGCTCGTAGCTCACGGCTATTTTCTATATTTAGGGCATGAAGAAAATCGCCGTATTCGCGGGGTCGTTCGACCCGTTTACGTTGGGACACCTGGATATCGTCAGGCGTGCCGCTTCGCTGTTCGACGAGCTGTATGTGCTCCTGGCGGTGAACGCGTCCAAGAAGTACTACTTCGACGAGGCGACCCGTGCCGAGATGGTGCGGAAGGCGGTCGCGGATATCCCGAACGTGAAGGTGGACTGCTACGACGGCCTCACGGTCGACTTTGCGAAGCGTGTCGGGGCGAAGTTCCTGGTGCGCGGCATTCGCGGTGCTGCCGACGTGGAATACGAGCAGACGGTCGCCTGGAACAACAAGGTGCTCTGTCCGGAAATCGAGACGGTGTTCCTTTCCAGCGCGTCGGAACACCTGGCCGTGAGCAGCTCGGTGGTGCGCGAACTCCTGAAGGCGGGAATCGCGAATGACGGGGAAGGCCGCGCGAAGCTTGCGAAGTATGTCCCCGCCGATGCAATCCCGTTACTAACCACTAGCCGCTAATTATGACTCCTTTCCGTTTCTTGCCCAAGGCCATCCGAATCCTGTTAATCGCCAATGCGGTCGTGTTCGCCATTGCGTTTGTCCTGGGTTCCATCATGGGCCTGCACCTGAACCTCCCGGGAGCCGGCTACGGCAATATCCGTGACTACATCGTCTACTTCGGGGCGTTCTTCCCGACGAGCCCGCTCGAGGCGTGGCGCTACCTGACCTACATGTTCGTGCATGTGGATTTCTGGCATTTTGTCTTCAACATGCTCATGCTGTGGATGTTCGGCGGCAGTGTCGCCGAGTACATGGGCGCAAAACACTTTACCGCGATGTACCTGTTCTGCGGGGTGTTCGCGGCGTTCTTCAGCTTTGTGCTTTGCATGGCGGGTCTTACGAACAACCCGATTATCGGTGCGTCCGGCGCGCTGATGGGAATCTTTGTCGCGTGCTACAGGTTCTTTCCCGAGAGCCGCCTGTTGCTTTTCTTTGTCGTCCCGATGAAGCTGAAGCATGCCATGTGGGTGATGGTCATTTTCGATTTGATCATGGCGCCTTCGGGCGACGGCGTCGCTCACTTTGCGCACCTGGGTGGCGTGGTGGCCGGCTTTATTTACATGTACTTCTACGAGAAGGGCTTCCGCAAGCTGCACAACTTCCGCAGACCGCGCAGGCGCGAATCTTCTGCCGATAACCGTCAGGATGATTCCGATGCCATCGAGGGCGAAGTCTTCTACGTGGACGAGCAGAAGCGCATGAACGAGATCCTGGACAAGGTGAACCGCGAGGGAATCCACTCGCTGAACGAATCCGAACGGCAGTTCCTGTTGAGGGCGGGCGATAAATTGCGCCGCCGCAGGGGTGGCCTGTAATCAAATTTTTTAGAGGTAGTCTGATGAAGAAAGTTTTAGGTATGGGCGCTGCCCTCGTTGATATTCTCGCGAATGTGGATGACGCATGGATTGAATCGCAGGGCGTGCAGAAGGGCGGCATGAACATGGTGGACTGGCCGCAGATGGAAAAGTTCCTCGCGGCGCTTAAGAATCCGCTGCGCGTGCCGGGCGGCTCTACCTGCAATACGATGGTCGGACTTTCTCGCCTCGGTGGCAAGGCTGCCTTCATCTCGAAGGTCGGCGATGACGAACTCGGGAAGATTTTCCGCGAGCACCTGGAACGTAACGGCGTGGAATCGAAGCTCGGGATGAGCGATGCCGCTACGGGTTGCGTGTTCTCTGCGGTGACGCCCGATGCGCAGCGCTCCATGTGGACTTACCTCGGTGCTTCCGATTTTCTCGTGAGTGAAGACTTCGTGCCCGCTCTCTACGACGGCGTGGGCCTGCTCTATGCGGAAGGCTACCGCGCGTTCAATGCGGACTGCTTCAAGAAGTCATTCACGCTTGCCCGCAGCCTGGGCGTGGAAACCGCGCTCGACTTCAGCAGCTTCGGCGTGGTGGATGCCTGCCGCAAGCTGTTCGACGAACTCTTTGCTGAAAAGATGATTGATATCATCATTGCGAACGAAGACGAGGCTTTTGCGTACGCGGGTGTGAAAGAAGAAGCTGCTCTCGATGTGCTTGCACAGAAGGCGAAGGTCGCGGTGGTGAAGATCGGCAAGCGCGGCGCCCTCATTGCCAAGGACGGCAAGGTGACGCGTGTGCAGGCTGGCCCTGCGAAGGCAATCGATACGACGGGCGCCGGCGACCTGTGGGCGTCGGGATTCCTGTACGGCTACATGAACGGCTGGGACATGGAACGCAGCGGAAACCTCGGTAGCGTCGTCTCCAACGAGGTGGTGCAGGTGATGGGCGCCCAGATTCCCGAAGACGGCTGGAAGCGGATCCTCGCGACCATTTAAGGCTCGTTTTTGCGTTTTTTGACGTTTTTGGCGCGTCCCAAATCACATTTTGGGCATAAAAGGGCCTGCAAAAGCGCCTTAATGTAAATTTTTGTATATATTTAGCGCGTAAGGAGGTTCTTATGCGCCTTTTTTCTGTTGTTGCACTGGTAGCCGTTCTCTCTGCGGTTGCTTTCGCCGATGACGACGAAGTTTTTATCCGCAATGTGTGCGATACCCTGGCATCCAAGGGCCACGAACCGGTGACGCTAGTTGCTACGGATCTCGTTGAAACCAAGTGGGTCGCGAGCAAGAAGTCGGGTGACTGGGAACATGGGACGTCGACCAAGAACGAACTCAGTTCCTATGAAGCTCTCCAGCCCATTGTGAAAAGCACGGAGTACCGGTTCCCGCTTTCGATTGTGGCGGCCTGCCGTGCTAACGATAACGTCCCGTTCAAGTATATGGCATGGACTGAGCGAAAGTGGAAGGAAAAAACACTTCAATACTCCACCTATATTTTCGACTCGCATGCGATTTCTGTGGGCGCTTACGATGCTACGAATACAAACAATATCCTGATTTTTGTGTCGGCGCCTCCTGTCGAAAAGGAACAGTACACTTCTGACGAAATTATGGTCTCCAAGCCCTTCGAGTTTGCGTTTGAATGGTGGTTTGCTGCGTCTGAAATTAAATGGCAGTTAACTGGTGGGGGTTATACCATGCGGTACTTCAATTCCGCCGCTCATGATTCGATATCGGCAGTTCGGGCCATGTTCGAAATCATGAAGACTAATATGGCGGATCCGGATAAGGAAATCCCGGATACTATAAGTACAGCCAATATCCAGGTCATCCAGGTCGTATTGAAGGATTCGGAGAAGACGGCGACCATCATCGAACCGGCATCTTCCAGTTCCGTGGTCCCGCCTTCCAGCTCGAGCGATACGCCAAAATCCAGTGCGAACGAACCGGAATCGAGCGCGTCCGAACAGCCCAAGTCTAGCGCGGAGCAGTCGAGTTCCAGCTCGAAGGATTCCCCGAAATCGAGCGCGAGCGAACCGGAATCGAGTTCCAGCTCCGGTGAAGATAAGCCCAAGTCGAGCGCCGGCGAATCGAGCTCCTCCGGCGGCAAAACCTCGATTGCCATCATGCGTAACGAAGCCGTGGACGACGAGATTGTCGAGATGCGCGGCCTCGACGGAACCCTCGTCAAGAGGAATGCCGAAGTGAAGCCCGGAATCTACTACGCGAAGACTTCCCGCGGTATCTGGATTCGCAAGGCCGTGATGCCTAGATAATATCGGTTTTTGTATATTTGAGCCATGAAGATGGTCAAGATTTTTTTCGTGTCCTTCGCGCTGTGCGCCTCGTTCGCCATGGCCGAAGAAGCCGTTCCGGAGGCCCAGCAGGCTCCGTCTGCCGAAGCGGAACTCCAGCAGGAGATTGCCGTGCGCGACAGCGTGATGCAACAGCAGGGTGACGCGTGCAATCTGGAAAAGGATTCCCTGCGCGCCGCTATCGAGGTGGAGAAGGCGAAGAGCGATAATTGGGAAAAGAGTTACAATACCATCAAGAAAGACAATGAAACCTGCGCGCAGATGCTCAGTACGTCCATCGGCGTGAACGAGAAGAAGAAGGAAAAGGAAGACCAGGACCGTCGCAGTGCAGCGATGGCGACTTCGTCTTCGTTCCTGGGCGGTTTCGGTGTCGGTATGCTGGTGATGTGGCTCATCATGAAATAACCGGATGGAGAAAACTCCGATGAAACGTATCCTCGCCATCGCGTCGTGTTTTTTGGTGCCGTTCTGTTTTGCAAAGCAGAATGCGCAGTCCGCGGGTCCGTTCCAGCTGGGCGGCGTGCTCAAGCCGCTCTCAACCGTTTCTTTGAAGACGGCGGAAATCTCGGCGTTCATGCCTGCGAAGAAGGTGCTCTTTGTCGTGGGTGAAGGCAAGATTGTCGAAGTCGTCGACATGAAGAATCCGGGACTACCGAAGAAGATTGCCGAGACGGCGATTCCGGGGAACGCCTCCAGCGTGACGGTGCATGGCGATGTCGTGGCGGTATCTATGCTCGAAGACGAGGAATGGAAGGACGGCCAGGTGCAGGTGATGCGCTATACGGACAGTCTCGAAGTCCTCGGGCTCTACAAGGTGTGCAGCCAGCCCGACATGATCAAGTTTACTCCCGATGGAAAGACTCTGCTGGTGGCGTGCGAAGGTTCGCCGAGTACGGATTTTTCGGAAGATCCCGAAGGCGGTGTCGCCATCTTGTCCGTGAAGGATGCGTCGAAGTTCGAATCGTGGGCGGAGGCTGCCTTGGATGTCGTTCGGTTCGACAAGCTCGATACGGCGGCGCTCAAAAAAGCCGGTGTGCGCAGCCCCGGCGTGAAGGGCTTTGTCCGCTCGCTGGAACCCGAATACATTACGGTATCGGATGATTCCAAGTGGGCGTGGGTGAGCCTGCAAGAAAACAACGCCATCGCGAAACTGGACGTGCCCGCCAAAAAGATTGCGAAAGTATTCCCGCTCGGTTACGTGGATCATTCGAAGCCGGGTTTTGCGCTCGATGCGGTGAGCAACGGGCAGATTGAAATCAAGAACTATCCGCTTCGCGGGTTGCGCCAGCCCGATGGCATCGCTTCGTTTATGGCGGGCGACAGGCATTTCGTGCTTACCGCGAACGAGGGCGCGCCGGTGAACGATTACAAGGCATGGACCGACGTGACGGCTCCGCTGATGCTTTCGGAAAAAGGGCTGCTGGACCGCACCGTATTCACGGATTCGCTGATGGCGGAACTGAAGGACCTGTCGGTGAGCAATCTTGAAAAGAACGGCCCCTACATGTACACGTTCGGTTCGCGCTCGATGAGCGTGTTCGACGGAGAAACGGGTCGGCTCGTCTGGGATTCCGGCGAAATATTCGAGCGTACGATTGCAAAGATCGCTCCCGGGTATTTCAACTGGAACGCCAAGAAGAACAAGCTCAAGATGGACAAGAGAAGTGCCGACAAGGGTTGCGAACCCGAGAACGTGACCGTGGGCGAGGTGAACCGTCGCCGCTATGCGTTTGTCGGGCTGGAACGCACGAGCGGGATTGCCGTTTTCGACATTACGGAACCGCAGTCGCCGCGCCTGGCCGATTTCTATTTGGATCCGCTTGACCGCGGGCCCGAAGGCGTGTTGTTCATTCCGGCCGAAGAAAGCCCGATTGCGGACCAGGCGCTGCTCGTCGTCGGGTACGAATACAGCAAGACGCTCACGATTTATACGGTAAAGTAGAGCTTAGGGCTCGACGCTCTCGGGCCACGGGTGCTTGGGATAGCGCCCGCGCAGTTCCTTGCGCACCTCGGCGTAGGTGTTCTTCCAGAATCCCGTCAGGTCCCAAGTCTTCTGGATGGTGCGGAAATTCGGCGCCAAAATGTCGTAGCGGACTTTCAGCTTGCCGTCAGCAATCTTGTGCTCGCCGCGCAACTGCATGAAGTCTTCGATGCGGGCGGAAATTTCCACGAGTACGCCTTCGATACTTTGTACGGATTTTCCGTCATCGCTTGTGGCGACTTCCTGGTAGCTGTAGCGGGCGCGCTTGCCGTTCGGGAGCATATAATGGTCGGGGAAAGTCTTGTTTAGCCAGGCGAGCATGGACTTGCCGAAGTAATCTTCTACGATGTTCCTGTAACGGCTTTCGTCGATGTCGCGCAGCAGGAACTTCCCATCGGCGAATTCGTCGAAGATGATTTCCATGTCCTCGTCGTTCATTTCGGGGAGCCCGTATTCCGGATAGAGCTTGGCGGCGAGGCGCATCTTGGTCAGGAGGGTCTGCACGGATTCGGTAAGATAGCGACCCGACCAGTTTTCCTTCTCGATTTTTTCTTTCCACGCATCGACGGTGAGCTTCTTCAGTTCGGCAAGCACCTTCGGCGACGCTTCCTGCGTGGGGATTTCCTTGCGCGAGAGCTCGGTGACTTCGACGCCGATGAATCGTTCCTGGCCGCTGCGCCACAGGAGTTCGTATCGCGCTTCCGCATTGCCGGTGTCGAGCATTTCCTTGTCGATGGCGGCATACAGGTTCACCTTCAGTTCCGACTTGTTTCCGCCTCCGGTGCGTAGCATCGAAAGGGCCAAGATGGCATATGGCGGTTCCGCGGTTTGCAATCGGATGATGCTTTGGTTCGGGAGCTTGTATGCGTTGCCGTTCGGCGTGGCGAGCCTGTCGGGATATGCCTTGAGGAGGCTCTGCGCAACGAGATGCGAGGTCGTCATTCCGGCCTCCGACTTTTGCGTCATTCCGGCCTCCGAGCCGGAATCTGGAATGCTTCTCGCGCTTATCTGGTCGCGGTACTCCCGCAGTTGCCGGAACGTGAAGCTCACTTCGCGCGGCACGTTTACGGCCTTGTCGAGCGTGTCTTTCGCAAGTGTCAGGATGTCTTGCGGGAACTTGGATTTCTGTAATGTTTCGGTACCGGAGTGAATCCACGCGAGCGCTGCGAGGAGCAGGTCGGGGAGGTCCTGCGGGCCGCTTGCGGAGGCGAGAAGCAGCGCGAGCGGGATGCTCGATATGGGCGTGCGGATTGCCTTGAGCCCGAGTTCCGTGATGGTGCCGTCCTTGAGCATGCCGAAACTTTCGAGCAGTTTCGTGGCGGCCTGTGCGCACGCTTCCGGAATGGCCGTCGGCAGTTGCAACTCCGTCAATCCGGCCTCTGACTTTTGCGTCATTCCGGCCTCCGAGCCGGAATCTAGATGGCGGGTCGGAGCCCGCCATGACGGTGGCAGAGAACTGCTCTCCAGCGCCGCCTTCTGCAGCAGCAGTTCCGAGGGCTCTATCTGCAGTACCTCGGGCACGATCCCCCTGGGCATCCGCTTTTCGGATTCTTCGCTCCAGAGGCGGATGGCGCAGCCGTTCTGCGTACGTCCGCTACGGCCGCTGCGCTGGATGGCGTTCTGCATAGAGATGGGCATGGTGCGCAGCACGTTCACTTTCTCGCTGTCGTCGTAGAGGCTCACGCGCTCGATTCCGCTGTCCACGACGCCTGTGACGTTCGGGACCGTGATGGAGGTTTCCGCGATGTTTGTCGTGAAGATGACGCGCGGGCGTTCCGTGACTTCGAAGATGCGGTCCTGCGTTTCGCGGTCCTGCCCTCCGTAGAGTTCCAGGAATTCGGCGCAGTTTGTACCGAGCGCTTCGGCGGCGGCGCTGTGGCAGCGGGCGATTTCGGCCTTGCCCGGCAAGAATACGAGAGTCGTTTGCCAGATGTTGTTGCGGTAGAGCGTCTTGAGCGCCCGCACCACTTCGGCGTCAAGGCCCACGCCCGAAACGAGCGAGTTGCCCGTGGACGGCGTCTGGTTCAAGATCTGCACGGGGTACAGCGGGTGCCCGAGGCTTAAGCACTTGACGCCGAGAACCGCTTCGAGTTCGTCGCGGTTCAGTGCCGCCGACATCACTGCAATGCGTGGCGCAGCCATCTCCGGCGCGTGCGGAAAACTCCTATTAAGATACGCGAACAGCAAATCCATGTCGGCCTTGCGCTCGTGGTATTCGTCGAATACGACCCAGTCGGCATCCATCTTGCCGTGCAGGAGTTCCTGCAGAAAGTTTCCGTATGTCTGGAACAGGATGCGCGTGTCGGCGCTCTTGCAGCTGTCTTGCCGGAACTGGTAGCCGACGGTCTTGCCGCAAGGCTCGCCGTGCAGCTTCGCCGAAAACTGCGCAAGGGACAGGGCCGCGATACGACGCGGTTGCAGGACGACGACGCGACCCTTGCAATGCTTGCTTAAAAAGTAGGGGATGAATAGCGACTTGCCCGAACCCGTGGGAGCTTCGATAAGCAGGTTGCGCGACGCTTCGAGTGCCGCTTCCAGCTTGTCTTCTTCTTCCGCGAGGGCGAGGTCGTTGTAATGCAAAGAGGGCCTACCTCGGGTACTTCAGCTTCTCTCCGGTAGCGATGTCCATGTAGGGCGGCTTGCCTTCGCGGAACTTCTGGTTGATGACGAGGTTCTCGATACGGCGGCGCAGTCCCTGTTCCGTCTTGCAGAAGAAGTAAACGACCTTGTTCGTGCCGGGCACGAGGAACATGGCGAGCTTGTACTTCTGGCGCACGGCGCGGCGGAAGAACATCATGTCTTCTTTCTTGGGAATGACGAGGCTGCTGTTTTCCTTGGTCTCGCAAATCATGTCGGCGTCGGCGAGCAGTGCCTTGGACTTCTGCTTGAGTGCTGCGAAGTTCGGTTCGCTGTTCTTGCGGATGGTCTCGAGATTGAATGCTCCGCCGCCTTCCTTGAGGGCCTTGCGGAGACCGCGGAACGCGAAAATGGCGAGCACGATGACGACCAGTGCGATAATGTAGGGCCAGTAGTTGGCAAGAAAATCTAACATAGAAACCTCGGAATTTCTCCTATCTAGGACATGCCAAATATAAAAAAAGATGAAGGGTGGCCGGCTTAAGGTTTGTTTTGAAAAGGCTTATTTCTATATTATGTAGGAATGGTAAAAATTGTAAAAACAGGATGCCTCGCCTTGAGCCTGTCCGCAGCGCTTGCCTTTGCGGATGCGCCCGTAGAAGGCTGCGCCGACGGTGCGGTGGTTTCCTCGATATCTTTCGAGGGACTTGAACACACGAAGTCCCGCGTGGTGGAACGCGAGCTCCTGAACAAGGTGGGCGAGCCCTTCTCCGCCAAGAATTTCGAGGCAGAGAAGCTCCGCCTGCAGGACCTGGACTTGTTTACCGAGGTCTCCGTTTCTTGCGAAGGCTCGAAACTGACGTACCGCTTCAAGGAAATCTTCCGCTGGATTCCCGCGCCCGCGGGCAAGAAGACGGACCGCGACGGCCTGATGCTCGGGCTTGCGCTTGCGAACCTGAACGTGCTGGGAGAAGACATTCGTGCCGAGGTCCAGTATCGTACGACGGTTGATCCCTTCTTCGACAAGAACGAGTATGCGTTCTATGCGAGCTCTCCCTATTTTCTCGGATTCCCGCTCGGGTGGAACTTCGAATTCCTCGTGACCGACAGCTACGACAATATCCGCGGCTTCCAGGAGAACAGCATCTTGCTCGATCTGGATTTGGATTACAAGGTGTTGCCGCACCTGTCGCTGCTATGGACGGTTGCCGGACGCGACCTGCAGGATGCAGCCTTCTTGCCGGAACTGGGAATCGGTTTCGCTTTCGATTACCGCGACAGCAAGCTCGATACCCGCAGGGGCGTGTACTTCGAGTATATGCTGACGCATGTGGGCGAGGGCGACGACAGCGACAGCGACTGCGACGTGTCCAATGGCGAAAGCTGCCGCGGCATGGGTGGCGAGAATTTCTGGGAATACCTGACGGATGCCCGCGCCTACTTTACGCTCGGTAAGTTCGTGACGGGTGCGACGGCGCTGGTGCGCTTGCGTCCGGGCGATGTGGAATTCTACGATTACTACTACCACGGGGGTGCAAATACTTTCCGCGGTCACGAGGCCGACTCGGGCTCTCTCGGTGTCCACGAGGCGCTCCTTACGCTTGAGGAAAGGTTCGTGTTGCTGGAACGCCGTTCGGCCAGTGTCGCCGGCGTGAACTTCTTCTATGGAGTGCAGTTGGTGGCCGGTCTCGATGGAAGCCTGCTCTGGGACAAGGGACATCCAGGCTGGGATGACTATGAGGGTGCCGTCTACGGCGGCGTTCACCTGGTAATCCCGGCGCTCGACCGCATCCGCTTCGAGGTCGGTTATAGCCCTGACAAGGGCGAGCCGGTGTTCTATTTTGGCCTGTTCGACAAGGTGACGTCTTCTAGATGGCGTAGTAGATGAGACCGCTTGAGCGTGCTCACTTGACTATTTGTTATATAAATGTTAAATTTACGTTAACGTATTGAAAAACAAAGACTTAGGCCAAAGGTGGCCTATCGGAGAATAAATGGCAATCAACTATCTGGACCTCCCGATTGGACGCAAGTATCCCTTCGAAGTGGACTGCGTCGTGGAAATCGGCAAGGACACGAACCTCAAGTACGAATATGATGAACGCTTGCACGTGTTCCGCCTGGACCGTTGCCTGCTCAGCTCCATGAGTTATCCCTGTACGTACGGATTTATCCCGAGCACCAAGGCCGATGACGGCGATGCCCTCGACATGCTCATTTACAGTCCCGCCTCTATGATGACGGGTTCCGTCTGCACCTGCCGCGTGATTGGCGCTCTCGACATGACCGACGGCGGCAAGAAGGACTACAAGGTGCTTGGCGTGCCGGTATTCAACCCGCGCCCCATCAAGGACATCGGCGACGTGGACCAGATGTTCCTGCGCATCACCAAGAACTTCTTCCAGAACTACAAGGAGCTGGAAGGCAAGGACGTTCAGATTGGCGAATGGAAGGATGCCCAGTTTGCCCGTGAACGCGTCATTGCCGCTCACCGCGCCTACTTCCAGAACCAGGTGCAGGTGCCCGAATCGTTCTATCAGGAACCGGAAAGTGCGGATCACCTCCCGCCCGAAGAACTGATTTAAGTGCTCTGGCTCACTTATTCGAAAGAAATTTGCCCTAAATTCGTGATTTAGGGCTTTTTTTTGTATGTCTGAAAAAAAATGCGTCTTTACGGAAAAAAAGAAACTATATTAATCGCATATAAATGTAAAAATACCCTTACAAATGTAATAGGAGTTCATATGAATCTTGAACGAAGGCCCTTCTGGCTCATTGGAGGAATCGCGCTTTCCCTGGCGCTTGCATTCAGCGCTTGTGACAGCACTTCCAATTCAACGACGGTCGATGACGACGAAGCCCTCGAGGACGATTCCGATAGCGGAAAGTCGGGTGATTCCAAGAGCGGAAAGGATGCTAAGGATTCCGTGACGACGCCGACCGAGATGGATACGAAAATTCCTGTCCCGACGGATTTGAAGGCAGTCCGTCTTTCTCCCAGCATGTGGGAACTGAGTTTCAAGGTTTCGGATGAAACGGATGGCTTCGTCGTCCAGCGCCTGCCGCAGAGTGGTGGCTCGTGGTCGAGCTATGCCGAACTGAAGTCGGGCGTTACCCGCCTGGTCCTGGATGGTTCGTCGAAGGGCGGTTACTATTATCGCGTCGCTTCGGTGATGAACAAAAAATCTTCCGCTTACTCCGATGAAGTCCTCGTGTCCGATAGGATGGACTATCCTTCGGGTTCCGAACTTAAGGTGCCCGAAGCGACTCCGAACATCCTTCAGGACAAGGTCCTTGAGCTGGTCCTGAGTGGCGGTGCACCCGGCAAGGACGTCGTCAAGTCTCCGTACAATCTTGATTCCAGTGGCAAGGCGGTCGGTTCCGTCTACTATCAGGCCCGCTTTGTCTATGGTAGCGACCTCACTGTGGATACGGTCAAGTTCGACGTAGACCAGGTGTCGGTCTCCAAGACGTTCAAGACGACTGCAGACCTGTGTAACTCCTATGCGCAGATCCGTACCGTATGGACCGACAAGAACAAGGTTTCCGATTATAGTGACTGGTCTAGCCCGATGGGTACGAAGGCCGGCACGGATTCGAAGCTTGTGAATACGAATAACCGCTGCAAGGCCGATACTGCGCAGAGCACGGTCGTTACCGAAGAAGGTGGTTTGCCTAGCCCGGTGAACCCGAAGGTTGAGCAACTTTCGGATGGCAAGTGGATGATGCAGTGGGATTACACTCCTTCTGAAGATCGTCCGGAAACGGGATTCATCGTGCAGAAGCTAGATACCGAGAAGAGCAAGTGGTCGGATGTCGACTCGACGGGGAGTGGTGTCTACCGTTGCGTGCTTGGCAAGCTTACTGACACGTACAACTACTTCAGGGTCGTCGCCTATGACAAGGAAGGCCGTTCCGCCTATTCTGCCGATGTGCTGGCTGCAAGCGGAGGTACTGCAACTGGCGATGGTACTATGCTCCAGACGCCGAACGGACTGACTTTCGTGCGCGTTGCCCCGAGCGTTTGGGAAATGAGCTGGAAGTATGATATCGCTGCAGAAAAGCCCGAAAACCAGTTTATCATCCAGAGTTCCAAACTCAAGAACTTTGAATGGAAGACTATCGCAACCATCAAGGGCGAAAACAGGGTATTCCTCATCGAGGGTAAGGACAAGCTTGAGGGCTATTACAGAATGGCGACAACGGATGGAAAGGATACGTCCCTGTTTACCGAAGCGTTGCAGTTGACGCCCTCTTTCCCTTATCGTGAAGATATGAATCCGGCAACCCCGATACTGGGAATTTCTCTGAATTATGGCGTTTACTCCGGTTATGAAGCCAATATGGATACTTCGTCGCATGACAAGATTATCGTGTCCGCAAGCGTTGCCTTCGATGTCCAGAAGAACATTGTTGATAAGAATATCCACGAGTCTGAGTACACGGATACCGTCTACTACCAGGCCCGCTGGTTCACTCCGACGGAATATGCCCCCCGTGGTGATATGGTAGACATGTTTAACGATGGCAAACTTGAAGATCGCGATAATCTTGGTGTCACGTGGGATGAAGATTTCGCTTACGAAGAGCCCTCGGTGGGCTTCTCCGCCTCTTGGAGAGACTCGTTAATGGATGATGAAGGTAACGTTAAGGAATATTGGGAATTGTGTGAAGAGGCTTATGGATACAATAATACAATCCATGCTGTGCGTACGGATTCCCTGAAGGACGATGAAGGAAAGTTCATTCGTACTGAAGAAGTCGAAGTCGATGCCAACGTCGAGTCTATCGTGAACGGGCTTGTCAAGGTTGACAAGGAATTCTTCTACAGGGCGTCAAAAATATCGATGAATACGGCACTGTGCATCGAGAACCATGTCAGGAACTTCTGCGATATCAGAATTCAGGTTCGTATCGTGTGGACCGACAGAAATGGTGAAACCGACTACAGTGAATGGACGCTCCCGACAGGAATAGGAGGCGGAAAGGATTCGGACAAGCTCTGCTACAACCATTAATGAGTCTTGAAACAGAAAAAGAAAACCCGGCCGAATGGCCGGGCTTTCTTTTTGAAACTGTAGAAGCTCTTACCTGGAGTAGTATTCCACGACGAGCTGTTCCTGCAGCTGGACAGGGATCTGTTCGCGGAGCGGGAGCTTCACGAGCGTGCCTTCCATCTTGCCGGCATCGACAGTCAGGTATTCCGGAGCTGCCGGGGCGTTGGCGATGGCTTCCTTAATCTGCACGTGTTCCTTGGAACGTTCGCGCACGGAAATCACGTCGCCGGCCTTCACGAGGCGGCTGGGGGAGAAGCTGCGGACACCGTTCACGGCGAAGTGGCCGTGTGCGACGTACTGACGGGCAGCGAAGATGGTGCGGGCAAAACCCATGCGGTAGACGAGAGCGTCCAGGCGGGTTTCGAGCAAGATCATCAGGTTGTCACCGGCAGAGCCTTCGCGACGGTTGGCTTCCTTGTAAGCCTTGGCGAGCTGTGCTTCGGAAATGTTGTAGGTGAAGCGAAGACGCTGCTTTTCGACGAGCTGCTGCTTGTACACGGAAGCGGACTTCTTGCGGTTCTGGCCATGCTGGCCGGGCGCGAAGTTGCGGCGATCGAGAGCCTTTTGAGTCTTCTGAGAAACGGCGACTCCGAGGGAGCGCGCTACTTTACCTTTTGGTCCACGGAAGGAGGACATAGTTACCTCTTTGAGGAAGCTCTTTGGTTCAGCTTGCAAGTTGGCAGAGCTTGGCGCGACTTGCAAGATTAGGCCCCAATAATAGCAATTTTAGGGCCAGGTTTCAAGATTTACTGCACGATAATGGCCAAAGTATCGCGTTTTAGCGGGTCGGCGAGGCTTTCGGCAATCAGGCGGAACGTGCCTCCCTCGGATTCGCCCATTGGTATGAGCCTCGAGGAGGAGATTTCCTGTTCGCCCTTCGTGAGGAGGTTCCCGCTATTGTCCTTGCAGTCGACGTTCTGGACGCTGAACACCGGGACGGTCGTGAAGCCGTTCTCGTCTTCATGGGACACGATGTCCTCGCAGGGGACGAACCATTTGACGCTCGAACCGGCCCCCGCGGTCATGGTACGGGACAGGGCCGCCCTGAAGGTGAACTTGGCGAGGTAGACCGTGTCGCCGAGCACGATGTAGGTGGTGTCGAGCTTCTTGTTGCTGTTGTCCTTGTCGTTGAAGAAGAACGAGCTGAGGGAACCGTAGTAGCTGACGCGGGTCGAGAACTTCAGGGACTCGTCGTTGTTGTCGTTGCTCAGGTAGGGGCATGTGCTCAGGTAGTGGAGGTAGACGGGGCCGTCCGACGTCGCCTTGTAGCGGGTCTCCATAGAAGAAATCTTGCCGAGTTCCTTACCCTTCTTGTCGATGATGGTGTACGACTTGTTGTTCACGCCGCCGAAGTAGCCGATCATTTCCTGGTACACTTCGATGGAGTCGCCCTTCTTCATGTCGGCGAGCCATACGAACTGTTCCTGGCGCAAATAGTACTTCGCCTGCGTGTTGCGTTCGCGGACTACCTCGAGGGCGTCGCCAATCTTGGTGATGGAATCCGGGAAGGCGAGGTATTCGCCCTGACCGAGCTCGCGGGAATTCGTGATGGCCTCGAACGTGGCATACGGGCCCGACAGGTAGTTCTCGATGTTGAGCGGCTTCACCTTGAGGGTCCAACCGGTGGAGTCTTCGGGCAGCAACAACTCGTCGAGCAGGGAATCCGAAGCGATCTGCTTGTCCTTCTCGAGCAGGGTGAACGAGTTGATCCAGTTGCCCCTCGCCACGAAGTCGATGCTGTAACCCGTGGTGGAACTGAACTTGACCTTGATTTCCTTGGGCGAATTGCCGATGACGGTGATGCCGCGGAGCGTGTCCTTGAGGCCAATGGTCACTTCGGTCGTGTCGCCGATGTAGTTGTAGTAGGCGCTGTCAATGCTTACGAAGAGGCGCAGAACGCAACTCTTGCTGAATTTTGCCGCGAGGTCCAGGTAGTAGAAACCGTCCTTGAACGTGACGAACTGGTTTTCTGCCGGGGCGCTCGACTTGCCGGGAATCATGTAGTTCGAAAAGATTTCTTCTTTCTTGGTACTATCGTATATGGGGTGTGCAGTCTTGAGAATTTCCCCGAATTCGCTACGGATGCGGAGCGTATCCTTCTTCATGTCGCCCGTGGACGCTGTTACCGTAATGCGGCTGCCTGCGGGGAATTCCCCGAGGAACATCGAGAGGGACGTTGCATTCGTGTCGAGGCAGAGGACGTCGTCACTGCAGGCGAGGTTTACGGTCTTCTTGCCGTCCTTCTTGACGGTGTCGAGTCGCGCCTTTTCAATGCGGATGACCGCCGAGTCGCCGAGCTTCAGGGTGTCGTTGTAGTCGATGTCCAGACGGGTCGAGAGGGAAGAACTGGACTTGAAGGAGTCCTCGGCGAAGCTTGCGCCATCGTTCTCGTCTTCCCAGGAATTCGTGTGCTTCTCGTCGCTGCACCCGACAAGGAAGGCTGCAGCAGTAAGGGCCAAAATAAGGAGCTTGTTCGTATTCATATTATTTGACCTTTTAGTTGAGGATATAGAACTTCTGCTCGGCGGTGAATGCCTCGCCGATAATCTTCAAGGTGTAGCGTCCGGTGGGGAAGGCTATGGCCTTGAACTTGAAATGCGTCTTCTTTTCGCCGGCAAGTTCGCGGGCTGCGACCACCAGCATTCTCTTCCCGAATTCGTTCAGGATTTCAATCTGCACGAACTGCGGGTAACCGACCGTCAAGTCGAAGTCGCAGTCCAGGCTGTAGATGTCGATGTTCACCTTCGTGAGCGTGTAGCCGCCGTCCATGGCGTCGCCGGTTACGGACTTCTCGTTGTTGAAGTAGCCGACGAACAGGGACGGCGCGAGGTTCTTTCCGGCCTGCTTCGATTTTACGAGAGTCTCGCCGGGTTCGACCGCGGTAAGGATGAGCGTGTAGAGCCCGGACTCGTGCTTGCGCTTGAAGAATTCGGTGAGGGTCGGCGTACGCAGGAATGCGCCGAGCGGAGCCTTCGGGTTGATGGTGATGATGCCCAGGAAGTCGGCATACTTGGTGTCGATGCCGCCGCCGGAATTCTTGCGGATGTTGAACTGGCCGCCTGTCTGGTCGCGGATGTTCGCAGGAGCGTTCTCCCAGGTCAGTTCGTCGTCACGCCAGTCGACGCCCAGCCGCTCCTCGCCGAAGTTCATATTCTTCGAGTTCTCCTTCAGACCGAAGATGTTCAGCTGTACGGGCTTCTTGATGGAGTCCGGATCGAATTCCAGCTTGAGTGCGGCGTCGAACAGCGGGCCGGGCAATGCGGAGAGGTCGAACTTCAGGTAGATCTTGCCGCCCTGGTCCTTCACGTTTGACACGTGCAGGGCGTCGTCGGTATTGTGCGGACTGTAATTGTCGAACTGCGAAATCCAGGTGTCGGCGCCGCGTCCGCTCGGGATGTTGTCGCCGGTATGGTCGAGCGTCGTGTAGCGCTTGTCGAATACGTAAATCTTGCCCGTATCCGCTCCGGTGAGGTAGCCGTCGTTCGCGGTGAATGTCACGTTGTAGCGTCCGCTCGATGTGAACGTCACGTCGGTTTCGTAGCTCGTGCTATCGGAGAACATCGCCTTGCCCGGGCCGGAAACCTTCTTCCATTCCACGGGAACGCGGCAGAGGCCGTCGCCGCGGCCGTCGTCTTCGACTTCGCCAGAGAGCCTCAACTTGTTGGGCTGCACGAGAAGCATTTCCTTTGCGACTTTCGCGGTGGGCTTTTCGTTTGCGCCCTGCTTGGGGGCGTAGCCCGTATAGAGCGAAACCATCGAACCACCACTCTCGTTCTTTTCCTGGTCGGCAGCCATTAGGGCGTAGATGGCTGAGCCCTGGCGTGATTCCTCGACAATCTTCGGGAAGGGGTTCCCGCGGGTGAGCGTTTCCTTGAGGCCCGCGATGGAAAGGCTTGAATTGTCGTTGATGAACATCGGCCTGTTCTTCGCCTTGTCGCTTGCAATCACGTGGACGCCGAGCAGTTCGGCAAATCCCTTGTTGAAGTTCTGCAGGACGGTGTTGCCGTCGCGTGCGGTGAGGCCGAGAATCCAGAGCGTGCCGCCGTTGTTCTGGATCTTGGGACCCTTCGTGTCGCCGCTCATCGTAATCTGGCGGCCCCAGAACTTCTGGTAATTGAGCTGAATCGTTCCTACGGACACGTCTTCCATGTAGACGTCGCCCGTGCCGACTTCGGCGGATTCGAACGACTTGAACATCATGTTCTTGAGGAGGACCGTCCTGCGGGATTTCAGGATGATGCCGTTGCCGAATTCGGAGAACCTCTCGATGGTAAGCTCGTTGAACGCGCCGTCCTCGATAATGAACTTGCCCTTGCCATCGATGCGGCCTTCGGTTCCGAGAATCCAGCGGACACGGTTACGGATGTAGATGTCGCGGTTGATGGTCCAGCGGCCTCCGGGAGGGAAGTAGATTGTTTCCGCGCCGTCGTCGATGGCGTCCTGGATGGCTTTCGCGTCATCGGAACCGGTATTCTTCTTTCCGCCGTAGTCGCCGGCGATAGAAATCCAGTTGTCCGCCTTCTGCTCGGAGAAGTACGGTGTCTCGGCGACGGGCACTCGCATGGACTGCTTGGGACTGTGGCAGAGCTGCTGGCTTGCCTGGGTTGCGAATTCGATGATCTCGTTACCGATGAACACCTCGCCGAACGCCTTCTTGGTGCTCTTGATCTTTGTCTGGAACTTGCTCGTCATGATGGAACGGGCGAAGAGGTTGCTCTCGTTCACGATGGCGGTAGTCGCCTTCGACTTTCCGCCCTTGGGCGGGTTGTATTCAAGGGTGCCGTCGACCATCACCAGCGAGGCGTTCTTGCCGCGGTTGTACACGGCCGGGACCGAACCCTTGAATCTGAGTCCGCGGACAGCGACCGTCTGGCCGTCGTTCACGAAACCGTACTTGGTCTGTCCGCCGAGCGTCACGTGCTCGAGCGTCATCCCGTTCATGGCGCCGCCGGTATATACGCCCACACCGAATCCGTTGACCTCGACGTTCTTGAGCAGGAGCGGGCCGATATTTTCGGTAAAGCCCATGTCGATGCCGTAGATGCCCGCGCTGTCGCCGGAATAGACCTTCACGTTGTTGATGGTGCCCTGGATGCCCGCATTGAAGCGGATGCCGATGGCGCCCGCGTTGCCCTTGCCGGTACGGATGGTGAGGTCGCGGATGGCGTTCCTCTGCTTGACCTTCGGGCCTTCGCCGGTCATGATGACGGGAGCGGGAAAGTCGGCGTTGTCGAATCCCTGGCAGTTGTCTTCGAGCTTGATGATGGTGCCGCCCATGCTCTGGCCTTGCAGGATGGTGCGTTTGTAGGAATCTTCGGGCTTCTGGCCTTCGGGCCAGGTGAGCGTATTCGTAATCTTGTAGATGCCGTGGGGGAGGTAGATGATGTAGTCGCCGTTCGGGTGGTCGTTCAGGGCTTTCTGGATGGCTTCGGTATCGTCGGTCTTGCCGTCGCCCTTCGCGTTGTAGGGCGCCTTGCGTACGTTTACGACCTCGGAACCCAGGGGGAATTCGACCTGGGCCAATGCCTGGCTACAGAAAAAGGCTACGACAAAAAATGTTAAAAAGCGGGTACGAAACATAACAACCTCTTTTTGGGGTCCTCTGCCTTGAAAAATACCTTTTTCCAAACAAAAAAGGGCTTGGCGGTTGCAAAATATGCGTCTAAAACTACATTTGTGAAATGAATTTCAGAAAAGTTCGCAAAGAGCCCCTTTGGGCCGCCTTGTTCATCGTTTCCGTGGCGTCGGGTGCGCATGCCGCATCACCGGTTCTCGGCCCCGAAAACACGCGGAATCTGAGGACGCTCGAGACCGCCCCTATGTTGTTCGAATACCACCGCCAGACGGTGGGCGATGAGCGTCAGTACTTCACGTACCCGAGGCGCGACACGACCTTCCGCAAGCAATTCCAGAGCACCGAAGCGAACGCGCTCCTGTATTACGACAACGTGCAGGGGCCCGCCATTTCGGGACACGGGCATGCGGTAAATTGTGATGCGAACGATACCTCCTGCATCGCTGCAGCGAAGGAACTCTATGCGAAGGACCCGCGTTTCGGGATTGCGGCGAGCCTCGTCGGTGGCATGGACTACCGCGGAGGCGAAGCCTTGGGCGATACCATATGGCCGGGAATGGACGGCGGACTCTACGTGCGCGGCTTTGCCGATTCCGTGGACTTCGTGCTCGACGCACGCATCTATAGCGAAGGACATTCCGCTGAATACCCGCGTTCCTGGGACCGCGAATTTCTGGAAGTGCAGAAGGAAGAGAATAATTCCGGCGTGGAGTACACGAGCTACGCGCGCTACCGTACGCATTTCGCGTTCAATCACGACTGGCTGCGTCTGGATTTCGGCCGCGACGTGATGCATTGGGGCCCGGGCTACTACAACAACTTGACGCTCAACCAGTTTGCGCTCCCGTACAACATGATGAGCTTGGACCTGGTGATTGGACCCCTGCGCGTGATGAGCTTCTATGGCGACATGCGCATCTACAACAACAGCATGAGTGATGGGAACAAGGATGACCGCAACGTGTTCGGGCACCGCTATGAACTCGCCATCGGGAATGCGACATTCGGCATCAGCGAACTGCAGGTGCAGTACGACAACCTCAAACCGTGGCTGTTCGTACCTACGGCGCCGCTGTTCATGGAAAAGGGCAACTATAGCGAAAACTCCAACAACGGTTCGCTCGCGTTTGATTTCAACTACCGCCTGTTCAGCATGGCGCGTATCTATACGGAATTCTTCCTCGACGACATGGAATCCCCGATAAGCCTGGTGAAGAACGATAACATAGAAGCCAAATGGGCCTGGATGGCGGGTATGCAAGCGGGACATGACTTTTATTTCTCCGGGCACAGGCTCGAAGCCGGTACAATTTTCGAATACGCCCGCGTGGAACCGTACGTTTATAGCCACTTCGTTGAGAATACGGCGCAGATAGCGAACCTCGGGTATCCCCTTGGGAACCCGGGCGGCCCGAATAGCCGCACCATAGATTGGACACTGTATGGCCGCCTCGACGGCCGCATCTTCGCGGGGTTGCACAATCGCTGGTTCTGGAAGGGGACGGATTACGGCTCGGCTCTGAATGATACGACGCCCACGCGCAACCACATGAAAATCCACAAGAAGTTCTTGGACGGCGCAAAAATGCAGTATTCCCTTTCGCCCGCGCTCAGTTACGAGGGCCAGTTCGTGAGCTTCATGGGTGAGCTTTCGCTGATCGACGACAAGAAGGTGTATCTCCGCGCAGGATTCAAGTGGTGATGACTAAACCTGAACTTTTGGCTCCGGCGGGTGACTTGACCCGCATGAAATATGCGTTTGCCTACGGTGCGGACGCCGTGTATGCGGGACAGCCTGCCTTTAGCCTCCGTTCCCGCGAGAATGGATTCAAGAATTTGGATGACCTTGCCGAAGGGATCGCTTACGCACATGCCCGCGGAAAGAAATTCTACTTGACGAGCAACGTGATTGCGAGGAATACGAAGGTGGAACCTTTCCAGAAGGCGCTCCTTGCCGCATTGGAACTGAAGCCTGACGCTCTGATCGTTGCCGATGCGGGCTTTGTCGGGTGGCTCCGCAAGGTGTCTCCCGAAACGGAAATTCACCTTTCGGTGCAGGCGAACACGACGAATTACCTGACGGCGCAATTCTGGCATGATTTGGGTGTACGGCGCATTATTTTGAGCCGTGAACTTCGCTTGTCTGAAATTTTGGAGATAAAGGAACGTGTTCCTGGGCTCGAACTGGAGGTGTTCGTCCACGGCGCCGTCTGTATGGCGATGTCCGGACGGTGTATGCTCAGCAACTGGGTCACGCACCGCGACGCAAACCAGGGCGCCTGCGACAACAGCTGCCGCATGCCTTACAGGCTCTACGCGAACGAGGGCCCGCAGTGCGACGGTTACCGCGAACACGAAGGCAATTTTAGCTTGCAGAGGACGGACCGCCCCGAGCTTGATCCGGTGGCGCTTGACGAGGATACGTGGGGAACTTACTTCATGAGCAGCCGCGACCTCTGCGCGCTGGACGTGGTTCCCGAGCTGGTGCGCGGTGGCCTCGATTCGTTCAAAATCGAGGGGCGCACGCGTTCCGTGTATTACTTGAGCCAAGTGGTGCGTGCCTACCGTATGGCGATTGACGCGTGCGCGTCCGCACTCCGTGCGGACGGACCGTGCACCGTGGACTGCGTTCCTGCGGAATCCCGCAGGGCCATCAGCTGCGTGGACGGTCGCGGCTTCATGCCTGGATTCTTGCGCGGTCCCTTGCCGCAGAACTACGAGAGTACGCACGTGAATGCCGAGGGCGGTTGCGTTTGTGCGCAGGTCCTCGGGTGCGACATGCAGGCGGGAGGGTTCCGCGTGAACGTCAAGAACCCGTTCTCCCCGGGCGATTCCATCGAGCTGATGACGCCTTCAGGAATGCATCCCTGCGAGGTCAAGGGAATGCTCAACTTCAGGGGCGAGCATGCGGACCGGCTTAACCCGGGTACGGAAGGACTCGTGCTTGTTCCGGACGATGTGTTGCAGAACACGGAGAATGCCGAATTTGCGTTCCTTGTGAGGATGGACACGGCAAAATCCTGAAGGAAAACATAAATTTGGGCTATGGCAGTCGACGAAGCGACGAAAAAAAAGGACGAACTGGAACTCTACCAGATAGACGATAGGGCGATAGTACCTTTCTTCAGGGATCACCTTGAAGATCTGAAGCGCTTTCTCAACGAGCACAAGGGACAGAATCTGTCTCTCCTGGTAATGCTCAAGCAGTTCATCCGCACATACCGGATGCCTTTCAATATGCAGCGCTACATGGAAGTGCAGCGCACGTTCATCCAGCAGAGCATTCACGAAAAGATGCAGGACCGGCAGGCCGCCGTGAGCCACTGGATCCAGGAACACGCGGGCCGTCACCGCGACCGCATGATCCAGTTGCAATGCCTGTACCTGGACCGCGTCAAGGAAAAGCTCCTGCCCGAAATCGAGGCGCTGCTCGACCGCCGTATCGAGGCCCTTCAGGCCAAGAAAAACGATAAATAAAATTTACAATCGGCAAAAAACATCTAAGTCTTTGTCGTACATCACATTTTTTTGGGAAAGGGCCGTAAATTGGTTTTTTCCTGTTTTTCTTATTAAAGAAAAAAATATATATTTCACGAGGTTAGAAATAATTTTACAAAGAGGTAACCACATGAAAAAGATTCTCGGACTCTTGGCAATCTGCTCCCTTGTAGCTTGCAACGATTCCAGCGAAACCGTCGCCGCTCCGGCGTTCGGCGGAAACCAACAGGCTCAGGACACGCGTACGCAGGAGCAAATCGCGGATTCCATCGCCAAGCACATGGCTGACTCCATCGCGGCCCTCAACGGTCAGGGACAGCTGATGTCTTCTAATGCTTTGGTGATGAGCAGCGATGCCGGTGTCATGATGTCCAGCAGCAGCGCTCCGGTCATCGTTGGCCAGTCCAGCAGCTCCGCTGTTGTCCAGTCCAGCAGTTCCGTGGTTGGCCAGTCCAGCAGCTCCACGGTCGTAAGGTCCAGCTCCGCGGTTACTCCGAAGTCGAGCGCGACTGTCGCCGCGGATGATGGCGTGTTCAAACTTGAACTGTGGGATGCTGCCGATGGTGAAGCGCAGGTCCCGACCGGCAACTCGACCGGTGGCTGGTGGTATGGTTACGCAGATGATCTGGGTTCTGAAATCACTTGGGCCGCCGAACCGGAAGATGGTGACATGACGCCCGTGATTGCAGCATGCGGAGGCATTTGCGGTGATTTCGTCATTGGCGAAGGTGATGCCGAAGAAGGTATATACCCGTACCTCGGCTTTGCATTCGGCTATGCCAAGAATGAGAACCTTACCGGCGATGCTACTTCCGTTAAGGGCATCTGCGTTACCTACACCTATTCCGGTACCGCTTCGTTCGTTATCGAACTCGGCATGACCAAGTCTCAAGAAGATAAGCTTGGAAGCGCCCTCCCGGTAGCACCCTTGCCGAAGGGCACCAAGAAGACGGTTGACTACAAGTGGAGCGAATTTGAACAGCCGGATTGGGCTAAGAAGCCGATGAGCGGTCCTGAAGCTGCGGCTGATCTTAAGTCCATCAAGTTCAAGTTTGCGGATGTCTCCGGTGGCGAAAGCGGTTCCTTTGCCGTCTACAAGGTCGGCCCGTACGGCGGCTGCAACTAATCGCCTGATTTCAAGGATTTAAAAAGAACACTCCTTCGGGGGCGTTCTTTTTTTGTGCAAAGGGCTCGGGCCGCACTATGCCCGGGATGTCATGACGGGCATCATGTTCGGCGCGTGTGCTATTATTTTCCGAGGGCCTTCTTGAGGGCGCGGATGGCGTTCCCGCGGTGGCTGATGGCCTTCTTTTCTTCGAGTTCCATCTGGGCGAAGGTGCGGTCGAATCCGTCAGGCACGAACAGCGGGTCGTAGCCGAACCCCATGTCGCCGACGGGTGCGCGGTTGATTTGCCCGCGGCATTCGCCTTCGAAAATCTTGGGTTCGCTGATGGAAAGATTTCCGTCTGTGTCCCTGGTGATAGTCTGGTACGAAAGCGCGCAGAAATAGCGGGCCTTGCGGTCCTCGATGTTTTCCATCTTTTTAAGGAGCAGTTCGTTGTTGCTCTCGTCGGCACCGTGGATGCCACTGTAGCGAGCGCTGTAGATGCCGGGTTCGCCGTTGAGTGCGAAGACTTCGAGTCCGGAATCGTCGGCGAGCACGGTCGCTTCGATGTTGCGGTCTTTGAGCCAGCGGGCCGTGGTCGACGACTTGATGATGGCGTTCTCGGCAAAGCTCTTGCCGTCTTCCACGATATCCTCGTCGAATCCGATGTCCTTGAGGGTCTTGAATTCGTAATGTTCGGTGCCCAGAATGTGGGCGAAATCCCTGATCTTGCCGGCGCTCCCGGTCGCGATAACGAAAAGGTGTTTCATTTTTGAAGTGGCCAGTAAATAGTAGGCAGTGGGTTGCTCAATGCGATCTGACTACTAATTAGTAGTGGGTCGGTTTAAAGAGGATGATGATGGCGTCGACGACAACGCCTACGCCGCATAGGCCCGCCGTGCAGAGCCACAGGATTCCGGTCCAGATTTTCCCTTCGTAGAATCTGTGTATGCCCAGGTATCCGAGCAGTATACAGAGGGCGAGGGCAATCCATTTGTTGTGTTCACCTTGTTTTGGCATAAAAACCTCAATTGTATAGTATAAATTTAGCAAATGCGTCGTTCAGATTTATATATTGGGAATGTGAAAAAGATTATTTGTCCATTCGCCATTCTGCTCGGGCTCTGCGCCTGTGCTTCCGATAATCCGCGCCCGGCCACGGACTCCTCGTCCGAACCGGCAACCGCCTCTGCACAACCCCTGCCACAGTCTGTACCTTCGACGCTGTTCGAGGTGAAGGCTTCGGGTGCAGACAAACAGGTGCGTGTCGTCGCGAAGCCGACGCTCGCCGCGCTCGATTACGCTGCTTACTCCGCCAACCCGATTCGCTTGGCAGGGAAGGACGAGAAACCTGAAAACTATGCGGGCAAGATGGCTTCGGCAAAGATTGCCGACTATCCGTTCCCGATGCTAGAATCGCTTTCGGAGTCTGCTCCTGTTGCTGTTGCGGGCAGGCCGCCGCTTGCGTGGGAACCGCTTTCGAAGATCCTTTACGCGCAGACGGGTAACGACTCTCTTGGAATCTTGCTCAACGCGGTCGAGGCCGTCAAGTGGGACGAGCCCGAAGTGTTCCGCGCTTTCCAGACGGTTTCCAAGCTCTGGGGCGTTGCGCTGACGGACGGCAGCGTGGAATGGTGGGTGGAAGTTTCGCCTGCCGCGTGGACCGGGCGCGCGCCGTTCTACGGCAAGCTCAAACTGGTGTCGGCAGGCGAGACTGCGGAAGTCCTGAATTATTACTTGACGGCCGAGATGGGCGCCGAGGATGCCATGAACTGGGTGCGCACGCTTTCGTCTTACTGGTATCCGACCCTGAATACGGATTTGGAACAGCATACGCCGGGCGCTCCCTGGGAAGGCGGTAGGCCTTTCGCGGTGATGCGCGGTAACCCGATGGGGACTCCGATGTGGGTCGCCTTTGATGTTCCCGCCTTTGAGCTGAGCGACGAGGCGCTGCGTGCGAAGTTCGTTGCCGATTCCCTGGCGGAAGCGGGCGAGGTTGTTCCCGTGGACCGCTCCCTCGATACGAATTCGTCTTTCCGTCTCGAAACGCTTGCCTCGCTCGAAGGAGCTTGCCCGGCGAACGATGCTACGGCCAAGTTCCGCGACGCGCTCTCGAAGCAGCTGAAGAAACTCCCGAAGGAACAGAATGCCTGGGAATCTAACGGAATGCTTTGGTTCAGGCGCAACGCGAATTACCTGCTTGCCGACAAGATCAGCGGCCAGGACAGCCTGCACAATCCGCTCTCGCGCCTGCTGGAACTCAAGAAGTATCTCGATTCGCAGAATATCCAGCTGTTGGTGGTTCCGGTTCCTGTCAAGGAAGAAATCTATGCCGACAAGATTGTGGCCGGGACTCCGGCGGATCTCTGCGTGAACGTGAACGGGCGTGAATTCTTCCGCGAAATGCTTGCCGCGGGCCTCGACGTGCTTGACCTCTATCCGGCGCTCATGGCGGCCCGTGCGGGTGATGAACCGCCGCATTACAGCTACCAGCGCTACGATACGCACTGGGCGCTGCCGGGAATGCTTGCGGCTATGGAAATGCTCGCATCCCGCGTGACGCAGTACAGCTGGTACGCTTCTTCGGGCGCCCAGCCGGGAAGCTTGCAGATGCAGGAAACGACTACGGTTCGCGAAGGTGACCTCGTGGCGCACCTGCCCGATGCGGAAAAGCCGAAATATACTGCGGATACGTTGTCTGCAATGAAGATTTTCAAGGGCTCCAATCCTTACAAGGGCGGCAAGAATGCTCCGATTCTCCTGATGGGAGACTCCTTCACGGGAGTGTTCGAATCGGTGGACCAGAAGAGCGGCGGTCCGGGATCCCTGCTGGCTTATGCTACCGGCCTCGACGTGCAGGTGGTGACTAGCTGGGGTGGCGGCCCTGGCGTGTATCACCGCATGATGAAGATGACCAAGGATATGCAGAGCAAGCGACTCGTCATTTACATGATGACGGCCCGCGACTTCTGGCAATCCCCGATGGAATGGGATGGCCTGTAAGCGGTTACGACATCTCTTTTGGCCTGTGTTCTCGCTTGCGCTCCTGGCGGCGCTTGCGTTTGCGCTGTGGAGCGGGCAGAAGGAAAACGTCAGTTATCGTGCGATGGCGTGCGCTTTCGAGGAACGTACTCCCGCGTGCCTGGATTCCGTTGCGGAATGGAATCGCGGCCTTGCTTTTTTTGATAGCGCCTATGCGGTAAGCGGTGATGCGCTGCAATCGCTGAAGGCACTCCTCTGGAATTTCTGGAATATCGAGTTTACGGGCGCGGGCGAGGCGGCGGTGGCGCACGACGCCATACTCCCGCTACGCGTTCTCGAGACGAAAAAGTCGGGATGCATGGGGCTTTCGTGGCTTGCGATGATGGTCGCCGAGTCGCGCGGGTTCCCGCTGAATGCGATTCTGCTTCCTGGGCATGTGTTTTTGCGTTACGGCAAGGACGACGGACGCGCCCAGGCCGGATTTGCGCCGAAGACGGTGAACCTGGAACCGAACCGCCGCGGACATTCGTATACCGACGAGGAATACCGTGAAAAGTACAAGGACGGCAACTGGACCGGCCTGGAATTCAGGCCCCTCTCGCCCGCGCAGTTCGTGGGCCTTGCCGCATTCGACATGGGAAATCTCTATCTGGATTCCGACGTGAAGCGTGCCCTCACGTGGTACCGCATGGCCGAAGAATTCTTCCCGGAATATCCCGGAATTTCCGTGAACCAGGAAATCGCGAAGGCGCGCCTGCCGGCGGCCCCGTAAGGCTTAATTTTCTATATTGGATATGTGATCGTGGGGTTGAATCGCATATCTCGTAGCGTGGTGTTTGGGGAACTCCTTTCGTTCCTCGCTTTGCTCGTTTCGTGCGGGGATGCTCCCGTTTACGATGCCGATATTTCTGTCCCGTTCGATTCTGCGGTCATCGCGCAGGATGCTAGTGTCGAAGGGTTCGTGAAAGTACTCGCGACGGGTGCCCGCGTCGAGCTCGGCGATTCCGACCCGTCCGCCAATGTCAAGGAACGCTCGCAGCTGAAGGTGGCCTTCGACTACGATTTCTCTATCGGCGTGAACGAAGTGACCTGCGGGGAATATGACGAGGTCGCACGCAGGGCGAAACTCGAACTGAAACTCGACTGCCCCGATGAAAATCTCCCAGCTTCGGATTTGACATTCTACGATGCCGTACTCTTTGCCAATGCGAAAAGCAAATTGCTGGGGCGCGATACCGCTTACCGTTATGTGAGCGCAGAGTTCGACAAGTCGGGGCATTGCATCGATTTGGCCGCATTCCGCTTCGACGAATCTACGAACGGCTTGCGCCTTCCGACCGAAGCCGAATGGATGCTTGTCGCGAAGCAGGGATGGAATACGGAGTTTTCCTGGAATGCCCGTAATTCGGACCGTAAGAAGCACGAAGTGTGCTCAATGCCAGCAAACAATCTTGGTGTGTGCGACATGGCGGGCAACGTGATGGAATGGGTGAACGACTGGCTCGGTCTTTTCCGTGACACGTCCCTCGTGGATTTCGCAGGCGCGCCCGATGCCGGAGGCTTCGGGGAGCGCATCGTCAAGGGCGGCAGTTACCGCAACGCTCCCGCGGCTATCAAGGTCCAGAGTCGTACGGATGTCTACACGGTGACTTCTTCTACGCATGCCGACTATGTAGGCTTCCGTCTCGCGTATGGCGCCATCCCGAACGCATCGTGGATGAACTCGTCGGGGCAGGTCTCTTCGAATCCGGTGCTGTTGCGTGCCGATGCCAAATCGATGAAGTCCTTGACGGGAACATCGCGTAGCATTCTTACCTTCGTAAACGAAATATCGGGGAACTTGGCCTTTGTCGATTTCCGGTCGCCGCTTTTATCCGTAGTGGAACTCGAATCTACCGAAGGGGCTTACCATCCGGACATATCGCCGGACGGCAAGTGGATCGCCTATTGTACGGGGCTCGAAGGGGTCAGCGGCAAGTCGGAGCTTTATGTGCGCAAGCTCGATTCTCATGATACATCGGTAATCCGTCTAGATGTCGAATCGGCGGCGATTCCGCGCTGGCGCGTGCTCAAAACGGGCGATACGGCAATCGTTTTCGTGACGGATGCGGGCAACAATGCGGAAGAATCAACGTTCAAGAAGGCATCGACATGGCAGGTGCCCTTCAGGAAAGGAAAATTCGGGCTTCCGGTGAAACTGCTCGACGGCGCTTATCACGGCGGCATCAGCAGTGATAATCGTTTGTCTGTAACCGGGGCAAGGCTGTTGCGTGCGAAGGTGGCCGGCCCGCACGCGCGCAACGTGATGTCGGGCGGTCGCGATACTGTGTGGTACGACGGTGCGCAAGCCTGTAATGTGAGTATCGCGCCCGACGGGAGTAAGCGTACGGCGTTTCTCGATTTCGGCGAGGGGCCCGGCCGCAAGTTCGTCGGGGAGAATTACGGTGTGCATGAACGGATTTTCGTTGCCGACAGTACGGGCAAACTCGTGCATAGCGTGG
Source organism: uncultured Fibrobacter sp. (assembly GCA_946408125.1). Lineage (GTDB taxonomy): Bacteria > Fibrobacterota > Fibrobacteria > Fibrobacterales > Fibrobacteraceae > Fibrobacter. Next base: position 66,113 of record CAMJQW010000004.1, read on the forward strand.
CTTCTCCGGCAGGTTACAGCTTTGACCATGTGGAATGGGCGCACGGCGAAGGGGATATCCTTGTCGCGACGCTTGCCGACATGAATGGAAACCACAAGAAAATCGTGGCCGTGAATCTGGGCGACGACAGCATTACAGAAATCGTGGAAGGCGATGACCTGTGGCATCCGTGCCTGTGGTCGCAGGGAGGCTCTTCCGACGAGACGCAACTTGACCTCGACAGTGCGGGAGCGTATCTCGCATCGGGATTCACGGGAGCGCACCTCTCGTTCCGCAAGAAGATGGAACTTTTCTGGAAAAGGCTCCCGTACACGCAGGTTATTTGCCTCGGGAGTTCCAGGATGCAGCGCGGGATCAATCCCGATATGTATCCCGAATTCGAAATGCTGAACATGGGCTCGACGGGCATAGAGGCCGAACGCGAGACGTTCTTTTTCAAGAATTATGTCGCCAATCATTTTGACAGAATCAAGGTTGTCGCACTGTCGCTCGATTTTGACGGCTACCACGGGGTTTCGGATTTTGTGAAGGAGGTTTTCAATGCCGTTCCGGGTTACGTGTTCGATGCGAACCATGAATTCTGGAAGGATGGAATCCCGCCGGGATTCATCGAGGCGGTCGAATCCTTCGTGAACCCGGCGGATCCCGAATTGGAATTCAGTGCACGCGGAAACTACCTGTATAAGGTGGACGGTTCCTGGGACGATGGCGCCGGTGCAGAAGTCATGTACGATTCCGTATTCACGGAATTGGAATTGAAAAATCTGGAAAAATACATCGGATACATAGAGAATATGGCGCTCTTCTGTTCTATGCACGGAGTGCATTTTGTGGGTGTCGTTTTCCCGCAGGCACCGCAATTCAGGGAAACGGGAAGCTTCGGCATTTACGGAATCAAGCGCTCGCTGGTCGAAAAACTGCTGGAGCGGTTCAGGAAGCGCGAAAAGGAGGATCCGTATTTCCACCTGATGGACGAGAACAAGATGGGCTATCACGACTATACGGACGATATGGCGCAGGATAGCGACCACCTGAATTACCGCGGGGCTAGACAGCTGACAGAGCGATTTGTACAATTGTTGAGGACATTTGAAAAACCGGATTGAAATAATTGCGGTTCTCGCCGTATTGCTTTTCCTCGTGTCGTGTGCCGATGACGGGGGGTATAATAGTGATGTCGTCGTTCCGGATTTTGTGCAGGTCGAAGTCCGCGGTGGATCGTTTCCCGGATTCGTGGGAGTCCTCTCTGCCGGTGCGCACGTTTATCTCGGGACGGATTCTCCGGATGCTCCTGTGAAGGAACGTTCCCGGATGAAGGTGAAGTTCGATTACAATTTCTCCATTAGCGATCACGAGGTGACCTGCGGAGAGTTTAAGGAACGGGAATGCTCCAATCCCGATCTTCCCGTAACGGATGTGACTTTCTACGATGCGGTATTGTTCGCGAACGCGAAGAGCGTGTCGTTGGGAATCGATACGGCCTATTCGTACACTTCGGCGACGTTCGATGCTTCCGGCCACTGCGTGAACTTGGAGGGCTTTGCCTTTTTGCCGGAAGCGGAAGGCTTGCGCTTGCCGACCGAAGCGGAATGGATGCTCGTGGCACAAATGGGATGGAATGCGGAATTTGCTTGGAATGCCAATAATTCGGGTTACAAAAAGCATGAATTCTGTTCGATGCCCGCGAACAATGTCGGCGTGTGCGATATGGCGGGTAACGTGATGGAATGGGTGAACGACTGGCTTGCAGTGTTCAAGGATACTTCGCTTGTCAACTATGTCGGTGCTCCCGATGCGGGTTCCATAGGCGAACGCGTCGTGAAGGGAGGGAGCTTTCGGAATGATCCTTCCTCCATCAAAATGTACAGCCGCGGTGATGTGTATACGGTTACATCCGCGACGCATACCGACTATATCGGGTTCCGCCTTGCTTACGGCAAGATCCCGAACGCTGTTTGGATGAATTCTTCGGGCGAGGCGTCCGAATCCCCGGTGAGGCTCCTCGCCGGATTGGAATCCGTGCATTCGCTTTACGATTCTCCGAGAGCGAAACTCGTGTTCCGTAACGAGGTGTCCGGAAAATTGTCGTATGTGGAATATTCGTTGCTCGCTCCTGTCGTTGCCGACCTTCCCGGAACGTCGGATGCTTACCATCCGGAGCTTTCTCCGAATGGCCGACTGCTAGCTTATTCTACGGGAATGGAAGGCGTGTCCGGAAAATCGTCTCTGTTCGTCCGTTCCCTGAACAGCTTTGATTCGGTCGCGGTCAAGCTCGACGTGAAATCTGCCGCTATCCCGCGGTGGCGCGTGCTTGCAAACGGCGATACTGCCATCGTGTACGTGACCGATGCCGGCAACAATGCGGATGCGTCGACATTCATGCAGAAATCCACATGGCAGGTGACCTTCATGAATGGCAAGTTCGGTACGCCGCAAAAGCTGTTTGACGGAGCGTATCATGGTGGAATCAGCGACGATGGACGCTTGGCCGTGACGGGGGCTAGACTTTTGCGTTCCCGCGTGGCGGGCTCGGATACGGTCTGGTATGATGGCGAGCAAGCCTGCAACGCAAGCCTCTCGAATGACGGAAGCAAACGTACCGCGTTCCTTGATTTCGGTAAGGGCCCGGGCCGCGAATTCGTCGGAGAATCTTACGGCGTCCACGAAAGGATTCTTGTGGCCGACAGTACGGGCAAACTCGTGCACAGTGTCGCCGCCCCTTCGGGTTACAGTTTCGATCATGTGGAATGGGCGCATGGAGCCTCGGACATCCTTGTCGCCACGCTCACCGACGTGAACGGAAATCATAAGAAAATCGTTGCGGTGGATATCGATTCCGACCGTATTGTGGATTTGGTCGAAGGCGAAGACCTCTGGATGCCCTCGTTCTGGTTCAAGGGCTCCCCGCGGCAATCTGGCGAGAATGCGCTTGATCCGGATAGCGCGGGAGTCTATTATGCGGGTATGGGCGGAGAGGCCGAGATATTCTACCGCTACAAGCTGGAATTGCTCTGGAGCAATTACGCACAGACCGAGTTAGTCGCGTTCGGTTCTTCCAGGATGCTCAATGGCTTCAATCCTCTGTTGATAGGGGATTTGCGGTATGCAATCAATATGGCGACTGTACCCAATACGATGTATGCTTCGATGTTCGTGTTTGAAAACTATGTGTTGCCGCATGCGCGTCACCTCAAGTACCTGCTTGTCTCGCTGGATATCGACTTGTGGTACAAGAACGATAAGGAAGACAATTATTTCTATAGCCAGTACCTCATGAATCCGGGAATCGTTTACGACATGAATCATAAATTCTGGAAGGATGGTGTACCGGATGGTATGCCCGATGCCGTCGCGGATGCGCCCGGGAATGATTACTACAGGACGGTGCTGACGAAAGATCGGGGCTTCTTTGCGGAGGAATCTGGCAACTGGGGAGTAGGCGACCTCGTCAATTTCGACAGCACATGGCGTGATTCCTATAGTGCCGAATTCGACAGCGCCTTTGCGCACTTCGCAAATATCGTCCGGCTGGCGGAAGACAAGGGCATTGTGGTCATCGGGATCATTTTCCCGCAGAGCCCTTCGTTCCGGCAGACGGGCTCGTTCGGGCGTTACGGGATTCGCCGCAGCGAGATGCCCGGCATTATGGAAAAACTCGATTCCCTCAGCAAGGCGCATGGGAATTTCGTGCTGTTCGACGAGAACAGGATGGGTGATCACGACTATCCGGAATCAATGGCTGCAAACCAGGATCATTTGAACCGTGCCGGAGCCGTTCAGCTGACGCAGCGGCTGGATTCGCTTATAATTGGGATCGAGGCTAAAAAATGAAGATGAGGCTTCTTGTAATTGTCTTGTTGGCTCTCGTCTGGGCGGGTTGTTCAGACGTGTCGAGCTCAAGTGATTACAACAGCGATCCTGACCGCTTCATCAAAAGTGAGACGGATACGTTGGAAGGCATGGTTCGCATTTTCGCGAAAGGTGCTTCCACTATCCTTGGGACGAATGACGCGGAAGCGAAAAAGAATGAAAAGCCCGCCATGAAGGTCGAGTTTACATACGATTTCTCGATTGGGCGCCGCGAGATGACCTGTGGTGAATATAATGAGCTGATGGAACACGAGGTCAAATGCTCCAACAAAAAATTCCCGATTGGAAACGTGACGTACTATGATGCGGTCCTCCTGGCTAATGCGCGGAGCAAGAAGGAAGGTTTTGATACTGCCTACACGTACGAGAAGGCTGTATTCGATTACGGTGGACATTGCACCAATCTGGAAGGCTTTACGTTCCATCCCGAGGTGGAAGCTTACCGCCTGCCGACGGAAGCGGAATGGGTGCTTGCCGCGACGCAGGGGTGGAGTTACGTCAAGGCCTGGACTGCCGAGAATTCCGCTTACAGCGGGCAGCTCGGGTGCACCCAACCGGCGAACGGGATACACCTTTGCGATATGGTCGGAAACTTGATGGAGTGGGTGAACGACTGGCTCGGAAATTTCAGCGATACCGTCGTCACGAACTTTGTCGGCGCTCCGGACGGGGGCGGTGTCGGAGAACGTGTCGTGAAAGGCGGGAGCTTCCGCGACAACGGCTTGGCGATAACGCCGTTCAATAGGGGCGATGTCTACATGGTTTCCTCCGCGACGAAGCAGGGCTACATCGGCTTCAGGCTTGCGTTCGGCTCCATTCCCGACCCGACGTGGATGGACCGCTCCGGAAAATCCAATACGAGCAGGGTGACGCCCATATCGGGGTCGACGGCCTTGCGTGAAAAGTCGGGTGCGAACAAGCTCAAGCTGGTTTTCCGTAACGATGTGACTGGCAATCTCGTCTATTTCAACTATTCCAGCGCACTCCCCGTAACATACGAATTCAATGACAGCGTGGATGCGTACCATCCGGAAATTTCGCCTGATGGAAATTGGGTGGCCTACTGCACCGGTGTCGAGGGCATTGACGGAAAATCGAAGGTGTACGTGCGTCGCCTGGATGCTCCGGACAAGGCTGCCCTGAAACTCGATGTGGAAAAGGCGGCGATTCCGCGGTGGCTTGTGCGAAGCTCCGGCGATACCGTAATCGTATACGTTTCCGACGCAAGCAACAATGCCGAAGACGCCGATTTCAAAAAGATGTCCACGTGGGAAGTCCCCTTTGCTGGCGGGAAGTTCGGCGCTCCGGAAAAACTCTTTGACGGCGCGTACCATGACGGCATTTCGGTAGATGGAACTCTCGCGGTGACGGGCTCGAGCAAGTTGCGCGCACGTATCGCAAAATCCGGGAATGTTGGGGAATTCATTGATACCGTTTGGTATGCGGGTGAGCAAGCCTGCAACGCGAGCCTCGCGAAAGACGGGAGCAAGCGTGTTTCGTTCCTGGATTTTGGAGGCAAGCCGGGTCGCGATTTTGTCGGAAGCAAGTACAAGACGCATGAACGCATCCTCATTGCGGACAGCACCGGAAAGCTCGTGCATAGCGTGGCTGCTCCTTCTGGCTACACTTTCGATCACAGCGAATGGTCGGGCGAGGGCTTCGTGGCGGTCCTTGTCAATGCGAACGGCGCGCATGTCAAGATTGTGTATGTCGATCCGGAAGACGGCTCGTATGTGACGCTTGCAGAAGGCGATGAACTCTGGCATCCGAGCCTGTGGCAGAAGGGGAACAGTTCGTCGAACTCGGGCAAACTCCTGGACCTCGATAGCGCGGGCGTATACTACAGGGAATCTGCCGAAGACTACGTTTATGTGTTCCGCGAGAAGATGGAAGACTTCTGGACGATGAAGGATTCGGTGGATGTTATCGCGATGGGTAGTTCGCGTGTCATGTACGGCATCTACTACAAGGAGTTCCCGACGCATGTGGTTCTGAATATGGCGTATCCGGGAGCGGACATGTACGATGCGCGCTACATTTTCCTGAATTATGTGTTGCAGCACATGACGAACTTGAAGTATCTGATTCTCGAAGTTGCTCCCGACATGTTCTACCGCCAGGCATCGTCTCACTGGATTCCCATGTACCAGTCGGTTCCCGGTATTGCCTACGATGCGCATCACGGGTTCTGGGCGAGTGGCATTCCGGAAGGTTTCATCGAAGCGGTCAAGGATTGTCCGACTTATCCTGATTTGGATAACCTCCCTTACGACGAAGATTTCATGTATCCGGCCAGGTCGTGGGGGAAGGCGGTGCTGATGGCCGATTCCACCTATAGCCTTGTGGACGACGATCTCGTGGAGACGAGCATGGGCGCGTATGGCGAAATTATAGACGCTGCCCTGGAGGCAGGAATCAAGATTATCGGGGTCGTGTTCCCGAGACATCCGGAGTACCGGAAGACGGGTTCCTACGGCGCTTATGGTCCCATGCGTTCGTATGCGAAGCGCATCCTTGATAGGGTGGCGATGTTTGATATGGTCATATTGGACGAGAACAAGTGGGGTGAGCACGATTATACGGACGAGATGGCTTACGACTACGATCACCTGAGTATCGAGGGTGCGAAGCAGCTGAGCCGCCGTGTCGATTCCCTGCTCCGGACTTTGGAATAATGAATCTCCTGCGCTTCCTGATTGTTCCGCTCGCCGTTTCGCTGTTCGCCATTTTCCCGCTGACGGATACGGACATCTGGTGGCATCTTGCCTGTGCGCGCGAGTGGGTGACCACATGGACTCCGGTGCGCACGCCGGTCGTGAACGTGCACGAGTATTTCCAGCAGGTGGTCGGCTTCGTTTATGCTCTCGGGGGCGCTCCGCTCCTGGTCGCGTTCAAGGCGCTCCTGTGGGGAGGCGTGTTTGCGCTGTTCCTTTTCCCGCTCCGGCGCGCCTCGCTAGATTGGCGTGCGGTGGCGTTTGCGGTCGTGGTGCTGTTCCTGCTGCGATTCCAGTTCGAAATCCGTCCGGTCGTGTTTTCGATGCTGTTCCTCGGCATTTTCTGGAACCTGCTTCCGCGTCTTTTCGAATTCCCGAAAAGGAATGCGGTGCTTGTCGCTGTGTTGTTACTTTGTTTGCAGTGGCTGTGGTGCAGGTTCCAGGGATTGTATGTGCTTGGTCCCCTGGTTACGGGGGTATGCATTCTGTTCTGGTTTTTTGCGCAGGGACGAAATGCGGGCCATCGCGCAAAGCTTTTTTATGCGGGTTTCTGGCTGCTGCTTTGCGCGATGCCTCTCTTGCATGAAGACGGCCTCGCACTGTTCGTTTATCCCTTCGGATTGCTTGACCGTCTGCTCGGCCTTTCGGAATCGGCGGCGGTGTTTGCTTCCGGGATAGCGGAAAACCGGAGCCTCCTCGCGCTTGTGGCGCTGCGGGAGAACCTGGTGGCTTCTGCAGTGGCTTCTGTGCTTGCGATGGCGTTAATTATTTTGTGCGTAAGGCGCCTTGTCGCGGCTGTACGGCGTAGGGCCTGGCCGGATTGGCATGCAACTTCGGCGCACGCCGTTCTTGCCGCGACAGCTTTCCTCGCGCTCGTCGCGGAACGCAATGTGGCATTGTTCCTGCCCGTGTTTGCGTGTTTCGTACTCGGGCCCGCGTGGGGTTGCGCCCCTGTATGCAGGGCGTGCCGTTTTTGCAGGTATGTTCCCGCCGCGGCGATATTCCTTGTGCTCGGATTCTGGTGCAGGAGCCTTATGCCTTATGACGCTACGATGGTCGCCAGGTCGCGCGTTCCCGTCGCCGCGGCACAGTGGATGAAGGCGCATCCCCACGCGGGCAGGCTCTTCAACGACGATCGCGCGGGCGGCTACCTCGCGTTCGTGAATCCGGGCGACTCCACATATCTGGACGGGCGCTTCATCTTGAAGACGGCGGAGTTCTTTTCGCGGTACCTTGGATATGCGGGCAATCCCGACGCGTTCATGCACGACATGGATTCCCTGGGAGTTGACCGCGCGCTGTTCCCCCTGCGCTATTATGCGCGCTGGGATGCGGTCGTGGACGCCCTTTCGCGAAGCGGCCGGTGGACCCTGGAATATGTGGATAACGACTTTGTCGTTTTTGATAGAAATAGCTTAAGATAATCTTACTCCAACTATAATACCCTCAACAAGTTACGTTTCTTGGACTGTCGAAAATTGCCGTTTTTGAGCGAAAAACGGCGTTTTTAGTTGGGGCAGTCTGCACATCTGTTTACTATGATGCTTGTCAAGGGATAGTTGAAAATTTTCCTGTTGATAGGTTGTGAAATCCTTATGGAGCAGGGTAGGATTCCTGCGTTATTAAACATGGGTATTATGCGTAAAGAGGGCGGGATAAAAAAGTTTTTTCGCAAAAGTCCCTTTTTCGTGTGATTTTGCGCACTTTCAAAAAAAAGAGTTTCGGTGCGTCCTGACGGGTTTATGCTTTACTTAATTTTTGAATCCAATCGTTATTGAATTTATCTGCTACCATTCGGTTTATTGTGGAAAACGTTATTTCTTTATTGGATGTTGTGTCGTCGCCCTGGCAGTCGGTGCTTAAGTGTGTCCGGGCTGAATGCAATGATTTTGGCATGGCTATTTTTGACGCGGTAGGTTACGAAGGTTTTGTCGATGGATATGCCTGCCTCACCGTTCCAGATACTTTCCGTGAGACTTGGCTCAACAGCCATTATGGAACTCTGCTCCGCAAGGTCTTTACGAAGGTATTGGGTCCCGAGTTCAAGGATTACAAGATCCGTCTGCTCGCTCCCTCCGAATCGGTTCCCGAAATCAAGCTCGCTCCGGTTCCGCGCAAGGTTGCGCGCGTCACGCCTCCCGCTCCGAAAAAGGTTCTCCGTCGTAAGATTAGTTTGTACAAAAATTACACGTTTGAGACGTTTGTGGAAGGCGAATGCAATTCGACCGCCCTCCGCGCCTGCGAGACGGTAGTCGAGAATCCGGGCGACAAGGGCATGAACCCGCTGCTCGTCTACGGCGCGTCGGGCCTTGGTAAGACTCACCTCCTGCAGGCCATCGCCGCGCGCCTCCAGGATACGCGTCCCGACTTCAAGATCGTGTATCGTGCGGCCTACGACTTCTTGCGCGATTGCGTGTCGATGGCCGAAGCTTCCTTCGCGGGCGACAGGGCTCTTTATGCCGAACGCGAACAGAAGTTCAAGGAAAACTACGCGGACTCTGATGTCCTACTGGTCGATGATATCCAGCTTCTCGAAAAGGCTCCCAAGAGCCAGGAACGCCTGGCTCTGCTCGTGAAGATGCTGAGGAGCCGCGGTAAACAGGTCGTACTTTCTTGCGACCGTCATCCGTCCGCGTTCAAGAAACTTGCTGCGGGGGAGACTCCCTCGCGCGATGCGAAGATTCCGCAGCTGTCTGCGAATCTGCTTGCACACCTGGAAAACTGTGTCGCCGTGGGAATGGTCGAACCCGACCTGAATACCCGTATGGCGGTCATCCGCGAGAAGTCGAAGGATCTGCCGTTCGCGTCGAACGACCGCGAAGAAATCTGCAGGTTCCTTTCCATCCCGCCGCGTGCGAACGTGCGCCTCATCGAAGGGACGCTGAACTGGTTGCGCGCCATGCACACCCTGAACGGCGTGGAGCTGAACCTCACGTGCGTCAAGCAGCTGCTGGTATCCCCGCAGAATGACGGTGCGAAGCTCACGCTCAAGAACATTAGCGAAACGGTCGCGGCTTCGTTCCGCGTTGAAACGGTTGTGCTTTCTTCCAAGCGCCAGGACAAGGGTGCATCGCTGCCCCGCAAGGTCGCCATGTTCCTCTGCCGCGAACTCACCAAGGAATCCCTGCAAGAAGTGGGCAAGGCGTTCAACCGCGACTATGCCACGGTTATCGCTTCCATCCAGTCGCTCATTGCCATGATGGGCAAGGATGACGATCTCGCGCGTCGCGTGCAGGACATCCGCTACATGCTGGAAACCTGATGAAGGCTCTGATTACGGGTGGCGCCGGCGTCGTGGGGAGGGCACTCTGTCGTGAACTTCTCGGCCGCGGTGTCGAAGTCCGCGTGCTCACCCTGCCGGGCGATCCTCTTGCAAAAACGCTTCCTCCCGAAGTGGAGGTTTTCTACGGCGACGTGACGGACCGCGGTTCGCTCGAACCCGCTTTCGCTGGAGTGGATACAGTTTTTCATCTTGCCGCCATCCTCCTTTCTACGGTTCCGGACGCCTTCGCGAAAATCAATGCGGGCGGGACGCGGAATGTCGTGGAATGCTGCGAGGCCGCCGGTGTCCGCAGGCTCCTCTACGTTTCGAGCATTTCGGTCACCTATCCGGTGCTGACCCCGTACGGGCAGAGCAAGCTTGCCGGGGAATCCCTTGTCAAGCAGTCCGGGCTCGACTGGACCATCGTTCGTCCGACGCTCGTCATCGGCGATGGCGGTGGCATCGAGTTCAACATGTTCGCGCGGTATGTGACGCGCTTCCCGGTCTACTTGATGCCTGGCGGCGGCCAATCGAAAAAGCGTCCGGTGCGAAGCGTGGACCTGGTCAAGGGTATCGCCGCCGCCGGGCTTGCCGATTCCGCAGTCGGCAGGACATACGCGCTCGCCGGCCCAGAGGTCATGACCATGGCCGAGATGGCGAGGCGCATCCTCGCATCGCACGGTCGCCGTCACCTGATGCTCCCGCTCCCGTGGTGGCTCTCGAAGCGCCTCGCCGTACTCAAGAACTGGGCCGGCGGCAACCGCGTTTCGGCGGAGCAGGCCCTGGCCGGATTCCTCTACGACGCCGTTCCCGATATCGACGATGCCGTCCGGGATCTCGGTTATGCTCCCGAAAACGCACTTTAGCGTGATTTTATACCCTATAAACCCGTAATCTGTCCCAAATTCCGTTCTTTTTGCCTCAAATTGGTATATATTAACGGAAAAACAAAGAGGATATTATGAAACGTTCGTTCCTTTTGGCCGGTTGTGTGGCCGCATCGCTTTCCCTTTTCGCCTGTGGCGACGACAGCAGTTCTTCGCCCAACAATGTCGACCGCGATACCATTGAATCTTCGGGTAGCGAAGATCCCGATTCTTCGGCCGGCAAGTCCGGCGACAAGTCCAGTTCCTCCGCCGAGAAGCCTGAATCTTCTTCGAGCGAGGATTCCGGAAACCGTGCCGCTACTTTGGACGACTTCGAGAAGAACATGGTCATCAAGGGCCTGTTCAAGACGGAAATCAACCTCTCCGTGGGTGCGAAGAACGGCGTGTTCACGCTCTGGCTTCCCGGCGAGACGGTGGACTCCGCGTGGGTCGTCGCCCATTCCGACTTCAAGAAGGGCGTTCTCGAAATCAATTCCGACAATGCGACGTATGCGACCACCGACGAAGGCGGAACGATCAAGTCGATGTTGAAGCTCGTGAACGACGGTGCGAAGCTCTCGTTCATCGTCAACGAAGATGAAAAGCTCCTCTGCGTGTACAACGGCGATACGCTCAAGGTGGAAACGGCCAAGGTGAAGGTCAAGACGAACGTGATTGCAAACGGCGATTCCCTCGAAGGCAAGCGCGTGAGCTGCAAGCGCGGCGATACGACCGACGTCTATTCGTTCTATAAGGGCGCCTACGTGCTTCGTAACGTGGTGAAGGCCGGCGCCGATTCCACGCTCGGCACGAGCTGGAGCACCGGTTACTACGACATCCAGCGCAACAAGCTCCTGCTCCTTACCAAGTACTCGCCCAGGAGCGTCAAGGCTCTGGTGACGACCGAACTTGGCGAAGACTATTCGATGACATCCCTCGGCGGCAACAAGACCGAATGCGAAGCCGAAGGCTTCAAGGCGGGGAAGGTCGATGCTTCCAAGCTCGCTACGGAATGGGATGCGGTCGTCGGCGATGTCGACTGGTCCATGGAACTCAAGTCCGACGGAACGTTCAAGATCCTCGCGAACGAAGGCCGCAAGGACATCCGTAATGGCGACTGGGCCCTCTTCGGCGACGTGCTTGTCCTGCGCAACAGGGAATGCCTTGACGCGGACTGCATCACGTCCATCATGGGAACCGTTTCCGATTTCGATGCGAAGAAGGGATTCTCCTACGTCCATACGAAGTCCTTCCCGAATGACGACAAGGAACATCAGGAATTGCCGTTTGCCTGGACGGCGCCTATCTACGAGTAGTTAATCGGTATGAAAGCCTATATCGCCCAGATGAGGGTGCTTCCGGGAAAGCCGGAAGAAAATTTCAAGAACATGAAGTCCATCGTGGCGCGCGCAAAGAAGGCGGGCGCCGCCTTGGTTGTATTCCCTGAAAACGCCATTTCCGGCAACTACGCCCGCCTCGGGTCCAAACAGAACGAGGCCGGATTCCAGCGCGCTTGCTGCGATGCGGAATATGCCCTCCAGAAACTCTCGAAGGGAATCGAGATCTTGGTGGGTTCGAGCGAGATGTTCGACGAATGCATGTGCAGCCATTACGTGGATGGCGGCATGGACGGCTGGGAACACGATTTCGAGGTCTACTCGGGTTACCAGGAATTCACGACGGACAAGGAATCCGAAATCGAGGAGATCTGCGCCCGTGCCGCAAAGCGCTCCGGCAAGCCTGTCCTTTACGTGAATGCTGTCGGTACCGAAAATTCCGGCAAGAACATCTATGCGCTCGATGGCGCTAGCCGCGTTTACGATGCCGCGGGCAAGGTCGCCTTCCGCATGGAACAGTTCAAGGAAGGCGAAGCGCTCATTGAAATTGCGAAGGGCAAGGTGAAGGCGCTCCCGCTAGCGGGCAAGCCTGCTCCCAAGCCCGTAAAACCTGCCGAACCCATCGCGCAGATCCACGACGCGCTCGTGTACATGATCCGCGAGAACCTCGCGAACTTCCATATTCCCCGCATGGTCATCGGGGCGAGTGGCGGTATCGACAGTGCGGTATCGGCGGCCCTCTATGCCGAGGCCATCGGTGCGAAGAACGTTTACCTCGTGAACATGCCGACGCGCTTCAATTCCGATACTACCAAGAATGCCGCGCGCGACCTTGCGAAAAATCTCGGCAGCCCGTACACGGTCGCACCGATTTCGGATATGCTGAACGCGGTCTGCGAGAGCCTCGCGAAATGCGAGTTCGTCCGTAGCGACGCGAAGATCAAGATCGAGGGACTCCATTACGAGAACCTCCAGGCGCGTACGCGTTCTTCGTCCGTGCTTCTTTCCATCGCTTCCGTGCTCGGTGCGGGAATCACCTGCAACGGCAACAAGAGCGAAGCGACCGCCGGCTACTGTACGCTTTACGGCGACAGCTGCGGCGTGATGTGCGCTCTCGGTGACCTCTGGAAAACCCAGGTGTACGAACTGGCGGACTACATCAACCGCAAAAAGGAAATCATCCCGAAGGCGTCCATCGACGTTCCCGCGAGTGCGGAACTCAGCGAGGCGATGAACGTGGACGAAGGCAAGGGCGATCCGATCAAGTACCCTTACCACGACAGGCTCTTCTCCTACTGGGTCGACCAGAATCACGGCCTCGACGAGACGGAAGCCCTGCTTGAGGCAGGGACGCTCTGCAAGGAAATCGGAGCCGACGCGAAGTATTTCAAGAAGCTGTTCAAGAACAAGGCCGAAGCGCTTGCCGATATGCATGCCTGGCACCGCCGTTTCCGCGGGCTTGCTCTCGCCAAGCGCATACAGTTCCCGCCGATTCTTTCGGTGAGCGGGATGGCGTTCGGCGGCGAATATACCGAAAGCCAGGGTTAGCTTTTATTTGTCGATTACGGCGGAGGCGACGACGCCGTCATTGTCGTACAGCACCAGAATCTGTCCCGGCGTCGACGCAAACTGGGGTTCGTCGAATCGTACGGTAATGCTTTCGCTGTCCAGGTGGGCGATGCGGGCGGGCGCCCCTTTATGCCCGAGTCTTATCTGCGCCGAAAGCGGGCCGCCCAGTACCGGGGTTTCTTTATCGACCATCAGGTTCAGGTTCACCGCGTGGACCTCGTTGCATTGCAGGGCACTACGCGGACCGAGCACCACCCGGTTTTCCTTTGCGTCGATGCTCACGACGAACAGCGGTTCGGGTTGCCCGCCGATATTCAGGCCCTTCCTCTGGCCGATGGTGTAGTGAACGATGCCCTTGTGCTTGCCGAGAACTTTGCCGTTCAAGTCTACGAAATCGCCGGGAACGTTGTCGCTCTCGTCGAAGAGTACGGAGTAGTCGCCGCATTCCAGAAAGTCCTGGCTTTCCTTCTTGTCGGCGTAGTCGTTCCACCCGAGTTCGCGGGCCATCGCCTTCACTTCTTCCTTGCGCAGCCCGCCAAGCGGGAAGATGACGGTGGATAGCTGGTCCATGCTCAGGCGCGAAAGGAAATACGACTGGTCCTTCGTGTTGTCGGTGGCGCGGTACAAAAACGGCTTGTCGGGCGAACTGAATTCCAGGCGCGCGTAGTGTCCCGTGGCGAAGTAGTCGAAGGCGATTCCCATCTGGCGGGCGGTATGCAGGAGTGCTCCGAATTTGATGGTCTGGTTGCAGCGTACGCAGGGATTGGGCGTGCGGCCTGCGCGGTATTCGCTGCGGAAATAGTCGAGGACCTGTCGCTTGTATTCGTCGGAAACGGGAACCGTGTAGTGGGGAATGCCCATGCGCTTCGCGATTTCCTGTGCTTCCGCGATGCTCTCGTCTTCGTTCGGGCCGAAGCATCCGGAACGGCCCTCGATCTTGGGCATGCCGGGGATGGAGTTGTCCCAGGTGGACATCGTGATGCCCACGACATCGTAGCCCTGCTGCTTCAGGGTCCATGCGGCGAGCGAGGAGTCGACACCTCCGGAGAGGCCTACGGTGACAGTCTTGTTCTTCAATTCCATACCAAAAATATAGAAAAATGGACGCTAGGCAAAAAAAGGCATCCTTCGATTGAAGGATGCCTGCAAATTTTTGTCGCTAACCTTACTGGGCGCTGATGACGAACACTTCCGTCGTGCGCTGCTTTTCGGCAAGATCGGCGTTTTCCATCTCGGAGTTCAGGAAGAAGATTCCGTGGATGTTCATCTCGATGTTGCCGTTGACCGGGGTGATGGCTACGTCATTCGTCCAGGACTTGTGCTCCAGGCAGGTGTTGCCGATGGTCGTTTTGAGCGTGAGCGTCTTGCCTTTCACGGTCCAGTTACCGTAGGTCTTTTCTTCCTTGCAGGATGCGATGGAGAGCGGGGACATCGTGAAGATGAAGCTGCCGTCTTCGGAGAAGAAAAGCGTTGCGGGGCTATTCGTAAAGTTGTGGTTGAAGTTGATGGTATAGAGCGTATCGCCGGTACCCATGTCGGAGATTTCTGTCGCGCCCATCAGTTTCCAAATTCCGCCGGCGAGGCATTCGGTGGAAAGTCCTGCCTGGCAGAGTTCGCCGCGGCTCGGATCGGGGCTGGAATCATCGCTGCAGGCTCCGAGTAGGCACAGTGCGGAAATGGCGGTCAGGGCAATAATCTTGTTTTTCATTTCATTCCTCGTTTGTTTTATCTATACGGAATATAGGTTTTTCGTAAAAAAAAAGAAAACGTTAAATGAAAAATAACGGAAAAACGGCCATGTTGCTTCCGCGTACAACAAAATGATGCTTTTTTTTGAGCAAAAAGGGGGGGGAGAGTATAAATTTATACTAGCGATTTCACATATGTGGGTTGCGTTGTTTATGGAGTGTAATATGAATATCAAACAGTTGGGCCTCGCGGCCCTCATGGCTTCGGCGGCCTATGCGGCGCCGGATCCGAACTTCCACATCTATCTCGCCTTTGGCCAGTCCAACATGGAAGGTCAGGGAAATGTTGAGAATCAGGACCAGTCTGTCGACGAACGTTTCCAGGTCCTCTGGGCGGCCGACAACGGCTCCTGCTCCGGGAAGACCAAGGGCAAATGGTCCAAGGCCACGCCACCACTTGCCCACTGCCAGGGCGCGAAGCTCGGCCCCACGGACTATTTCGGCCGTACCATGGTCGAAAAGACCGATCCCCAGATCAAGGTGGGCGTCATCGTGGTGGCAGTCGCGGGGTGCAGCATCAAGCTGTTCGACAAGGACCAATACAAAAGCTACGCCCAGGGCCAGCAGAGTTGGATGACCCAGCGTATTAACGATTATGGTGGAAACCCCTACGGACGCTTGATCGAGATGGCCAAGAAGGCTCAAGAAGACGGTGTCATCAAGGGCATCATCTTCCATCAGGGCGAAACGGACGCTAGTGACGGTAGCTGGCCCTCCAAGGTCAAGGGCGTCTACGACAACATCATCAAGGACTTGGGCCTCGGTAACGATGTTCCGTTCCTCGCGGGCGAAGTGTTGCGCAGCGGTTCCAGTGCAGGTGCGAACAACAACATCGCAAAGCTCCCGCAGCAGTCCAAGAACTTCTACGTGGTGTCTTCCGAAGGTTTCAACCAGGCGCTCAATGATAACCAAAACGTGCATTTTACCTCGCAGGAATACCGTGACTTCGGCAAGCGTTACGCCGAAAAGATGATTGAGGTCCTGGGCGACAAGCTTAAACCGGTGGCCTCTTCTGGCGGTTCCAGCAGCAGTGAAACCGAGGTCTCCTCGAGTTCCAGTCACGGCGGCTTGGAACGTTCCAGCTCCAGCCACGGCGGTTGGGGACGCTCCAGCTCGAGCACGATTTTCGGCCTGAGCTCGTCTTCGACGGAATCCCTGCGTGTGCAGGCCGCGGCGCCGTCGATCGGCACGGCTGTTGTGACTGCGAACCGCGTAACCGTACCGGTGCGGGCGAACGGCGTCAAGGTCGTCGCGAAGGTCTACAGCATGCTTGGCAAGGAAATGCTCGACTTCAGCAACAGCTACAGCTCAGGAACGCTCGGGTTCGGCACGGCGGGCCTCCCGCAGGGCAGTTACATGCTCTCGGTGCAGGTCGGCTCGGAACATTCCGTGCAGAAGGTGCTGGTGAAGTAAGGAATTAGCTGATGGAAATGACCGTCAGGTCGTTTCCGTCGACCTTGAACTTGATTTCCCTGCCGGCGAATCCGAATCCGTAAACGCGTTCCGGGTCGTCCTGGTAGCGGGGCCTCGGGTCTTGCGAGAGAAGCTCTTCCAGGGTTTCTCTTTTTTCTTTGGTTAAGCGGTTGGAAAGCCCTTCCTCGAAGCTTACGTGCAGTCTTTTGTCGGGAGCGTTTTCCGCAAAGCCTCCGGTGGCGCCTTCGATGCAGTCGGCGTAGGGGAGGTAGGGCTTGATGTCCACGATGGGCGTGCCGTTCATGAGGTCGGCGCCGCTCACGACGATTTCGGGGCCGGACGATCCCGTGCGGATTTCCTCGATCTTGACGCAGCTCATCGCAATCGGGTTCGGCCGGAAGCTGCTCCGGGTCGCGAACACCCCGAGCCGCGTGTTGCCGCCGAGTCTGGGCGGGCGCACCGTGGGTTTCCAGGTGTCGCGGACGTTCTCGGAGAATATCCACAGCAGCCACAGGTGGCTGAATCCTTCCAGTCCGCGCAATATGTCGGGATTGCGGAAATCTTCCTCGAAGCGGATGGTCGACTTGAGCGCACGCAAAAGCCCGCTCTGGCGAGGTATCCCGAACTTGTCGGTGAAATCGCTCTCGATGCGGGCTATGACTTTGAAATTGTATTCTTCCACGTCGGGCCTAAGATTAATAGAATCCGCTGTCGAGGCCCTTGACCGCGTAGGCACGGCGTTCGCCTGCGGAATTCAGGATGATGGCTGCTCCGGACAGGTAGTTCGCCCAGCGGGGCCTCGGCACGATGGTCACGTCGTAGATTCGGTAGTTGATGGCGTTGTTCGTCAGGTACGACACGAGCGGGATGATGAACTCGTCGTGGGAACATACGACACGGAACCGCGGCATTTCCGCATAGGACTTGGCGAGGTAGGTCGCAATCATCTCTTCGCTCTTTTCGGCGAGGTCGTAGAAGGCGTCGGCGTAGTTTCCGAGGAATATCCATTCCGCAAGGACGCCGTTGGTGTTGTTGCCTTCCATGTTGTTGTATTCAGTTCGCTTTTCGGAGTCCTTCACGTACCAGCTTGCCTGGTAAATGTCGTTCGTGTCGTGCGGGAAGGACTGTTGGCCCCTGCCGATGGCGATGTTCAGGCAGGTCTGTTCCGTACGGACGAAGTCCGTGTGCGAGTATGTGAAATCCTCGGTGCCAATGAGCTTCTGGCCTACGGTCTGGGCTTGCTCTACGCCATCTTCGGTAAGTTCGCTTTCCCTGGTCACGTAGGCTTCGCGTTCGCCGTGCCTCAACACGAATACGACCTTTTCGTCGCAGCGAACGCTCTTGAACACGTCGCCGATGTCAGCAAATCCGTTCGTGTCGGGTACGACTTCCACGGGGTCGCCGTCCACGCAGGGAACGGCCGGCTGGGTTTCGGCGGAAGATACGGGGAGGGCTTCGCTGCTGGAGGAAATGAGCGTGCCCGCGTCAGAAGAAAGGAGTACAGCTGCGGAGGATTCCGGGACGATGGCGTCGGAAGAAGCGGGGGCGAGCGAATCGCTGGAGGCCGGTGTCGTTTCTTCGGGTGCGGAGGCCGAGTCATCGGAACATGCCGAGAGGGCGATGGCGGCGGCCACGGACAGCGTGATGCCTAGGATTTTTTTCATTTTAAAACCTCGTTGACAATTTCTTTTTTAGAAAGATATTTATTTATGTCCCGTTAGCAAGTAAATATTTATGAACGGCTACGGTTTGGCGTTGTAATTTACGTCGTTTCGGCGCTTGAGTTCCTTGTTCAGGGGCCAGTAGATGCATGCGAACAGGATGTATCCGCAAAGTAGCACGATCCAGTGGTTCAGATGCAGGAAAATCTCGAGGTAGCGCATCTCCGCGAACATGAACGGGCCCGCGATAAGGAACAGCGGGAGTTGCCTGCACTGGTCGCCCAGCGAGAAGCGGCTCTCGTAACTCACGATGGAATTCATCATCGGGAAACTCGTGCAGAATCCGCCCATGAGCCGCTTGATGACCATGAGACCCGCGACGACGCCCGCGATGGCGGGAGCCTTGATGTAGACGGGAAGCGGAGTCTTGTAGCGCGTGCCGGACTTGTAACGTTGCGTCTGGAAAAGGATGACACCCACGACGAAATCGAAGACGCATGCCGCGATGAAGTACGCTTCTCCTTCGGGAATGCGTGGCATCAGGAAGGTACCGAGCGCGACGAAGAATGCGAGCCCCGCGACAATCGAGGGAATTATGGGTACCTTGACCTTGTAGTGCAGGATACGCACGATATGCACGTAGAGCAGGCACATGAATCCGGAAATGGCGTTTGCCGTGCCCATCGGGAGGCCGACCGCGATATAGGCGAACCCGCAGGGGATGGGGATGGTCGCCGCTACGGCCTTGAGCTGGGGGTCCCTGGTGTAGGCGCTGAACACGCCGAGGGCCGTGACCATGAATACGAGCAGCCAGTCGTAGAACGAGAATTGCAAATTCAGTGAATCGAGCATTTCGGGGGTTAAAGATAGCAATATCGCCCCAAAAACACCCTTTTTTGTCACTTTCCCAACCACTAACCACTAACCACTGGCCACCAATTATCTATCTTTCCCGCCAAGTAGTTGCATTTTACCTTGGTCCTGCACCAGTTTTCGCCAATTCCACTGGGTGCTAGCAGGGAAACTCGGGTACAAACATGTAATTAGTTTCACAAATCAAACAAAAGGAAATGGATAGTAATATGGCTACCATCACAAAAGAAAAGGCTGCAGAACTCACCGCCAAGTTTGGCGCAAGCGAAAAGGATACCGGAAACGTCCGCGTCCAGATCGCCATCCTCACTGAAAAGATCAAGAACCTGACGGAACACATCAAGACCCACAAGAAGGACTTCCACTCCCTCCGCGGTCTGTCCGCCATGGTTGCCAAGCGCAAGAATCTCATCAAGTACTACAGCAACGTCGACATTCTCGCTGCTCGTGCCTTGGTTAAGGAACTCGGTCTCCGCGGCTAATCTGCGGACTGGAGATAATCTATGTCTATTGACGCATACCATCAAAAATACGGCAAGATGCTCGACCCGAAGGAAGTGTCCGTAACGCTCCCTGACGGCCGCGTCATCACGTTTGAAACGGGCCGTATCGCCAAGCAGGCTCGCGGAGCTGCAGTCGCCAAGATGGGCGATGCATTCGTGCTCTCTACTGTCTGCTACGGCGAAGAAAAAGAAGGTGACTTCTTCCCCCTCACTGTGGAATACCGCGAAAAGGCTTACGCCGCTGGTCGCCTCCCGGGTGGCTACAGCAAGCGCGAAGCCGGTCGTCCCTCTGACGAAGAAACGCTTTCTGCACGTATTATTGACCGCCCGATTCGCCCGATGTTCCCCGAGAACTTCACGCGCGAAGTCCAGGTGATTGTGCAGGTTCTTTCTGCTGACCGCAAGTTTGCACCGGATGTGCTCGGCGTGTCTGCAGCATCCCTCTCTATCGGTCTTTCTGAACTGCCCTTCGAACAGCAGGTTGCCGCCGTACGCGTGGCCGTGGTCGATGGTCAGAACATCGTGATGCCCACCTACGAACAGATGGCCTGCGCCGATCTGGACCTGGTGGTCGCCGGTACCGAAGATTCCGTCTGCATGGTGGAAGGCGGTGCCTACGAAGTGTCCGAAGACACGATGATCAACGCAATTCTCGCCGGTCACGAAGCCATCAAGCTCATGTGCAAGGCCCAACAGGAACTGGTGGACCGCTGTGCCAAGCCGAAGATGGAACTCAAGCCGCAGCACGTTGGCGAAGCCCACGAAAAGCTTCTCGCCACGGTGAAGGAAGTCGTGTGGGACGAACTGAACAAGGACGTCCACTCCAACATGGTGAAGACCGACTTCTATCCGGCTATGGCAGACCTCTGCGCGAAGATGCTCGAAGACGAACGCATTCTCGCCATCATCGGCAAGGACGAAGAACAGGATCCTGCTCTCGTTGCAGACGCTAAGGCAATCTTCAGCGACTACGAACGCACTGCCATGCGCGAAATGATCTTGAACGAAGACGTGCGCCTCGACGGCCGTACGACGACCGAAGTCCGCCCCATCGAAATCGAACTCGGCGTTCTCCCGAGCGCCCACGGTTCTGCGATCTTCCAGCGTGGCGAAACCCAGGGTCTCGTGGTCTGCACGCTCGGCTCCAAGGCCGACGAACAGCGCTACGAAAGCCTGCAGGGCGAAGGCTCCAAGAGCTACATGCTGCATTACAACTTCCCGCCGTACTGCGTGGGTGAATGCAAGCGCCTCGGCATGAGCCGCCGCGAAATCGGTCACGGCCACCTCGCCGAACGTTCTCTCGCTGCCGTTCTTCCGCTGCCGGAAGACTTCCCGTACACCATCCGCGTGGTTTCCGAAATTCAGGAATCCAACGGTTCTTCTTCCATGGCCTCTGTTTGCGGTGGCTGCCTCAGCTTGATGGACGCTGGCGTTCCTATCAAGGCTCCGGTCGCAGGTGTCGCCATGGGCCTCATCTCCGAAAAGGGTTCCGTCAAGGAAGGCGGCAAGATCAAGATCTTGACCGACATCACCGGTACGGAAGACCACCTCGGCGATATGGACTTCAAGGTGACGGGTACTGCCGAAGGTATCACTGCCTTCCAGATGGATATCAAGATCCGCGGCATTACGCCGGAACTCATGCGCGAAGCTTTGGAACAGGCACGCCAAGGCCGCCTGCATATCCTCGGCAAGATGGCTGAACTCGGCCTCGCCGCTCCGCGTCCGAAGGTTTCCGAGAAGGCTCCGACCATGATCAAGATGCGCATCCCGACCAACAAGATCCGCGACGTCATCGGTTCCGGTGGCTCCGTGATCAAGGGCATGCAGTCTCAGACGGGTTGCACCATCAACATTGACGACGATGGCAACATCGACATTGCCGCCCCGACTGGCAAGGCCGCTGCTGTGTGCCGCCGCATGATCGAAGAACTCACTGCCGAACCCGAACCGGGCCGCAAGTACAAGGGCAAGGTCAAGACGATCCAGCCGTTTGGCGCATTCGTCGAAATCCTCCCGGGCCGTGACGGTCTCGTGCACATCTCCGAACTTGCCGACCACCGCGTCGAGAAGGTCGAAGACGTCGTTCACGTCGGTGACGAAGTCGAAGTGCTCTGCCTCGGTGTCGACCCGAAGGGCAAGGTGAAGCTTTCCATGAAGGCCCTGCTCCCTCCGAAGGCCGCCCCGGCTGAAGCCCCGGTCGCAGAAGCCGCTCCTGAAGCACCTGCTGCAGAAGCTGCTCCGGAAGCCCCGGTTGAAGCATAATTCGTTTGTACGAAATTAAAGACGCCTGGCTTAATCGCCAGGCGTTTTTTTACATATAAACGCACCGAAGGTGCCCACGAAAATAACTCGCTAACCTGATTGCACAGCCAGGACGGAGCGAGTTATTGAGTGTTGGGTAGGTCTTAGGGAGGGTGTAACCCTCCCTAGTCGTTTACCCATCCCTAGTTGCTTATTTCTTTAGCAGCCTTTTGATGGCAGCTCCCGGACCGACGGTCTTCAGGTTGCTCCAGATGGTGAAGGGGAAGGCGAGGACTTCCGCGACGGGGCGCGGGTACTTTTGGAAAATCTTCTGTCGCTGGTTGATGCACTCGCGCACATTCTCCGGGCGCCAGTTGCTTCCAAAGTGGTGGATGCTCACCGTCTCATCGGCGGTGTTGATGGCGCCGTCCAGAAAACGCTTGGGCGAGAAATACCATTCGGGCAGGATGTCAAGCCCGTCAAACTTGTCGCAGGCGTTCGCGAGAATCTGCGGGAGCACCTGGTCCTCGACATTCTCTTCGCTGTATTCGTAGTGGTGTTCGGTGTAGAACTTCAGCGCCTCGCCAATGATGGGGGATTCCTTCTCGGCTCCGAGGAACGAGGGCTCGATTCTCTTGGAGCCGTTCTCGTATCCGAGGATATAGCTGCGGTCCAGCAGGAAGTTCGGGGACTTCAGCAATTCAACATCGGAATCGAGGTAGATGCCGCCGTAGGTGTAGAGAGCGTACAGGCGTACCGCGTCGGCGGCAAACGCCCAGTTCCCCTGCTCCATGGCTTCCAGGATCCAGGGAATGCCGGTGGCGTGCGCCTTCTGGTAATCCCAGAAGATGCAGTTGTAGTCGCCGAGGAGCTTTTCCCACGACTCCATGCATTTCTGGACCTTTTCGGGGAAGGGCTCGCTAGATAACCAGCAGTAATGAAAAACCTTAGGAATCATTGTTACACTCCGTGTACATATTCTAACTTTTTTTTTAGCGGAATGAGGTGATTTTTTTGCAATTTTATATGTAAAAGTGCGAAAAATCGACTAAAAAAGGGGCTTGGCTATTCCATTTTGGAACTTGGGAACGTCTTGATTAGCCGTAAACAACCCATTTTTCTATCTTTGGGCACATGACGAAGTTTAGCGAATTCCCGTATGTAGCCGACCGCTTCAATGCCGTCCGCAGGGAAACTGTACAAGTCCGCGTAGGCGAGGCTTTGATAGGGGGCAACGCCCCCATTTTAGTTCAGTCCATGACCACCACCAAGCCCAAGGATGTCGAGAAGACCGTGGCGGAGACATTGGCGCTCGCCAAGGTGGGTTGTGGCCTGGTTCGCATTACCGCTCCGACCTTTGCCGATGCTCAGGGCCTCGAAGAAGTGATGAAGCAGGTCCGCGCCGCGGGCTGCAAGGTGCCGGTTTCCGCCGACATCCACTTCCAGCCGAAGGCCGCGTTCGAGGCGCTCAAGTGGGTCGAGAAGGTCCGCATCAATCCGGGTAACTTTGTGGATACGGGCATCCTCACGCTCGAGAACCAGACGGACAAGATGTTTGACGAAGGCAAGGAGAAGGTCGCCGAGGCCTTTACGCCGTTCGTCCAGGAAGCCAAGCGCCTGGGACGCGCCATCCGCATCGGCGTGAACCACGGTTCGCTCTCGGCCCGCATGATTTACCGCTACGGCGACACGGTGGAAGGCATGGTGGAAAGCGCCATGGAATACCTGGCCGTGTGCGAAGCCGAGCATTTTGACCAAGTTGTTTTGAGCCTCAAGAGCAGCAACCCGCGCGTGGCGATTGCCGCTTACCGCATGCTTGCCGCACGCATCAAGCAGGAAGGTTTCAAGCCGTACCCGTTCCACGTGGGCGTGACGGAAGCCGGAGCCGGGGCGGACGGACGCCTCAAGTCTGCGGCAGGTATCGGAGCCCTTTTGCTTGACGGCCTTGCTGACACGATCCGCGTGTCCCTCACCGAAGATCCGGTGGCCGAAGTCCCGGTTGCGCAGGAACTTATCAAGGCATGTGCATTGCCTTCCGCGCCGACTGCATACAAAGTACCTGTCCTCGAGAAGGACCCGTACCATTACGAACGCCGTACGACCGACGTGGTGAAGATTTCCGGTGTGGAAATTGGCGGTGGCAACCCGGTGAAAGTGGGTGTGAAAGCGGATGCGATTGCGCTTACGGGGGAACGCCGCAACGCGGAATTCGCGCTGCCGAGCCTTTCTGATAAGCCGGTCGTCGAATTCAAGGACGCGATGGATATCGCGGGTTTCGCCGCGAACCCGAGCGCGGTACCGGCAGGTTCCGTGTTCTGCTACACGGGCCCGGAAATGGTTTCCGGCGTGCGCGCCCTTGCTGCAGCTTTGGAAGCTGCAGGTCGCCAAGACCCGATCCTGCTTTACGCCAAGATTAACGACAACGAGCGCGACACGCTCCGCGTGTCCGCCGACATCGGAAGCCTCGTGACGGACGGTCTTGGCGATGCCGTCGTTATCGATGGCTACAAGGGCGCGAAGGAAAGCGTGCTCCTGGCATTTGACATCTTGCAGGCCGCCTACTGCCGCCGCAGCAAGACGAACTTCATCAGCTGCCCGAGCTGCGGCCGTACTTTGTACGACATCCAGCAGGTGATGGGGAAGATTAAGGCCCGCTTCGGCCACCTCTCGGACATTTCCATCGGCATCATGGGCTGCATCGTGAACGGCCCGGGCGAGATGGCTGATGCCGACTTCGGCTACGTGGGCGGTGGCCCCGGCCGCATTACCTTGTTTGAAGGCAAGACGGCGGTCAAGAAGAACATCCCCGAAGAGGACGCCATCGAGGAACTCGTGAACCTCATTAAAGAAAGAGGTCGCTGGCAAGAGCCTTAATTGCAATGCGTCATGGCGAACTTGATTCGCCATCTAGATTCCGGGTCAAGCCCGGAATGACGTAAAGACAAAGTTTAACATCAAAACAAAGGACAATACAATGGCAACTATTAAGACGATGAACAACATTTCCAAGAAAGGCTTGAGCCTGTTTGGCTCGTTCTACCAGGTTTCCGACTCTGTCGAAAATCCGGATGCCATCTTGGTGCGTTCCGCCCAGGTTGATACCGACAACTTTGACGGCCTGCTGGCTGTCGCCCGCGCCGGCGCTGGCGTGAACAACATCACCATCGACAAGGCCTCCGCGAAGGGCATCTGCGTGTTCAATACTCCGGGTGCAAACGCCAACGCCGTTGCCGAGCTCGTGATGACCGTGCTCGGCATGGCCGTCCGTAACGTGGACAAGGCCGCTGCTTGGGTCAAGAGCCTCGACGTGAACGATCCGGATCTCGCGAAGACCGTCGAAAGCGGCAAGAAGAAGTTCGCCGGTATGGAACTCGCTGGCAAGACGCTCGGCGTGATCGGCCTCGGCAAGATCGGCGTGCTCGTCGCCAACTATGCCCGTTGGAAGAACATGCGCGTCATCGCTTACGAACCGTATCCGAACGCCGCCAACATGCACGAACTTTCCAACAAGGTGGAAATCGCCGACCTCGACACCGTGATCGCCAACTCCGACTTCCTCACCGTGCACGTTCCGTTCATCAAGGGCGTGACCGAAAACTTGCTCAACCGCAAGAACCTCGCCGGCTTCAAGGGCAGCTACATCATGAACTTCGCCCGCGGTGGCATTGTGGAAATGGCTCCGGTCAACGAGATGCTCGCTTCCGGTTCCCTCCAGGGCTACCTCTGCGACTTCCCGGATGCAGACCTCATCAAGAACGACAAGGTGACCTGCTTCCCGCACCTCGGCGCTTCCACCGAAGAAGCCGAAGAGAACTGCGCCGTGATGGCCGTCGAAGAACTGAAGGACTACATTGAATTCGGTTGCGTCCGCAATTCTGTGAACTTCCCGGCTCTCGTCGATCACCCGCATGCCGGCGTCAAGAGCCGCGTCGTGGTCATCAACCAGGACGTTCCGAACATGATTTCCGAAATCACGAAGGTGTTCGGTGCCGAAGGCATCAACATCGCCAGTTTCTCCAACAAGAGCAACGGCAAGATCGGCTACAACCTCGTTGACGTGGAAAGCAAGGTCGATGACTCCATCATCGAGAAGCTCTCCAAGCTCGACAAGGTCATCAAGGTCCGTGTAATTCATTTCTAGTTGATTAACAACTAGTTTTCATACATCTTTTCGATTTCTTCGGCGTACCGCGCTTCGGCGACGGCACGCCGAATTTTTAATGTGGGCGTGAGTAGCCCGGATTCGATGGTGAGCTCGTCGCCGATGAGCGTCCACTTGCGGATTTGTTCCCAGTGGTTCAGCTTGCGGTTGACCTTCGTGATGTGGCGGTTGATGGATTCGCGGATGCGGACAGAGGTCATCGCCTTCTCGATGCTGAATTCTTCGTGCGATATGCGGAGCATGCGTCGCGCACCTTCCGGGTTGAGCCAGATGACGACCGATGCGAACTTGCGGTCGTTCGCGATGACGAGCGCCTGTTCCACGACAGGATGGCGGCTGATTTCGAGTTCGATGGGGTTCGGACTCACGTACTTGCCGGTGCTCGTCTTCAGGAGTTCCTTGATGCGTCCCGTGAAGTTCAGGTAACCGTCTTCGTCAAAGAATCCCTGGTCGCCCGTCTTGTAGTATCCGTCGTCGGTGAACACCTGCGAATTGATTTCGGGCATGCCGTGGTACCCTTGGAAGACGCTTTCTCCCTTGACGAGGATTTCGCTGTTCTCGCCGATTTTCACGTCGAGGTAGTCGAGGGGCTTGCCGATGGAACCGGGCCTGTTGTCGGCGATGCTGTTCGCGGATACGACCGGGCTGCATTCGGTCATGCCGTAGCCTTCGCGTATGGGAATGCCGACGTTCAGCAAGAAGCGCAGTATGGACTTGTTCAGGGCGGAACTCCCGCTCACGATGAACTTGAAATTTCCGCCGATGGCGTTGCGCATCTTGCGGTAGACCAGCTTGTCGTATAGTTTGTATATAATCGAACGGTGTTCGCTCGGAGGCGCGATTTTTGCAATCTTGATGGCGTTGTTGATCAGGTAGCGCTTCAGTCCCCTCGCGTTTCCGCCGGCGGCGGTCATGCTTTCATACAGGCGCTCCAATATCCTTGGTACGACGACCATCCCGGTCGGCTTGATTTCCTTCAGGATGATGGCGAGGTTCTTGGGGGAGTCCGCGAAATAGATGGGAACGGCGTTCAGCATGTAGAAGAAAACGACCATGCGTTCAAGCACGTGCGCGACGGGCAGCACGGTGAGGGCGCGGTCGGTCCTTGCGTCCATGGGATATAGGTTACGCAGGTGTGCAATCTGGACAAGCATGTTTCGGTGGGTGAGGTCCGCTCCCTTGGGAAGGCCCATCGAACCGCTCGTGTAGATGATGCTGAAGATGTCGTCGGGATGGATCATCTGGATCTGGTCATCCACCCAGCTGAAGTATTTGCCTTGCTCGCAGAGACGCCTGCCCTCGTCAATCAGGTCGTTCCAGTAGATGGCGTTCTCGGGCAGGCTGCTTTTGGGATCTATGCAGATGACGAGCTTGAATTGGCCGAGGAACTGCTTGAGCGGGTCTTCCAGTTCGGCGACGGAATTGACGAAGAGGATTTTCACCTCGGAATTGTCGCACTGGAACTGGAAATTCTCGGACGAGATGTTCGGGAAGAGTGGGACGGTCCGGGCGTGGTTTATCTGGATGGCGATATCGGCCAGGATCCATTCCGGAGAACTCGGGGCGATGATGCCGACGCTCTCGCGGGCGCCGAGGCCGCGGCTGTTCAGGGCGACGGCGACCGATATGGCGGTGTCGCGCAGTTCGTTGCCCGAATAGTGGACCCATTGGGAGTCGATCCTCTTGTACCACCCGCCGAACCCGTGGCGGGCACAAACGGAAAAGAACATTCCGGCAAGAGAATTGAACTGGAGCGGCTCCATACGTACAAAATATATAATTTCGCGGATTTTGCGCAAAAAATGGTGTTTTTATAGATTTTGAGAACATTTTTAATTCGCAATAATTCCTAAAAACGTTTTATTCTTGTAAATTTCAACATTATTTTACAAATTTCTGTAGCGAAGTATTGCTAAATTATTTATATTATTTGAGAACATTAAAAAGGAAAGGGATGTATATGGACTTTAAGGTGTTTTCCGTGGCCGCGCTTGCAGCTTTCGCCGCATCGGCGGCATTCTCCCAGGTGACCCTGGGCGACGCTTCCGGCTGGCTCGAATCCGCGTATGCGCAGTGGGCCGACGATGGCTCCGACAGCTACAACGTTTACTATAGCGGTGCGGGCAAGACCGACGTGAAGGTCGATGCCCAGCTTGTCCGCAAGTACGGTTCCACCTGGCGCGTGGACGTGCCGGGCCTCAAGGCGGGTGACTATACGCTGAAGGTCGCGGGAGTGAAGGGCGGCAAGGAGGCTGCGGCCGCCACGACGAAGACGCTTTCGGTGAAGGCGCACGACCGCGCGGGATTTGCTTTTGCTAACGGGCGCGTTCCCGGTGCGTACAAGGCCGACGGCACGCTCAAGGATGGCGCCGTGGTGCTCTACATTACCGAATCCACGAAGAACTCGGTCAAGCTCGACGTCACGACCGACAACAAGGGCGGAACCACGAGCTGCACCGGCTTCCAGGCTATCCTTACCGCCATCAAGAAGGGCTTCGAGAAGCGCCCGCTCGATTTCCGCCTGGTAGGCAACATCACGGACCCTGATTCTACGGACAAGGGCGATATCCTGGTGGACATGGGCAAGAAGGAAGGCATGGCGGTGACCATCGAGGGCGTCGGTCCCGACGCGACCGCGAACGGCTGGGGCATCCGCATCAAGAACGCGCAGGACGTGGAAGTCCGTAACCTCGGTATCATGAACGTGAACAGCGGGGAAGGCGACAACATCGGGCTCCAGCAGGACAACAGCTACGTGTGGGTGCACAACTGCGACTTCTTTTACGGCGATGCGGGCAGCGACAAGGACCAGGTGAAGGGTGACGGCGCCCTGGACTGCAAAAAGTCCACCTACGTAACTTTCAGCTACAACCACTTCTGGGACAACGGCAAGTCGAACCTGCTCGGCCTTTCGGAAGGCTCGACGGACGGGCTCTACATCACGTATCACCACAACTGGTACGACCATTCCGACAGCCGCCACCCGCGCGTGCGCTACTACAGCGCCCATGTGTACAACAACTACTACGACGGCATCGCCAAGTACGGCGCGGGCTCCACGCTGGGCTCGTCCGTGTTCATGGAAAGCAACTACTTCCGCAACTGCAAGTACCCGATGCTCACCTCCATGCAGGGGAGCGACGTCTATGCGAGCGGCACCAAGCGCGACCCGACGAACAACGGCACGTTCAGCAAGGAAGCGGGCGGTACGATCAAGGCTTACGGCAATTACATGGAAGGCGCATACACGTTCATTCCGTACGGCGCTACTTCGTACAAAGTAAAGGGCGCGGAAACGACGGCGGCAAGCCAGGGAATCAATACTTCCGTTGATTTCGACGCGTACGTCGTGGATAGCCGCGACGCGAAGGTGCCCTCTACGGTCAAGTCGTATGACGGGGCGAACACCTACAACAACTTCGATACCGACAAGTCCGTGATGTACAGCTACAAGGCGGACGATGCCGCGACGGCCAAGGCGAACGTGATGGCGTATGCGGGCCGCGTGCAGGGCGGCAATTTCAAGTGGAGCTTCGACAATTCCAAGGACGATGCCGCCTCCGAAGTGAACCAGGCGCTCAAGGATGCGCTCGTCGCTTACAAGGGCTGGAATGGAAGCTCCATTCAGGCTGTCATTCCTGAATCCAGCTCAAGCAGCGTAAGCGTTATCCCGGAATCTAGCAGCTCCAGCGCAGAACCGGAATCCAGCAGTTCGTCGGCCGATACGGAGTCCAGCAGTTCCACGACCGTCATTCCGGGCTCCGCCCCGGAACCGGGTGCCATTTCCGCGATCCGCTACGTCGCCGGTGCCGCCCGTCTCGAAATCGGCGTCCAGGGGCCCTTCCGCGTGGACATCCTGCGCCTGGACGGCACGAAAGTGTTCTCGGGCCGTTCCCGCATAATCGACCTTTCGGCGCTCCCTCCGGGGGTGTATTTGGTCCGATTGGCGCAAAAAAGCCAAGTGAATGTAAAAACTTTTTTAAAGTAGCCGATTTCTGTGAGTTTCGTCAAATGTATCCAAAATTATTACAGAAAAAAGGGCGTTTATAATCTATTTTTAGGCCCAAAGGGATTGGTGCAACCTCAAAAAATAAGGATGTAGAATGAAAAGATTTCTATTAACGACATTGCTCGCGGCCGCTTCGGCCATGGCAGTTACCAAAAGCCAGGTAGGGCCTGTGAGTACCTACGGTGAGCTAAAGGCTAGTGGCGGAAAGCTAGTGGGTTCTTGCCCGGATTATGCCAGTAAGTCCGTGCAGGTGACTGGTATGAGCCTTTTCTGGAGCTCGGGTAACACTTATTCTACGGATTTCTACTCCGAAAAGGGTATCAACCGCCTTGTCGATGACATGGGAATCCAGGTGGTTCGTTTTGCTATGGGTGCTGCTGACGAAAAGTTTAACAGCTCGGGTCGTTCTTACACGACGGGTGGCGAAAGCTTCCAGAAGGCGATGCTCAAGTCTGTTGTGAACGCGGCTGTCGACAAAGACATTTATGTGATTATTGACTGGCATATCGAAAGCTCTGATGGCTTTACGAGTGATGCTGTGAAGTTCTTCGATTATGCTGCCAAGGAATACGGTCAGTACAACAACGTGATTTTTGAAATCTGGAATGAACCGACCGGTGACATGAATGCCGTGACGCAGCATGCGAATCAGGTGATACCGGCAATCCGTAAGTACTCCGACAACCTAGTGCTCGTGGGTAGCCCGGGATGGTCTAGCCAGCCGGATGCTTGTGCCAATGCAGGCATCAATGACAACAACTACGGTTGTACGCTTCACTTCTATACTGCATCCCACTATATGGGCGATGGCGGTTATAACAAGTCTGCGGAATCGGCTATGAGCAAGGTTCCCGTCTTTGCTACGGAATGGGGTGTTACCGAATCTAGCGGTAAGGGTAACATGGACTTCAACTCGGCCCAGCAGTGGGTTAACTGGATGAAGCAGCATGGAGTGTCCTGGACCAACTGGAACGCTTCTGCCATGGATGAACCTTCCGCTGCATTTACGACGGCCGTTTTTGAAAATGGTTTCTCTTATTCAGAGTCCGGCAAAGCTGTTAAGGGTTACCTGAACAAGGGCGTTACCTATAAGGATTGCGGCCTCCAGAACGGTTCTGCTGAAGAACAAAGTGGATTCTCTAAGGGTGTCACCAACGGTACCAAGACAAATATCTTGGACGATATGGAAGATGGCGACCGTTATGGTTATATCGGTGGTGCTTGGGCTGCTGTTGAAGACCAGGAAAATGGTGGTGCATCCACCATCTCCAACGAAAAAATAGCTGATGACTTTGGTGGTACCACTTATAAGGTTGTCTATCCTGTCAGCGGTGATGCCAAGAATACATCCAAGTACATGGCCGCTCTTAAGGATGTGAAGATTGGCAAGGGTACTCTGGATTATGGCCCGTACATCAAGATGTTCCTCACTCTCGTGAAGGAAGAAGAAAAGGACGCCAATGTTCCTTATGCCGATTTCGCAAACTGCACGACCATCAAGTATAAGTACAAGGGCGCAAGCCATAACTTTGCTATCGAAACGACCGATGTTACCGACTACAACTATCATCGTGTGAACAAGGACGCTTCTGAAGATTGGAAGGAAGTCGAAATCACGACGGACATGTTGAAACAGGAAACCTGGGGTGACGATAGCAGAGGCACGAAGATCAATATGGCCCATGCCACTCGTCTTTCTTGGGAAATCAAGGGCCTCGAAAAGGTTCCGGATAACCAGAACCAGCCCAAGTATCCTTACCTCTATGTGGACGACGTGATGTGCGATGGCCTCTCCTTTGCTGCAGTCAGCGGCAATATTGAAGCACCGGTTTCTTCGAGCTCGGTTGTCGCGAACAGCTCTAGCAGCGTTGTTGGCCCGACTTCTTCTTCTGCTGTCGGCCCGACTTCTTCCAGTGTCGTTATCACGGATCTCGTTCTTATCGATGATATCGAAGATGGTGACGAAGTCCTTAACACTACCGGAACCTGGTATGCTTATAATGATTCTGTGCCGGGTGGAAAATCTTCTATTACGAACGTCTACGATCCGGAACTTCCGGGTTACGTAGTCGTGTTCCCGGGAACCGCTGATGCGACAAACGGTACTCAGGGCTTTGTCGGCCTTACGGGAATTGTGTGGAATCAGGGTACATACACGGAAGCTCCGTTTGTGGCTCTTGGTATTAACATGATGGCTGATACTTCTGCCGGTTATGACATGAGCAAGTGTGGCGCTATTTCCTACCGCTATAAGGGTAGCCAGCATGTGTTCAAGATTCAGGATGGGCAGGTGCAGGACTACGCCTATCACCAGAGTGCGCAGCTTGATGCCACTGAATGGACTACGGTGGTGTTGACTTGGAATGACTTGACCCAGCCCTCTTGGGGCGAAGACGTTGAGCTGAACAAGGCCGGCATCAAGAAGATGGCATGGGAAGTTGTTGGTTACAAGAACTTCGATGAACAGCCCGTAATCGACTACCTCTATGTGGATGACCTCAAGTGCGTCGATGCCAAGGTCGGCATCAAGGCTGTCGCCCGTGCGGCAAGCTCCATCAAGCTCAGCGTGCAGGGTTCCGCCCTCAACGTTCTGGCTGCGAAGTCTGGCACTATGAAGGTGCAGGTGTTCGACATGATGGGTAACGTCGTGAAGACCGTCTCTGAAAGCGTGACCTCCGGCATGCACCAGGTTTCTCTGGAAGGCATGACCCGCGGCAACTACGTTGTCCGCGTGATGATGGGTCGCGATTCCAAGACTGCCCGCATCAGCCTCCGCTAAGGGAACGTCATTCCGGCCTTTGAGCCGGAATCTGGAATTCTAGATGGCGGGTCAAGCCCGCCATGACGCAAGAAAAAATTGCCTCGGCTTTGCCGAGGCATTTTTCATATTAAATGTCATTGCGAGCCTCGAAGAGGCGTGGCAATCTCGTTATTGCAAATCGCGTTGCAGGATTTCGCACTTCTCCTTTTTCCACTCTTCAAAAGTGTCGTCGGCGATGTGCTGCTTGGCTTCGCGCATCAGGTGCAGGTAGAAGTGCAGGTTGTGGATGCTCGCGAGCGTGAACCCGAGCGATTCCCCGGCGTGGTGCAGGTGGCGCAGGTACGCGCGGCTGAAGTTGCGGCAGCAGTAGCAGTCGCAATTCGGGTCGACCGGCTTGTCGAATTCCTCGGCATGGCGGGCCGCCTTGTAGCGCAGCACGCCTTCGCTCGTGAACAGCATGCCGTTGCGGGCGTTGCGGGTTGGCATCACGCAGTCGCACATGTCCACGCCGCGCTCGATGAGCTCCAGCAGGTTCCACGGCGTTCCTACGCCCATCACGTAGCGGGCGTGGTCCTGCGGCAGAATGTCGGTGCAGAAGTCTGCGATCTCGTACATCGTCTCGGTGGGCTCGCCTACGGAGAGGCCTCCCATGGCGAATCCGTCGGGCCCGAGTTCCGCGATGCGCTCGATAGCCTGCTTGCGCAGGTTCTTGTGCATGCCGCCCTGGATAATCCCGAAGAACTGCTGGTCGTAACCGTGGATGGGCGGGTGCTCCTTGAGCCATTGCATGGCTTCGGAGGTCCACTTGAGGGTATAATTCAGGCTATGTTCCGCCTCTTTCGCGGTACTCGGGAAGGGCGTGCATTCGTCGAGTGCCATGATGATGTCGGCGCCGATTTCCCGCTGGGCGTTCATGACGCTTGCCGGGCTGAAAAAGTGCTTCGAACCGTCCAGGATGCTCCTGAATTCGACGCCCTCGGGCGTAATCTTGCGGAGGTCCTTGAGGCTCCATACCTGGAATCCGCCGCTGTCCGTGAGCACCGGGCCGTCCCATGCCATGAACTTGTGAATGCCTCCCGCCTTCGCGATGCGGGGGGTGGTGGGGCGCAGGTACAGGTGGTACGTGTTCGCGAGGATGATTTCGGCCCTGATGTCCTTGAGCTGGGCGGGCGTTACCGCCTTGACGGTCGCCTCGGTGCCCACCGGCATGAATATGGGGGTAGTCACGTCGCCGTGGTCGGTATGTACCACGCCGAGGCGCGCTTTTGACTTCTTGGAGGTTTTCAGGAGCTCGAAACGGTTCATTTTCCTTAAATTTAGCAAAAAATCCGCATGTCCACCATAGACAATTTATCAATGCGATTCCGCTTTCGTACCGGAAAAAACGGCAAATCCAGGTTTATTTTTAAATTACGGCGTACCGTATTTTGCGGATGCCGTTGGATGGAGATGTTCTATGAACACAGTGTGGAAAGCCGTTACGGCACTATCTTTCGGTTTGGCCGCGAATGCGGTTGCGGACAACCCGATTTCAACTTACCATTACCTGGCGGACCCTTCGGCGGCAGCCGACGACAGTACCTTCTACATCCTGACCGATGTGGACGACTACAGCCCCCAGCAGAACTACAATTACGACATCGTGGGGCTTAACGCGTTCACTTCCCAGGACATGAAGAACTGGACTGACCATGGCATGATTTTCAAGTCGAAGCGTGAATTCGGGGATTACCCCAACAATACCTGGGCGTCCGGTATCGCCGTCCATAAGGGCAGAATCTACATCGTTTACCCCAACGGCGCCAGCGGCGTGGGCATGCTTACCGCGACAAGCATCGACG
>CAMJQW010000005.1 GCA_946408125.1 uncultured Fibrobacter sp.
AGAGGACTATTCTCATGCTTAAAATTGAAGAATATAGTACAAAGTATATCAACGACGCGATTGAAATCTGGAACGATATCGTCGAAGACGGCATCGCGTTTCCGCAAATGGATTTACTTGACCCGCAGACGGGAGACGAGTTTTTCAAGTCGCAATCGTTCACGGGCATCGCTGTTGATACGGACTCCGGCGAGGTTGTGGGGCTGTACATTCTCCACCCGAACAATGTCGGGCGCTGCGGGCACATTTCAAACGCAAGCTACGCCGTCAAGAAGAACAAGCGCGGCCAGCATATCGGTGAATTTCTCGTGAAGGATTGCCTCGCGAAGGCAAAGGAAATCGGCTTCAGGATTTTGCAGTTCAACGCGGTCGTCGCGACGAATACCTCGGCCCTCAAGCTCTACAAGAAACTCGGCTTTACCCAACTCGGCGTGATTCCCAAAGGCTTCTTGCTCAAAGACGGGAACTACGAAGACATTATCCCGCACTATATTGAAGTTTAAAACGTTTTTTCGAGTTAGTCCCCCGTATATGCAACAAGCGTTGCATATAGAATTTTTTTTCTAAAATATTTTACAAAATATCGTGATTTTTCTCATTTTTCCTAACTTTTGTTTCATAAACCCATTGACGGCAGTAAAAAAAAGAGATATATTCTTGGCATAACAGGATGGAAAACGATGAAACCAATTATCGAATATTCAAACTTTCGCCAGTACCTGCTGGACTACTACGAGGAGCGTAAACGCGTTTCCGCTTTTTCGTGGCGCGAGTTCTCGAAAGTCGCCGGTTTCACCTCTTCTTCTTATATGAAGGTGGTGTGTGACGGAAAGAGCAAGCTCAGCAAGATCGGGGTGGAGCGCGTCGCTACTGCTATCGGCCTTACAGGCTTTGAACTGGACTACTTCCGCGCCATGGTCAAGTTCGGCCAGGCCGCAAACGAAGAAACCAAGAAAGCTGCCTACAGGGACATGCTCGCAATAGCGAAGGTTCACAAGGTGCGCGTCCTCGAAGGGGACCTGTTCGCCTATTACGACACCTGGCGCAACCCCATGATGCGTGAACTTGCACCGCTGATGCCCGGCGCCACTCCCGGTGAAATGGCTAAGATGTGCTATACCGAAACATCGGCACAGGAAGTTCGTGAATCGCTCGTTTTTTTGACCAAGGCCGGGCTCCTTAAAAAAGAAAAAGACGGCTCTTTTGCGCAGTCCGAAACATCTGTCAGCGGCACCCCCGATGCCACCCGACTCGCACTTCGCGGCATGCACCGTCAAATGGCACAACTTGCCACTCCGGCACTCGAATTGCCAGCCTGTGAACGCAACTTTAGCGGCGTCACCATGGGAGTGTCGCGTGAGAGCTACGACCGCATCGTGAGACTGCTGGACGAATGCCGCCGACAGATTATCGCGATTGCCGCCGAAGACAAGAACATCGAACAAGTTTATCGTTTGAATTTACAATTATTCCCGCTTACTAAAAGCGTAAAGGAGAGCAAAAATGAAGAAGCTTAACATTTGCATCGCGGGCGCAGCAGCCCTTCTCTGCTTCAATTGCGGAGATTCCAATAGCGTAAACGTTTCGGGCACCTCCGAAGAAATGAACGAAGTCGCCGACAAGGGTTCCTCCAGCTCGGGCACACCCGGGGCCGAATCCTCTAGCAGCATCGGAGATCAAAACCAGAATTCCTCGTCAAGCGGAGACGTTCAGACTCCGCCCGCAGGCGGCAACACGTTGGACGCTTACGTGGAAACGTTCGGCCTGCAAAGCAAGGTGCGTTTCGACAAGGCCGTACTCGCATTCAACAAGAGCGAAATGGTCTCCAGGACTCCGGCTATGGACGGCTCCACAAATTCCACGGAATTCGATGGCGAGGGCGTCCGCAAGTTCGTACAGCAGAATATCGGCGCTATAGAAGCGCTGTTCCCGAAGGCTGCCGCCAAGTACGCCGACCTGGTTGAAGCAACCAAGAACGGCACGAACGAATGTTCGCTCTACTCCTTCAACCTCTACGGCAACGAAAAGTATGCCGGCCACGTGCTGGAATACGTCTCCCCCGACACCATGAAGGTCGTGGATATCGAGGCCAAGAACTGCGAAGAAAACACGAGCAACCAGATCGTTCGATTCCTGTTCAGCTACTGCGGTGACGTGAGCGAGGATCCGGTCATTGAACGTACCACGGCAAAGTCGGACATCGCCAAGGACAAGTGCCCCGCCAGCAAGACCGACGACGAATGGGTCAACGAGATTGACTCGAAGGATATCGTCACAAGTTCCTCTTCGGAAACGCCGAGTTCTTCTGCCGCAGAAAATCCGACATCCAGTTCCAGCAAGGAAATCGCAAATTGCCGTCACATTTCAGATAACGAAGCATTGAAACAAGGTGCCAACTGCAACTCCGATACGGACATCGATATCGTTACCGACTGCGCTACCGGCGATGAATACAGATGCGCTTTAAATTACTGGACTTTGGTAGACATTTGCGCGCCGGGCGGTGATTGCAACGGCGACGGCATTCCTGACGGAATCTACAGACCCGACTTGGAACCCTGCGATACCGACACATTGCTCTATTTCTACGGACGCAGTTACCAGTGCATTGAAAACAAGTGGGTGTACCTGCCGCCTCCGGGCCCGGACAGCACCTATTCCCAGGCACGTAATGTCTCGGTACTGCCTCGCCAGGGAATGGCCGTAACCCCGCGCGTCGTGATAGTAAAGAATGCCGACGGAACCGTTTCTATCCGCGATGACGGTTACTACGTCACAAACAACTTCGTTATCAAAGATGTTTACACAGAACTTTCTGGCGATACCATCATCGTAGACGTCATCTACCCTGACGGAGCAAACCTACACTCCTACCAGATTAGCGCGCTCACGTTTACCGTCAGCAAGGAATACACAAACGTCAAATACCTGAGGTACAAAGACGACGATCGTGTAAAGCCTTTGTTCGAGGAAGACGAATTGCTCCCCTGCGCAAGCAGTTCTACTTGCCAGGAGTGCGGAGAAGGTCTCGAATGTTAATCCGCTATATCTCTTAAAGCGAAACGGCAATTATTCTCCTAAGTCCGCCCCGCATTTCGTGCGGGGCTTTTTTTCGCAGTTCCGTTTTACAATTTCAGTAAGTTTTCCATTTATTGAAAAACACAATCCGTAAACACGAGTTATCAAATCGCGGTTTTCTTCTTAAATACAGCCTTTTTTTTTCGGTTGGAGCCGAATTTCTGTTTTGGCACGGGTTTTGCATAGAGTGAAGCGTAACAAGATAACCTCAACCAAAGGATAGGAACATGAAGCTCGTTACAGCTTACATCCAACCCGAAAGACTAAACCTTGTAAAGCAAGCCCTTTACGAGAAAAACATTTTCAAGATGTCCGTCACAAACGTTCTGGGTTGCGGCCAGCAGAAGGGTTATAACCAACGCTTCCGCGGTGTCGTTACCGAAGTGAATTTGCTCAAGAAGATTTGCTTGAAGATCGCAGTGAACGACGACTTTGTGCAGCCCTGCATCGACGCGATTATCGCGGGGGCCCGTACCGGCGAAATCGGCGACGGGAAGATTTTCGTCACGAGCCTGGAACAGTGCATCCGCATCCGCACAGGAGAAACAGGATCGGAGGCGATCGGTTAAACACAAGGGTTTTAAACACAAAGGATTTCAACAATGAACGAAGTTACACAAGTCGTACCTGTCAGCGACGCCATCTTTATGACAGAAAACATCTGGATCATGATTAGCGCCATGCTGGTGTTCATCATGGGCCTCGGATTCGCCTGCGTGGAAGCGGGCCTCGTGCGAGCCAAGTGCGCGGCAAACGTCGCCTTCAAGAACATCGCGGTTCCCGCCATAGGCATCACGATGTACGCCCTGATCGGTTTCGGCCTCATGTATCCGGGCACCTTCAACGGCATTCTCGGATTCGCAGGCTTCGGCATCGGCGACTGGGCAAATCCGGCCAGCTTTACCGCAGCCTACAACGGCCACTTCACGTTGTTTGCTGACTGGCTGTTCCAGGCAATGTTCGCCGCCACCGCAGCTACCATCGTGTCCGGTGCCGTGGCTGAACGCGTGAAGCTCAACTCCTTCCTGGTCTTTACCCTCGTCTACGTTGCCATTGTCTACCCCATCGTGGGAAGCTGGACATGGGGCGGCGGCTGGCTCTCGACCATCGGCAAGGCTGGCTTCCACGACCTCGCCGGTTCTACCCTCGTTCACTCCGTGGGTGGCTGGGCAGCTCTCGCCGGCGTGATGATCCTTGGACCGCGTATCGGTAAGTATGTGAACGGCAAGGTGCACGCCATCCCGGCGCACAACATTCCGCTCGCAACCGTCGGTGTGTTCATGCTCTGGTTCGGTTGGTGGGGATTCAACGCCGGTTCCGCTCTCTCCGGCGACCCGAAGGCTACCAGCTGGATCTTGGTGACCACGAACCTCGCCGCTGTTGCAGGCATCATTACCGCAACGCTCACGAGCTGGATCGTCTCGAAGAAGCCTGACGCCACCATGGCCCTCAACGGATGCCTTGCCGGTCTCGTGGCAATCACTGCCGGTGCCGATGTGGTGACCCCGCTCTCCTCCTGGATTATCGGTGCCATCGCTGGTGTGCTCGTCGTAGGTGCAGTGTTCATGTTCGACCGCCTTCACTTGGACGACCCGGTCGGTGCGCTCTCCGTCCACCTGGTGAACGGCGTGTGGGGCACGATTGCCGTGGGTATCTTCGACATGACGGGCGACTACAGCGTTCTCACGCAGCTCGTCGGTGTCGCGGCCTACGCTCTCCCCTGCTTCGCCAGCGCCAGCCTGATCTTCTACGTCATCAAGAAGACGATGGGCCTGCGTGTCACGGAACGTCAAGAACTCCGCGGTCTCGACCAAAGCGAACACGGGCAAGAATCCTACAGCGGTTTCCAAATCTTCAGCAACATGTAGTCTGGAAGCCCCAAAAGCTCTGCTTTCATACCGGAGGTCCCCATGGGGCCTCCTTTTTTATTATAAGCGCCCCATAAACGCCCCTTTTTCCTATGTGCATTTATCACATCGGCCCTTGAATACCGCATTTTGGGGTTCTCAACCAAAAAAAAATTATGTATATATTGGTTTGTACGGAGATGGATCCTCCTTCAAGGAGAAAAAATGGATAACAATTTCTTTTCGCTCTACAAATGCCCCAAATGCGGAGAGCACAACAGCCCCGACAGCATTTATTGCGGAGAATGCGGGACCAAGCTGATCAAGACCTGCTTCCATTGCTCGTCCAAGATTCCCGTAAAATCGAAATACTGCAACATTTGCGGTTCCCGTTACGAGGAACCCAAGGCCGAAATCCAGGTGGAAGTTCCTGCGCACGTATTCACGATGCCGACCCCGAAGGAAGAGGGCGGTTACCTCATTGACACCCGCGACCAGCAGAAATACAAGATGGTCAAAATCGGCAATCAGGTCTGGCTCGCCGAAAACTTCAGGTTCTCGGCACAGAATTCGTTTGCGTATGACGGCAAGAACGACCACGTAGATTCCTATGGACGCCTCTACACCTGGGAAAGCGCCCTCAAGTGCGTACCCACGGGTTGGCGACTTCCCACCCGCAAGGATTTCAAGGAACTCATGCATTACTGCAAGTCTCTCGGGAAAGGCGATGTCGGCACCATGCTCAAGTCACGCGACCTCTGGAAGACCCAGGGCATCTTCGGCCCCGGAACTCCCGGCACCGACGCCGTCGGATTCTCCGCCAAGCCTTTCGGGAACAGGACCAGCTCCGGCGTATTCGGATACCTAGGTTCCTTCGCGTACTTCTGGTGCGCAGACGAAGAGAACGAATCTCGCGCTTACTACAGGCACCTGAGCTACTTCACCGGCATTTTCCAGGAACTGACCTGCAAGAAGGATTGCGCCTTCAGCGTTAGGCTGATCAAGGATTTATAGAAATTAACAACAAAAAAGGTAGAACCATGCAGATTACAAAACAAGAAAACAATGGATCCGTAACGCTCGCCATCGACGGGATTATCGATTCCACCACGGCTCCCCAGTTCGAGGAAGCCATGGTCGAGGCTTGCGGGGCCACCAAGTCCCTGACGCTCGACTTCGCCAAGGTGGGATTCGTTTCTTCCGCGGCTTTGCGCGTATTGCTCTTCTCCCAAAAGAAGATGAACGCAATCCAGGGAGCCATGAAGCTGATCAACGTGAACGACACCGTCCGCGAAGTTTTCGAACTCACCGGTTTCGTCAGCGTTCTCAACATTGCCTAGATGACTTACCGCAAGTTACCCATCATTACAAGAAAAATCGTTCTTGTATCGCTCATCACGGGACTCATCCTCTGTTCCGTAGTGTTCTTTGCCGGCTATTGGAGTTTCTCCAAGCATTTCGAGAACCAATACGACAAGGATGTCCGTTCCGTGGCGGCGGTTGTCCGGGATTTCTTGCAATCAGACAGCATCTCCGCATACATTGCCCACATTGACTCCGTAAAGGATTCGCCGAAGAAATCGCTCGATTCCGCCCTGCTCGCCCAATACGAAAGGAACCGCAGGACCCTGCAGTACTTTGTCGACAACTTTAACCTGAACCTGCTTTATGTGTCCGTCGTAAAGGGGCCCGAATACAAGGACATCACCTACATCTACAATCCGGTTAGCAAGAACGGAAAATGGAAAGAATTCCCGCTCGGCTACCGGGAAACCTATGTCGAGCCCGATTACAACAAATCCGCAAAGAAAATCTTCGAGGAAGGCGAACCCATCGTCCGGCATACGCTAAAGTCGCGCAGCGGCTCGCACATCACCTCGATGCTCCCGCTCAAGAATGCTGACGGGAAAGTCATCGCCGTCATCGGCATCCAGAAGGACATCCAGGAATACGTAAGCGCGCGCCACCGCTTCGCAAACTTTGTCGTCGTAGTGGAAACGATTTTCGCACTGCTGGCACTTCTCATCTTCAGTTCGTTCTTCAACAGGAAATTCATAAACCCGATCCTCCTCGTGACCGAGGAAGCGGCCAAGTTCACGAAAAACGGCGGAAAGCCTTCGGACAAGTTGCTCTCCGTAAACAACCGTGACGAGCTCCAGACCCTCGCGCACTCGGTACACCAGATGGAAAGCGATGTCCACAAGTACATAAACAAGCTGACCACGGTGACCGCGGAAAAAGAAAGAATCGAAACGGAGCTCGGCGTCGCGACCCGCATCCAGGACGCGATGCTCCCCAAGAAATTCTTCCCGGAAAGGACCGATTTTGAGCTTTTCGCGAGCATGTCCGCCGCAAAGGAAGTCGGAGGAGACCTGTACGACTACATCCTTCTAGACGACCAGCACCTGCTCTTTGTCGTGGGCGACGTCTCCGGGAAGGGAATTCCTGCCGCACTGTTCATGGTCGTCGTAAAGACGCTCTTCCACAGTTACGCAGAACAGGGACTCTCCCCCTCCGAAATTTTTGAAACCACGAACAAGATTATTGTCAAGGGCAACACGCTCGGATACTTCATCACGAGCTGGCTCGGAATTCTGGACCTCGCCACCGGCGAAATACGGTTCGTGAATGCGGGACACTGCCATCCGGCCGTCTGCCGCAACGGCAAATACGAATTTTTAAAGACCAAGGCGAATTTCGTTCTGGGAGGCATGGACAGCATCGCCTACCAGGAACATTCCATCAAGCTCGAACCGGGCGACCAACTGTTCCTTTACACGGACGGCGTGACGGAAGCGAACCAGAACGGCGGAGAGCTGTTCGGCGAAGCACGTCTGTTCGAAGCACTGAACAGCTGTTGCGGCGCGGTTCCTGAAGAGACTTGCAAAAACGTACGAAAACATATAGATGAATTTGTGCAGAACGTTGCACAGTTCGACGACATCACTATGCTTGCTGTAAAATTCAATGGTAAACAACAAAAGAACCTCGGCGAACACCACGAAAAGACCATGGAAGCAAAGCCCGAGAACCAAGCGGCATTCTCCTCGTTCGTTGAAGACATCTTGAACAAATACCAGTGTCCGGCCAAGACCAAGACGCAGATCCTGGTCGCCCTGGACGAAATCTACAGCAACATCACCAAATTTTCGGGTGCAAACCAGGTCACGATGGACCTTGCCATCCGCGAAGACACCTTCACGGCAACGCTCACCTTCATCGACAACGGCACACCCTACGACCCGCTCCAGAACGACGATCCCGACATTAACCTGTCCATTGACGAACGCGGCATCGGGGGGCTTGGAATCTACATCGTGAAAAAGACGATGGACAAGGTCTCGTATAACCGAAAGAACAACTGCAACGTCTTCAGTATCGAGAAGAAACTGAACGGCTAATTTTTTTCGAGGCGCGCGGGCTTCCCTGCCAGATTACGGATCAGCCCGAACAGGGCCGAAAGCTCGTTACGCGTCGGATGGATGCGCTGCAAAAGCGTATTCAGGAAGTTATCGCGCCAGGCCTGGTCGTGGTATTGCCCCGTCAGGTAGCGGTCCAGGAATTTCTTGAAACTGTCAATCTGCTCAATTGTCGCGGGAGCCGTCTCGCAAGCTCCCTTCGTACCGCGCTTCGCGCGACCTTCGCCATTCGCGAGCGTTCCGCTGCGGCAAAGTTCGTAGAGGCCCACCGTCACCGCCTGCGCCAGGTTCAAGCTCATGAGGCCCGGCACCGGAATTTCGCACTGGTACGTGCAGGCATTCACTTCTTCGGTTTCGAGCCCGCAGGATTCGCGCCCGAACACAAGCGCAATCGTCCCGTTTTCGGGAAGGAGTTCGGAGAGCCCGGGCATCATCGTATGCTTGATGGCGGACCCGTAAATGCGGCGGCTGAACGCAACTGCGCAGGCACAGTCACCAATCGCGTCTTCGAACTTGTGCACGATGGTCGCCTTGTCCAGGACCTCGTGGCTGTTCGGGGCGGTATGATAAGAATTCTCGATGACCTTGTCGCGTCTCGGATAAACGATATAAAGTTCATCGAGCGCATAGCAGTGCATCGCACGGGCCACAAAGCCCACATTGTGCGGATGTTCGGGTTCTACGAGAACAACTCTGAATTTGCGCATAACTAAACCTTCCAAGCAAAACCGCGTCCGCGGATTTCATTCTCAATCGTCTCGCCGGGGTGAATTTCGGCGCCCGCATAAATGACGCTGTGTTTTACGGTTACGCCGGTAGGCAATCCGACTCCGGATTCTATCACGGGTTCGTTCGGATCACGACCGAGTTCCTTGAGGCGAGCTTCCACCGCGGCCATCAGGCCCTCGGGTGAGCCCATATCGATCCAGGTGGCGTTCAGCTGTTTCATGTCCACGAACGGAGCACAACCGCGGGAAATTTCCTGCTTCCAGAATTCACGGATATCGAATTCACCATCCCGAATGCGCGAGAGGGCCGCGTCGCTGTACCACGACACACCCGAGAACGTCGCGGCGGCGCCATCTTCGCTTCCAAAGCGGCCCTTGATTCCTGCCAGGCGTCCATCGGCGCCGACGCGGAACGTGTTCACCTGCGGAAAATCCACCGCCAGGAGGGCGACCTGCGGGCCATCCGGTTGAGCGGCAAGAGCCTGCGCATTGCGCACGAATGCCTGCAAATCAAAATTGCAGTAGGCATCGCCGTTCATCACCAGGAGTCCACCGCGATAACCTTCGGCATAGATGCGGCGAAGCGGCCCTGCCGTCCCGAGGATTTCGGGCTGTTCCACCCATACCTTCTCGAATCCGAGAGTCTTGCCAGCAGCAACGACCTGCTCGGCCAAGTAATGCGCATTCGCATGCAACCGTACGTTGCCAACCGCACGCGCCTTGCGCGCCTGCAAATCGAGAATCGAGGCATCCACCACGGGCACGAGCGGCTTGGGAATGTCGTTCGTGA
This sequence comes from uncultured Fibrobacter sp., assembly GCA_946408125.1. GTDB lineage: Bacteria > Fibrobacterota > Fibrobacteria > Fibrobacterales > Fibrobacteraceae > Fibrobacter. The sequence goes on from CAMJQW010000005.1 coordinate 9,863, forward strand.
GCGGGCGAAGGCGGGTCCCGAGACCCGCCGCCAGGATAAGCACATTCAGGGAATCCGATTCCATCCGGACTAGACCATGACGGCGCTAAAGTCGGCTTCGCAAACCAGGGTTTCGCCCTGATAAATCTTGCCGCTGTACTTGTAGATGGAACGGCGGCACATCGTCATCTCCGCTTTGAGCGTAAGGTCCACGGGAGGAATGACGGCTGCACGGAAGCGGCAGTTTTCCACACCGGCAAAAGCGGGGCGCTTGCCTGCCACCTGATCCTTCTTGACAATCATCGTGAGGAGTGTCGCGGCCTGGGCCATCGCCTCGATCTGGAGGACGCCCGGCAAAACGGGATTGCCCGGGAAGTGTCCGTCAAAGAACTTTTCCTTGCCAGACAGATGCCACACGGCCGTAATCTTCGGATTATTCGGCGTCCCGTCGGCAGCGGGATCGCCACCTTCCTGCAGTTCGACGATTTCATCCACAAAGGCGAAGGGAGCTTTTTGCGGAAGAAGGTTATGGACAAATTCAGAATCGTATTGCATAGTTTATCACCTTTTCTATGATTTGACGATGGGCCGCATGGCCCCCATTCAGGATTTCCACGCGAATCTTTGGCAGGGCGGGCCTCACGAACGCAAGGTCCCCCAACAAATCTAATATCTTATGAAGCGCCGGTTCCTCGCGGACGCGGTATTTTTGGGATTGCACGTCGGCATTCCCCGCTTTTATCAGGAACCCGCAGCTTTCATCCACGCCGGCAAGGAGGCCGTCCCTCCGGGCCTTTTCATAATCCTGTTCCAGGATGAACGTTCTCGCCTCGAAAATGTTATACAGGTCCTCGCCAGAATAGACGGACACATCCGCTTCCGAATGGAAAGAATGTGCATCCGGACGGTCCAGGATGTAGGACACCTCGAAAGTCTCGGACGGCGTGATACGAACACAGCCGTAGGCCTTATCCGCATCCGGCCGGCGCAGTTCCCAGGCATCGCGTACGGGAGCGTCGTAGAACGCAAGCTCTTCGGGAACGCCCGCCATATTGCGGAGGGCATTGAAGAAGCTGATGGCACTGCCGTCCATCATGGGAATCTCGGCGCGGGACAATCCTTCGGAGCAATCCACATCCACGTTGAAGCTGCGGCCCGGCCACATCAGGAATACCGGAGCCAGGTGTTCCGTACAGGCAAGAGAAAAATCCTTTCCGCCGAGCGGGCCTTCCCCGCCCGACATGTAGAGCGAAGTGCGCTCGACTGCATACCCCAAATCCATAAAACACTTAGAGGCATCCGTCGAATAGAACGGCCGGCCGGCTATACGCCACTGCACTCGCGATTGATGCTGGGAATCCTTTTCGCAGACTTCCACGCGCACGCACGCACTTTCGTAGGAAAGCGAGCGGGAACGAAACTCTTTCACCTTGAGCGGACGCATAACGGATCGGTTCCTAGCGGGTTCCGGACTTTTCGCCGAGCCGCTTCAGGTTTACCATGGCCTTGCGCCACACATTGATGTCTATCGCAGGGAATCCGGATACCATCCTGCCTGCAGGAATGCTCTTGGTAACACCCGCCTTGGCCGCAATGCGCGCGCCCTTGCCGAGAGTCAGGTGGCCCGCGACCTGCGCGCCTCCCGCGAGTTCCACGCCGTCTTCCACGACGACAGAACCCGCAAGGCCCGATTGCGAGGCCATAAAGATATCATCGCCCAAAATGCAGTTGTGCCCCACTTGCACGAACGAATCGAAATGGCAACGGTTCCCGATGATGGTCGGAGAGACAAATCCGGCAGCGACCACCATGTTCGCGCCGAAGCTGCAGGAATTTCCGATGCGCACGCCCGCATAATGCGGCACCATGCGACGCTCGCCCGCATATTCATAAAAACCAAATCCGCGCGAACCGATGACGGAGCCCGCTTGGAAAACGCATTTCTCGCCAATCTCCACATTCGGGTATATCGTCACGTTCGCTTCAAGCGTACAGTTCGCGCCGACCTTCGCCCCGCGCATCACGACGCATCCGGGGCCGATTACGGAATTCTCGCCGACATAGCCCTCCACCACCGCACTCGGGTGTACCCGCACGCCAGCGGCGCATCCGGTAACCGCATCCGAACAGCCGGACGCAAAGCGGTTCAGGAATTCCACCATCGCATGGTATGGCGAATCGACAATGGCAAGGCAGCGCACTCCCGGCAGTTCGGAAGCGAGTCCCGCACATTCCGGCGGGGCAAAGAGCAATCCCGCCTGCACGCGGGCAAGTACGGAGGATGCGTAACCGTTCGCATGGGTATCGCTCGCCGCGGTCCCTCCAAGCCAGAACGTTACATCGGATGAACCGGAGCGATCCACAGCGGCAAAACCCGACAGTGCGTAATCATCGCCATTCCATACCAGGGAATCAGCCACACCGGACGCAAGGAACGCACCGGCACGCAGCCAATCCAGGACTTCGGATATCGAAACCGGAGACATCAGTCCTCCAGCGCCAGCATCTGGACCTGGCACGCAAATTCAATCGAGATTTCGGTTCCCGCCTTCCCGCTCAAGTCTTCGCCATCGAGCTGCAGAAACTCATCCTCGGACAAGACCATCTTGAGCGAGCGCACCTTCCGAGACTTCAGGAAATACTTCTTGTAGATGCCGCCGACAACCGGGATGTTTCCGATGGCAATCGCCATCAAGAAATTGAACATGTTCGGCACGTCCACGACTTCCAGCAGGCCATCGGCCATTTTCGACTTGTAGAACGGGTTTGCACCGCTCGCAAAGCTCGGGATATTGCCCACGATCACGGTTCGGTGTCCCGTCGTGTCGATGGATTCGCACACGCCCTTGCTATCGCAGAAGCCGAGTGTCGAATGCTTCAGCACGTAGCCGCGGTCGGCAAAGAACCTGCGCACATAATGCAGCTTGTTCGCGATAACGGAATTGCTCGCGATAACGCCGTTCGCGCGGTCGCTGTTGAAGTCATGCGCGATACGGGCATCGATTCCGCCCGAAAAATAGTTCGCCATGGCAAGCTTGCCGTTCACCTTCCAGATATCGAAAGGGCGGCTCTGGGCGCGAAGGAGCCTGCGCACCAGGAACAGGAGGCCACGGTCAACAAAAGGCTTGTAGAGGTGAAGCACGCGGGCAAGGTCGTTGCCCGTACCCAGCGGGATGAGCCCGATTTTAACGCGGTTCGCGTAATCGCCTGTAAGCATTGTCGAAAGAACGGCGGAAACAGTACCGTCTCCACCGACGGCAACCAAGGTCTCCGTAGATTCAAGCGCTTCGCGAATCTGGTCCCTCATATCATGAGCACGCGTGAAATCCGATTTCCATTCGGATTCGGCGAAGCCCATCGACTTCATGATCTCGGGCAGGAACTGGAATATCACCTTACCCTGGCCGCCACCGCTAATGGGATTTATGAGGAACACGAACTTATACATGCTTCAACAGTTCGTCCTTCACATCGAGATAGTGCAAGACGCCTTCGTGCGCCTTGTGGATTTCGTCTTCGGTGAGTTCGCGGACCACGCGGGCAGGCGAACCAACAACCAGCGAATTCTCCGGGAATTCCTTGCCCTGCGTAACGATCGCACCCGCGCCGACGACACAATTTTTCTTGATATGGGCGCCGTCCATCACGATGGCTCCCATGCCGATGAGCACGTTGTCGTCTATCGTGCAGGCATGCAAAATCGCGTTGTGCCCGACGGTCACTTCGTTACCTATCACGACGCCTTCGTCGAGCGACAGGTGTACCGAGACATTGTCCTGAATGTTGGTGCGTTCGCCGACGACGATACTCGAAAGGTCGGCACGCAAGACCGCGTTGTAGAATACGGAGGAATCGTTACCGATGGTGACATCGCCCACGAGGCATGCCCCTTCGGCCACAAAGACCCTTTCGCCAATGACGGGGCGCTTGCCCTTGTATTCTACAATCGTACCCATAGTTTACTGTTTCAAGCCTACGATGGCCTTCCATTCATCCTGTTCGTCGGAACGCAGCAGCACGTAACCGGCGTTGTCAGCGAGAATGCCTACCGCCTTAGCCGTATCGCCCAAAGACATCGCATCCTTCGCATCTTCGAGCAGGTCCTTCATGGCGGTGCGCTTGTCGCTGATTTCGCCGAGGCGGTTCTGGCGGAGCACTTCCATCGTGTCGCTCACGAAACCGAGATCCCACGTGCTGTCGTAGCAGGCTTCGGCAGCGGGCAGTCCCGCAACATCCGTTGCTGCGGCCACGTAAAGGGCATCGCAGCGGGCAAACATCGTGGCGCTCCTTTCCTTGGTGTACTTGTAATACTGGTATCCGCCGACAATCAGGGCGATAACGACCAGAAGGAACACGCCGTCCTGCCAGCCCATCACCGGAGCAGACGGAAGCTTGGGCCTCCCGTTGACGGTCTCGCCAGCTTCGAGTTTTTCTTCAGCCTCGTCAAAGGGGCTCTTTCCATTCAAAAAACTGAACATATTATTCCCTATTTTTTTGAAAATGCGTCAAAGACGCGTGCATACAAGTAAATCTGTTTAAGCAGGCTTGCAAACCCGTTTGACCGGGTCGGCGAAAGCCCAACGTTCAATCCGATTTCCTGGAAGAATGCCGGATCCACGGAAAGGATGTCGGAGGGCGCCATGTCATTGTAGACCCGCAGGGCGAGCGCACCGAGGCCGCGGCTGATGAGCGGGTTCGTCGTTCCCCCTTCCACGTCCATCTCGAAATGGATCTTGCCGTCGGCAAAGCGCGGGACCAGGTACATCGTGGACGCACATCCCTGGATAATGAACTTTTCCGCCTTGAGGCTCGCATCCATTCCCGGATGGGCCTTCGCGAGGTCCAGAAGGAATTTCCACTTGTCGTCGGGATCGGTGAAGCCGGCGAACTTTTTCCGGATATCCTCGAGGCGCGCTTGAATCGTTTCAGACATTTCTACACTCCGGCCCTAATGCAAGAACGAGCGCATCTTCCAGATGAGGGACGGACACGCCCAGAGCACGTTGAAGAAAATACGGAACAGGGTCTGCTTTTCGCGCGGCATGGCGGACAGGCGCTTTGCCGCGCGGTCGAACTGGCGGTCGCTGATGCTATTGAAGGCGCCCTTCGCACGGGCAAGCTGCCTGTGCGATTTTCCGAGGGCCTCCATCCAGCGGACAAGAGCCTGGGATTCCGCGCGTTCGCGATCGGCTTGCGTACCGGCGTCCAGCCAGTCCTTGACGCATTCCGCGACAATCTTGCCGCACAGGAGGCTTTCCACGATTCCCGAACGGCTGATGGGGTTCACGCAGCTCGCGGCATCGCCCGCCTTGAAGAGCCCGCATTTCGCAAGGGGCTTCGACTCCGGACCGGTACATGCGATAGTCCCGCCATAGACGGCCTTCACCTTCGCCTGCGGATAGTCACGCGCAATGAAGTCGAGCAGTTTCTGGCGCAGGGAACCCTCGTGGGTGGCGTCCTTGCCGAGCACGAAGCCGATATTCACTTCCACCCCGTCACGCGGGAAAATCCAGCCGTAGCCGGACTTGAATTCGGAACCGAAGAAGAGCTCGATATGCTCCCTGCTGTGTTCGATTCCTTCGGCAACCGCAAAGATTCCCGGTTCAAGGTCTACGTCGCCGGACTCGATGCCTTCAAGGCAATCCAGCCCGCGGGTCAAGCGGCATCCGGGGCCCGTCGCGTCGACAACCGTCTTCGCCGAAATAGAGCAGGATTCTCCGCCGACGGCAACCGTCAGCTGCCAGCTGTCGCCCACGCGTTCAAGCTTCTTGATCAGGGCGTCGTAGCGGCATTCCACGCCAGCGGCAGCACAGCCGTCCGCTATGGAACGGTGGAAGCGAGCGCGGTCCAGTATGAGCCCGCAATCCTTGCTGTAGAATTCGGCCCTGTAACGCTTGGGAGAGGTAAAATAGATTCCGGACAGCGTGCCACGCACGAAGGCCGGGTCAACAGGCCAGAGGGCGTTCAGGCGGTCCGTGGACACGGCCTCGGCACAAAAAATCGGTTCTTTCCAGGGGTCCTTCTTGTCCAAAAGGAGAATCCGTCTGGCACCGCCGGTCAACCTACCGAGGGTGCACGCGGCCATTAGACCGGCAGGACCGGCCCCGCAAATCACGGTGTCGTACTCTTTTGAAAGAAAAAAAGCCATTTCAGAGTCAAAATTAGCATTTATTTGTTCAGTTTTTTGAATTATTTTGTAGTTTTGCAATTTTTTTTAGTTATTTTAGGGCTATCCGTTACTCAAGATTTTCCATAAAGGGAATGTTACATATGAAAATGAAAAAAGCATCCAAACTTGGCCTCTGCCTCCTGGGCGCTCTTGCAATCAACTGCTTTGCACAAGACAACTGGAATGGCAAGGACCTGAACGTATCCTTCCGCGACAAGCGTATCGATGGTTTCGACTTCCGCGATTCCAGGGCAGTCAAGAATGTAACCGATTTCCAGCGCGCTGCCGGTGAGGGGCCCAGATTCGATGGAGCCAACCTCCCGGAAGTATCCTTCCAGAACGCCGTGATCAACTCCGCGAGCTTCAAGAACGCGAACCTTTCCAAGGCAACCATCAGCGGTGCTGACATCCGCTCCTCCTCGTTCAAGGGTGCCAACATGGAAAGCGCGAACCTCTACCGTGCGACCCTCCTCGATAGCGAATTCCCGCAGGCCGACCTGAAGAACGCCCGTCTCGACGCCATGAAGGTGTCCGACAACGCCGACTTCAGCAAGGCGGACCTCTCGCAGGCCTCCGTCATGGACGTCGACCTTACCGGTGCCGACTTCAGCAAGGCGAACCTCACGAACGCGAACTTCTCCCGTTCCCTCATGGCTAACTCGAACCTCAGGAAGGCGACCCTCGTCAAGACGGACTTCACCGCCTGTAACCTGATTGCCGCCAACTTCAAGGGCACGGACCTCGTCAACGTGAACTTCTCGAAGGCAGGTCTTTCCCAGGCCGAATTCGGCGGTGCCGAATTCCAGAACGTGAACCTCCAGGAAGCGGACCTCTCGTTGACTACGTTCAATGACGTCGACCTCTCCAAAACGCAGCTTCAGAAGGCCAAGTTCGCCCAGTCCCTCGTGAAGAACATGAACTTCAGGGGTCAGGACCTCACCGGCGTCATCTTCGACAAGGGCACGGTCTCCAAGAGCGAATTCGAAAAGGCCAAGCTGAACAAGACCTCCTACTTCGACGCCGCCGTCGAAAAGAACGTGTTCAAGGAAGCCGAACTCATGAAGGCCGTCTTCGACGGTGCCTACGTGTTCAAGGACATCTTCGACAAGGCTGACCTCACCAAGGCCAACTTCGCGAACTCCACCATCGAACGTTCCGACTTCAACCTCGCCCAGCTGTCCGGTGCAAGCTTCGCCGGTGCAAAGCTCGTCAAGGTGAGCTTCCTCAACGCGAACATGCAGGGCATCAAGATCGACGCGGACACCAAGATGGATGACGTCGACTTCTCCGGTGCCGACCTGAGCAACGCGAAGATCGAAAAGTTCACCGCCAAGAAGGTGATCTACGATAACAAGACCAAGTTCCCGAGCGGTTTCGACCCGCGCCAGTACGGCTTCACCAAGCGTGGTGAAAAGGCCGCCGACATCAAGGTGGAAGGCAAGAAGAAGAAGCCGGCCGCCGATGATGGCGACGAAGACCAGCCGAGAAAGAAGAAGAAGAAAAAACGCCGTTCTTCTGATGACGACGACGAATAATCTTCCCTGACTAACGGATTTAAAGAGGCGCCCCCGCGGGCGCCTTTTTTGTTTGATTATTTGTTATTTCTTGTCGGAAAGCCAGCTTACCGCTTCGGACAGGTTATGCACCCGCACAATGCGGATTCCCGAGATGGAGTCCGGAAGCTTGCCTCCGGCCGGGACGATTGCCTCGTCCATACCGAGCCTCTTCGCTTCCTTGAGGCGCTGTTCCAGGAGGCTCACACTCCGGACCTCACCCGAGAGTCCAAGCTCCCCTATCGCGACGGTCTGGCGGCGGAGCGGGATACCAAGGTGGTTGCTCGCGATGGCAAGAGCGAGCGCCAGGTCCGACGAGCCGTCGTTCACCTTCATGCCGCCCGCGATATTGACGAACACGTCGGACATGCCCACTGCGACGCCGCCGAACTTCTCGAGCAGCGCGAGGATGATGGTGAGACGCTTGGGATCGATGCCCACAGCCACGCGCTGCGGGACGGCATAGCCCGTCTGGCTCACCAGCGCCTGGCATTCGAAGAGCATCGCGCGCGAGCCCTCGAGCGTGCAGCACACGACGCTCCCGGGGGCCGGGGCCGCGTTTTCTTGCAGAAAGACCTTGCTCGGGTTCTCCACCGATTCGAGGCCGTGGCCCGTCATCTCGAAGACACCGATTTCGTCGGTGGCGCCAAAGCGATTCTTGATGGTGCGGAGCAATCGGTACTGGTGGTTGCGGTCACCCTCGAAATAGACGACTGTATCGACCATGTGCTCCAGGATGCGCGGTCCCGCAATCTGGCCGTCCTTGGTGACATGCCCGATGAGGATCGTGATGCAGCCGGAGTTCTTCGCAAATACCATCAGGTCGAGCGTGCATTCGCGCAGCTGGCTCGCGCTGCCGGGAGTGCCGGGCAGTTCGGGCTTGTACATCGTCTGGATGGAATCGATAACCAATACCTGCGGCTTGATTTCTTCGGCCTGCCGGATGACCTTCTCGAGGCTCGTTTCGCAGAGCAGGAGCATGTCGGAGCCCGAGACGTTCAGGCGTTCGCTGCGAAGCTTCACCTGGCAGGCGCTCTCTTCGCCCGAGACATACAGGCTCTTGACGCCGGCGGCTGTCATGGTGGCGAGCGTCGTCAACACCAGGGTGGACTTGCCGATTCCCGGGTCGCCACCAATGAGCACCAGGGAACCTGGTGCGAGCCCGCCACCAAGCACGCGGTCGAACTCGCTGTTGGCGGTGCTCAGCCGCCGCGTATCCTCGGTAGCGACTTCCTTGAGCGGGACGACTTTATGAATGGGGCCGCCCAGGCCCCTCCCGCTGCCCCCGTTGTCGGAAGACCGCTCGACCGCATGTTCCTTGAGAGTATTCCACGCCCCGCAGAAAGGGCACTTGCCCACCCACTTCGGGGTGGTGTTGCCGCAATCCGTGCACAAGAATTCAATTTCTTTCTTTGATTTCGTTCCCATGCCATTTAATATAGCAATAGGATGGTGACAATTTGTGTCGCAGTGCTCAAATTTTCACTATTTTACGGAAATTCAGTCCGGACGAAGAATTCCACGCGGTGTCCGGTCTCGAAACCGAATAGGTAGCCGCGGTTCATCTCGTAGCCCACGCCCATTCCGAGGGGGAACGGGAGCCCGCCGAAATACTTGGCGACATCGCCGCGCATCCTGAATCCGCGGTACATGTCGTCCATCTTGCGGTAAGGCTTGAGCATATTCATGTTTTCGCTTTCCTCGATACGCCAGCGGAAAAGGTAGGCATACGAGACGCGCCATCCGGAGCGCGCCTTGCGGTCCCAGAAGACATCCCACACGAAAGACGCCTTGACGCCGAGCTCGTCGCCGGGCTGATAATTCTCGTCTTCGACGAACGTGTAGTACTGGCCGCTCATGCCGAGCAGCATAGACCTGCTGAACCTGTACAAGAACATCGGTTCCACGCCGAGCCTATTGAAGCGGTTGACACGGCCCCCCTCGCCCGGCTGGTCACGCCATTCCAGCGCCACGCCAAAGAAATCGAACGGGAAATACTTCGCTCCCACGTAAGATTCGTTGAGGCCGTTCACCTGGAGGTTCACATATTCGTGCAATTGGTCGTGCCACATCGTTTCCCACTGGTAGCTTACGAACCGGTACGACATGTCGGCATAGAAGCTGAAGCAGCTGCACGGGGCGACTTCCACCGACCAGCCGAGATCCGCGCTGTACACGTCGTCACGAAGTTCGCCGAAAGCGCCCACCTCGATGGCGTTGCGCGGGGGAAGCACCGGACGGAGGACTTCCGTAGCGCCCGCCTGCCAAATAAGCGCAAAAGCAATCAGTATGATAAGCCGCTTGACCACGGAGCAAAAGATAGAATTATATATTTGAAGCGTATAATCATTAAACGATGTCCAAGGTTTTATTATGAAGAATATCGTCATTACCGGTGGTGCCGGATTTATCGGAAGCCACGTGGTTCGCCTGTTTGTGAATAAGTATCCTGAATACAAGATTATCAACCTCGACAAGCTTACCTACGCGGGCAACCTCGCGAACCTGAAAGACATTGAAGACAAGCCGAACTACAAGTTCGTGAAGATGGACATCTGCGACTTCGACGCCTTCTACAAGCTCATGCAAGACGAGAAGATCGACGGCATCATCCACCTTGCGGCAGAAAGCCACGTGGACCGTTCCATCAAGGACCCGTTCACCTTCGCGAAGACGAACGTGATGGGCACGCTTTCGCTCTTGCAGGCCGCGAAGCTCTACTGGGAAAGCCTCCCGGAAAAGTACGAAGGCAAGCGCTTCTACCATATCTCCACTGACGAAGTCTACGGTGCTCTCAAGATGAACCACCCGGAAGGCATCACGCCTCCGTTCACCACGACGGCTTCGAGCTCGGAACATCACCTGGCCTACGGCGACGACTTCTTCTACGAGACGACGAAGTACACGCCGCACTCTCCGTATTCCGCATCCAAGGCGGGTTCCGACCACTTCGTGCGTGCGTTCCACGATACCTACGGCATGCCGACCATCGTGACGAACTGCTCCAACAACTACGGTCCGTACCAGTTCCCCGAAAAGCTCATCCCGCTTTTCATCAACAACATCCGCCACAAGAAGCCGCTTCCGGTTTACGGCAAGGGCGAGAACGTGCGCGACTGGCTCTTCGTGGAAGACCATGCCCGCGCCATCGACGTGATTTTCCATAACGGGAAGATTGCCGAGACGTACAACATCGGCGGCTTCAACGAATGGAAGAACATCGACATCATCAAGGTCGTGATCAAGACTGTCGACAGGCTGCTCGGCCGCGCGGAAGGCGAGGACATGAACCTCATCACCTACGTGACCGACCGCCTGGGCCACGATGCCCGCTACGCCATCGACTCCACCAAGCTCCAGAAGGAGTTGGGCTGGGAACCGTCCCTGCAGTTCGAAGAAGGCATCGAGAAGACGGTGCGCTGGTACCTCGACAACCAGGAATGGCTCGACAATATCACGAGCGGTGACTACGAAAAATATTACGAAACGATGTACAAGAACCGCTAGGCGCCTTGCGCACTAGCTACTTGGCCAAATCGAGATTGACAAGGACCTTGTAGAGAGAGTCCGTCTTCACCTGCAGGGAATCAAGCGTCTTCTGGAGCGACTGAATTTCTCCATTCAGTTGCGCATTCTTCGCGGTGAGCTCCGCAATCTGCGCTTCTGCTGCAGGATCGCCGCATGCAACTAAAGTTGACACGACGAACACAAAAAAGAAAAACACCGTAGAGCAAATCACATTTTTCTTATTCATACAAACAAAAGTAGCTTTTTTTCTAAAAAAACTTTATATTTCATAACAAGAAATCACCCCACGCGGCTTATTATGTTAGATGAACTCTGGAATCGTTTCAAGGGCACCGGTTATTCCGGGTCCGTATCCGTCAAGTCCGAAAGCGGAGACGGCCAGATTCATTTCGCATTGAAAAGCGACTCCAGCGACGACGACTCCTTCATCCACGAAGCCATCTACGAGATGGACCCGGACTACATGGCAGTCTGCGTCATCCGCTCCGGATTTACAGGCGATACGGGCTCGCTGCCCGTTGTCGGTATAGAGGGTTGGCAATCCGATAAAGGACGGGCCGCGGAAGCCCTCGACAACGCGATACTCGAAGGACTCGGCCACAAGAAGGCTTTTGTCATCAAGGGTTCCGGCGCGGTCGTAAAGTTCGGATACGAAGGCGACACCATCGTCTAATTTGCTATTATTCCCGTCGTGAAATCTCCGGAACTGCTTTTACCCGTAGGAACACGCGAAATGCTCGAGGCCGCCGTCGCGAACGGCGCCGATGCCGTATATTTCGGGGTTCCGCACTGGAACGCGCGCGGTCGAACGGAAGACTTTTCGTTCGACGATGTCTACGACATGATCCGCTACGCAAGGCTCCGCGGAGTGCGCACGTTCCTCGCCATGAACGTTCTCGTATTCGAGCGTGAACTGCGGGAGTTGCCCGAGTTTCTCGAAAAAATCATCTCGCTGGAACCGGATGCATTTATCATTCAAGACATCGGGCTTGCGCGCCTGATACGCGCCATCGCTCCCACGCAGGAAATTCACGCGAGCACGCAGATGACGCTTGCCAGCGCGGAGGCCGTCAACCTGGTCGCCGGAATCGGATTCAACCGCGCCGTACTCGCACGCGAACTTTCGCTCAAGGAAATCGCACGCATCAAGGAATCGACCCCGCTCGAACTCGAAGTATTCATCCACGGGGCGCTCTGCGTGAGCTATTCGGGGCAGTGCCTCACCAGCGAGAATTTCGGCGGCCGGAGCGCTAACCGCGGGCAATGCGCCCAGAGCTGCAGGCTCCCTTACCGCATATTCGTGGACGGCAAGGAATTCCGCGATACCGATGCGCAGTTTCTGTTCAGCCCGCACGACCTGTGCGCCCTCCCGAAGTTAAACGAACTTGAAGAAATCGGCGTGGACTCGCTGAAAGTGGAAGGACGCCTCAAGAGCCCGGAATACGTGGCAGCAGTCGCGAAAGCCTACCGCAAGGCGTTGAACCGCGTCCCGCTCGACGGCAAGGACATGGAACCGCTCGAAGTGCTGTTCAGCCGCGGCCTGCGCGCAGGTTGGCTCGACGGCGACAATCACCAGGAACTTGTAGACGGCACATTCAGCAACCATCACGGACTGTTCCTCGGGACAGTCGCGAAAGTGGATCGCGGACAGGTGATTGTCGGACTCGACGATTCACTTATCGAGAATTCAAGCTGCGCCGGACTCATTTTAGGGATGGGGCCGCGGCCGGGCGACGGGATCCTGTTTGAAAATGCAGCCCTCGGGGTAAGCATTGGCAGCCGCCTGTATGCATCGCAGGAGGCGCACCTCCCCCACACCAAGCGCGGCGACCCGAAGTACCTGCGGCTCGAATTCGGGCGCGACTTCGATACGCGCCAGATTGCTATAGGCATGAAGGTGTACCGCAACGATTCTCCCGCATTGGAAAAGGAATTGCGCAAGACATTTACCGACCGCGAGCAGGCAAAGCGCATCCCCGTAAATATGGAACTTTCGGGGAGCATCGGCGGTTTGCTCAAGCTCGCCGTCTACGACGTGCCGCGCAACCGCGTCGAAGTCGAAAGCGACATGGTGCTGGAAGCCTCAAGGAACGGTGATGCGGGCGATAAGCTGCGCGACCTCGCCCAGAAGGAACTTTCGGGTCTGAGCGCGACCGCCTACAACCTCCGGAATCTCGAAGTCAATGTCGAGCGCGGAGCTTTCATTCCCGGCAAACTCCTGCGCACGCTCCGCCAGAAGGCGATAGAGCAGCTCGATGCGAAGCGCTGCGAATGGAAGGAACTGAACCCGAGCGCCATTGCTGGCCGTGCCCTCCTCAACAGCGTAAAGTTTGGCACGGCCGCCGCGCCGTCCACAACCGGCAACGCAGCAAACGCGCGCCCCGTCATCTCGGTCCTTGTCCGCAGCCCCGAGCAGATTGCCGCCCTCGAAGGCCTCGACATCGACAACGTTATCATGGACTTTGACTGGGGCGTCAAATACGACGAGCCGCTTGAACAAATCCGCGAACTCGGTTTCAAGGCGGGCATGGCCACGCTCCGCATCCACAAGCCTGGCGAAAGCCACTACCTCAAGAACATCCTGCGGCTATGTCCCGACTTTGCGCTGGTCCGTAACCTCGGCGCGCTCTCCATCCTCAAGGAAAGCGGCATCCCGCTTACCGGCGACTATAGCCTGAACGCAGCGAATTCCCTGAGCTACGACTGGCTCCTGTCACAAGGATTGCAAACGCTCCATCCTTCTTGGGACCTGAACAGCATGCAGCTTTTCGACCTGCTGGGCGATATCGACGGCAGCCGCATGGAACTCACGCTCCACCAGTACATGCCCGCGTTCCATTCCGAATACTGCGCGTTCGCCCGCGCGCTTACCAGCGGTCGGCGCTTCCCCGAATGTGGCAAGATCTGCACCCAGCACAAGGTCGAAATTTTGGACCACAAGGGTGAACGTCATTTTCTGCAGAGCGACGCGGAATGCCGCAACACGCTGTTCGTAGGAAAGCCGCAATCCGCGCTCAAGCTTTTGCCCGAACTGCAAAAGGCGGGAGTGAACCACTTCCGCCTCGAAATGCTCCAGGAAGACGCCGAAACGGTCCACCGCAAGGCGCTCATCTACACGCAGGCCATCCGCGGGAAGGTTTCCATCGACGAAGCCATCCGCCTCGCCGGCGTAGAAGAAAAATACGGCCTTTCCGAAGGACAACTCTTCAACGAGAGCGTCTGGAAAGACCGCAAGAAGGCCTAATTTTTCTATATTGCGCCTATAATATTCACCGCCCTCAAACGCAGGGCCAAAGGAACACCATGAAAATCGCCGAAAAGACCGTCGTCCAGATGCACTACACCCTCACCTCCGACGAAGGAGCCGTCATCGATTCCTCCGAAGGCCGCGAACCGCTCCAGTACATCCAGGGCGCCCACATGATCGTCGTGGGCCTCGAGAACGCGATGGTCGGTCACGAAGTCGGCGACAAGTTCGACGTAAAGGTCATTCCTGCCGAAGGCTACGGCGAATACGACGAGCGCATGACGCAGGAAGTCCCGGTCGAAGTATTCCAGGGCGTCGAGAAGGTCGAACCCGGCATGATGTTCTATGCGCAGACGCCCATGGGCCCGATGCCCATCCGCGTCAAGTCCGTCGCGGGCGACAAGGCCGTGATCGATGCGAACCACGAGCTCGCGGGCAAGAACCTGAACTTCGCTATCGAAGTCGTGAGCGTGCGCGAAGCCACCGAAGAAGAGCTGAACCCGCAGGGCCACTGTTGCTGTGGCGGCAAGGGCGACGGCGAATGCAAGTGTGGCGAAGAAGGCCACGAATGCGAATGTGGCGGCGAAGGCAAGAAGGAAAACTGCGACGGTCAGGGCGGCTGCGGCTGCCCCAACCACGATAAGCATCACGGCAACGCCTAATTCTTAACGAAAGAACCTACGCACGACCTGCCGCAAGACGCGCAGGCCGTAAGTCACTACGTTCAGGTTGGATTTTTCGCCTGCGTATCGCGTAGGTATCGGAAGTTCGGCCAGCCGGTAGCCGCGGGCATCGGCGATGGAAATGATTTCCAGGTCGATATCGAAGCTCGGGCTCAGTTTTTGAAGATCTAGCGTTCTCAGGAATTCCGCATTGTAGACGATGAAACCGCTGTGGCGGTCCGTAAGCTTCTGCTTGAATGCAAGGTTTTCAAGCGCGGTGAGGAACGCGCCGCCGAGGCGCTTGTATAAAGGCATGTTGCCGGCTTTCGCGCCACCCGCGACAGCGTGACGGGATCCCTGGACCAGGGCGAGCGTCTTGCCATCCGCAGGTATATCACGCGATTCGCTTTCAAGTACAGCGAAGAATTCGCCCAGCTGTTCGGCCGGATACTGTCCGTCACCATGCAGGCAGGCGATATACTTCGCGCCCGATTCCAGACCCGCGGAGATTCCACGCTTAACGACCGCGCCGTAACCGCAATTCTTCTCGAAGCGTTCGTAATACAGATGGTCTGCACATGCTTTGCCAAGCACCGCGCAAGCCTTATCGAACGCCCCGCAGGTTTCATCCTTCGAGCCGTCATCAATCACGAGCACTTGGGCGCGTTCCAAGACCGCGGGTGGGATACGCCCCAGCACGTCCGCAAGAGTCTGCGATACATTATAGGCAGGGACGAAAATGAAGTAGTCGGGAATCATTGTTCAACGGAATAATGCTTCACGAACCAGGAGAGCGATTCTTCGAGAGCGACATCGAGCGGAATGCGCGCCTTGAATCCGAGCAGGCGCTGCGCCTTTGCGACAGAGGGCATGCGGCGCATCGAATCATCGTAACCCGCACCGTAGTATTCCTCGCCCGAAACGTTTTGCGGTTCCGGCAACGCAGAAACATCGACCCCGCGCACCTTCGCGAAAATTGAGCGCATCTTGCCGGCGAGCTCTGCAATCGTAACCTCGTTCTCCGCATTCCCCACATTGAACGCCTGCGAGAATACACCCGGCGCCGTTCCAGAAGCAGAGTCCGTCACAGCTCCTCCCGCGGCAAACAGCGCGAACAGGAAATCAATCGCATCGTGGACACTCGTAAAGCAGCGCTTCGCCTTCCCGCCATTCACGAGCTTGAGAGGTTCACCCCGCAAGAGCGCCGTCGAGAAGTTCGCGAGCACCCGAGGGATTCCCTCGCCGTCCACTCCCGGCATAAAGTCCATGTACGGCCCGACAAAGTTGAAAGGCCGCACCACAGTCCACTTGAGTCCGGGGAGCCCGGCGATAAAGCGTTCTGTCAAGAGCTTTGCAGTCGCATAGCTCCAGCGGCTTGCGGTAACCGGTCCGAAGAGCATCGGGGACTCGTCTTCCACCAGTTCACCGGAATCCGTCGCCGTACGTCCGTAAATCTCGGAGGTCGAAAAATGCACGAGCCACGCTCCCGAGCGGGCGCACGCCTCGGCCAAAGCCGCCGGATGGTCGTAGTTGCTCCGGATGACCTCGCACGCCTCCCCCATGTAACGGCTCGGCGTGCAGATGGCCGCCAGGTTCACCACCAGCGGGAACTGTGCAATGCGCTCCACGACGGCAGGGTCGGCAAGGTCCGCACACAGGAACTCGCACCGCTCATGGTTCAAGCGGTGCTGTAACCTGTAGAAATCGAGATCCACACCAAATACGCGCCAGCGGGTACGTTCCAGCACGGCGTCGAGCAGATGGCTACCGATAAAACCACCGCAGCCAACGATGGCTACGGTGATGCTACTGTCATCGAGACGAAGGTTCATTACTCCTTGACCTTGAAGGCCGCGGAATTGGCACCCTTGCTCTGGCGTTCGTAAGGAACTACGCGAATGATGGCTTCATCACTCGGTTCCGCATAGTCGTCCGACAGAACCACTTCCTGGGTGTAGCAAGTCTTGCCATCGGGATTTTCCGGACCGGCAGAACCCGTGAGCATATCCATGCCGGCATCGTCTTCGTCAACCTTGAACACGAAGCGGAAACCGGAACCTGCAATATCGGAACCATAAACAACGGTGATGGTTTCGCCCATCTTGAATTCTTCACCGCCGGCAGGGAACACAACTTTCACACCACCGCTCACGGTACAATCGTATTCAGTCTTGTCTGCAGAAGACTTCGGCTTGTCCGTGGAAGACGAGGACTTCGGTTTGTCCGTGGAAGACGAAGACTTCGTTTCCTTCGCGGAAGAGGCGGGTTCGTCAGCCGGACCGGAAGAAGAACTGTCGTCACCGCAAGCCATCAAGGCGAGGGATGCTGCAAGGAAAATCGCATTATAGAACTTCATAGGTAACCCCTTTATAGTATTGTTTTCCTCAATATACAAATTTCATGCACACGGGACGCCCCATCAACAAGTCTATCGGGTCACATGGGGCCGTGCATCGGCAACTCCAGCACCCTTGACGCAGCGGATGTACGATGCGGCACGCTTTTTGGAACCGCTCTCGTTAAAACCGTTAGTCTCGTCATTCTTGGCAAGCCACGCCGTGTTGCTAGAGGGACTTCCATTATCGATTATGGCATTATGCTGAGCAGTAGTGAGGAAACGCCCGCTTGTACCGACATTCTTGTACAGGCCGTCTTCCGTGCGGAAGCCGCCCGGCATGGCGGAAAAGCCCGTCAAATTGTTGTACTTCGTAGACTTCAGTGCATCCCAGATATCCGAATCGCGCATCGTGTATATCCAATCGTAACTGAAGTACGACGCTGTATATTGCCAGATGCTGCTGAATTCATCCCCCGTCGACACATGCCACCCTTCCGGACAGATCCCCTGGTACCATTCCCATGCCCAGAGCGCACTGTCATTGTACGCCTCGGGCAAATTCAGCGCACCGGCCCAGTCATAGAGCCTGCCGAATTTTTCACAATACATTTCATCGTCATTGTAGCACCAGCTATGGCCGGCCAAGTTCGGCGTGTTCACGGAGTCGCTATACTCCAAGTTCTTCGCGAACCATTCGAACATACCTATCACGACCGTCGGATACACGGTCCCGTCTCGCGGATCGGTAAACGATCCTTCAATCGGCATCTTGGTCGCTGCAGGACAATACTCTTCCTTTTTGTCTTTCTCGTAGCAGCACCCCGACGAGCAATGGACATAGGCCCCTAATTCCAGAATATAGTGTGACTCTCTAGGAAAACAGTTTCTATCTGTATCGTAACATCCCTTCTTCTTGAGGGAATCCATCGTCGGGAAAGTATCTGCTTGAGCGACATGTGCCTCATCAAAATAGTCGACCACCTGGTACCGCGTTACGAGGCTCGAATCATAAGGATCCACGTAGAGTTCCACCTTGGCACATTCCCCATTTTTCAGAGAGTCAATGACGGAGACCTTGATGTTATCTATGCGGTCATAATCCGTTTTATAGAAGTCCATATGGAATGATGCAAGCAATATCGCCAAATCCTCCTTAGGGATGTCTTCATTCAGGCTCCGAAGCGCAACACGCAACTTGTACCATCCGTCCTCGCTTTCATTTTGCATCAGGTATCCCCTGTCCGAGATAACGCTGCTGTAAAGCTTGCTACGGCCGTATACCATTGCAGAGGCGCTATAGCGAATATAAACGTTGAGATTCTCCGAAGGAGGAACATCGCTCTTGAAGCTCAGATAGACGGTGTGCACGGTATCGATATGTTCATAACAGATCTTATCGATATACAACAAGGTGTCGCTAGGCGAAATATTCGCCTTTGAACTGCTTGAATTTTTCGAGGAACTTGATGCAGCGGACGTACCATCGGCACTGGAATCTACATTCGAGCCCTGGTCCTGCTCATCAAACGAAGAACTCCCGCTGTCACCGCATGCGGCAAGCAGGGCCATCAGGAAAAACAAAAAATATGCTATCTTGTTAGGCATAAACCTAATCCTCCCATTTTTTCAAAAATAATATAAAAAAGGATTCCTATGAAGGTTCTCGCACTCCTGGCAGATGGTTTCGAAGAAACCGAATTCGTCGTCCCGTTCGACCTGTGGCAGCGCGGAGGCTGCGAAGTCGTCACGGCATCCATCAAGAGCTCCACCGATGTCACGGGAGCGCACGGCCTGCAGGTCAATGCGGACACCATTCTGGACATGGTCGATTTTGACGATTTTGACGGGATTTTCCTGCCCGGCGGTGGGCTGGGCGTCAAGAACCTCGCCGCAAGTGCTTCCGTGGAACAGGCCATACAGCAGTTTGACGCCCATGGCAAATGGCTGTTCGCCATTTGCGCGGCGCCGCTCGTGCTCTCGAAGGCCGGTCTCCTCAAGGACCGTCGCTGCACCTGCTTCCCCGGCTGCGAGGTCGATCTCGTATGCAAGGAATTCCTGACCGACCGCGTGGTCAGCGACGGGAACATCATTACGAGCCGCGGCGCCGGCACCGCCGAGGAATTCGCGCTTGTGACCCTCGCCAGCATGACCGACGCCGAAACTGCGGACCGCATCCGCAAGCAAGTCGTCGCACGATAGCATTAATTTCTACATTTGGGCCATGAATTTCAAGGACAGAATAATCCGGGCTACCGGGAAGAAAACTCCTTTCCGCCTCATTGCCGTTGACCTAACCGCCACCATGAACCAGATCGGCGCCTACCACGGCGCCAAGGGCTACGCCCTCAAGCTCCTGGCGGAGAACTCCATCGCAAGCATATTCCTGAGCGCCTCGCTCAAGTTCCCGGGTACCGTGACATTCTCCACCACGTTCGGCGGGGAAATCACGAAAATCCAGTCCGACTCGACCCCGATGGGACTCGTCCGTGCCATGATACCGCAGGATGAACTCCTGGCCATCGGCGCAAACGAGCCGGCGCTCGTGCCGCAAAACATCAGCGTCATCAAGCTCGACGAGAACGGCAAGCGCATCCACGAAAGCATCATCGAGGCGGCATCCGTATCGATGGGCCAGAACCTCGCCTACTACCTGCTGCAATCCGAGCAGACCCGCTCCGCAGTGGGCATCGAAGCACGCTTTAACGCCCAGGACCCGAGCAAGCTCGACTACGCCGCCGGCTTCTACGTGGAAGCATTCCCCGACCTCGAAGAAAGGGATATCGCCATCCTGGAACAGATTGTGCTGAATCTCCCGAAGTTCCCCGAGCTCTACAAGTCCGAAGGTTTCGACCTCGACGAACTCCTGGACCAGCTGCGCGGGCCCTACGACATCGACATCGTCCGCGAAATTGACCCGAAGGCCTACTGCCCCTGCAGCCACGAACGCATGGTGGCAACGCTTGCCACGCTCAAGACGGCCGATCTCGAAGACCTCATGAAGGAAGGCAAGGACCTGGAAGTCATCTGCGATTTCTGCCGCACGAAATACACGATTACCGTCGAAGATTTGCGTTCTATCATAGACGAAAGGAAATAGTCATGTTTACCAAGCAATGTGTCGTCACCCTGGACCTTGAAGGCGTTCTCGCCCCCGAAATCTGGATTGCCGTCGCCGAAAAGACGGGCATCAAGGACCTGCGCCTTACCACACGCGACATTCCCGATTACGACGTGCTCATGAAAGGCCGCATCGCGATTCTCGACCGCGAGAACATCAAGCTTTCGGACATTCAGAACGTGATTGCAAACCTAGGCCTGCTCGACGGCGCCCGCGGCTTTATGGATCAACTCCGCGACGAAGCCCAGGTGATCATTCTTTCGGACACGTTCCAGGAATTCGCCTACCCCATCATGAAGAATCTCGGATTCCCGACGATCTTCTGCCACAACCTGGAAGTCGAAAACGACATGATCAAGGGTTACCACCTGCGACTCAACGACCAGAAGACGAAGGTCGTGAAACACCTGCAGGACCTAAACTTCAAGGTGTTCGCGAGCGGCGATTCCTTCAACGACACGGGCATGCTCAAGCAGGCCGACAAGGGCTGCTTCTTCTGCGCACCGGACTCCATCGTGGCCCAGTTCCCGCAGCTCGAAGCAACCAAGACCTACGCCGAACTCCTGGAAAAGTTCCACAACTTCCAGGCTACGCTGTAAAATAGAGCGAGGTCCATCACACCTTTTTGCCCGATAATTGTAATCGGGCTTTATTTTGTATATATTTATGCAAAACGTTTCCCATAGCGGATAAAACGGAGGAATTCATGTTTTACAAGCATTGGCAAAAATTAGCATTGGCTTTAACCGGGTTTTTCTGGTTCGCATGCGACAGCGACACCACCTCGGCAAACGGAGCCGAAGAACCGCAAAGCAGCGCCGTGGAAGAGAATTCCAGTTCCTCCTTTACAAAAATTATGCCTGCTTACGGCGTGGAGATGGATTATTCCAGTTCCTCAGAAGTAACCCCGGAATCGTCCAGCAGCCTCGAAGTCATTGTCACCCCTCTCTACGGAGTCCAAGTGGACCAGTTCGTCTGTACGCAACGGGGAGGAGAAAGCAAATTCCAGTGTACGGACGGGAATACCTGCGAGAAATCCGTAGAGGAAACCTGGGAACCCGAATTTGAATGCTTCGAAGGCATTTGTCCGGACTACGGCGTTGTTTCCATTTCCAAAAATGTTTACAAGTGCAGTGACGGGAAAACGTACAGTGAAGCGGAATTCTTAGCAAAATACAACACCATTGTCGAAGAAGTCCCTCTCTACGGAATTCAAGCTTCATTCAAAAAATAAGCTTCTCTCTTTAAAACGAAAGGCGGAATCGACATCACGATTCCGCCTATTTTTTTTGAGGAGTATTAAGAAGTTTTAGTTCAACGCAGGCGTTTCCCAGTCAATCCATTCGGACTTGTTCCACTTAATCTGTTCATTGTTCTTGGTGTAGTCAATCTTGCCCGTCTTGGCGTCCTTGCCGAGCAGGAACTTGTTGATGAAGTCCTTCACCTCGTCAAACTGTCCGTTCGGAAGCTGGCAGTGGCCATGGCCGCCTTCCTGGCTGTAGGTGTAATTTTCGCTCACACCGAGGGCGTCGAAGACTTCCTTGCTGGCCTGGCCGCAGTAGTTCGACGGGACTTCGCCAAGCCATTCCTGGCCCGCATTGTCGATAACGAGGAGCGCACGCGGAGCGACCATGCTCACGAGCATATGCTGGTCGAACGGGAGCGTATTTTCCTTGCCATCGTAGTTCTTGAAGCTGGAAATCATCCACTTGCCTTCGGTACCGGCACTGCTCAGACCCTGCACGAACTGCTTGCCCTTCTGCTTGTTGACCTGGGCACCGACACGCCAGAGGGAAGCGCCACCCGAGCCAGATTCCTGCGGAATAGTAAGGGCGATACGTTCATCGAATGCACCCACGGCAAGCGTACCCTTGCCCCAGCGAGAGCAACCTGTCATGGCGAGGTGATGCACGTCGATACCCGCTTCCGGAGTCTTTTCGAGAGCGTCGATAATGCGGCTTACGCCCCATGCCCATGCAATGATGGTGCCCTGGCCCTGGTTATAAAGCTGGAAGAACATGCCGCCACCGCTTTCGGGAGCGACGTCGTCCGGGTTGAAAGTAATCATGGCAATGTCAAGGCCGTTGGTCGCATTGCCGAGGCTTCCGCAACCGCCCATCATGCCGCCACCAAAGCCGATAAGTGCCGGCTTCGGATTGTCCTTGGTACCCGCGTTGCTGATCTTCACGGAGAACTTGCCCGATTTGCCCTTGTCGGTCACGTTGATGGTGAGCGTTCCGCCGGAGTAGGAACCTTCGACCTTTTCGGGATTGCGCGGCTTGGTACCGAACATCAGTTTTTCGTACATGGCACCGATTTCTTCGCGACGGCACTTCCAGTCGGCCTTCGTAGAAATCCTCTTGCCGTCGAGACCCATGAACGGATCGGGCAACTTGGCGTTGTTCACGCTGGTAGGAATGTTGCCAATCTGGCATTCGCTACGGTGGTCTTCCACGAAGTCGGAAGATGGCTGAACCGGTCCGACATCGACGCTGCTGCTAGACACTGCAACAACTTCGGAACTAGAACTGCTCCTGTGATGTCCGCCAGAAGACAATTTGACGGTTGAACTAGAGCTTCTACCGATATGTCCGCTAGACGCCGGGCCAACTTCCGAACTCGAACTGCCCACTACAATGCTACTGGAAACAGGCGGTTCGACCGCGCCCGAACTCTCCGGAGGCAACGTACCGGAACTGGCCGGCAGAGCCTCTGCAGAACTCAACGGAGTATCTCCAGCGGAACTGAACAAGTCTGCCCCTGAGCCTTGATTCGCCGCATTGATAGAATCCTGGAGGGCCTGATTGGCCGAGTCGGCGTTAAATGCGCCGTACTGCTCCAAGAGACATTCTTCTGTTAAACATTCCGCAGTGGACGCGTTTTCGCCACCACAGGCCCATAAACCGAAGGCCACGCCGGCCAACGGCATAATAATTTTTATCGATTTCATAACCAACCCCCATCAGGCTACCGTGAATTCGGTAATCCTTCAGGCTAATATAAAATATATTCTGTTTTTCCCATTTTTGGACAAAAATGGAACTTTTCGTTGTGATTTTTTACAACAATCTGGCAAATTTTCTTTTTATATCTTTATTTTTGGATTATTTCTGCATTTTAGGCCATTCCGGAGCCCATTTATATAATAAATTATACATGATGGATACTCTCAATCTGACAACGAATGAAGTGCACATCGTAAACGTGCTCTTGAAGAAAAATCCCGAGCTCAACGAGGATGTCTTAAAGAGTGCCGTTGCCTTTATCGCCGAAGCCCACAACGGCCAATACCGCAAGAGCGGTATGCCCTACACAGAACATCCCTATGAAGTCGCAAAGATCCTTGCCGACCTGAAACAGGACCAGGCCACGGTGCTTGCCGGCCTGCTGCACGACGTAGTAGAAGACACCCCGCACACCCTCAAGGAAATTTCCGAAAAATTCGGCGAAGACACCGCATTCATGGTGGATGCGGTAACAAAAATTACCGCGGTACAGGAATCGAGCAAGACCGCCCAGAAAGCGGGCACCTACCGCAAGCTCATTACCGCCATGGCGAAAGACCCCCGCGTCATCATGATCAAGATCGCGGACCGCATCCACAACATGCGCACCATGCAGTACATGAAGCCCGAAAAGCGCAAGCAGATCGCGCAGGAAACGCTCGACATCTATGTTCCGCTCACCCACCGTTTCGGTCTCTACAAGCTCAAGACCGAGCTCGAGGACCTGAGTTTCAAGTACGTAAACCCGGTCGAATACCAGAAACTGGTGGACGCCCTCATCGAAGGCAAGGACAAGCGCGAGAAATACGTCCAGTCCGTCATCGGCCCCTTGCAGATCAAGATGGCGCTCGAAGATTTCGACTGCACGATCCAGGGCCGCACCAAGAACATCTACAGCATCTACAACAAGATGCTCAGCCGCGACTGCCAGTTCGAGGATATTTTCGACATTTTCGCGATACGAATCATCGTGGAGACGATTCCCGAATGCTACCTCGCCCTCGGTTACGTCCACAACCTTTGGACCCCGTTGCAGAGCCGCTTCAAGGATTATATCGCGACCCCGAAGCCGAACCTGTACCAGAGCATTCACACCACCGTCATCGGCCCCGAAAACAAGATGGTCGAAGTCCAGATACGAACGAAGGACATGGACCTGACCGCCGAAAAGGGATTCGCCGCCCACTGGGCATACAAGATGGAAACCCAGCACGAGGGCGAAGAACTCGCGTGGCTCGACCACATGGTGAAGTTACAGTCCGAAATCGAGGACAGCAAGGAATACCTGGACTTCTTGAAGGTGGACCTCAAGCCCGAGGGCATGACCGTATTTACGCCGAAGGGCGCCTCCATTGAACTGCCCGAAGGGGCCATCGTCCTCGACTTCGCCTTCGCGGTCCATACGGAATTGGGCCTGCACTGCATCGGCGCCCGCATCAACGAAGAGGTCGTTAGCCTGGACAAGCCCGTACCGCACGGCGCCACCATCCAGATCTTGAAGAGCCCTGCCCAAGAGCCGAGTCCCGAATGGCTCGACATGGTAAAAACCGTCAAGGCGAAGCAGGAACTGCGCAAGTGGATGAAGACGAGCATCATCCAACAGTCCCTGGATTTGGGGAAGGAAATCTGGACACGCGAACTCCGCCTTGCAAAGATTGAGAAAGACAAGCGGCCCAACGAGGCGGACATCAACAAATACTTCGGCACTATGAGTCTCGACGACTTCTACGAGCGCATTGGCCAGGGCGAGCTCCCGTTACAGGACGTCCACCGTTTCCTGACGGGCGAAGACATCGTCACAAAGGATGCCTCCGCGCTCCGTTTCTTCCCGACTTTCGGCAAGGACAAGAAGAGCGTCCACAGCGACGAGATGCCGCTGATGATCGGGCAGGAAACCAGCCTTCTCATCCATTTCGCCTCTTGTTGCGGACCCCTCCCCGGAGACAAAATCGTCGGCGTGATGCGTCCGAAAACCGGTATCGAGGTTCACAACGAGAACTGTCCCTGCCTGAAGGACTTCCCCATCGAGCAGCAGCTGCCCGTAGAATGGAGTGCCGATGTATCGAAACCGTTCACGACGCACCTCACCATCATTACGGATAACCGCAGGAACATCACGCTCGACATATTGCAGGAACTCAAGAACGCCGGACTAAACCTGGAGCGCATGAGTGTCGCAAGCACCGAATCCTCCGGCAGGATCCGTATGGAATTCAAGGCCTTCCGCAAGGAACAAGTCGACGGCATGATGAACAAGATTCAAAAGATTAACGGCGTGCGGGAGGTCACCAAGGCATGATTACCCCTCTGCACCATAGCGACTACACCCTCAAGAACCGCGCATTCAACTGCCGCATGCGCAACCGCTACTACGAGGAAGTCTACTACGCCTTCAGGGCGTTATTGCCAAGCGATCCGACAGGCTCTTCCAACAGCGGGCTCGATGCCGCCTGGTTCGAGAACCTGAGCAAGGAAGTCCGCCGGTACGAGCACCTCATCACGACATGTCTCGAATATGCGCAGGCAGCCATCTTCTACGGCAAGGCCGATTACGCTACGCTGTATTCCAAGGACAAGCGCTGGGGTATATTGCAAGAAGAAATCTTCCTCGTGCACTTTTTGCAGGAACTGCTATCCACCATCCGCTACATCATCACGCGATTGGATACCGACAAGATGCTCCAAGACTGGAGCAGCACCATCCAGGATATGAAGGCGAAGCCCGTACGCTACGGATTCGTCAACTCCATCCAGGAAAAGCTCAACGCCATGTCCACGGCGACCATCGACGAATTTAAGGACCTCCTCAAACACGTTCTAGACCGATTCCAGATTGGCAACACTCTGTTCGGAACCGTACAGGAGCTGCAGAACTTCTACTAATGACTAACGACTATGTCTGAATACATCATCCTATCAATCTTCCTTTTCCTGGGCGCATTCATCGCCGCCGCGGCGACCGTCACGGGACTCTTGCTCGGCTACCGCACCAAGAACACGAAGAACAAGATGGCCCCTTACGAATGCGGCATGGAGACCATCGGCAACGCCCGCATCCAGTTCAAGGTAGGCTACTACCTCTTCGCACTTCTGTTCCTGGTATTTGACATCGAAACCCTTTTCCTGTTCCCCGTCATGATGAACTTCAAGGAAATTATGGCCGGACACACGGACCTTTCTCCCGCGATCGTCGTAATTGACCTCGTAATATTCATAGCGATTCTCGTTTCGGGACTCGCCTACGCTTGGAAAAAAGGAATTCTCAAATGGGAATAATCAATCTTGCACCTAAGGTCCTTGACCCGATTCCCGGTGGCAAGTATGTCGTGAACGCCATCGACTACGTGGTGAATTGGGCGCGAGCCAATTCCATCTGGCCATTGACCTACGGAACAAGCTGCTGCGCCATCGAAATGATGTCGAGCTCCATGGCCCGCTACGACATTGCACGCTTCGGAAGCGAAGTGTTCCGCGCATCGCCACGCCAGGCAGACCTCTTTATTCTTGCAGGGACAATCACCCGCCGCATGGCCCCGGCCATCCAGATGCTCTGGGAACAGATTCCCGGACCGAAGTACGCGATTGCCATGGGAGCATGCACCATCAGCGGCGGCCCCTTCATCTATGACAACTACGCCGTCGTCCGCGGAGCACAGAACCTGATCCCGGTCGACGTTTTCGTTCCCGGATGCCCGCCGCGCCCCGAAGCGCTTTTCCACGGCCTCCTGACCTTGCGTGAAAAGATCCTCAAGGAAACGTGCCGCAAGCCATGGCACGAAGGATTGCCCAAGGACGTTTCCACCATGGACCGCTACCGCGAAGCGGCAAAGACATGGGCAGCCCTCGAAGAAATGAAAGACGAGGAAATGGCCGAAGCCCGCGCCAAGTTCAAGGAAGAGCATCCCGATTACAAGTCGAGCTACAAGCCCATCCGCATAAAGAAGGAAGACTTCCCCGAAGTGGAGCGCAAGCCTTTCCGCAGGGTCGGCCTCACGCAGTTGGAACTGTACCAGAAACTGACGGCTAAATTCCCGAATATCACGTTCCACACCCACAGCGAAGAACCCGTCGAGACCGTGCTCGCAAACGCACCCGCCGACCGTCCGCTCGAAGTGATGGTGGAACCCGAGGATTATCTCGCCGCCGTCGAATTCGTGAAGAACGATCCCGAATTCAAGATGGATTTCTTGATTGACGTGACTGCCATCGACTACGATGACCATTTCGATTTGGTCACCCAGCTCCGGAGCATCGAAGTCGGGCACAAGATTTTCCTCTGCGTTCAGCTGAAAAAGGATTTCTCGATTCCCGAGGAAAAGCGTCCCACGTCGCTTTTGGCTAGCGTTCCTACCATCAGCCACCTCTACCCTGCTGCAGAAATCAAGGAACGCGAAGTCTACGACATGTTCGGCATCGATTTCGCGGGCCATCCCGACCAGCGCCGCATCTTCCTCGACAAGGACTTCGTGGGTTACCCGCTGCGCAAGGACTTCTCGCACCCCGAAATGATCAGGAGGCCCCTATGAGTCAGCCTCTCTTTTCGAAATTGCCTCCGGGATTCCGCATCCAGCGCGAAACGAATACGGAAGAATTTTTCATCAACATGGGTCCGCAGCACCCGAGTACGCACGGTGCGCTCAGACTCACGTTGCGCATGGACGGCGAAACCATCGTAGAGCTCGTACCGCACTTCGGATACATCCACCGCGGTATGGAAAAGCAGGCGGAATCGATGAGTTACCTGCAATATATCGCGCTTAGCGACCGCCAGGACTACCTCACCGCCATTCAAAACAATCTGGGCGTCGTCATCGCGCTCGAAAAGGGCATGAACGTGGGCGTTCCCGAGAGGGGCGAATACATTCGCGTGATGTTACAGGAACTTGGTCGCATCGCTTCCCACCTCGTGTTCTACGGCTGCTTCGGCGGCGACCTCGGCGGACAAACTTGCCTGCTGTTCGGGTTCAAGGAACGCGAGATGATTCACGACATTCTTGAAGAGGTGACCGGTTCGCGTCTTACAACGAATTTCTTCAGGCCGGGCGGAAGCCGCTACGATGTTCCAGACACGTTCATTCCGCGCGTGAAGGCATTCCTCGACCACCTGGAAGGTGCCATGCGCGATTACGAGCGGTTCCTCTCCAAGAACATCATCGTGCTCGAGCGAAGCATCGGCATCGGCGTGCTCACCAAGGAAGACGCCATTGCCTACGGATGTTCGGGTCCCGTGCTGCGTGCCAGCGGAGTCGAATTCGACGTGCGCAGGGCAAATCCCTACAGCATCTACGACCAGTTCGACTTCGACATTCCCGTATTCCATAACGGCGACTGCTACGACCGCTACAAGATCCGCATTGCAGAAATTCATGAATCCATGAAGATCTTGCGCCAGTGCATTGACAAATTCCCGAAAGAAGGCCCCTGGCGCAGCAAGGAAAAGCCGGTGCGTCTCCCCGTCGGGCGTTACTACAGTGAAATTGAAACCGCGAAGGGCCTGTACGCGACCTACGTGGTGGCGGCGACGACGGGCGAAAAGCCCTATCGCATTCACACCCGCGGCCCCAGTTTTCCGCACATCGCCGCACTCAACAAGATGGTACAGGGCCACAAGATTTCCGACCTCGTGACCATCATGGCGACCCTCGACCCCGTCATTCCGGAAATTGACAGGTAAAGTATGTTTGTTCCTTCTGTAACAAATCCTGTAGGCGACTTTGTTCGAGAATGGGTTCCGAAACTTGCGGAATTCCTGCCGGCAAGCCTCCAGTCCGACACGCTCAACAGCGTTGTCGCATTCCTCGTGAACGCACTCATTTGCGTTGTCGCGGTCTGTGCCGTGAACATCGGCTCGGCCCCCATCCTCATTTACATGGAGCGCAAGGTCTGTGCCCACGTGCAATGTCGCTTGGGCCCCATGCGCCTCGGCTGGCACGGAACCATCCAGACCATCGCCGACGTGATCAAGATGCTCTTCAAGGAAGTGTACGCCCCGAGCGGCGCCGACAAGCTGATGTTCTACATGGCACCGCTCATCGTGCTCATCGCGCCATTCATCGTCTGCGCCCTCATTCCCTTCAGCCGCGATCTCGTTGTCGCGGATGTTTCGATGGGTATCCCGATGATTATTGCCGTGAACGGGTTCGGCGTGCTGGGCATCCTGCTTGGCGGATGGAGCAGCAACAACAAGTATTCCCTGCTCGGCGCCCTCCGCAGCGGCGCCCAGATGATCAGCTACGAAATCTCGTTTGCGATGATCCTCCTGTTCGTCGTGATGATTTCGGGTTCCACGAACCTCATGAGCATAACGCTCGGGCAAGAAGGCACCATCTTTGACTGGTGGATTTTCAAGATTCCCGTACTCGGATTCATCGCGTTCATCCTATTCTTCATTTCGAGTACCGCCGAAATGAACCGCGCGCCCTTCGACATCGCCGAAGCGGAGCAGGAACTCACGGGCGGCTACCATACGGAATATAACGGTACGCCGTTCGCCATGTTCTATCTCGCCGAATACATCGCGCTCATCACGAACTCGGCGCTCGCCACCACGTGCTTCCTCGGCGGTTTTCTGCCGCCCTGCATCGGCATTACCGCCATCGACAACGTGCTGAACATGGTGCCGGGAGTCGTGTGGTTCTTTGCGAAGGTCTACTTCATGATCTGGTGCTACATGATGGTCCGCTGGACATTCGTCCGTCCGCGCGTAGACCAGCTGATGGACTTCGAATGGAAATTTTTGTTGCCCGTTAACCTCGTGCTGCTTGTAGTAGGCGCAGCCTACATCACCATCGGGGGGTAAGACATGCAAGAGAATATTACTTTACTCCAATATTTCAAGCGATACTTCAAGCGCTGCATCACGGGCCCGTGGAGCCTCATGTGCGGGCTTTCCGTTTCGCTCAAGTACTTCTTTGACCCGCGCCGCATCGTCACCGAGCAGTATCCCGAGAATAGGAAGACCCTCAAGATGCACGATCGTTATCGCGGCCGTCTCGAAATGATCGAGGATGCGGACGGGAACAACCTCTGCACCGCCTGCGGCATGTGCGAACGAGCCTGCCCGAACGCATCCATCAACGTGCTCGCCACCAAGAACATCGCCGGCAAGAAAGTGCTCGGCCGTTACGTCTACCACTTCGCCAGCTGCACCCAATGCGGACTCTGCGTCGAAGCGTGCCCGTTCGGGGCCATCCGCATGAACCAGGATTTCGAAGTCGCAACGACGGACCCGAACTCGCTCGAAATGATTTTGAACAAGAAGGAGGGACAAGGATAATGTTCCCGAACCTAGCCTTACCCGATATGCCGTTCACCTTCCCGCTGGGAGGAATGGATATCGCATTCTACGCGGTCGCTATCGTGATGCTCGTGACAGCGGTATTTACCGTCGCCGTGAAGAACATCTTGCAGAGCGCCGTATTCCTGATTTTCAGCTTCGTCACGACCGCGATTTTGTACCTGCTGCTGCATGCCGAATTCATTGCGCTTGCGCAGGTGATGGCCTACGTGGGTGGCGTCGTCATCCTCGTCGTGTTTACCATCCTCCTTACGACCCACCTGGGCGAAGACGCCTTCTCCACAAAGATTCCGCGACTCTTCGCGGCATTCTCGCTTTCCGCCGCTTTCGTATTCGTGATGATCAAGTGCATCTTGCCGACACCGGACATTGCCGTTGCGACGCCCAGCGCACCTGAAGGTTATTCTTCGCTGCAGAGCTTCGCAATACGCCTGCTCGGTTACAGCCAGGACGGATTCATTATTCCCTTCGAGGTGGTGAGTGTCCTGTTGTTGATGACACTCATCTGTGCCATCACAGTTGCCCGTAAAACCAAGGACGAAGTCGAAAAAGAAAAGGAGGTAAGACAATGACCCTTCTCAATTGCCTTATCCTCGCCTTCCTCCTGTTCGGCATCGGCGTATGGGGTCTCATGCGTAGGCGCCATCTCGTCGGAATGCTCATTTCGATCGAACTCATGTTGAATGCGGCCAACATCAACTTTATCAGTTTTGCCTACTTTACCGCACACGACTCGACTGCGGGTGCCTTGTTCAGTATTTTCGTCATTGCCGTGACCGCCTGCGAAATGGCGATTGCGCTAGCCATCATCGTCACCATGTACCGCCGGCACAAGAGTCTTGACGCAGATCAGTTGAGGGACCTCCATGATTAGCGACATCACACTCGGTTACCTGATTCTTCTGTTCCCGCTGTTCACATTCGTCGTGAACGGGCTCTTCCTCGGAAACCGGAACGCGAAAGCCGCGGCGGCCCTCGCCGTGACCTGCAACGGGCTTGCCGCCGCGAGCGCCATCATAGTTGCCATCCACTATTTCGCATCCGATTTCGCCCCGCAAAAAGCGGTCCTCTTTGAATACGTGTTCATCCCGTTTGCAAGCACGCTCGTCGCTAAGATTGGGATGCTCATCGACCCGCTTTCCGTGATGATGCTTGTCGTCGTTACGTTCATCAGCTTCATGGTGAACATCTACAGTATCGGCTACATGCGCGAAGACCGCTCCGCCGGAAGGTTCTTCAGCCTGCTTTCGCTGTTCAGCTTCAGCATGCTCGGACTCGTTGTCGCGACAAACCTTTTCCAGATGTTCATCTTCTGGGAACTGGTGGGCGTATCAAGCTACCTGCTCATCGGATTCTGGTACCACAAGCCCAGTGCGGTAAGCGCCTCGAAGCAAGCGTTCATTCTCACCCGCTTCGCCGACAGTTTCTTCCTTTTCGGCATCGTCCTCGTGAGCTATGTGGTCGGGAGTTTCGACTTTTCCACAATCAACGCGCTCACGCTTTCGGCATTCAAGGCCTCTACCATCAATCTCGGGCTCTGCACCGTCAGCAGCGCCGACGCGCTCATTCTCGGTTCCGTGATGATATTCACCGGCGGATGGGGCAAGTCGGCCATGTTCCCGATGCATATCTGGCTTCCGAACGCCATGGAAGGTCCGACACCCGTTTCCTCTATCATTCATAGCGCTACGATGGTCGTCGCGGGCGTCTACCTCGTCGCACGACTCTTCCCGTTCTTCACTATCTGCGGAAACACGCTCACGCTCATTATGTGGGTGGGCGCCTTCACGATGGTCTTTGCCGCCGTGATTGCCTGCACGCAGAAAGACATCAAGAGGATTCTCGCCTACTCGACTCTCTCGCAGCTCGGATACATGATGTTCGCGCTCGGCGCCTGCAAGATTCATATGGTCATTGCCGTGACCGGTTGGACCGCATCCACGTTCCACATCTTTACGCATGCCTTCTTCAAGTGCAGCCTGTTCCTCATTGCGGGAAGCCTCATCCACCAGGTCCATACGAACGACCTCGATGCGATGGGCGGGCTCCGCAAGAAGATGCCCATCACGTATGTTTGCACGCTGATTTCCGTCCTCGCCATTTCGGGAATCCCACCTTTCTCCGGATTCTTCTCCAAGGACGAGATCCTCCTCGCCGCATTCCAGGGACATCATTACGTCGTGTTCGCCCTCGCCCTCCTTACGAGTGGCCTCACGACCTTCTACATGTTCAGGCTGTTCTTCCTCGCCTTCCACGGGAAGCCGCGCCACGAAGGCGTCCGTGCGGGCCATGTTCACGAAGATTTCGCCATGACGCTCCCGATTGCGATTCTGGCAGCGCCAGCCTTGTTGAGCGGTATCCTCTGCAAGGGACTTTTCGCGAAGTTCTTCGTGCCCGGCAGGCTCCGCGTGCCTCATCTGCTGCGGCTCGCCGAAGCGGAGTGGATTCCCTTCGCCGCAGTAGGCGTCGCCATCGTGGCCCTCGTTCTCGCATGGCTGTTCTACGCAAGCCCGAAGGCCAAAATCCAGCGGGCCCTCGACGAGAGCAACCGCTGCGGGCTCTACAAGGTGGTTTACCACAAGTTCTATTTTGACGAGATGTACTACGCCGTCGTGCGGCAATTCATCTTCGGCGGCATCGCCCGCGTCGCGCGCGCCTTCAACGATTACGTCATAGAAGGTCTGCTCGCGTTTTCTGTTTGGTTCATCCACAAGCTGGGAGACCTCGTCCGCACCGCACAGGCGGGCTATCTCCCGTTCTACCTCGGGACGCTGATTGTCGGCGTACTCCTCTGGCGATTCTTCGGCCAGCTTCCCCTGTAACGCGAGGTTTATGGATATGGATACACTGCTTTTCAACGCAATCTGGATTATCCCGCTCCTGACCGTACTTGTGTGCGCCCCCATTCCGGCCGTACATGCGAAGGTCATCAAGTGGATCCACGCAGTCTCTACGACATTCGTGCTATTTGCCGTCTGCTACCTCACCTACCGCGTCTATGCCCTGCAGGGTTCCCCGGTCGATGAATATGCCGCTCCGCTCCTGCTCCGTTTCTTTACCGATATTCCCTGGCTCACAATGTTCAACGCCCACTACATCGTGGGTGCCGACGGCCTCAACATGCTCCTGCTCGCGCTCACCGCATTCATCGTGTGGGGTGGCGTACTCGTAAGCTGGAACATCAAGGGAAACCAGAAAGTATTCTTCGCCCTCATCCAGATTCTCGCGACGAGCGTGTACGGCGTGTACATGAGCTTCGATCTCGTACTCTTCTTCGTGTTCTACGAGATGGAAGCTCTCTGCATGTACCTGATGATTGCCTGCTACGGTTCGGGACGAAGGGACTACGGCGGCAAGAAACTCACCTTGACGCTCGCCTTCGGTTCCTCGATGATTCTTGCCACGCTCTTCGGGCTCTATTTCGAGGGCGGCGTGCATAGCTGGAGTATTCTGGAACTTTCCAAGGTGACCATTCCCGTTGATTTCCAGATGTGGGCCTTCCCGCTCATGTTCATGGGATTCGCCGTCTCGAGTTCGCTGTTCCCGTTCCACTTCTGGAGCCCTGACGGCCACTCCGCGGCACCGACCGCCGTGTCGATGCTTGCCGCCGGCGTGATGATGAAGATGGGCGCCTACGGGTGCCTCCGCGTCGCGATGTTCCTGATGCCCGAAGCGGCCAAGTTCTGGCTCCCCTACGTGGTGGCCCTCCTGATCTTCAACGTGGTACTCGGCCCCTTCATCGCGATTCGCCATAAGGACCTCAAGTACATCACCGCCTACAGTTCCATCAGCCACCTCGGTCTCATCTTCCTGGGCCTTGCGGCACTCACTCCGGTGGGCCTGCGCGGCGCCAGCCTGCAGATGATTTCGCACGGATTCCTGACCGGACTCTTCTTCGCGACCATCGGCATGATCTACGAACGCACGCACACCCGATACATCAATGAGATGGGCGGCATTATGCGCAAGATGCCCTTCGTAGGCGTAGGATTCGTCCTTGCGGGATTTGCCGGGCTCGGCCTTCCGGGATTCAGCGGGTTCATCGCCGAGAGCACCATCTTTATCGGTGCGTTCCAGCAAAACAGCACCATCACCCGCATCGTGACGATTCTCGCAATCCTTTCCATCACGACGACCGCGATTTACATCCTGCAGACGGCAAACCGCATGCTCCACGGAGAGAAGCCCGCCAAGTTCGCGACCCTCACCGACGTATGCCTGCGAGAGAAGTTGGTCATTGTCGTCCTCGTTGCGTGCCTCTTGTTCATCGGCGTCTGCCCCGGATGGATTTCCGATTTGCTGGACCAGAGCATAGCGCCGATATTTGAAAAGATTTCTGCAGCCACTGAGCCCGTTATCGGCGGGATTGGAGGTTAAACATGTTAGACTTCATCTTCCCAAATTACATCGTTCCCGACCTGCTCCTGCTGCTATTCCCGTTTATCGTCATCGGGGCTCGTTTGTTCTGCACCGCGCAATCCAAGCTTCCGTGGCGCATCGCGAATGTCGGGTTCATCGCGATTTTTGTCTTGCTTAACTTCATCCCGCTTGCAAACGGTGCGGGCAAGTTCTTTATCA
This sequence comes from uncultured Fibrobacter sp., assembly GCA_946408125.1. GTDB lineage: Bacteria > Fibrobacterota > Fibrobacteria > Fibrobacterales > Fibrobacteraceae > Fibrobacter. Next base: position 45,337 of record CAMJQW010000005.1, read on the forward strand.
GCAATTGGAAAGTGGACGATTTCGGCATCCTGATGCGCGAAGTCCTCATCATTTCGGCCATTCTCGGCATGTGGCTCTCGAAGGACTACTTCGACCATAGCGGCGAGAAGGAACAAATGCACCAGATTGCCGAGTTTATCGGCGCCATCGCGTTTGCGACCTTCGGAGGGTTTGCCGTCGTTTCCGCATGCGACCTGCTCACGTTCTTCCTCGGGCTTGAAATCGCGACCATCCCGATGTATGCGCTCACCGCATGGAACAAGAAGGACCAATTGGGTTCGGAAGCCGCAACCAAGTACATCCTGATGGGCTCTGTCGCAACGGCATTCGAGCTGTTCGGTTTCAGCTACCTCTACGGCTTTGCGGGTTCGCTCCACTTCAGCGAAATCCAGGCGGCCGTCAGCTCCGGCACATCCCCGCTCCTGTGGGTCGCGGTGCTGTTCCTCTTCTGCGGAATCGGATTCAAGCTCACGCTGTTCCCCTTCCACACCTGGGCTCCGGATGTGTACGAAGGCGCGCCTACCCCCGTGACCGCGGTCATCTCCGTCACCTCCAAGGCAACCGCCATCGCCTTCCTTGTCGTGCTCGTTTACGGTCCGTTCGCCCCGATTCAGGAACAGATTGCCCCGCTCATCGCGCTCCTCGCCGGCACGACGCTTTTCGTCGGCAACCTCGGCGCACTCAAGCAGAGCAGACTCCGCCGGTTCATGGCCTATAGTTCCATCGCACAGGCGGGCTACATCATGGTGGCCCTCCTCGGGCCCGCATCCATCGCCAAGACTGCCATCATCTACTACCTGTTCATTTACGCGGTTTCCAACTACCTCGCATTCTTCGTGTTCGGCATCATCGGGCACTACCGCGAAGAAACCTTCGCTTCGTTGCGCGGACTTTCCAAGCAGAACCTCGGGCTCGCCATTGCGCTTGCCGTCTCGATGTTCAGCCTCGCGGGCATTCCGCCCCTTGCAGGGTTCTTCGGCAAGTTCCACCTGTTCTTCAGCAGCGCCTCGACCGGGCATTACGCCATCGTCACGTTCGCCGTGCTGAACAACGTGCTCGCCCTGTTCTATTATATCCAGCTCATCAAGAGTGCCTGGGTGGACGAACCGGAGGGAACGCTCTCGCCGCTCCGCCTTACCAAGCGGCAGCGCAACGTGGTGATTCTGCTGACCATCGCCATCATCGCCCTCGGAATCCTGCCGTTCCTGAGCAACAACGTATTTTCGGGATTCAGCCTCTAAAGGATTTTCTCGATTTTCTCGTTCCAATGGTCCGTGCGTTCACGGGCCTTTTCTTTTCCGCTTTCACACACGCATAACCAACAAACTTCGTTTACGACCGTGTAATCGGAGCCGCCATTGAACACGTTCTCGTTCCCGTATTCTTCGCGGTCCATCCATACGTACACTTCACAGCCGTACTTGTCCGAAGTTATCCGGCAGAACTCCGCCAAAGCCTCCTCGGAAGCTTCGGTAACAGCGTACACGCCGATGGCCGCAAGGATTTCCCCCTGCGATACCGCGCGTTTTCCTTCGCGTGAGATGATCCGCCCTGCGATAGAGATTTCACAATCCATGACTAATCCTTCACGCAGCGAATCGATATCGCATACATGTACTTTTCATTGATGCCCGCATGCGTCCCGAAAGACATTCCTTCGTCGTACATCGTGAACATCCAGGCGTATTCTTCGGCATAGTCAAGGGACCAGAAAAAGGCCACTTCGCCCTGCCTGTCAAATTCGTTGGAATCGAACAGGTAGTAACCCGCCGGCAAGAGGGATAATCCGTAAGTGTCGATACCGTAATTCCAGAGGTATGCGCTTCGAAGCGTAGGGGGTCCATAAGTCAGCTTGTCGTCCGGCCCTACAACGGCAATCGTGGGCGTTCCCTGATCCGCTACGTCATCGAGAAAATGGAGCTCGGATGACGACGGCAAATGCCACCCGTCCATGCAAAGGCCCTGGATATGGGTCAAATCACGGCAATCCGTCCCGTTGCCGCATTCCCGCGGGTTTTCGGGGTCGTTCGCCAGGGAGACCGAGTCGATGGCCGCACCCCACGTATAGAGCCTGCCATATTTTACACAGCTGTCCGGTTCGTTGTTGTAGCACCAGCTCTTCCCGAGCAGGCTCGGGGTCAAATCGCTATCCGCATAGTTCAGGTTTTCCGCCATCCAGACAAGGGAATCGATGGCTATCGTCTTATACACCTGTCCGTCGCGTTCATCCACGACCTCGCCATAAGAGAGAGCCGGGTTCAGGTAGCGCCAAGGATACTTGCCGTTGAGGCGCCCATTACCCATCTCGCTGAGGGTGAGTCCCAGGGCATCCGCACAACGGCTCTTCAGTTCCGTAGCCGTGCTGTCCATAAACTCTTCCGCCGTTTTGTTCGGCATGATTTCCTGGGTACAGACCAAATGGAGTTCATTGCAAGCAAGCCCGAGCTGGTCCACGACCGATCCCTTTGCATCTTCACAGCGTTCCACGAAGGAAAGGGAATCGGTCTTGCAATCAGCAGCTGGATTTTCCATTTCATAGGTCTTGTCAAGTCGGTCCACGACGATAGCCATCATGGAATCGCGCTGCAAAAGCTGCGTAAAGAGTTCCCTGGCCGAATCGAGGTTCACCACAAGGCGGACGCCATTTTCATCTTCATAGACATTCACGGTGCAGACGGCAGAATCTTCCCCCATTTCCGTATAGCTAAAGTAGGGTTCCGGAGCAGACAGGAAGACGACATCGTACCAGGAAACCGACGGATCCGCTTCCAGCACGACCTTTTCCGAATCGACAGGCTGGGCCGGCTCCCAGGTCTTCAGGAGCTTGAGGTAAGCGACGGTATCCCTGATAATCTGGGCGTTTTCCTCTTCCGTATAGCCGAGCGCCACCTCCTTGTCGCCCCCGGAACAGGCCGAAATGACAGACAAAAAGGTAAGGAAAGGCGATAGCCACAGAAGAATGACGAGAAGAAACTTGCGCATACGGAATCAAATATAAAAAAACGGATATACTGCACAAATTATCACTCTTTGTCGCTTTTTTTTGTTATATTTGAGGCAAAGGGCGGACCGGGGCCGCGAGTCCGGGCGTAGCCCACAAATCGTCCCGCGAAATTTCCTAAAATTGGCGAAAATAAGCACTTTTTGGTTTTGCAAAAGCAAGTGAATAGGTAAGAAATGGCTGTAAAGTACGACAAGGACAGCATCAAGACTCTAGATTGGTACGAACACATTAGGCTCCGCCCCGGTATGTACATCGGCAAGCTGGGCGACGGACAGAGCCCCGACGACGGCATCTACGTGCTCGCGAAGGAAGTTATCGACAACTCCATCGACGAGTTCGCCATGGGCGCGGGCAAGAAGATTGAAATCGACATGGAAGACCACAGCTGCCGCGTGCGCGACTACGGCCGCGGCATCCCTCTCGAGAAGGTCATCGACTGCGTGTCGAAGATGAATACGGGAGGCAAGTACGACTCCGAAGCCTTCCAGAAGTCGGTGGGCATGAACGGCGTGGGTACCAAGGCGGTGAATGCCCTTTCGACCAAGTTTATCGTACAAAGTTTCCGTGACGGCAAGGTCAAACGCGCCGAGTTCAGCAAGGGCATTTTGGTAAAGGATTTCAAGATTGCCCCGACAACCGAGAAAAACGGCACCGAAATCTACTTCGAGCCCGATAACGACCTGTTCAAGAACTTCCGGTTCCTCCCCGCCTACATGGAAGAGAAGATCTGGAACTACGCCTACCTGAACAACGGGCTCACGCTCGTGATGAACGGCAAGGATTACAATAGCCCGAACGGGCTCCTGGACCTGCTCCACAGCCGCACCGACGACACCATCCGCTACCCGGTCATCCATTGCAAGGGCAAGGACATCGAATTCGCCATCACGCACTCGAACCAGGAAGGCGAACACTACTTCAGCTTTGTGAACGGCCAGCACACCACCCAGGGCGGTACCCACCAGGCGGCATTCCGCGAGGGCTTGGTGAAGGGCGTGCGCGACCACTTCAAGAAGGAATACGACGCTTCCGACGTGCGCAACTGCATCGTGGGAGCAATTTCCGTACGCATCCAGGAACCGGTTTTCGAATCCCAGACCAAGACCAAGCTGGGTTCCACCACCACGGCCCCGAACGGCCCTGCGCTCCGTACCTGGATTGTGGATTTTGTGGCCCGCGAGCTCGATAACTACCTCCATAAGAACGAGGACACGGCCAAGAAGCTCCTGGAACGCATCAACCAGAACGAAAAGCTCCGCAAGGAACTGGCCGGCGTCAAGAAGTTGGCCAACGAGCGCGCCAAGAAGGCGAACCTCAACAACAAGAAGCTCCGCGACTGCAGCGTGCACCTCACCGATGCGAAGAATCCGCTCAAGAGCGAGACGATGATTTTCATTACCGAGGGTAATTCCGCCTCCGGTACCATCACGACGGCACGCAACCCCAAGACGCAAGCGGTATTTAGTTTGCGCGGTAAGCCGAAGAACAGCTACGGCCTTTCCAAGAAGATCGTGTACGAGAACGAGGAATGGAACCTGCTCCAGGCCGCCCTCAACATCGAAAACGGCCTCGAGGACCTGCGCTACGACAAGGTGATTATCGCGACCGATGCTGACGTGGACGGTATGCATATCCGCCTGTTGGTGATGACGTTCTTCTTGCAGTTCTTCCCGGAACTCGTGCAGGAAAAGCACCTCTACATCCTGCAAGCGCCGCTTTTCCGCGTCCGCAACCGCAAGGACAAGAAGAAAACCTTCTACTGCTACGACGAAGAGGAACGCGACAAGGCCGCGAAGGAAATCAACAAGAAGGACCTGGAAATCACCCGATTCAAAGGCTTGGGCGAGATGGATTCCGAGGACTTCAAGCTGCTCATCGGCGAAAACATGCACCTGGAGACCGTCACCATGCCGAACGACGCTTCTCTCGGCAAGCTGCTGGAATACTATATGGGCAAGAACACGCAATCCCGCCAGGACTACATCGTAGAAAACCTGCGCACCGAAGCTGTGGAAGAACTTTAATAGGCGCGACAAGGCTAGATCATGGACGAAGAACAGAAAACATTAGGACTTTCGAACGTAAACCACCTGGAAAAGCTGTACAACGGCTGGTTCCTGGACTACGCGAGCTATACGATTCTCGACCGCGCCGTGCCCTACTTCGAGGACGGACTCAAGCCGGTGCAGCGCCGCATTCTGCATACCATGTACGAGATGCACGACGGCAGCTTCCACAAGGTGGCGGGCATCGTGGGCGACACCATGCACTACCACCCGCACGGCGACGCCTCCATCTACACGGCGCTCGTGAACATGGGCCAGAAGAACCTGCTTATCGAACCGCAGGGTAACTGGGGTAACCCGCTTACGGGCGACGAGGCGGCCGCCCCGCGTTACATCGAAGGCAAGCTCAGCGACTTCGCGCTCGACGTGATGTTCAATCCCGAGACGACCGACTGGATTCCGAATTACGACGGCCGTTCCAAGGAACCGGTGACGCTCCCCGCAAAGTTCCCGATTCTCTTGGCCCAGGGCGTGGACGGCATCGCGGTGGGCCTATCCACCACCATCCTCCCCCACAATTTCAAGGAACTGTGCCAGGCGAGCATCGACTACCTGCGTGGCCGCAAGTTCACGCTGTACCCGGACTTCTACACGGGCGGCATCATCGACGTTAGCGAATACAACGACGGCGAACGCGGCGGACGCCTCAAGGTCCGTGCGAAAATCGAGAAGTTGGACAACAAGACGCTCGTCATCCGCGAAATTCCCTTCGGCACCACCACGGATAGCCTTATCGACTCCATCGTGGCGGCCAACGACAAGGGCAAAATCAAGATTAAGCAGATTGTGGACCACACCACCGAAAACGTGGAAATCCAGATCCACCTGCAGGCAGGTTCCGACCCGCAAGTCGTGATGGACGCGCTCTATGCGTTTACCGACTGCCAGACGACTTTGGCCGCGAACAGCTGCGTGATTATCGACAAAAAGCCGCGTTTCAGCAACACGACCGAACTTTTGAAGCTCAGCACCGACCACACGGTTCACCTGCTCGACTGGGAACTCGACAACGAGCTCAAGCACCTGCAGGACCAGTGGCACATGACGAGCCTCGAGAAGATCTTCATCGAGAAGGAAGTCTACGAGGTCATCAAGAAGGCCAAGACTCACGACGAGATGGTCCAGCTGATTGACGAAGGCTTGAAGCCCTATGTGCGCAAGCTCCGCCGCGAAGTGACCCGCGAAGAAATCCTCAAGCTCGCCGAAATCCCGGTGCGCCGCATCAGCCGTTTTGACCGCAAGAAGGCCGACGAATTCCTGGAAGAACTCGACAAGAAGATCGAGGAAGTGAACTACAACAAGGAACACCTCACCGACTACGCCGTGAACTACTTCAAGAACATCCTCAAGAAGTACGGCGAAGGTCGTGACCGCAAGACGGAAATCGCGGAATTCGGCCAGGTGAGCGCCGTGCATGTGGCTCTCGCGAACCAGAAACTCTACGTGAACCGCAAGGAAGGCTTCCTCGGCACGGGCATGAAGAAGGAAGAATACCTCTTCGACGTCTCCGAATACGATGACCTCATCGTGTTCAAGGCCGACGGCAGTTTCAAGGTCGTCAAAGTCTCCGACAAGGACTTCGTGGGCAAGAATATTGTGCTCGTGGAGAAATTCAACAAGGACGACGAACGCCACATCTACAACGTCATTCATCAGGACGGCAAGGAAGGCACGGCCTACATCAAGCGCTTCAACGTGGGCGGCGTGACCCGCGACAAGGACTACTTCATGGGCAAGAACAAGCCCGGTAGCCGCCTGCTTTACCTCTCCAGCAACATGAACGGCGAGGCCGAAGTCGTGGAAGTGACGCTCAAGCCGCGCCCGCGCACCAAGCTCAACTTCGAGGTGGATTTCAGCACCATCGAGGTGAAGGGCCGCGGCGCCATGGGCAACATCGTCACCAAGTACCCGGTCAAGAGCGTCAAGCGCATCCGCAAGGGCGTAAGTACCCTCGGGGCGCGCGTGCTCTACTTCGATGCCCCCAGCGGCCTCATCAGCACGCAGAAGAAGGGCGACCGCATCGGCGAATTCGGCGAGAAGGACAAGATCCTTATCGTGAAGGAGAACGGTACGGCCCGCGTGCACGACATGGCAGACCCGATTCTCGTGGGTTCGGGCATCAAGTACATCCACAAGTTCGACCCTGCGCAGGTCTTTACCATCCTCTACTTCGAGGGCGGCAACTACAACTACATGGTAAAGCGCTTCAACCTGGAAGGCTGTCCCATGACGACGGAGTTCAGCCTGGTTTCCGACCACAAGGATACACAGATGATCGAGTTCTTCGCGACAGACGATGCCCGACAGCTGATGGAATACCAGGTGGGCCGCGAAGTCCAGAAGGAAGAACTCGACCTGACCGAAGTCGCCGACATCAAGAGCTACAAGGCGCTCGGCAGCAAGTTCACCGCCAAGAAGGTAAAGCGCACGAGCCGCATTACCCCGCCGGATAGCTTCGATGACGGTTCAGACACCGAAGACTCCAGCGACGAAGTGGACGACCCGAAGCTGTTCTAAGTTACGCGAGGCGGGGTTTTCCCGTCCAGCCGAGCTTTTCGCGGAGGGCGCCGACGAATCCCGTATGGCGCATGCGGATAAATGTCGTCACGGACTTACTTTCGCAAAGCACCACGCGGTCACCCGGCTTAACTTCCACGGAGCTGCGGCCATCGAACACGAGGTCAAGCGGGCGTTCCACCGCAGATACGATTTCAAGCTTCTTGTCGGTGAGCGAAAGCACCAGCGGACGCACCGAGAGGCTGCTCGGCGCCACGGGCGTAAGCACCACCGCGGGCGTGGACGGATGGATAATCGGGCCACCGGCCGCAAGGTTGTAGGCAGTCGAACCCGTCGGAGTCGAAATCAGCAGGGAATCGGCCCAATATTCGGTGAGGCACGTGCCGTTATAGGCCACGTTCACGTTCACCATGCGGTCAGGCATGTGCGCACGGATATGCACCTCGTTCAGCACGGTCTGCTTCGCGATGCACTTTTTGCCGCGGAAGACCGAGGCATCGATCATCATGCGCTCGCGGGTCGAAAAATCACCCGCCAGCAAATCGTCAAGCGCCTTCTCGAGCCCTTCGACGCGGCTCTCAGCCAAGAAGCCTACGCGGCCCGCGTTCACTCCGAGAATAGGAATCTTGTGGCCGAGCGCCATATGCGCGGCCGAAAGCACCGTGCCGTCGCCGCCGATAGCGAGCAGCAGGTCCATGCGCGAAAGGGCGGATTCCTTCACGATGCGGATAGGTTTCTTCGCGAGTTCGCGCAAATTCGAGAGAGCGCAGAATTGCACCTGCGGGTGCACCTGCGCCCAGAGGGCAATCTGTTCGAGAGCGCGGGCAAGGTCCGCACTCCTTTCCTTGAATCCGACAATCCCGATTTTCGAGAATTTCTTCATAGTCCCTCCCCTATGCCTGGGATTCCGTTTCGGAAGCCTCGGGAACAAGCACGAGCTTGAGCTTTTCGAGGACTCCCGGGAAAACCGTTTCCACGTTCTCGGCGCCCTGCACCGGTTCGTCGTTCTGCAACGCAAGCGAAAGCACGCCGAGAGCAAGCCCCATCTGCGGCCACTGACCGCCATCGAAGCCATTCCCGTTCACGATCGTTTCCATACCGCGAATCACGAGCCCGTCGTCGTACACGCCGACCTCGACGCCCGTCTTGCGGAGATTCTCGGCCAAAAATTCATTCGAAGCACGCATCGCCTCGCGCGATTCCTTGGGCAGGCGCAGAATCGTCTCGCCCTCGGCAAAGCATGCGGCCACCGCGAGGAGCGCATACTCCTCGAATCCCGTAGAAATAACGTCTTCGCTGAAGCGGCGGCCCTGCAGGCGCTTGCCCGCTTCCAGCGGATAAATCTCGACATCGCCGAAAACGTCGCCGAACTTTTCGCGGCGTGTCACCGTCTCGATGTTCGCGCCCATGCGCTTGAGGCAAGTGAGGGCTCCGGCGCGGGACGTATTGAGTTCCACGTTCATGAGCCTAACCACATTCTCCTTGGGCATGTTCCCGACCGTCGCGAGGAGCGCAAAAGCCGTCGCCTCGGTCGTATCTCCGGGAACAAAGTACTCACGACCCGTAATCACCTTCGTCTCGAAGAGCTCGGTAAACTGCGTACGCTCGATTTTCTTGCCCTGCGCCATCATCAGGCGGCGTTCGAACTCGCTCAGCTGTTCCATGCCGCGGCTCTCGTAGCGCATCTTCACACCAAAGTACATGAGCATGCGGGTCCACTGGTCATGAACCGTGGATTTTTCCTCGAAACTCAGGTATTCGCTCCGGACAAGCGCGCGCAAAAGCATTCTGTTGCGCAGGACCGGCGACACGTTCCCGAGGGAATCCTTCTTGATGTTCGGCTCGTCGGCACAGAACGTGAAAACGAGCTTGGCAGGCTCGTCGACCTGCACATTGATCTTGAAATACTTCTGCAGGAGCTGCTTCGTCTGCGCCACAAGTGCCGCATCCGCTTCGTCAGCAGCCACCGTATAGAGCTGTTCGGAATCCTTGCTCGCGAGCGTCCACAGCAACACATCGTCGCGTTCGCCAAAACCGAACGGCAGCATGGACGGGAGCGCATACTGGAAGCCCTTGCCATCCAGCACAAGCTGGTGGCCTTGCAGCGAATACTCGAGTCCGAATTCCTTCAATGCCTGCGCGAAACATTCGCTTCCGCTTGCCCACGAGAAATCCTCTAGTACCGTGCGACCGTTCACCAGGAGCGCCATCACCAGCGTGAGGTTCATGCGCTCGCGGTCTGGATTCAAATAAAATTCCATCTAGCGTTCCTTCACCTCGTAGCCCAGGTACCTAAGCAGCTTTACGGCACGGGAAGCATCGTTCTCCGTCTTGAAAGCAAGCAGCAAAGTACCGGCCACGTTCTCGCGGACCTTCATAAGTTCGATATCGCGGATGTTGACCCCTTCCTCGGCAAGCGGCTGCATCACGCTCAACAGGGCGCCCGGCTTGTCCTTCAGCGGGACCGTAATTTCAAAAAATGATTCTGCGGCATTGCGTCCGGGAGCAAACAGGCTCGCACGTCCGTCATTGCCGGCCTTGAAAATTCCTTCCAGCGCAGCCGACTTGTCATCGGCAGCAGGGCGACCATCCTTAACTACATCCAGCGAGTTCATCGCCTCGATGGTCCTGTCGAGACCTTCACGCACTTCCTTGAGCGCACGCACTGTCTCTTCGCGGTTCGTGACGGCGATGTCGTGCCACATTCCCCAGCCGCTTGCCGCAATGCGTGTCATGTCGCGGAAGGCACGACCCGCATAATGCTGGTAGTTGTGCTTGAGCAGGCGCTCGGGCAGGCTCGCCGCCAAGGTCGAGCTGAGCATCTGAGGCATGTGCGAAACCCACGCCATCGTGCGATCGTGATGTTCCGGCGGGAACACCACGGGAGTCGCCCCGAGGAACTTCACCAGATCGAGGAGCGGCGCGTAGGCAGATTCGGGCGTACCCTCGGGCGGGCACACGAACCAGTAGGCATTCTCGAAAATGGCAGGATCGTTGTTCTCGCAAGTACGCTTCTCGGAACCGGCCATCGGATGGCTCCCGACAAAACGGAACGGCGGCGGCAGGCTCGCACCCGCCTTGCAAATTTCGACCTTCGTGCTGCCGATGTCGCTCACCAGGCATTTCCCTTCCGAGCCGGCCCACGAGACCTTTTTCAAGGATTCAATCGTATTCAGTATGTGGAGAATCGGCGAGCAGAGCAGGATGAGGTCGCAATCCCTCGCCCACTTTTCCGTCTCGCCGTATTCAAAAAATTCATCGGCCAGGCCGAGCTCACGGGCACGGGCAAGCGTCGACGCCGAACTTACCGCACGGATGACCGGCGGCTGCTTCGTCTGCTTCAGGGCGGCGGCGACGGAACCCGCCAGAAGGCCAAAACCTACCAGGGCAATCCGTTTCATCTATTCCTCCACCTTGCGGGTCTCTTCCATGATGGTCCGGAAAATGTTGCAAACCGATTCGGGCGAAAGCGGTCCCCCGGCCGACGCGGCCATTTCGGAGACACGCGTAAGCACGGATTCCTCGCGACCCGCATCGAAAACGGGCAGGCCCTTGGCCTTCTTGATTTTCCCGATTTCAGCAGCGAACACCGCACGCCTGTTCAGGAGCGCGATCAGTTCATCATTCAGATCGTCTATGCGCTTGCGCCAGTCATCGATTTCCATGTCGGAAAAGTTAGAAAAAAAACGGGGGCAACCGGACGGCAAGGCCTTTTTGCGTGGCTAGAGCCGTATTTTAATACACTTGATACACTTTTTACATTTTTAGAGTTTTGGGATTTGCGGTATGAAAGCCACGTACCTATATTATGTTTGTGTATGGGGGGAGATTCCAAAGATGAACATCTATAAAGCAATCGCGACAGGCACACTTCTGGTAATGGCCATGGCAGCATCCTCCAGCGCAAAAGATTATAGCGGAGCCGAACTCTACACCAACGATACTTGGATGTACGGCAAGTTCGAAGCACGCATGCAGATGGCCGCCGGTTCCGGTACTGTCAGTTCAATGTTCCTCTACCACAACGACTCCTACAAGGGCGGTAACGAGCCCTGGGTCGAAGTCGATATCGAAATCTTGGGCAAGAACCCCAGCAGTTTCCAATCCAATATCATTACGGGTTACGGTCCCGGAGACGGGCAGCCGAACCGCAAGGTAACCAGCGAAGACCACCACGCCATCAACCCCGCCTCCAACCAGTCTTTCCACACCTACGGCATGGAATGGACTCCCGACTATGTCGCATGGACTCTTGATGGCCAAGTCGTCCGCAAGACGGTCAAGGGCCAAAACGACAAGAACCAGGTACAGGACCTCGGCAAAAAGCCGCAGGGTCTCCGTTTCAACCTCTGGTCCGCCCTCGACGCAGGCTGGGTCGGCGCCTGGAACGACAACATTCTGCCGATCTACCAGTTCATCAACTGGGTAAAGGTTTACGAATACAAGCCGGGCCAGGGCGACAACGGCACCGACTTCAAGCTTCTCTGGACCGATAACTTTGACACATTCGACAACGGCCGCTGGAGCAAGGGTGACTGGACCTTTGCCGAAAACCGCGTCGATATCAGCCCGGACAACATCTTTGTCAAGGACGGCATGGCCATCATCGCCCTCACCAAGAAGGGCCAGGAAGGCTTCAACGGCCAGGTCCCGAAGGACAATCAGCAGGAGCCGGTCATCTCGAGCAGCAGCCAGGTCAACCCGCAGTCCAGTTCCTCCAAGGTGATTGCTTCCTCGAGCAGCCAGGTATTCCCGACCAGCTCGTCCACGACGGCGATTCCGCAGGTTCGCACGCAGGTCCAGGCCAAGGAGATCCGCGGAACGGTCAACGCAAAAGGCGCCCACGTGAAAGACGTGAAAAACCGCTACCGCGTGAACTTCAGATATTAAAACACCCCCCAAACAACAAGAGTCTACGTAGCTCACGCTGCGTAGACTTTTTTATTTTATAGGCATGCGCGAAGAATTGGCAAAGACACTTCTCTCTCTGCCCCACCAGGACAACGACAGGCTCCCCAGCATCCGGACCCTCATGAAGGCCTACAACGTCTCCTCGGGAACGGTCCAGGCAGCCCTCGTGGCCCTCACCGAAGCGGGCAAGATACAGCGCATCCAGGGCAAGGGTTGCTTCTGGAAATCCGCCGATACGGATAATTCCAAAGCGATGTTCCCGCCAACCATACGCCCGGCCGTCCGAGAAACGATTCCCGAAAAACTGGAAAGGCAGTTCAACGAGGACTGGGCCCGCGGCGAACTCAGGGCGGACACTCCCCTGCCGCTCATGAAGGAACTCGCGCTCCGCTACGATGTTTCGCAGTCCATATTGCGCAATTTCCTGATGGACAAGGTCGATCGGGGCATCCTCACCCGCACCGGCCGCAAGTTCTTCTTCGTGAACAAGAGGAGTTCGCAGTCGCAGGATTCCCTGAGCGAACTCATCTTCGTTACGCGCTGCAACAGCTGGGGCGGATTCACCGCCGAAAGCGAACGCGAAATGGATTTCCTCCGCATGGTATACAAGAAGGCCGGTGCGGACAACTACAAGCTCATCCTTCTCGGCATCAACGAGACTAACGGACAGCTCATCGACCGGAGCGGCAAGCCGCGCAAGCTTTCCGACTTCCAGAACGCCGTCGGGGCCATCCTCTCCACGTTGCTCGTGATGCACCCGCAAAAGCTTTTGCACCTGTTCGCCGGAGTAAAATTCCCCGTTTCCGTCTGGTGGGAACACCCGATCGAATCCCTCCCGCCCAGATTCATCAACAAGACGAACTGGACATTCTTCAACTCCACCTTCGGACGCCTCCCCGGCATCGAGATGGGAAAATTCCTGCAATCCAAAGGATTCGGCCAGGTCGTCTACATATCGCCCTACCATGACAGTTCCTGGTCCGTCGACCGCCTGGAAGGCCTCCGCGAATCTGGCATTTCCGTAACCGCCCTGACCGACGAGGAATTCGCAAGCCCCTGGGACTACAAGCAGATTGCCCGCGGGAAGGTCGCCAAATTTTCCGTCGAGCTTTACGCCCGCGAACTCGTGAAGAGGAAGATATTATCTCTCATCACGCGGAACAAGGACAACAAGCAGCTCCCGCTCGTCTGCGTGAACGACGAAGTGGCAAGCGTCATCATCGAGCTTGCCGAAGAAGGCAAGATTGGCCTTCCCAAACAGATTTTCGGATTCGACAACTCCGCCGAGAGTTACCTGCTCAGGCTTCCCTCGTACGAGTTCAACACACAGGCCCTCGTAGACCACATTTTCTACAGCATCGAAAATCCCGATGCTTTCAGCAACACCAGGAAAGTCCAGCAAATCCTGGGCTCGGTCATCGAAAAGTAGCATCTCAGTTCTTCGCGAGACGCATGATGCCGTTCTTGTTGTATTCCGGCGAATCCTTCGCGAACGGGCTCGACATCTCGGCGCGGAGCGTGTACTTTCCGAAATCACCCGCATCCACTTCGGTCCCGGATTTCGAAGAAAGTCCATCCACGAACAGCGTGTCTGCCACTACTCCCAGGATATCGCGGAGTTCATCATCGGAACCCGCCTTGCGCGAAATGCAGAGGTCCGGAAGGCCGAAAACTTCCAGGCCGAGCGTGTAGAGCACATCCTCGCTTTCCACGAAATTGATCCACGAATCCATCGGCAAGCCGTCGTCTCCAATTTCTTCACGGAAGGAATCTGCAAGCCAGGCGGTACCCGATTGCTGCATGTACACACCAATCGCCCCGGCATCGAACATCTTAAGGACGGCGGAGTTTACCATGCGCAAGTCATCGGCATTCTTGAGCGTTCCTATCAAAAAGAACAGCGAACGGTGCGAATCGATTTTCTTTGCGTCATCTTCCGAAAGGTCGACATGTTCGCGGAAAACATCGGAGAGTTTCGCCATCGGTTCGGTACGGGCTACCGAGAAAGAAACGGTACATCCGGGAATCATGAGCGTATTCGCTTCAGGAGCGACCTGGACGTGTTCCGTTATCTTGAAAGTTTCATTCCGCTCTACAGGAACAGGGAAAGCGAGTACAAACTTGTTCATGATATACCTGCAAATAAAACTATTTCTTGATTTTCTCGAGGACCGCATCGACCGCGCGGCCGAGCATGCCTGAAGCCGGCGACGGAAGCGGTTTCAATCCTGAAGCAATCGCCTCACGCAACGATTTTGCCGTCAAGGAGGATTCTGAAATCGCAGCCGCATAGCCCGCAGCCGAAAGCTCGCGTGCGAGCACCACCTGCTCATACTGTCCCGGAGTCGGGACAAACACGCACTTCGCGCCAAGCACCGCCATATCCATCACGGTACTGTAACCGCCGCGGCTTACCACATGCTTCGCACCGCATACGAGCTCCGCAAAATGCTCCGTCGGCAAGTGCGTATGGAATTCGACATTTCCTTCGACCCAGGAATCGTACGGGACAGAAGGTTTCCCGAGCAAGACCGCATGGCGCCCGGGAATCTGCTTAAGCACGTCGCGCAGGCGGTTTTCGAACCGGCTGCGCGCCGGTTCCACGCCCGAGACGACCGCGACGATGTCGAGGTCTGCTCGGCGGCCCTTCAAAAGACCCGCTTGCATACCTGCGAAACGCGAAAGGGGGCCGACGTAGCGGACCGGAACAGGAGACGACGCCACATGCGAAAGCGCACCTGCGTATCCGGGAAAATCTTGTACGTCGGGAATCCACACTTCGTCAAAATTCTTCATCCGCGCCGCATGCCAGCGCACGCCAATTCCCTCCAAGGAAGAAAGCGCGGGCGGGAAAGCAATCCGCATCTGGTGCGTCATATAGATGTTGTGCGCTTTTTTCGACCAGAAAGCGAAGCGGTTGTCCGAGAACAGGATGTCATAGCCGTAACGTTCCACCATCTCTTCGGCATAGCGGTGCTCGTAGCGCATGACAGCATTCAGGTGCGCCCCGTTTTTCAGGAGCCAGAGCGCCATGTTGAAACCATGACGCGGGTAGACGATGTGGTATCCCGGAGCTACGCGCTGGCGCAAATCCGGAAAGACTTCGCGGAAAAAGTTCGCGTTCGACTTGACAACCGCAATTTCCACTTCCGCACCGCGAGCAAGGAACTCGCGAATCACGGGCACGCAACGCGTCGCATGCCCGAGCCCCCAGTCAAGCGGGGAAACGAGAACTTTTACTTGGCCTCCAGCCATGCATTAGCCCAGTCGCCGTGGTCACAGTCCTTGTCGTCACCCATGTCGATGCGCAGTTGCAATTCCTTCGCGCCGGAGATGTCGACATCGATAACCTGCTTGTCCGTCGAATAGAGTTTCTTGGTCCGCATCACTTCGCGGCCGTCCGCACTCACAATAAAGTAAGCACCGTCACCACAGGCACTCTCGTCATCGAGACCGACCACGGCGTGCATCACGTCAAATGCGCGGGGCAGCGTGTAGTCTATAGTGGAATTCGCGTGGCTACCGATACCGTAGCGGTACGGGATACGGTCAAGCGTAATCGTATGATGTTCGACAGTTCCGTCCACCTGCGGCGTGCCCCAATCCTGCGTATAGCGGTCCATCTTGAGCGCAGAAAGCAACGCGACATTCTCGCCTTCCACGAAGAAGTCCTTGTACACAAGGAGAGTATCGTCATCAGGCATCAGGCAGCTGATTTCCGCACGGTTCATGCCGTAGCGAATCTGCGCGGAATCGAGCACGAGCGTGTCCGCTTCCGACGAAACCAGGATTTCGCCCTGTTGAGCGCCATTCAGCACGTTGCTGCAGTTGATGGATTCGGGGAACTTCTTTGAAATCGCGATCTGGCCGTCGGCGTAATCCGAAACGAGGAAGTTCTGGGCATATTGAGAGACGCCCTTCTTCGAAATAATCTTGTAGATGACCAGCGGGTAACCGAAGCGCTTCGCATCGATCAGGACGCGTTCATTCTTGTAGCTGTCAAGAATCTTGTCAATCTGGTCCGTCGTCTTGAAGCCCACCACGCGGCTATCGCGGTTCACCTGGCCGTAGCCATCCTGTCCGCGCACGAGGTAGATGTTGCCGTTAGATTTCTGCATCCAGTTCACGAATGTTTCAGTGCTCCAGCCTTCAAAGGTGCGTTCGCTAAAGGACGTATGCCCGGATGCAAGCATCTGCCACGGACGCGAGTAGATGAACACCGAGTTCTCGGGATACTTCGCGAGTTCCGTATTCAGGAAATCTTCTTCGCCCAGGAGCTTGTTCTTGTAGTAAAGCATGTTCGCCTTGTAGCTCGGGGCGTGGTACAGCATGAGCCCGACAGAAAGGGCGCAGGCAATCCCCATCACGATCTTCGCGGCGGCATCTTCCCTCATCTTGGTCGCAAAGAGAAGCGCATCGTACATGCCAAGCGCCATCAGGAGGGCAAACAGCGGGAGCGCCACCAGCACGTAACGCTGGTTGATATCGATGGTGAATGTACCCGAAACGTTCAGGAGGATAACGAAAATCTGCAGGCAGAAGAAAATGCCCAGAATGAATCCGCGTACATAACGGCGGTAAGCGATCATGCGGAACAAGAGCCAGAGGGTCGCCGCCAGAAGGATCACCGTGAACGTCGTGTAGAACGGATTTTCCATGATGCCGCCGAACGCCGGATTCTTGTCGAGGTTCATCATCACCTCGATATTCGTCTTGAGGTTGAACCACAAGTTTTCAAACGAATGCGCGGCATGGTCGCCACCCTGGAAGTCGTAACCGCGGTAAGCGGCCATCGTATTCACGCTGGGCCAGCTCACAGCAATCACAGACGCGATGAAAGCGGGCAAGCGGTAGGGCTTTTCCAGGAAATAGCGGTAATAGTAAAGTGCAAACGGGACAAACGCGAACACCGTTTCCTGGCGGGTCTGCGCAAAGAAACCAAGCAGGGGAACCGTCAACAAGAAATGCTTCCACGTCACCTTGTTCGTCGGTACGAATGCATACCACGCCATCAGGAAGGCAAGCAGGCAAATGTAGAGGACTTCCGTCGAAGCGGAGCGGGCCTGCAAGAGGTATATCGGCATGCCGCCGAGGAACGCCGTCGCGGCCAACGCAAGCTTGTCGCTCTTGAACCACTTGCAAAGCGCGAGGAAGAACGCGATGAGGCTCAGGATGTAGAACGGGTAGTTCACGAGGAGCGCCGTATCGCGGTTCGGTTCCATGAAGTTGAAGACGACGGAATAGACAAATCCGAGCGCCTTGCCCTTGAAGTTGTTCACTTCGGTCTTGCAGTCGAGAACGCCATCGGTCCACACGCCCTCATTGCAGATGCCGCCCGTATGCTGGAAGTACATCTGGAGGCCCATCGATTCCCAGCTCGTCTCGTCACTCAATACGCGGTGCGTATTCCCGATATTGCTGAAGATAAACACCGAGAATACGATCAGCAGAATGGCGAGCCCGCAGAACGACTTGCCGCCGGGCAAGAAGGCGCGCACATGCTTTGCCACGAAGGGCAAATTCACGACGATACCCGCAATCAGCAGGGCAAAGGTCGAAAGGATGGAATAGTAACCCCATTGAATATCCCAGCGGCGGGCGTATTCGACAGACAAGTTATTGAATATGAGGAATGCGGCAAGCAGCACGGCAACCGACACGGCTGCCATCACGGCCTGGGTCTTGCCGAGCTGAAGCGACTGGACCCATTCACGCAAAGTATCTTTCAAAGATTTCCGTTCTACTTTCTTTGCCGCCGTAACCGGCTTAACTTTCTTTTTCTCTTTAGTCATAATATTCCTAGTTCGCAGAAATTCCAAGGCGCTCCATCGCAATCTTCTTGCCGGTCTGGATATCGCACTTGCCACTACCCAGCTTGGGCAGCACATCGACTTTCACGACGGCACCGGGGAGCATCAAGGGCGGGAGGCCGACTTCCTTGAGCATCGACTTCACTTCGTCCTCGGACTTTTCGCCCGCATACACGAGCACAATCTTTTCACCCTTGCTTCCGTCCGGAACGGCCACCGCGAAGTGGTCAATCTCGTCGAACAGCGAGCATTCCGAAATCTTGAAGTCCACGGAACCGAGGCTCACCATTTCGCCACCGAGCTTCGCGAATCGGCTGTAGCGGTCCACAATCGTGAGGTAACCGTCCTCGTCCACGTGGCCCTTGTCGCCGGTCTTGTACCAGCGCTTGCCGTTGATGACAGCAATTGCCTGCGCCGTACGATCCGGATCCTTCAGGTAACCCTTCATGATCTGCGCACCGCCAATCAGGATAAGGCCATCCTCGCCCACCGGGAGTTCTTCCATGGTGTCGGGGTCCACGATGCGGATCTGCGTTCCGGGCAGAGGAGCGCCAACGGTACCCGGCTTATTGCCTTCGAGAACCGTCTTGTAGTCATCCATGAGCACGTCCCTCGTGTTCACGGCGGCCACAGGAGTCGTCTCGGTACAGCCGAAGCCTTCGAAAATCTCGAGTTTGAACTTGGTGCGGTAAAGCTGGCGCACGTCCTCGCGAATCTTTTCGGCGCCCGCATAGATGGCACGGACATGCGAGAACATCAGCGGGTGCACGGCGCGGTTCAGGCCCCACATGCGCAGGAACGTTCCGGTAGCCACCATGAACGAAACCTTGAACTGGGCGCACATGCGCGAAACGAGGCGCGCATCGGTCGGGTCGGGGCAAGTCGCCACCGGCACGCCTTCCACGAGGCAAAGCATCGTCGTAATCGAGAAACCGAACGCATGGAACAGCGGGAGCGAACCGAGGAACACGTCTTCCGCGGTCGGCAAAAGCACGCTTTCGCACTGCTTGATATTGCCCATCAAGTTCAGGTGCGTCAGTTCCACGCCCTTCGGGCGGCCTTCGGAACCAGAACTGAAGATGATGGTCGCCACGTCGTCGAGGCTCACCTTCTTGAAGAAGCGGAGTTCCAGATACCAGGCCGGCAGGATAAGCACCCGCAGGAAGTTCTTCACGAGCGTCGACTTGTGGAGCTGTCCCTTCAGGTCTTCCATGTAGTAGACCTTGTACTTGTCGAGCAGTTTTTCCATCGGCACGCCCTTCTGCTTGAGCTTGTCGATAAAGGCATGGGCCGTAATAATCGTCTTCACGTCGGCCACGCCACAGCAGTAGTCCATCGTCTCGGGCGTGTTCGTGTAGTTCAGGTTGTAGACCGTCTTGCCCTTGATGAGGCATGCCATGTTCACGATGATGCCCGGACCGGACGGCGGGATAAGCACGCCCACCTGCTTTTCGCCCTTTGTAAGCTTATCGATGATGGCGCCAAACGAGAGGGCAGCCGTCGCAAGCGTATTCGCGGAGAGGTGGTTTCCGTCGGGGCTATACACCGAGGGACCACTGCCGATATGCTTCACCGTACGAATCCAGGCCGAGGCGACCGGACGCAGCTTGCGGATGTATCTCGTCCAGGCCGTAATGGAAAGTTCCTGGACAGCGCGTTTTACCATCATCGGGCTGGAATCGAGCGGCAACTCCTCTCCGAAAGCGACTGAGACGATGCGTCCGCCGCTATGCACCATGTCCTTGAAACCGGCATCGGCCATGGAGTAGCTACTCCCCCACAGGCCCTGTACGTAGAACGGCATGAACTTGAGGTGCGGCACGTCCTTGATAGCGGCCGAGTAATCCAGGCGGAAACGGTTCATGTTACCCGTCGAAGTCATCACGTTCTCGGGGAACATCACCACGGCTTCACCACGCAGCAAGGCCTGACGGGCCTCTTCCATCGCGGGACCCGGATTCGAAATATCGAGGTCGATGGTTTCCATCTGCGAAAGCAGGAGTTTCACGTACCATTTTTCGAAAGGCCTGCGCGTAATCACGAAGCGCATGGGACGCGGGCTCGCCATCTGGATAATCGCCCAGTCAATGTACGAGATGTGGTTACCCACCAGAAGCACCGGGCCTTCCCACGGGATATTCTGCACGCCCGTCACCAGGAACTTGTAATGCATCGACAATACGGAGCGAAGCAACTGGCGGAGCAGCGTCTGCGGCATAGCCCAGAGGGCCCAGATTGTACCCACAAGGCAGACAATGCCGAGGATGAAGAACAGGTTCATCCGCTCAAGGCCAACGTAACGAATGGCGACCACCGCCAGGATATCGAATACGAGGATGCACAGGTTCTGCACCACGTTGGCAAGCGAAAGAACGTGGCCCGCCGACCTCGGCTTGGTATTGTAGAGGAGCGTTGCGAACATCGGGAGCGCATAGATGCCTCCACAGAAGCCGAGCAAGGCAAACGCAATCGCATTGTAAGGGCGCGGGATGAAGGGGATAATGAAGATCAGGATGGAAGCACCGGCGGTCCCCATCGGGATAAGGCCCATCTCGATAAAGTTACGGGACATCCTCTTGGCAAAGACGAAGCCCGCGATAAGGCCAATGGCGGTACCGAAAATGGCGTAGTTCGCGAGGAGGTCCTGGTTGAACAGCGAGCCCGAACTGAACTGGTCCTGGATAACGAACACCATGAGGAAAATCATGACCCAGAACATGGACTGTCCGACAATCGCCTGACGGAGCGCCCGGTTCTTCCAGGCCTTCACCATCTTGCGACGTGCGTACCCAAACGTCCAGTACTGCTTCCAGGGGAATTCCAGGACTTCATCGTAGGCTCCGATAGCCGGCAACCTGAGTGCAAAGAAGAAACCAAGCAGCTGCAGGCCGCCCAGCGAGTAGAGGACCGGCTGGACCAGATCTTCCTTGACGGCAAATGCGAGCGCGGCACCGGTAAACAGGAGAGCAAGGAACGTGACGATCATCAGGGTCCCGCTGCCGCTAGCGAGGTAGCGCACCCCCATGAGTTCCTTCATATAGCCGTTCTTCGCCGGACTCTGAAACGCCTGCAGCACAAAGAACAGCCCGACACCCGCAAACATCATAGGAAGCTCGCCGAGATACACTCCCGCACAGAACAGTCCCACCACCGGGAGCGAAAGGAGCGTCGTCCACAGGAGCACCCGTTCCTTCGGGAACTTGTCGGAGGCATACCCTGCCGGAGTCAGCAGCAGCACGCAAGGCAAGAGGAACAGCAAGTGAAGCACGTAGAACTGCCACGAGAGCGTGGGCGTGAATCCCATGCGGTTGAGGACAAGTTCCATGTAAGCGACAAGCGCCGTCGATACGGCCACCTGGGTAAAAGCTAAACCAAAAAACGAGAAAAAGCCTTTGACCTTTTTCATCTTGAATCCTTGTAAAAATGTTGGGCAGGTCTTACGCCCTACCTGCCTCTAAATATACATTTTGAGCATAAACAACCTTGTCAAAAAAACGACAAAAACCGCGCGGGACGTGCAAAAAAAAAGGAACGGCATCCGTAAGGATGCCGCCCTAAAGGTTTCGTAGCGGATAACAATCCGAAACTTGATTACTTGACTTCGAAGTAGTAAGTCTGGAGAGTCTTTCCGTCCTGAGAGAACTGGATGATCTGCTTGCCCTTCGGGAGGTTGCCGGTAATCTTGAAGAGGTTTTCGGCAATGTAGGTCACGGTAAGGTCAGCGCCCTTGTTCTTGTCAGCAAAGATGCCCTTTTCGTCGCCTTCGAAGCCCTTGCAGTCCTTGTGGTCTGCGACCTTGCCTTCAACAGCCGGGAAGGTCTTCGCGATGAGCGGAGTCGTCACTGAAGAAGCATTGCGGTAGAAGACTTCGAGCTTGCCGTCAACCACGCGCGGATCCGGAAGCGGAGTCATCTTGGAGGCATCGGCAGCCGGAGCGGCAGCCTTCTTGCCCTTCTTACCCTTCTTGCCCTTCTTCTTGTCAGCCTTGGGCGGAACCTTGGCACCACCAGCCTGCTGCGGGAAGGCGAGACGGTAACCGGCAATGGAAGATTCACACTGCGTGGACCAGATGACCCACTGGTTAGAAATCTTCGTCGGAGCGTCTTCTCCGCTGATGTAGAGACCCGGATCAACCTGATCGCTGTAGATGTAGAGCGTCAGCTTGGCATTCGGATTTTCTTCGGTCGTGGTGACCATGTTGCGGCTCTTGATGTACTTGGAGCGGCCGGCGAGAACTTTGTACGTACCGACGGGAACCTTCTCGAACTTGAACTGGCCCTTGCGAAGTTCCTGCTTGTACTTGTACTTGTCCTTCAGGGTAGAATAGATCGTGGAGTCGATCCAGATGGTCGGCATTTCGAGAGCCTTGCCCGTGAACGCGTCACAGACTTCGCCTTCGATGGTGCCGGTCTTTTCGCAACCCGTCACGACAATGGCGACAAGGGCTGCTGCACAAATAGTGAGAAGTTTCTTCATCGTTTTCCTCGTTAGTTGCAATTAAGCTTCTTCAGCCTTAGCCGGAACAGCCTTGCGGGTCTTGCGCTTTGCACCGGTGATGTTACCAGCGAAACGCTTGTTGAAGCGGTCGATACGGCCAGCCGTATCCACGCGATGCTGCTTGCCCGTCCAGAACGGATGGGTATCAGCCGTAATTTCCAGAGAAATTACGCTATATTCAACACCATCGATAGTCTTCTTTTCGGCGGAAGACTTCGTGGAGCGGGTGATGTATTCTTTACCCGTATTCGCATCGACGAACACGACCGGTTGATAGTTAGGGTGGATACCTTCTTTCATTTTGATAACTTCCTATTGAAGTGAATAATTGGAGTTCCAAATTTAGCAGATTTCGCCAATTTTGGCAAGCAGAAAGCGCTTTTTTAGTATTTTTGGGGGCATGAAGCACTCATTTTTCCTGTCCGGGTCCATCATTTTAGCATTATCGGCAACCTTCGTCGCCTGCAAGAGCGAGCCGCCCAAGGCGACCATCGTCGTAATCGACAAGAAAATGCCCCTGCTGGAATGGCCCGACAAGGAATACGTGGACAACCTGGACTCCATCCTGGCCCGCGAACCGGTCAAAAAGGCAGATAAGAACAAGCCGAGCATCGCGATGAATGCACACAAGGCGCCCACTTTCATTCTCCCGGGCTCCGTGACAGGCAAGCCTGACGCACCCAAGAACCGCGCCCAAAAGGGCCATAGTGGCGGTTCATCGGGTAAGCAAGCCTTCTCCAACAATGCGAGCGACAACTCCGCCGAAGTCTTTATGGACAAGTTCAGCAGGGCGCTCTCCGCCCTCCAGTCCGACCCGTCCAACGCGTCGCTCTACAAGGTGGTCGAGGCAAAAAATGGCGAAGATCTATTCAAGCTGCTCCGCCGAACCTACGGTGCCGGTACGCAGAACCTCCCCCGGTTCTACGTTCTCTCGACCCTACAATCAGTAAACCCCGGCGTGATGCTCGAGCACCTGAACGCCGGGGATAAAGTACGAGTTCCAAGAATTTAGCGACAAGGGAGGGCGCCCACCGGGCTAGCCCTCCCTAAGACCCTCCCGACACTTAATAATCCGCTTAACTCAAGTCATAAAACTTTAGGTTATGCGGATTATTTGCGTGGGCACCTAACGGTGCAAGAAAATTAAAGCACGCCCTTGCTGCTGGGCACGCCCTTCACGCCCCGGCTCGGGGAGACAGCCATGGCCATTGCACGGGCAAACGCCTTGAAGATGCTTTCAAGGCAGTGGTGGTTGTCATTCCCGTAGAAGAGCTCCACATGCAAGTTCATGCGGGCATTCTCGGCAAGGCTCTTGAAGAAGTGTTCGAACATGGACGCTTCGATACCGCCGGCCACCGCCGCAGGAAGGTTCACGTTCCACACGAATCCAATGCGGTTACTGAAGTCGAGACACACGCGGCTGAGCGACTCGTCCATCGGGACAAAGTAGAAACCGTAGCGTTCGATTCCCTTCTTGTCACCGAGGCATTCCACAATCGCCTGTCCAAGAACAATCGCGATGTCTTCCATGCTGTGATGCATGTCGACTGCGGTATCGCCCTTGCAGCTCAGGTTAAGCGTAAAGCCGCCATGTACCTGAAACAGGTCAAGCATGTGATCGAGGAACGCGTTGCCGGAATCAATCTTGCCGCGGGAAGCCTCGTCGAGGTTCAGCGCAAGCTCAATGTCCGTTTCGCCAGTCTTTCTCGTAATCTTGGAAGTACGCATCAGTTCGCTCCATCAGTAATAACGCTGCCATCGTAAACGCGGAAGCGCGTCACGCGGCCAAACTTCATTTCGGGAATCGGAGTATCGACTCCGTTCAGCAACATACGCGAAACAGCACGCGGTTCGCCAATGACTACATACAAAGTATCGGTAGCGTTGTACACCATCTTGACTCCCGCCGTAGAGATATTCGCCTCCTTGAGGAACTTGCCGTCTTCTTCGTGACGCTTGAGTCCCACCCAAGAACGCGTCTCACCGGAGCCAATCAGTTCAAACTTTGTCTTGCCATTATTTGACACAGGCTTGACTGCCGTATCCTTCTTCGTAGAAGTCGAAGAAATAAAGATCGTCGCCGATTCAGGCAGTTCGGATTTCTTGATAGCTTCGTCGACCTGTGCCTGCGTTACGACGCCATTGTCTCCAGCCTTCGCGGAATCCATGGAAACCATGTAAGCCTGAAGCGAATCCGCGGGAACCGCTTCCGCACCATCGGGCATTTCACCGGCAGGTTGTTCCGCGGCAACAGGAGTTTCTGATTTTGCCGCAACCGGCGCTTCTTCCGCCGGTTCGGCAGTCCCTAAATCCTTCAAGAAATGAGAGCCGACTGCGAATGCCAGTCCAAGCACGACAATCACGATAGGCACGGCCTTGCTCTTGGGCTTGGATTCTTCCTCGTCAAGAGGATTTTTCTTTACGGGCTTCGCCTTGACCGGAGTTTCGGCCAGAAGGCTCGCAAACTTGGTTCCGCATTCCGCACCGTACCAATCCAGCACGCGCTTCGTATCGAGACCGAGCTTTCCACAAATAGAATTCAGGTAGCAACGGAGGTAAGCTTCCACCGGGAAAGCCTTCCAATCGCCATTTTCAATAAGGGTAATATTCTTGGCTGTGAGCCTCGTCACAGAAGCGAGGTCTTGCACGGACATACCGCTCGCTTCGCGGGCACGTGCCAGATAGGCTCCGAGACGTTCGTCGGGCCTCTTGTCTTCAATAGGATTCACTACCGTCATACATCTACCTTCAACTTCCCCAACATCTCCAAAGTACGGGCTACAGGAAGCCCCACCACGTTATAAAAACACCCCCGAATCTGGCTTATAAGCCGGGCTCCCTGAGTTTGGATGCCATAAGCCCCCGCCTTATCCATCGGGTCTTTAGAATTTACATAATTTTCGAGCTCCTGTAAGGAGTTCTCCCGAAAAAACACCTCTGTTCTTTCTTGTTGAGCATCAACGACTTGGCCATCTTTGGCGATGGCAACTCCCGTGATGACCCAATGCATTTTCCCGTTGAGCCTCTTGAGCATTTCAAGGGCATCTTTTTCGTCCTTGGGCTTGCCCAAAGGTGCACCATCCAGGAACACCAGCGTGTCAAAACCGAGCACGTAGGCACCCGGTTCCTTCTTCGAGACGGCGAGAGCCTTCGCCACCGCATTTTCGCGGGGAAAATCGAGCGGATTCGCGCTCTTGGGGCATTCCTCGTCATTCGAGATGACCACGCGGAATTTCACGCCGATCTGCGTCAGGATTTCACGCCTTCTCGGAGAGCCGCTAGCCAAAATCACATCACACATTTATTTTGTCTCCGTGCTGCCGGCATTGAGCTTGAGATCCGGCAAATCCCTCACGTAAATGGAGAAGCTCCATCCAGCCGCGGGTCCCGTCGGCGTCCATGTGAAATCAAGCTGCCAGCAGTGCAATCTTCTGTTGAACGTAAAGTTGTGCGTAACGAACTTACCCTCGTTGTAATCGTAACGCGTACTGTAACTCACATCCCAGTTCACCGTCGGCTGGAACGTCGCCGAAATTCCCGTCGAATGGCTGATGTTGTCCTGGAACAAGTCCTTCGCCACACGCGTACTCGAGAACGTGTAACGGTAATCCAAACCGAAGGTCCACTTGAGCATCTCGTACTTGCCCATCTGCGATGGCAAGCCTCCGTTAAGCGTACCGCTCCAATGGAAGTTCCTCGAGAACTCGTAGCCGTAGTAAATCAGCTCGGGCATCTGCGCCTTGTTCGGTTCGTCGGTGAACTTGTGGTACACACTATGCCTCGTATTCACGGTAAACAGGTAGTCGGGCAAAATCTGCAAGCCGAAGCTCGATGTAATGTCGGACCACTGCAGAGAATCAGCCGCAAAGTTGTACGAAACGCTATGACGTGTCGTCAGGAGACGGCGGTTTCCGTATTGGTCCTCGACCGCCTTGGACGTGTCGCCCTTGGTAGTATCGGGCTTGTGTCCCACAACCTTCAGGTACTTGATATCGAAGTCGTTGTTCAAGCCGAACCCGACCGTCTTCTGTTCAATCTGGTACGGGGTCTGGCCCAGCAACGGATGCGGAGCGAACTTCTTGACCGTATCAATTTCGGGCGCGTACGTGTAGGACACGCTAGGCGAAAGCACATGGCGCACGCCCGTAAAGCGTCCAATCTCCGGGACCCAGATGCCGTACAGTTTCGTATCGGCCGTCAAGCTGTAATTGTGGTTGTACGCGACCTGACCGTATTCGTCATGCTCGGGATCGAGGCTCATATAGCGCTTGCGGTACTTCGCGGAATCGTTCGGGTTGATCCAGCCCGTTCCGGTCCAGTATCCAGTAAAGCTCGCGCGCGGCGTCAGGTTGATCACGTTGAAAACCGAGCCCGAGTAATCAAGCGAGTATGTACCCGTATAACCCACATACTCCGCAGTCGTATCCTTGTTGAGTGTCGTATCGGGAGCGCGGCGCGTGTAGTAGTTGAACCGGTTGTTGAAGTTGTAGTTGAACTTTTCGAGATACATCTCGATGGAGCCGTCGTCCGCTGCAACATCATCCTCGTCGTACTCGAACGTGAACAAGGGCCCGCTCTGCCTGTACTGCACGTCCGGAATCTGGCGTTCCAAGTAGTCGGTCCGCAGGTTGTGGCTCTGGCTCGCCTTCACGGTAAGGCTCTTGTTCGTGCCGAACTTTCCGGAATAGGCCATGTTGGCGTTCGCCTGCTGGTTCAAGATCGTCTCGGCATCGAGCGCGTTATCCTTGCGCACGCTCCGGTCACTCACGAACGAACCCGAGCCGCTCAACGTGTGCTTTCCATCGGGAGTCAAGTTCTGGTTATGCGTAAAGCGGATATCATAGCCGCTGTTCGCCATGTCGAATTCTTCGAGGTAGCTCGTATAACTCACGTTACCGTCGAGCACGTAGCGTTTCTTGTAGCGGACTTCCCCCGTCAGCGTGGAGCGTTCAAACCGCGCCTCCTCACCTTCGATGATGTCGCCCTTGATGGTCGCATCCCAATAGTCGTTCGGAGCATAATAGAAGCCGAGGTTGCTGAAGTAGTATCCCTGCACCTGGTCACCACCGAACTTCGG
Organism: uncultured Fibrobacter sp.; assembly: GCA_946408125.1. Taxonomy (GTDB): domain Bacteria; phylum Fibrobacterota; class Fibrobacteria; order Fibrobacterales; family Fibrobacteraceae; genus Fibrobacter. Next base: position 73,219 of record CAMJQW010000005.1, read on the forward strand.
CGTCAACAGGCCGGACTTGCGGCCGCTCTTCAAGGGAGCGACAATCATCGGAAGCACCGCCACGGGCACATCGGCAATGTTCAGCACCACCGGACGCGCGGTAATGGTCTCCTTGGGCTTCACCACCATGCGGCGGCCATAGAAGTAGAAATGCTGGTGCGTCGAATCGTTACAGGTACTGAAGTCGCCACGGGCAATCTGAAGTCGCGTATCGGGCAGTCGACGCACCTCCATGCCGTTCAGCTGCTGGTTGTCCTGGTAGGTAGTCGCGTAATAGATTTCGCCAATGCGGCTCTTCATGTTGTACTTGAGGCGCATGCCCGATAGCGACGGATTCTTCGTCTCGCGCAATATCGGTTCGCCGCTCGCCATCAGCACCTCGTTCTCCTGGTCAAAGAGAATCGTATCGGCATCCAGCGTGGCCGTCCTGTATTTGAGCTGGGCTTCGTTGTTCAGGTTGAAAGTCGACGTTTCCACGTCATACACGAGGTCTACCGCGTGGTATTCGATCGTATCCGTCCCGGTCGTATCGTTCATCCAGTCCACTTCGGTGGTATCCTCTTCCACCTGTTCCCGTTCTTCGAGCTCAAAGCGAGTCATCTCCTCGCCATGCACGGCGGGAACGAACAAGACCGCTAACCAAAACAGCAAAACGGCCCACAGGGAACTATGGGTTCTAGACAAAATCACGTTGCGCGATAAAATAGAAAAATCCCCCGATAAAAATCGGGGGATTCAAGAGCTTTTCAATCTTATTTCAAGACGGCCATCTTGCCGCTAACCGCACCGTCATGATCGATGCTCACCATGTAGCGACCGTTCGGGATTTCGGAAGCATCCCAACCGATGGTGTTGATGCCCGCGTTGGCGCGGTCGTTCACGAGCCTTGCCACCTGTTCGCCATCGGCGTTCATGATGGTCACGATGGTCCTGCCCGGAGTCTTCACGCTGTAGCTTACGGCCTTGCGCGTAAAGCCGCGGAGTTCGATGCCCGCATTACGAACAACATTCTTGACCTGCGGTTTAGGTTCGAACTCATTTGCCTTCTCCACATAGATGCCGTTGAAGTTCGCGGATGCCACTTCGGCTTCGTTCTTCACCAGACTACCGCGGTTCAGCACGGCCACCAGCTGCTTGTCGCTCACGTTTGCGCTTGCGAAAGTTTCGAGTTCCTGGGCATTCAGTTCGGCCTTCTCGCCATACCATGCGGACACGGCCTTGTTGTCGAGGTCCTTCACGGTAATCTGGGCACGGCGGACGACTGCGGTATAGGATTCGCCTTCGCTCGTGTAAGTGATTTCGAGCGGCTTGTTCACCTGTCCACGGAGCTTTTCCTTGGACTGTTCGATATTCATGCCCTGGAGACTCTCACCGTCGACAGCGGTAATCACGTCGCCAGCCTGGAGCTTGGTTTCGGCAGCGGGCGTACCCGGGATGACCTCGGCCACCTTGACGCCTTCACGAACCTGATAAATGGTAATGCCGATACCGCCGAAAGATTCATCGGCCATAAGAGGAGCGGCCATCATCGCCGCCAACAGGGAAACCTTGACTAAACTTTTCATGAATTTCTCCTTGAAAATCTATACGTTTATAATATATAATAAAAAAACGCCCCGGCAACAGCCAAAGGCGTGTTTTTCACAAAAAAAAACTATTCCACCAGGGTTCCGTCTTCCGCGTCGTCCCCGTCGTCGTAATCCTCGATGGTCTTTTCGCCAGGAACGATGATGAGGCCCAGCGTCACGGGTTCGCCCTTCAAGTTGATGTAGGCTTCCAGATAGAGCTTCGTGGATAGACGGATCAAGCGTAGATCCAACATGGTTCCGCCCTTATGAATGCTCTTCGGGTTCCTGTTGAAGAACAGGAACTTCTTGTTGATGTACTCGAAGCGGTCCTTTTCGTAATTGATCTGCCATTCGGAATTGCCGTCGTTCTCCTGGCGGTACAGGCAGCGGTCATTGTCGATATCGCACTCGAAGCTTGCGCTTTCCTGATAGCGCTTGTTCCATTCACGACTGAAGGCACAGCTCTGCACGCGGCCAGCCCCGTTCCTCTGCTTGTTCAGCTGGTCGTTTATGACAACATAATCCATCTTCTGGCCCTTGACCTGATTGTAGACGTTCATCAGGATGGCATACGCCTCGATGTTCTTCGGGCACTTGCCGTCCAGTTCCACTTCCTCGTGGGCCTTCAAAAGCGTCTGTTGCAAGTCCACGTCGATGGCGTCGGGAATTTCGCTTTCCTTGATCTTGTCGAGCACCTTCTTCGGCGGAACGAATACCACCTTGTCGCCCTTCTTGACCGCGTAGCCAAGCTGGTCACGCACGTAGTCCAAGCACTGCTGCACGTGGATATGCACGGTATTGGAGCCGCCGGACACGAAGTCCACGCCGATGCGCACGTTCCATTCCCCGGCGCTGTTACCGGAATTCTTGATGATTTCGCAATAGGGTTCCTCGCGGATACCGTCGATAAAGACGACCTTCGCGTTAAGTTTCGTCACGAGGGAGGCTTCCTTGTCGAGCGCGCCACCCAGGCTCCAGAAGTTCGGGTTCAGGCGAAGCACCTCGGCAAAGGCCTTGTCGCCGTCGAGCGCCGGGAGCAGGGAATCGTTGCGGGCATTCTTCTCCTTGAGCAGTTCGGAATACTCCGTCGTCACGTTCATGTTGCTGAAGCCGTTACGCGAAGACACGGGGACGCCGGGAGCGGCCAGGGACACTCCGGCAAAAGAAATGCAGAACAATGCAAAAACGAAAGCAGAAAACTTCATACGGGAATAAAATACAAATCTAGATGATTGCCGCACACCGATCAGGATCAAGTTTCAGCAAATGAGGTATATGCAAATCCACCCATTCGGGAGATTCCTCGGCGGGATTCACGAAAACGGTAGTCCATCCGCGCCGGTGCGCGGGTTCCAGATTGCGGAGCGAATCCTCCAGAAGCACGATTTCGCGGGGATTCGCGGGATAGGCGATACCCATGGACGGGAGTTTTTCGTGAAGCCAGGCTTCCATCTTCTCGTAGGCGCTGTCGTGGGGTTTGCCTTCCCAGCCGAGCAGTTTCAGGTCAAACACGCCATCAATCGCGGAATCGATTCCCATGTGGGCCATGCCCGCCTCGCTCCAGTCGTGGCGCCCGTTGGTAAATACAAAACGCGGGCCGTCCAGGCTTTTCAGCAGGGCGAGTTTCTCGGGAGATTTTTTCGGGTAGGTCAAGAATTCCGGTTCGTGGATGAAGTCGAAGAACTCGTCGGGGTCCGTGCCGTTCATTACCATGAGGCCCGCAAGCGTCGTCCCGAAGCGTTCCAGGTAATCGGTGCGAATCTTGTGCGCCGATTCGAAATCGCCGCCGACAGTCTTCTGCACGAACTTCGAAATGCGGTGGTCAAGCGAGTCGAGGACGCAACGTTCCTCGGTTCCATACAGGGTCAAGTCGTAGTCAAAAAGCCAGACCATCAAACGCCCATCACGAGGCCGCCGATCTGGCGGGCCAGATAGGTCGCATAGTTATCCGTCATGCCGCTCACGAAGTCGAGAACCTGGTGGTATGCTTCGGCGGCAGAAACGCTCTGCCCGATTTTTGCCTGGCCGATTAGTCGCACGATGCGGTCGGCGCGGTAAGAATTCTTGCCATTCAGGCGGTAATCGTACACGCCGTTGATGAACGCGTCGAGCACGGTGGCAAGCGTCGTGTAGCTTCCGACTTCGAGTTCCGTCTTGCGGCGGTCCGGATAGATGCGTTCCACGCCAAGGCGCTTCGCGATGCGGATTCCCCACATCACGTCGGACTTGGAGAGGTCTATCAGGTGCTTGGTGAGCTTGCCTTCCATGATTTCTTCGTAATGGTTCACGAACACGACCGCCACGTCGTCAATCAAGTTCTGGATGGCCTTTCCGCGGATGCTGCTGAGGAAATCGCGGAAATTGCGTCCGTTCTCGTCGTATTCCTTGTCGATGTTCACTTCGGGGCCACAAAGGTAGATGAACATGTCGCGCACGTCGGCAAACGAGAGGATGCCGAGTTCGATGGCATCTTCCACATCGAGGATGGAATAGCAGATATCGTCGGCCGCCTCCATCAGGTACACGAGCGGGTGGCGCACCCACTTGCCGCTGTCGATTTGCGGGAGTCCGAGCGTCTCGGCGGTAATGCCGTAGAGGTCCGATTCCGTCGAGAACAGGCTCGTCGGGCAGCCGTACTTGGCGATTTGCGGGTACTTCATCATCGAGCCGATGGTCGCGTACGTAAGGCGCATGCCGCCATCAAGGAAGTGGTATTCCAGCTTGCTCAGGATGCGGTGTCCCTGGGCGTTGCCGTCAAAGTTCTCGAAGTCCGCGATTTCCTTTTCGTTCAGGTCGCAAAGCGGTGCGCTGGTGCGGTTCTTGCGGAACCATTCGCGGATGGCGGCCTCCCCCGCATGGCCGAACGGCGGGTTACCGATATCGTGAGCGAGGCATGCCGACTGCACGATGGTACCGAACTGGTATTCGTTGATATACTTCGGCAGATACTTCTTTATCAGGTGGAATACGGTAATCGCAAGGCTGCGGCCCACACTCGAGACTTCGATGCTGTGCGTGAGGCGGCTGTGCACGTGGTCGTTCACCGAGAAGGGATGCACCTGAGTCTTGCGGCCCAGGCGGCGAAAAGCGGTAGAAAATACGATGCGGTCGTAATCGCGATGGTAATCAGAGCGGTTCGGGTCGCGATCGGCAGGGTGGCCGTATCGCGTCGCCGACAAAAGAGTTTCCCAGTTGAGCATGCGGTAAATATAGCTAATTGTTTGACCACATGGTTTTTACCGGATACCCGGGAATCGTTTTGTCACTAGTTATTATTGTCAAATTTTCTGTTTGAGCCTGGCTAATTATAACTGCATTACATGTAATCCGCAAAGTCAGCTACTGGCGCATTGAAGTCTGGAGCAATGTAAGTAATCTTATCTTTCATTGCCCCAAAACAGGATTTTCTGGGAGTCTTTGCCGATGCGCTATTTTTGGCGATGAGAAAATCAGCAAAATCCAACATCTCCTGCAGATACTGCAGGGGAATCTTTGAAATTTTTTCTTCCAGTAATTCGTACGGCATTATACAGCCTCTCCACTGATAAATATATAGTTCCGTACGTATTTTAGCAAGATACGTGCCACAAAAATGCGGCATTTTTATTTGAAAAACACCTTATCTGTCTCAAAAAATGTCCAAGCAATGTCCAACTTACACATTTATGAACAGCATTTGATCACTATTCGTCTTCGTCCTTGATACAACGGACGGAAAGGCCCTCATATTTTACATATTCACCAATTTTAATTTTCTGTTGTATATCATTAAACCAGACATTAAACGCATCAATTGGCCCACTGTCCGTAGCACTCCAAAAGCCTACATCACTCCCTATTCCATAGAATCTGTCATCGCCCTTTCGTTCCTTATATCCTCCAGGATAAGCTGAAAAGCCATACTTATCATTTCCATTTATAAAATCACCTGTGGACTGATTTATCCATTTGCAATTTGCCTGAAGATCAACACCGATGCTATCAACGAATAATAACAATTCATCCCAATCTTGATTGTTGGGAACATGCCACCCTTTAGGACAAATACCCTGTACTGATGTTGTCTGCAAACACTTTTGGCTTGTACCACATCCAGTTGTGGCAGAATCCATCGCGGCGGCCCATGTATAAAGACGACCATATTTTTCACAGTTCACAGCACTATTATTATAGCACCAGCTTTGCTCTTTAAGAATCTGTTTTTTTTGTACATCTGAATAATTCAAATTCTCTGCCATCCAAGTTTGATTGCCAATTTGAACGGTCCGATAAATTAGGCCATCTCGTTCATCTATAAGTTTTCCATAAGAGACAGAGTCATTTCCATAAAAACGTTTCCACTCATTTTCATAACAGAAATACGCATAACCATCATTGACACTGCCATGAATTATTTGTCCAAATTTGAGACATTTAGTTCTTTCTTTTTTTTCGTAGTCGTATGTATCTATTTCAATAGATGTTGCATTCCTCCACATTTCCCCACTAGCATCATAAATGTAAAAGGCACCTTTATTGATTTGACCTTTACGTATTTCTCCATCATTTTTCCCGGCACCCCAGGTAGCGGTATCCTTTTCAATATCTGTCGCTTCGCGCCAGCTCCTTGCATCGCAAATATACCAGACATTATCCTTGCCAAGTCCTACCGTATCTTGACGGTTCTTGGTACACCCGCGTAATTCAAGAGAGCAATCGCTTTCATACCCGCTTCGCCAACTACTATCCTCAAACACATAGCAGTTCGACTTGATTACATCACCATATTTTGCGTCTCCATCTTTACCTTCTTTCCACTCATATGTATCCTTCTCCATATCAGTTGCCACATACCACAAATTTGATTTACATATAAAATACTTGTCAGCAAAAGCACTACCAGCATTTTGATTCTTCATCACCTCGCCTTCACGGTTCTTTTCGCATGTCCCAAGGCCGTAGTTCCGCCACCAGAAATTGTCCACATACTTTTCAAAAGCCGGGACTCCGGTAGAAAGTTTCCAACCTGCGATATTATTGCGAATCAAGGCTAGCCCGCCGCTCATGCTCTGCGTAATCGCCCAGTCCGCAATCTGCGTTGCCGTTTTCGTATCGTTCCAAACACCATCGGACTCGATGTCGGCAGCATAATTCGCCAATCTTTCGCTAAAATCACCTTCAGAGAGATTTCCTTGCATAAGCACGCTTACCGCAAGGAGTGCCGCACTCTGGTCGCTTTCGCCAAAAATATTCAGGTCTTCGGCATCATCAAAATCCCCCTCTATTTCAAAGGATTTGAGCACCTCGGTTTCGGCCTGTTTTTTTGCACCTGCCACAGAAGAATCTTCTTCTGTAGCCAAGTACAGCGAGCGTTCATACGCCAAATGCGTAAGCAAGTTGACGTTCACCTCATCGCGCTTGGACAAGTCCGTAAGCGCATAGAGCGTCACCTGGCTCTTAGACTTTTCGCCGGTAACCTCGTTCCGGTAAAAACCATTCGCCTTGAGGAGCGCATACTGCGATTCAAGCTTGTTCACCTTCACGGAGAACTCGCCCATGTCGTTCTTGATTTTGCCTTCAAAGCCAAGGCCCGTTTGTGCCAACGTTTCTCCGTTAAGTTCCTGTACGGTCACGCTGGAGCCGTTCACAAACGGACCCTTCTGCGAGACACCCGTAACGGTCTTGTCGGAAATAGCAATTATCTCCTGGTCTTCTACGGAGCCCCCGGCATTTTTACTGTCGTCACCGCAAGCGGAGAATAGCAGCGCCGCGCAAGACGCGAACGCTAGGACATTATTTCTGGTAAAGTATCTCATTTTTTCCTCCTCTTGGCAGAAGGCCTATTTTGTTTAAAATTCATATCCGTCAGCGGAAAGAACTGCATGTTCAAGCGATAGACTTCGTCGGTCCTGGGCGTCATGGTTGCGATAGCATTGATACGACGCCTACATTCCGCAAGTTCAGCCACAACCCGGTCATAAGATTCGCGAGTGATCCCGACGGTGAGTCCCGTCATATTACGTTTCTCGGGCGGTTCATTTTTCAAGGCATCTACGGCAAGCTCCGCATACTGCCGTTGCAAATCGGAAGATACCGCCTTCGCCACATGGGGGTCCATTCGCAAGGACCGATTACATTCGCGATAACCGCCATCCGCCCCTTGTACAAGAAAGCCCGCCTGCACAAGAAAATCCAGAATTTCGTGGACTTCGCTCGTCGGGATTCGGTTCCTGCTCGCCTTGGACAGCTGTTTCGCCGTAGCCTTCGGCATTGCAGATGCCAGTTCCCGCAGAAGAGCGTTCTTCCACGACTTGAAGAAATCAAATTCCTTGGTCCCGACAATACGGACCTTGTGAATGCGCGCAAGGTCGCCAATCTGTTCCAGTACGGCCTTCTTTTCCGCATCCTTTTTTGCATTGGCATACGCCACCAGCAGACAGAAATAGGTTTCTTCGTAGCCGACAAGCCCCATTGCAGCAGCCACCTGAGGCGCTGACTTTTCGCCTAGATTCTTTTTCCCTTCGCACACATATTGCAAAAACACCGGCGAAGCAATTCCCGCCTTTTTAGCAAAAACACCCCATGAAAAAGGAACAGAGGAATCGGCCTTCCGTTCCCTATAAAAATCCCGGATATACCTCCGGTAATCGACATATTCCATGACGGGTTTCATCATTCATGAAATTAAATAAAAAAGGCAATTTTTGCAATATTCAGAATATAAGATTTGCTTAATTTTGTGCAAAATCACAAATTTTCAATAGAAAACGTCATTTTTTTGCTAAAATTCAGTATACAATCGGATAAAAAAGCCCATACAAACCAAATTGGCCGCTTTCTCCACTTTCAACTTTTTCTAACTTGTCCCGCATGATTACACGTACCATCGACAGAAACTTCGCCAACATGCGCTTGGACAGGTTCCTCCGCAAGGCGTTTCCCGACGAGTCCTTGTCGGTGTTCTTCGCCATCATCCGCAAGAAGAAAGTTCGCGTGAACGGAGTCGTCGGCAAGGCGAACCAGATGCTCGTCGAAGGCGACACCGTCTGCATTTACGAGAACCTGAAGAGTGTAGAGAATTCGGAAAACGCGACACAGAATACTGAATTCAGCAGCACCCTCAAAGGCGGTTGGAAAAAAGCCACCTCCTCTGCCGAAAAGACTTCCAGCTGGGGCGCCAAGGAACTCGACATCGTCATCCAGACCGAGGATTACGTTGTCGTCAACAAGCCCTCGGGACTCGCAAGCCAGCCCGGTTCCGGCACGCGCCCGGGCGAAAGCCTCGTGGAATACCTCTGGGAATGGGGACGCCGCGAGGGTCTCGATTTTAAACCTACGATTGCACACCGGCTTGACCAAGAGACCTCGGGAATGGTCATCGCGGCGCTCCACGGAGACACGCTGCGCGACCTCACGCGCATGATTCGCGAACACCAGGTCGACAAGTTCTACTTCGCGCTCGTCAAGGGGAACCTCAAGAAAGACAAGGGGACTATCGATGAGAGCCTCACCCGCACCGATGCCGCCAAGGGCAGCAAGATGAAGGTCGGGCAAGACGGCAAGGACGCGCAGAAGGCCATCACGCACTACCGCGTCAAGCAGCATTACGAAGGCTACGACCTCGTGAAGATTAAGCTCGAGACAGGCCGCATGCACCAGATTCGCGCCCACTTTGCAAGCATCGGCCACCCGCTTCTGGGTGATAGCCGCTACGGCGATTTCGCGCTAAACCGCGAGGTCAAAAAACAATTGGGGTTGCACCGTCTGTTCCTGCACAGTTGCAGGCTCGAATTCGTTTGGAACGGCGACAAGATTGTCCTCGACTGCCCGCTCCCCAAGGAGTTGAAAGCCGTAATCGACCAGCTGAAGCCCTTGCGCCACGACTTTTCCCGGTAAAAGCCGTTTTTTTTTGCTATCTTAAAAAAAGAAGAAGAAAATGTACCAGTTTGTTTCGCTTATAATTTTTTTAGCCGTTATTGTCGCCTGCAGTAACAGCGAATCGTACTCCTCTGACACAGATGAGCCGTCGGAAGTACTGGTAATTGATTTTATTGATGATACCGATTCATCCGGTACTTCCATAGTCGACACCTCTGCAACAGACTCCTCCGAGATTGCAGCAACCGATACGACAGAGACCGACACCATCGCAGAAGACACTGCCCAAAGCATCAACGACATGGTTTTCGTCAAAGGCGGAACCGTAACCATCGGTACAAACGACAAGAGTTTCAAGACCAACGAACGCCCCTCCATGAAGGTCATTCTCAATTACGACTTCCATATGGGCATCCATGAAGTAACCTGCGGAGATTACAGCAAGGTCGCCAAAGAAGCAAAGCTCAAGTCCTTCGAAAAATGCAGCAACGACAGCCTCCCAATTACCGATATTACCTACTACGACGCCGTTCTATACGCAAACGCAAAAAGTAAACTCGAAGGGTATGATACAGCCTACACCTACAGCAGGACCACCATTGATAGCGATGGGCATTGCACCTATCTAGAGGGCTTAGCATTCCATGCCGACGTGAAAGCCTTCAGACTTCCGACCGAGGCAGAATGGATTTTCGCAGCAACCCGAGCATGGGACACAAAGAATAGTTGGAACAACGGTAATTCCGACTACAAGCTCCACGCGGTTTGCAGCAAGGACACGAACGCGGCCGGGTTCTGCGATATGGCCGGCAACGCCATGGAATGGGTGAATGACTGGATGGGCGGTTTCCGCGACACGACCATCACCAACTACGTCGGCGCCCCTGATGGCGGCAACATGGGAGAGAGGGTCGTCAAGGGCGGGAGCTACACCTCGTCGGAAACGGAACTCAACCCCTACAGCCGCGGCGACGTCTATACAGTCACATCTGCTACAAGAGCCGAATATGTCGGATTCAGACTTGCGTTCGGTAGCATCCCCAATGCGCTCTGGATGGGCGATGACGGAGTTTCACAGACAAGCATAGTCACCTCACTCGCAGGAAACGAGACCGTCAAGGGAATCACGGGTTCATACAACACGAAGCTAGCCTTCCGTAACGATGTTTCCGGAAACATCGCTATCATTGACTACTTGAACGGAGCGTCCTCCGTCAAGGAAATCACAAAGAACATCGACGCCTACCATCCCGAGATATCGCCCGATGGCAAATGGATAGCCTACTGCACCGGCTTTGAAGGCATATCCGGTAAATCGGCAATCTACGTTCAGAGCCTCGAAGACACATCCCCTACCCCCATAAGGCTAGACGCCGAGAAGGCGGTCATTCCCCGTTGGAGGGTCCTTGAAACTGGCGACACCGCCATCGTATATGTCAACGACGCGAGCAACAACAAGGAAAATGCCACATTCAAGGCGGCATCAACCTGGCAAGTTACCTTCGCCGGTGGAAAATTCGGCATTCCACAAATGCTATTCGGCGGCGCATACCACGGCGGAATCAGCGAGGACAACACCCTCGCCGTCACAGGAGCAAGGCTCCTTCGCGCACGCGTAGACGGACGCGATACCGTCTGGTACAACGGGGAACAGGCCTGCAACGCGTCACTCGCCATGGACCGGAGCAAGCGCACCGCCTTCCTCGACTTTGGCGGACAAACAGGCAAGGACTTTGTCGGTAGCAACTACAACACCCATCAGAGAATTTTAATCGCAGACAGCACCGGAAAACTCGAGCAGTCCATCCTGGCACCCACCGGATACACCTTTGACCATACGGAATGGACGACGGACAACACCAAGACGAACATTGTCGCCACACTCACCAACATGAACGGTGCGCACACCAAAATCGTCCTCGTCAATCCGCTCGACAGCAGCGTCACTGAACTTGCCGAAGGCGAGGAACTTTGGCACCCGAACCTTTGGGTAAAAAAGAAGGCAGTAAAACGGAGCTCGAGCAGTAGCGCAACCAGCAGTAGCAGCGCCATTTTCAGCAGCAGCTCAACGGAAACTTCAAGCAGTTCTAGTTCGGAACGTGAAATTTGCAGTTCTTCAGAGATTATAATCAGTTCCAATTCAGAAGATGTGATTAGTAGTTCAAGTGAAACAATCACCCCACTAGATCCCAATTTTGAGCTTGACCTTGATAGTGCGGGTATATATTACACAACAACAGGCGGATCATCTTCAGCTATTTTTTGGCGTTATAAGATGGAGTTTATATGGCAATATAAAGACATTGCAAATACAATCGTTCTCGGATCTTCGCGAACATACGACGCAATCAACCCTCTTCTTATAACACCCCCATTTTACGCCATTAACTTGGCTGTACATGGAAATACAATTGGGGGCGATTACAAAATACTAACAAACTACATTTTGCCACATATAAAAGAAGCAAAAGTCATTATAACGTCAATTGACATAGATCGATGGAATATAGTACAAGCCAGTTTTTTTGAATCAGACTACAAATCGTACCCAGGATATATTTACGACCAAAACCATAACTATTGGAAAGGTGGCTACCCTGACGGTTTAGCAGAGGCAACTTATGATTCTCCTGGAGAAACAGGCCTATCAGACGCAAATCGGCCTACACGAGGCTTTGCAGCACAAAAAAATCATGGATGGGGCGAGCCCTCCATCGGACAAGACAGCACCTGGATAAACAAATTTTCTAACGAATTTGACAAAAATTTCAACGTTCTCGTTGAAATGATAGAATTGTGCTTACAAAAAAATATCATACTCATAGGAGTCATTACACCGCAAAATCCTCGCTATAAAGAAACGGGGGCTTTTGGCAATGGAGGACTTTTAAGAAGTCAAGCCCCAGAACTTATAAAACAAATAACCGATTTAAATTCACTGTACCCCAATTTCATCCTTATGGACGAAAATAAAATGGGAAACCATGACTACACAGATGATATGGCCTTCGACAGTTCTCATCTTTCAAGAAAAGGCGCAGAGCAGCTGACATCACGACTTGATTCCCTCATCCAGACACTTGATATTGATTTCACTCCATAAATTCCAATTTCCTCGATTATGCAGCCCCGGAAGCCCCACCTGCACAACCAGAGAGCCAGATTTTTTTTCTATATTTTCCGCCGAAAATTTAAAAAGGCATAAAAAAAATGAAAGTTTCTTTGAATTGGCTCAGACGTCACGTTGATCTTCCGGAATCTGCGGAAGAAGTTGCAAAGGCGCTCACCTCCATCGGCCTCGAAGTCGAAGGCACCGAGGAACCGGGCAAGGTCTACGAGAAGCTCGTGGTGGCGAAGGTGCTCACCTGCGACGCCCATCCGGACAGCGACCACCTGCACATCACCACCGTGAACGACGGCAAGGAAACGCTCCAGGTCGTGTGCGGCGCCCCGAACGTTGCCGCAGGCCAGACCGTGGTTCTCGCCCCGATTGGCGCAGAACTCCCGCTCCCCGACGGCGGCACGCTCAAGATGAAGAAGTCCAAGATCCGTGGCGTGGAAAGTTTCGGCATGATTTGCGCCGAAGATGAAATCGGCCTCAGCGACGACCACGCCGGCATCATGGTGCTGGATGACAGCATTCCGGCTGGAACCCCGTTCGTGAGCCTCGGTATGTACGACGTGTGCTATGAACTGAACGTGACCCCGAACCGCCCGGACGCTTTGAGCCACCGCGGTGTCGCACGCGAACTCGCCGCGAAATTCAACCGCCCGCTCAAGCCGCTCGCCTACGAACTCAAGGAAGATGCCGAGGCGGCAAGTTCCGCCATCAGCCTCGAAGTGGTTCCGGGTTGCGGCTGCTCCCGCTACGTGGGCCGCGTCATCAAGGACGTGAAGGTCGAAAAGTCTCCGGCTTGGCTCGCAAAGCTTTTGCACGCCGTGGGCATGAACAGCATCAACAACGTCGTCGACATTACGAACTTCATCCTGATGGACGTTGGCCAGCCGCTCCATAGCTTCGACATGGACCAGCTGCACGGCAACAAGATCAAGGTGCGCCGCGCCGCCAAGGGCGAAAAGATTGAAACCATTGACCACACCGCCCACGAGCTGCTCGAAAGCGACCTCGTGATTTGCGACGGCGACCGTCCGGCCTGCGTTGCCGGCGTGATGGGCGGCGTCGAATCCGAAATCATCGATGCCACCAAGAACGTGTTCCTCGAGAGCGCCTGGTTCAACCCGACGGTGGTCCGCAAGCAGGCGAAGCGCCTCTGCATCTCGACCGATTCCAGCTACCGTTTTGAACGTGAAATCGACTTCGCGACCCAGGACGAATACAGCAAGTACGCCTGCGCCCTCATCCAGGAAGTCGCGGGTGGCCGTATTCTCAAGGGCAGCGTCGAATACACCGGCGACGACCACAAGAAAGAGAACAACGTGGTCACGCTCCGCATCGCCCAGGCCGAACGCGTTATCGGCATGAAACTTGAAATGGCCCAGGTGGAAAAGTTCCTCACGGGCATCGCCCTCGAAGTCGTCTCCAAGACGGCCGACTCCATCACGTTCAAGATCCCGAGCTTCCGCCCCGACCTGGAACGCGAAGTGGACCTCATCGAAGAAGTCGCCCGCCTCGTCGGGTTCGACAACATCCCGTACACGCTGCCCTCCTTCAAGATGCAGCCGAACGAGCTCCCGCCGATTGAAGTTTTGAACAGGAAGATTCGTAAGACGCTCTCTGCGATGGGCCTGCACGAATGCCTGAGTCTGCGCTTCACGAGCAAGGCCCGCACCGAGGCCCTCTTCGGCCCCGAAAGCGACGACCGCCGCAGCAAGCCCGCACTGCTCCTGAACCCGCTCTCCGAAGAACTCGGCGCTGTCCCGACTTCGCTCCTCCCCAACCTCCTCAAGAGCGTTGCCGAGAACGAGAAGAACCGCCCCGGTTCCGTACGCCTGTTCGAAGTGGCCAAGGGCCAGTTCAAGCGCGACCGCAAGGACGTGCGCG
>CAMJQW010000006.1 GCA_946408125.1 uncultured Fibrobacter sp.
TGAGGCGCGAGGCAATCTCGACGGTTTCGAGGATTTTTTCTTCGCTCCAGTCCATGAGGCGGAGGAAATGATTGTTGCGATCGATCATCTTCAGTCCTTTGGGCAAGCCCTAAAAACAAAAAAGTAAAAAACGGAGCTTTTACACTCCGTCTTTAACAGGAAATCACAATAGGATGCTAACGGATATTAGCGAAGTTTCTTCTTGTGACGGTCACGACGGCGGCGCTTCTTACGCTTGTGAGTCGCAATCTTCCTGCGCTTTCTTTTCTTTCCGCAAGGCATGTTGTTTCTCCGTTAGGGGTTAAACTTAAAAATGTGCCCCCAAATAGAGCAAATTTCCCCCCCTTTGTCAAGGGGTGGAAGCAAAATGTGCGCTTTTTTGACGTTTTTAGGCGTTATTCGCGGACTTGGGCCATTGCCTGGCGGATGAGGGCGACGGCTTCTCCCTGGCCCCTCGCCTTGGGCGATTCGTTGCTGAGCATCTGGCGGAACTTGCGGGCACCGGGAAGTCCGGCGAACAGCCCGTAGAGGTGCTTTACGAGAATCGTGGCCGGACATCCGGCGGCGGTCTGCTTCTCCACGTAGGGGAGGTACGCCTCGAGCAGGGCTTTCCGGGTGGCGGGGCGCGCCTTTCCCGCTACGATATCAGCGGGATTGTCGCTTTCGGGGCGGGCATCCCCGAAAATCCGCTCGTCGGCATCGTGCAGGAACCAAGGGTTCTCGTACGCCTCGCGCCCGACCATCACGCCGTCCAGGTCCTGCAGTTGCTCTTCCACCTGGTCGAGCGTCTTGATGCCGCCGTTGATGCTGATGTTCAGGTCCGGCATCTCCGCTTTCAGGCGATGCACGAAATCGTAGTGCAGCGGCGGGACCTCGCGGTTCTCCTTGGGGCTGAGCCCTTGGAGCCAAGCCTTGCGTGCGTGGATGATGAAAACCTTGCAACCCGCATTGCGGATAGTTTGTACAAAATCGGTGAAGAACTCCCAGCTGTCGAACTCGTCGACCCCGATGCGGCACTTGATGGACACGGGAATGCTCACGGCATCTTGCATGGCCTTGAAACAGTCGGCTACGAGGTTCTTGTCCTTCATGAGGCATGCGCCGAAGTTTCCGTTCTGCACGCGGTCCGAAGGACATCCGCAGTTCAGGTTCACTTCCTGGAAACCCGCAGCTTCCACGAGCTTGGATGCCCGCGCGAGGTCTGCGGGGTTGCTGCCCCCGAGCTGCAATACCGCGGGCTGCTCGAACGGTTCATGCCCGAGGAACATGTCGGTATTTTCACAATGCAAGAGCCCGCTGGCTACCACCATCTCGCTGTAGAGCAATATGTTCCGCGAAAGCAGGCGCAGAAAGTAGCGCTCGTGACGGTCGGTGCAGTCGAGCATCGGCGCAATGGATAGGCGGCGACAGTGGTCCAGGTTCATGCAAGCAAATGTAGAAATTGCTATAATATATTACATGAGCTTAATTCGTAAAATAGTCGTTGCTGGCGGGACGCACGGGAATGAGCGGACAGGGGTTCGCTTGGTCGAGAAGTGGATGGCGTGCCCCGAATGCTACGGCGCGTGCTGCCCCAGCGCCGAGGTTTCGCTGGTGCTTGCGAACCCGGAGGCCATGCGGCTCAACCGGCGTTACCGCGACTTTGATTTGAACCGATCCTTTTCGCAGGTTTGTCTTGACGCGTCCTCTGAACCGCAACAGTACGAGTTTAGGCGTGCGCGCGAACTGAACCGCATTTACGGCCCGAAGGGTGCGAATACCAAGACCGACCTCCTGCTCGATGTGCACAATACGGGCTCGAACATGGGGCTTTGCCTGATTCTTTCGGCGCGCGATCCGTTCACGATGAAGGCCTCCGCAGTCCTTACGCAGGAATTCGATGCCGCCCGCATCTACTACCAGCCGGAAGAGCGCAGTGCGTCGCCTTACTTTGGCACGGTCGCGAAGGCGGACGTGTGCATAGAGATTGGCCCGCAGCAGCATGGCACGCTGGATGCCCGCCTGTTCGAACAGGCTGAAAAGCTGGTGATGCGCTACCTGGAACTTGCGGACGAATGGAACCGCGGGGAATTGCAGAAGCGTGCCCCCGTCCAGGTGGAAGTCTACACGCAGTTGCGCGACCTCGGTTACCCGAAGGCGTGGGCGGGAGCTCCCATCGAGGCGATGATCCATCCGGATTTGCTGGGGCGCGACTATTGCGAACTTAAGAAGGGCGACAGGCTGTTCCGCACCTTCGACGGCAAGGACATTTTGTACGAAGGCGAGGCTGACGGGCGCGAGAGCGTTTGGCCCATCTTCATTAACGAACCCGCGTACTACGAGAAGGACATCGCGATGAGCCTGACCGTAAAGAGCGTGGAGGAATGGTAGTATGCAGGATTTTGACATGAGCGGCGTGCCGGGCGAGGAACTTACCTCCATCCCGGGAGAAGAACGCCTGAAAAACTTTATGGAACTGATCCAGGCCCAGAAGGGCGAAGAATGGCAGTCCCGCCTTTCGGATATCCTCGATTCTTTCGAGGATTTCTTGACGATGCGCCCCGAACCGCCGCAGTCCTGGCAGGACACGTATGCGGCCAGCGGAAAGCAGTTCGACTATTACCAGATTGTGTTGCCGAAGGATTTCGAAGATCCGTATGAAGATGACCTCGGCAACATCCGCCGGCTCCGTAACGAGTTCGAACGTACCTCGAGCACCATGGCGCTCGAACATGAACTCATCAGCCGTAATTACTTTATTTACGAAAATGGCCATGCCGATCCGATTCCTGCCCCGCGCCCGCTCCTGATGCTCGAAAGCCAGGATCGCGACGACGACCAGGAAGTTGAGGAAGGCGATATCACGTGGGACTGCTGCATCTCGATTTTTGCAGACGGCAGCTACATCTCGTACAACCTGGACCACGACGAAGAAGAAGTGCTGGGCGAAGATTTCAAGGCCGTATTCGAGAAGCACATCAAGACGCTTTCCAAGCTGCAGCTGGTAATCCCCATCGAAGGTCGCGATTACGGCATCCTGAGCAGCGAAGCCTAGCGGATTTCGCCTGCCGATGGAATCTCTCGAACTCGAAATTTACGGGCGGTACCGAGCGCTTGTCGAAAAATCGGGCGCGTTTTCGGGACGTACATGCCCCGACGGTGAGCCTGCCCGGGTGCATCTCTCTGACATTATCGACCGCTACGACGCGTTCTGTTTCGACGGTTACGGCACGCTCTATAACCGCGGGAGCTTCGTGTACCCAGGCGCGAAGGAGTGGTTCGCCGAACTGCGGCGCAGGGGCAAGGCGATCCGTCTGGTCACGAACGCGGCATCGAATCTGGACCAGGCTCTCGCCGACGAGGCGGATGCCCGCGGGTTCGATTTCACCGTCGCGGAAACCGTTTCTTCCGGTAGTCTGCTAAAGGGCTGGCTGTCGCGCCTGCCTGCGGGAGCGTCTCCCTTTGAGTCCGGCAGGGAAGTCTTTTATATTGGCCGTTCAACGGGTGTGAATGTCCTCTCCGAATGCGGGATTGCAGCCGTGGAGAATCCGACGTCGCCGGTGGTGGCGGTATCGTCTTCGACGGCGACGGACGAGATGTATGCGCAGGCCGTTTCCATCTTGAAACGCCCCGGGGCGCTACTGCTGGTGCTCAATCCCGATGCCTGGGCCCCGCGTATCGACGGGACTCGCGCCCCGGTTTCGGGAGAGCTGTGCGAGCGCCTGCGTCGGGAATCCGGCTGCGCGGCGGAATATTTCGGGAAGCCTTTCCCCGGCATCTGGCGGAAGGTCCGCGCGACTTTGCCCGCGGGTGCGAAGGTAATCATGATTGGCGACACGCTCGGGACCGACGTGTACGGGGCGTATGTCGCCGGATTTGACAGTGCGCTTGTCGTGGGGCGCAACGAGCCGGCAGAGGATCTGATTGCCGACGAGAAATCCCTGGGTATAAGGCCTACTTATTACCTGGAACCGTAGCGGAATCTGCAGCGGGCTTGGCTGCGGAATCAGCGGGTGCGGCGGGTGCTTGCTGCTCGCCGGGTTTGCCAGAGACAATCACGTATAGCGTGTCGTGGACTGTAACCGTATCGTGAACGAAAACGGTGTCGTGGGCGCATGCCGGTTTTGTGGATGCGTCGGCTGTCTTGGAGCTCGACGAGACGGTCGCGGAAGACTTGGGTGCGTTCTTGGCGGCCTTCTCTTTCTCTTCGATTTGCTTGGCGAGCTTTTCGCGTTGCAGTTTCAGCTTGTCGATTTCTTCGCGGATGTACTTCTTGTTGTTGGCACGGCGTTCGCGGGAATACTTGCCTTCGAGGGTGCCGATTTTCTTGTCCAGTTCGCGCAGTTCATCGTACTCCGGACCATCGCCGACGACGGTGGGCGAGGGGGAGAAAAAGTCCTTGAATTTTTGCCACATGGACCTGTCGTCTGCGTACAGCGAAGTTGCCGTGCAGAGCGTGATGGCGGCAAGGAGGGATGCGGAAACGAGATTGCGAAAATGCATGCGACAATGATAGAAAAATTTTTCGGTTCATTTTGGCCCCTTTCTCCGTTTTAAGGGTAGAGACGCCTTCAAAGTCTCCTTGAAAAAAAACTACCCGCTTGACATATACACGTGAAATAGGTATAATATAAAACTACTAGGAGTTTTTATGAAAAAACACATCAAGACACCGACAATCGGAGAGATTCTGAACGAAGAGTTTTTTACGCCTTTGGGACTGTCTGCCTACAAGGTCGCCCAGGCAATTAACGTTCCCGTTTCCAGGATACAGGACATTCTCCACGACCGCAGGCGAATTACCGTTGACACCTCCCTGAGACTCGCCAAGTTCCTTGGCGTATCCGACGACTATTTTATCTCCCTACAAGATGACATCGATATCCGAAATCTCAAGATAGAACTATCGGAAGAACTTGACGGAATAAAGCCTTTTGCGGTCGCCTGATTTTTTACTACATTAAAAATGGTGAAATAGGAGGAATATCTGCATGAAGCGTTTTTTACTGGGTTTTGCACTTGCACTTTTTGTCGCGTGTGGCGATGACGAGAGCAGTTTCGCCCCGCGAGACGATGAACCCACCTCGTCATCCTCGGCTCCGGTCGAGGATCTATCCAGCAGCAGCGTGCGCTCGTCATCCAGCGTCGCTTCGAGCAGCTCTGTGCGTTCGTCATCCTCGGTTCCGGTCGAGGATCTGTCGAGTAGCAGCTCGGTGAAATCAAGTAGCAGCATTGCTTCGAGTAGTTCAGCGAAATCCAGCAGCAGTTCTGCAAAGTCGAGTTCGAGTTCCTTGGAATCATCAAGTAGTGAAGCGTATCAACATTGGTTTCCATTGAATGGAGATTTAAAGGATAAGTACGCAACGTTTGTAGATTCCAGAAATGGGCGTGAGTACTATTACATCCTAATGGAATCGAACGGCAAGTCGCTAAAAGTTATGGCCGAGAACCTTAACATCGGTGAAATGGTTTGGGGCTTTAAAGACCAGAAAGATGACTCTAAGATCGAGCGTTATTGTTATGATGACGATACCACGAAGTGCGACCGCTATGGAGCCCTGTATCAGTGGGCCGAGATGATGCAACTGCCTAGCGAATGCAATACCAAAAGTTGTGCCGACCAGATCAAGCCGAACCATCAGGGAATCTGCCCGGATGGCTGGCGCTTGCTGACTTACGACGATTTCAAATTTATCATAAACAGCAATGGAAATACGCATGGTGTAGAAGGAACCCGCTCGACATTCGGTTTCGGCGGGTACAATACAACTGGTTTCAGCCTAGTCGGTGCTGGGAGTAATTGGGATTATAATTTTACATCTTTGAATAGTGCTACCTATTGGCATTATCCTGAAGAATCTTCTCAATATACGAACGAGGGTTCTTTCTATTCGTCTCAAGGAACAAATTCAACAAAGAATCCTAGACTAGAAACTATGAAAACACATGGCTTTTCTGTCCGTTGCGTGATGGTTGAAAATCAAGCCGAATAAAGCATGCCTAGTGGCCCCTATCGGGCTTGCAGCCCTCCAGGGTGACATTCGGGTCTGGATCCTTCGACTCCACTGCGTTCCGCTCAGGATGACGCATGGGCGGGGGTTTTAGGGGGTGTCCCCCTAGGCGTGGGGGTGGAGAGCAACGAAGTGCGAGCCAGGGGGATTCTTCCCCCGTCAAAACAAAAAAAGAAACCGCCTTGGTTGGCGGTTTTGTTTAGAGCGGGAAAAGGGGTTGTTGCCAATCAGTCACCGCTACGCGGCTGATTGTCAACCCTACGGGCTCGATGCTCGCAGGCTCGCATCAAGCTCAAAAAGTGCCTATTTCATGGACACTTCGTGTCCACGGCACTTTATGCCGAACCCTCTTCGAGGGTTCTCGTCACCTTTTTCTCCCGAACCATAAAAACAAAAAAGACGCCTTTGGGCGTCTTCTTTTGTTTTTAGAGCGGGAAAAGGGTCTCGAACCCTCGACATCGACCTTGGGAAGGTCGCGCTCTACCAACTGAGCTACTCCCGCGAGTGTTCCAAATTTAACAAAAAATGCTGTTTTGTAAAGGCTTTGCCCCTTTTTACCCCCTTTTTAGCCTTGTTGTGTTTACATAAACGCTTTTGACAGGCGCAACCCGCATTTCGGGGCTTTCCCGCAAGCATTAATATATCTTCTTGGTGGTGCATGAGACTATTGGAGTCAACTATGTTTGGAAAATTCTTGATGGGTGCCGCAACGGTCGCGGCCCTTGCGGCTTCTGCCCAGGCCGAGGATTACAACTGGGGCAACGTCCGCTTCGACGGTGGCGGATTCGTGTCGGCGGTGATTTTTCACCCCAAGGCCGAAAACTTGCTCTACGCCCGCACCGACGTGGGCGGTATCTACCGTTTTGATTTTGCGAATAAAATCTGGATCCCGTTGATGGACTGGATTTCGGAAAACGACAAGGGCCTCTACGGTACCGAGGCGTTCGCGCTCGACCCGACGGACCCGAAGCGCATCTATGTGCTCGCGGGTACGGGATACTTTAGCCAGGGCCGTACCGCTGTGCTCCGCAGTGAGGACTACGGTGCCACCTGGGACACGAGTTACGTGGAAATGCTTGCGCACGGTAACGGCATGGGACGCCAGACCGGCGAAAAGCTCGCTGTGGACCCGAATAAGCCGAACATCATCTTTTGCGGTAGCCGCACCAAGGGCCTCTACAAGAGTACCGACTACGGCAAGACATGGACGAGCGCCTACAAGGTCGCGCTTTCCGATGCGAAGGAATCGAGCCTCAATAACGTGAACGGCATCAGCTTCGTGATGTTCGACGAATCGCAGGGCAAGAACTCCGACGGCTCGACCAAGACCATCTACATCGGTATTTCCGATACGAAGGACAACCTTCAGGTGAGTAATGACGGCGGTGCCACGTGGAAGACCGTTTCGGGAGTGCCTACTGGCCTGATGCCCCACCGCGCGAAGATTGTCGATGGCGACATGTTCGTCACTTTCGCCGATGGCCCGGGCCCGCACAATATCTCGAGAGGCGGTTTTTACAAGTATAACATCGCGGGCGGCACCTGGACCGACCTCACCCCGAGCGACTCGGTGACGCACGAACAGAGTCCCACCACCTACGAGAAGGATGAGAGTTCCTACGGCGGTGTCGCGATTGACCCGAAGGACAAGAACCATATCGTGATTTCGACGCTCGGCAAGTATACCGGCCGCCACCTCGCGAAGGATGCGGAAGGCAACGAGCGCGACAATTACGGCGACCGCATCTACACGACGATGGATGGCGGCAAGACGTGGATTCACGGCCAGCATTACGGTGACGGCGTCAACATCGATGCGAACGGCACGGACTGGATTCCGGGCAACGCCATCCACTGGGCGGGCTCGCTCGAAATCAACCCGTTCAACAACAAGCAGGCATGGGTCACGAGCGGTAACGGCATCTTCATGACGGACGACATTACTGCAAAGGTCCCCGTGTGGAAGTTCCAGTCCAAGGGTATCGAGGAGACTGTCCCGCTCGATATCGTGAGCATTCCGGGTGGCCCGCTGGTGACGGCGATTGGCGACTACGATGGCGCGACTTACACGAATATCAACGAGAGCGCAAAGCGCCATAAGCCTACGGTCGGCACTACCGAGAGCATGGGATATGCACCGCTCTCCGGCTCCCTGGTGCGCACTGGCATGATTACCGTGTATGGCCAGTACGACTCGCAGAACTTCAACGTGATGTACCGCTCCGAGGACATGGGCAAGACATGGGATAGCGTGAAGACGACGCTCAAGGGTGGCAAGGGCTGGATCGTGCTTTCTGCCGATGGCAAGGTGATGCTCCACAGGCCCGAGAATGCGACTTACCGCTCCGATGACAACGGCGCGACCTGGACTGCTGTTGAGACGGGAGAACAGACAAACTATTCGCATATCGTTGCCGACCCGGTGAACCCCGACGTGTTCTACGTGATGAACTCCATGGGCACGCTCTACAAGTCGACGGATGCGGGCAAGAATTTCGTGAAGCAGGAAGCCCGCCTGCAGAACGAGAGCGCGGGCGAATACTACAACGGAAGCAACTACATCCGCACGGTGCCGGGTAGGGAAGGCCACGTGTGGGTCCCGATGGACCAGGCGCAGGTCTGGCTCCAGAAGGGCTTCAGCGAGAACGGGCTTGCCTATACGGAAGATGGTGGCAAGACCTGGAACCGCTGCGAGGGCGCTTCGACGGCAATTGCCGTGGGTATTGGCAAGGCCAAGGAAGGTGCCGACTACGAGACTATCTTTATCTGGGGTGCCGCGAAGGAAGGTGACCCGATCGGCATCTACCGCAGTACCGACAAGTGCAAGACTTTTGAACGCGTGAACGATGACATGCACCAGTTCGGCGGTCCGGGCAACGGAAACTTTGTCCAGGGTGACATGAATACCTTTGGCGTGGTGTACATGAGTACGGTGGGCCGCGGGCTTATCGTGGGCGCTCCCGAAGGGACCGAAATTGTCATGGGTAACAAGCGGGTTGCCTTGCCTGTATCGCCCCGCCTGCAACAGGAAAAGCGCACGCTCCACGTGACGGCTCCGATGGGCGGAACGCTTGCTCTCTTTGCCGTGAATGGCAAGACGCTTCTTACGCAACCTGTTTCTGGCAACGCCTCCGTTTCGCTCGGGAAGCTTCCTGCGGGCCGCTATGTGGCGAAGTTGCTCGATGCGCACGGCAAGGTCCTTGCGAACAAGGCCCTGATGCTTCGATAGAATTCTTTACCTCAATGTAAAATAAAACGCCTCGCATTTGCGGGGCGTTTTTCTGTCTTCGATTTTAGGGACTGATTAGTCCAGCTTGAGCGTGCTCAGGCGGGTGTGTTCGACTTGGTCAAATTGTACTTTCGCTGCGCTCAAGTACCAAATGCTAGGCTCGGTCATATCCATGCAAGCATGGCTGCGACTCTCGCCTTACGCATTTGTCGTCCTGAATTTATAACTTTATATCACTTAATCTTGTTTTATCTACTTGTTCAAATTCTTCAATGATTTCTTTGCTGGGGGCTTTGGTGCAGAGGCTCACGATCACGATGGTCGCAAAGCTAAGCACGAAGCCGGGAACGAGCTCGTAAATCTGGAAGATTTCGGCGGAGAATCCGGAGAGGTAGAACTTCCACACGAACGTCGTGATACCGCCCACGAGCATACCTGCGATGGCTGCCGGGAGGGTGGTGCGCTTCCAGAACAGGGCGAGGAGCATGATCGGTCCGAAGGTGGCGCCGAAGCCGCCCCAGGCGAAGCTCACGAGGCTCATCACCACGTCGAGGAAGCTCTTGCCCTGCTTGACGCCGTCGGCGCTGGGGGCTCCCTGCATGGCGACAATGACTGCGATAATCGTGATGACCACGACCACGCCGCGGCTCACCCACATGACTTCCTTGTTGGATGCGTTCTTGCGGAACAGGTGCTTGTAGAGGTCGTTACTGAAAGCAGAAGCGGAAACGAGCAGCTGCGAGTCGGCGGTACTCATGATGGCGGCGAGGATGGCTGCCATGAGGATAGCGGCAACGGCCGGATGGCAGAGGGCCTGGCACAGGATCATGAAGATGCGTTCCGGGTCGGCGACGATAATGCCGTTTGCTTCCACGTAGTAGCGGCCGAGCAGGGCAATCATCACGACGGCGCCGAGGCAGATAGTCACCCAAGTCATGGCGATGCGGCGGGAGTGCTTGATTTCTTCGGCGTTCTTGATGCTCATGAAGCGCACGAGGATGTGCGGCATGCCGAAGTAGCCGAGACCCCAGGCGAGGCTGGAAATCAATGCGATAAGGCCGATGGACTTGCCCGTGGTGGCGTTCGTGAAGAGGCTCATCAGGTAGGGATTCTGCGCGTTCACGGCATCCATGGTGGCAGCAAATCCGCCCGAGCCGGCCATGATAATCGAGGGAATGGCGACGACGGCAATAAGCATCATGATGGCCTGGATAAAGTCGGTCCAGCAGACGGCGAAGAAGCCTCCCATGAACGTGTAGCTCACCACGACGACGGCGCCGAGGATAAGGCCTGTGGTGTAGTTCATGCCGAAGATGGTGCCGAACAGCTTGGCGCTAGCGACAAAGCCCGAGACCGTGTAGAACAGGAAGAATGCGAGGATGAAAATCGAGGCGATGACGCGGATGATTCCCTTCTTGTCGCGGAAGCGGTTCGAGAAAAAGTCGGGGAGGGTGATGGAGTCACCGCAGAAATGGCTGTACTTGCGCAGGCGCTTGCCCACGATTTTCCAGTTGAGGTACGTGCCGATGACGAGACCGATGCCGATCCACGCTTCGGAGAAACCGCTCACGAACACGGCGCCCGGAAGGCCCATCAAAAGCCAGCCGCTCATGTCGGAGGCCTGGGCGGACATCGCGACCACCCACTTGTTCATACCGCGGTTGCCGAGGTAGTAGGCGTTCAGGCTGTTCGCCTTCTTGGAAAAGTAGAATCCGATGCCGAGCATCATCAGCAGGTACAGGATAAATACCGTCATTACCATGGGGAGTCTCCTTTGTTTGGTTTATAGAAATATAAGCTTATTTTTCGGTCCAGAGCCAGGTGCTCAGGTAACGCTCGCCGGTGTCGGGGAGGAGCGCGACGATCCTCTTGCCCTTGAATTCGGGGCGTTTTGCCACTGTGAGGGCGCATTCGAGAGCCGCTCCGGACGAAATCCCGACAAAGATGCCTTCTTCGCTTGCTGCCGCGCGGGCCGCACTTCCGGCCTTCTCGGTGCTGGTGAGGTACACTTCGTCGACCACCTTCGGGTCGTAGATTTTCGGGATGAAGTTCGCGCCGATTCCCTGGATTTTGTGCGGGCCCGCAACTCCCTTCGATATCATCGGGGAGTCATCGGGCTCGATGGCGATTACATAAACGTTCGGATTCTTTTCCTTGAGGAATTTCGCAGTTCCGCTCACCGTTCCGCCGGTACCCGCCGTCGCGATGAATACATCCACCTTGCCGTCGGTATCGCGCCAGATTTCGGGGCCCGTGGTGAGGTAGTGCGCTTCCGGGTTCGCCGGATTCTCGAACTGCTGCGGGATAAAACTCCCAGGGTTCTGCGCCGCAATCTCGTTCGCCTTCTCGATACAGCCCGCCATGCCCTTTGCGCCTTCGGTCAGCACGACCTCGGCACCGAGCGCTTTCAATAGCAGCCTGCGTTCCATGCTCATGGAATCGGGCATCGTAAGCACCACCTTGTAGCCCTTTACGGCCCCCACGTAGGCGAGCCCGACGCCCGTGTTGCCGCTGGTCGGCTCGATAATGAGGGCGCCCGGCTTGAGTTTGCCCTCCTTTTCGGCGCGTTCAATCATGTTGAACGCCACGCGGTCCTTCGCGCTTCCGAGCGGGTTGAAACTTTCGAGTTTTACGTAGACTTCGGCCCCGCCCTTGTTCAACTTGTTGATGCGTACGAGTGGTGTGTTGCCGATAGTTTCGAGAATGCTATTGAAAATTGCCATAAAAAACTCCGTCGCGACACGTGCCGCAACGGATAACAATCTAGTATAATTTTTAGTGCGTTCTAGTTTCGCGGAGTGAATTCCGGAAGAATATTGAAATTGTTCCTACTCATAGTTTCCTGTTCGCTAACGATGGTTTCGAACGGGATTCCCGTGAAATTCTTTACGGCACATCCAAATGCCTTCTCGATATATTCGTAATAAGAACCGTTTGTCGCTTCGCATTCCGCCTGGAAAACTTCCTTGGCCGAACCGGTACCGTCATTGACTAGGTATACAATGCCGATGTCGGGTACTAGGAGGGTAGTCGTATTGGTTGAACGCCAGTCTCCGTATTTTGCGATATGACGCGTTACGCCGAATTCTTCCTGATAGATGCTTCCGGTACAGGTGTTGTCATCTTCGTTAAGGATGAATTTTTTACCTTCCGTCGTGAAGTGGTATTCTGCATCGTAGTTGATAAAAATGGTCATACCGTCGATTTCGTCTATTCGCGTTTTTTGCGGGAATGCCGATGCAAGACTGTCCAAAACCACGCGCTCTTCATCCGTAACATCCAGCGAATCCGTGTTGGGTTCAAGGATGAACATCCTGCTGGAATTCGCCTTGATACTGCTGTCGGGTTCCGATTTAGGAATGTCGTATTCCGTCGTATCTACACCGTCTGCGATGGTGCCGCAGATATCGTTGGATTCCTTGGTGAAACTCTCGAGAAGCGTATCGAAGTTGATTGTGGAATCCGGCCCTGCCGTGACGCATTCGCCTCTTGCATTGCATGTTCTAACGGAATCAGTTTTGGAAGCGTAGCAGAAAGCCTTTAAGTCTCCGTTCCCGCTACATACCGCATCCGGTGCGACATCCACCAAGCCGGAATTACACGATTCCTGGAAAGCCTTGTAGATATCGTCGCAGGCGCTTCCGAAGTTGCGTAACCAGATTGTCCGTTCCATGGTTTCCCCGTCGGCAATGCTGATTCTCGCGAGGTATTCCCTCGTGTTGGCGTACTTGCCTGCTGAACAGGTCGCCTCCGCTCCGTTTTCCTTGCCGTAGACGGTGAGTTCGCCCATAGGAAGCGGAGCTCTCGCGGTAGCTTCTGTGGAGAATTCGATGTCCTGTTTTGTGGATTGATTTTTAGACGAGGAACTGCCACCCGAAGAACTGCTGATCTCGGCGATGGCGTTCGGATCGATGGTCGCCCCTGCGGTCGAGGATTCGTCCGAGGAACAGGCTGCGAATGCGATTAGGGCAAAGCCCCCTGCTATGAAAAGATTCTTCTTAAGCATATTATTTCTCCTTCACTTTGCCTGTGCAAGGGAATAGTTGAAAATTGATTCGGTAGACCTGGTCCAAGTCCTTGTACTCGTTCGCTATATCGACGACCTTCTTGCAGCAGGCGTTCACCTCTTCGACGATGCGGCTATACGCTTCTTCGCATACGCCGAGTGTCGCCCCGGTGATGAACCTTTCGCTTGCATTGTAGCGGTCTACCGCACGTACGGCCATGTTGCCCATCTCCTTGTGCATTGCGCGGATGGCGATGGGGATTGCTTCCGGCGAACCGATGACGGTCTGTTCGGTCTGCGAATAAACCTTGTCTCCGTTCTTCTCCAAAAATCCAGCCTTCACCAGGAAGGCGAGGATGTCGCGGACTTCTTCGGCAGAAACGTATTCCTTGCATTCTTCGGCGATGTCGCGCGGGCGAGCCCCCGGCATCATCGGCGCGAGCTCGCGGATCACGGGATACTTCCAGGATTCATAATACTGGAAGGCGTCGCTGTCGACGACGCGGACCTTGTGTTCCCGCGCGATGCGTTCCATTTCGAGGAGCTCTGCTTTCTTGACGGAATCCTTCGTGGCATTTCCGAAGGCGACGAGGTGGGCGAAATATTCGCTTTCATACCCGCTTAACCCCATGGCTCTGGAAACTTGGGGAATCTTGACCTTGGAAAGTTTGCTTTGGCCGATGCAGACGAGCTTCAGAAAATTCGGCGATGAAAACCCGGCGAGCTTGCAGAATTCGCGCCACGAGAATGCACCGTGTGTTTTACGGTAATCGTAAAAATCCTGCATGAAGAGGCGGTAATCCCTGTATTCGGTAATGGGTTTCATATCTATAAATTAGGTTGTTTTGACTCGAAAGTCAATAATTCTACTATACAAAAATTAAGAATTCTGTTAAAAATTAACGGATTTCAGTTATAAAATCAAGAAATTTTCTCTAAATTATACAAAGCGTATTATTTGGGGGAGGGCGTTGTCTTTTGAAGTCAAAAAAATCTACATTGACGGGACAAAGACACAAGACAGGGTTTCTCGGAACCCGCAACCCAAAGAGGAAACTATGGCAAACAAGTACGCCGGAACACAGACCGAAAAGAACCTCCAGGCCGCCTTCGCAGGTGAATCCCAGGCTCGCAACAAGTACACCTACTTCGCCAGCTGCGCGAAGAAGGAAGGCTTCGAACAGATCGCGGAAATCTTCCTGAAGACTGCCGACAACGAGAAGGAACACGCCAAGCTGTGGTTCAAGGAACTCGACGGTATCGGCGACACCGCTGCCAACCTGAAGGCTGCCGCCGACGGCGAGAACTACGAATGGACCGACATGTACGAAGACTTCGCGAAGACCGCCGAAGCCGAAGGCTTTGCGGCCCTCGCCAAGAAGTTCCGTGCCGTCGCCGCTATCGAGAAGCGCCACGAAGAACGCTACCGCGCTTTGCTCAAGAACGTGGAAACTGCCGCCGTGTTCGAGAAGAGCGAAGTCAAGGTATGGGAATGCCGCAACTGCGGTCATATCGTCGTAGGCACCAAGGCCCCGGCCGCCTGCCCCGTCTGCGCCCACCCACAGTCTTTCTTCGAAGTGACTGCTGAGAATTACTAAGAGCCGAATGCCGCAAAGACATGCTGGCATGTCTTTATGGCTGAGGCGAAAAGTAATGCGCTTTGCGCAATTACTAGACTACTAATTTACTAGACTACTAATAGCACCGAAGGTGCCCACGCAGAAACTAGTTGAAAACTAGTTTCAAGTGTTGGGAGAGTCTTAGGGAGGGTGGAACCCTCCCTTGTCTATTAATCCTTCACGCAGCGGACGGACAGTCCGCTGTCTTTCATTACGGAACCGCCTCCGAACCCGAAGGTGTCCGTATACGTCCAGATGATCGCATTTCCCGGACCGCCAATCGGTTCGGGATTTGTGTCTTCGCTGGCAGTCCAGAAGAAGGCCTTTCTTCCCAAGTCGGAGTAGCCCGCGAATGACTTCTCTCCGCTGTACTGGAAGTTGAATGCGGTCGCATCGCCTCCGTTTCCATCGATAAAGTCAAAGAGCATTTGCCATTCTGCATCGGACGGAACGTGGTAACCGCTGGGGCAGATTCCACTGGTCGGGGCTGTCGCATTCGCGTAGTTCTTCTGGTATTTTTTTTCGAGCCCCATTACGGCAGTCCAGGTGTAAAGGCGGCCGTATTGCTCGCAGTTGGCTCCGTTGCCATCGTAGCACCAGGTTTGGCCCTTGAGATGGCATGAATTGTAGCTCAGGTTCTCGATCATCCATGTCTGTGTGCCGAATTCTGCGACCTTGTACCAGTGGCAGTCGCGGCTGTCGTGGACGGCATTTTCAACAAATATGGAAGGGCAATCTACCGGTTCGTCGGTGCAGGCGACGTTTGAATCGTCGTCGCCATTTTCGCTGGCCGCGGTGGAATCGTCGCAGGCCGCAAAGGCGAGTGCGAACGAAATGACTGCCATTTTATAGATCTTTTTCATCCTAACTCCTTTTCAATGATGATTGAATAATAGCTTTTTTTTAAATTTATGGGGCTAACAATTCCATAATGAGGATAAACACAAAATGGCAAGAGCTTTGATTATCGGTTGTGGCGCTGTCGCCACGGTTGCTATCAAGAAATGCTGCACGGCAAGCGAAGTGTTCAGCGAAATCTGCATCGCTAGCCGTCACCGCGAAAACTGCGAAAAGCTGGCACAGGAACTGCGCCCGAATACGAAGACGGTCATTACGACTGCCGCGGTTGATGCCGACAAGGCTGAAAATGTCGTGAAACTCATCAAGGAATACAAGCCCGACCTCGTGATGAACATCGCGCTCCCGTACCAGGACCTCGCCATCATGGATGCTTGCCTCGAATGTAGAGTGAACTACATGGACACGGCGAACTACGAGCCCGAAAACATTGATGATCCGGAATGGCGCAAGGTCTACGACAAGCGCTGCAAGGAACAGGGCTTCAGCGCCTACTTCGACTACAGCTGGCAGTGGGCATACAAGGAAAAATTTGAAAAGGCCGGCCTCACGGCTCTGCTCGGTTCCGGCTTTGACCCGGGTGTTTCGCAGGCCTACTGCGCCTACGCCCTCAAGCACCAGTTCGACACTATCGAAGAAATCGATATCCTCGACTGCAACGGCGGCGATCACGGCTACAAGTTCGCCACGAACTTCAACCCCGAAATCAACCTGCGCGAAGTTTCCGCTCCGGGCAGCTACTGGGACACCGACGAGAACGGCAAGGGCCACTGGGTCGAAATCCCGGCCATGAGCATCAAGCGCGTGTATGACTTCGACCAGGTTGGCCAGAAGGACATGTACCTGCTGCACCACGAAGAAATCGAATCGCTCGCCCAGAACATCCCGGGCGTAAAGCGCATCCGCTTCTTCATGACGTTCGGCCAGAGCTATCTCGACCACATGCGCTGCCTCGAAGACGTGGGCATGCTCTCTACGCAGCCCATCAAGTTCCAGGGCCAGGAAATCGTGCCTATCCAGTTCCTCAAGGCGCTCCTCCCGGATCCGGCAAGCCTCGGTCCCCGCACGGTGGGCAAGACGAACATCGGTTGCATCTTCAAGGGCACCAAGGACGGCAAGCCGAAGACCTATTACCTCTACAACGTGTGCGACCACCAGGAATGCTACAAGGAACTTGGCAGCCAGGCTATCGCCTACACGACCGGCGTGCCGGCCATGTGCGGCGCCATGATGGTGCTCACCGGCAAGTGGAACAAGCCGGGCGTGCACACCGTCGAAGAATTTGATCCGGATCCGTTCATGGAAGCCCTCACCAAGTACGGCCTCCCGTGGAAGGAAAACTTCAACCCTGTTCTCGTTGACTAGAGAGACTCAGAGCAATGAAAAAATGGCGCATTGACGATTCCCGTGACTTGTACAATGTCAAGGGTTGGGGCGTGAACTTCTTCGACATCAACGAGAAGGGCCACGCAACTGTTCATCCGCTCAAGGAAGGCGGTCCGGACATCGACCTGTACGAACTCGTGCAGGAACTTTCGCTCCGTGACGTCTCCACTCCGATGCTGCTTCGCTTCCCGGACATCCTGGACAGCCGCATCGAGAAGATCAATGAGTGCTTCAACAAGTCCCGTCAGGAATACGGTTTCAACGGGAGTTACTACAGCATCTTCCCGATCAAGGTGAACCAGCAACGCGCCGTGCTCGAAGAAATCGTCAGCCACGGCAAGAAGTACAACATCGGTCTTGAAGCCGGTTCCAAGCCGGAACTGCATGCGGTACTCGCGAACATGGACAATCCGGATTCGCTGATCATCTGCAACGGTTACAAGGACGAGGACTTCATCGAACTTGCACTCCTTGCACAGAAGATGGGCAAGAAGATTTTCATCGTCGTCGAGAAGATGAACGAACTCCACCTGGTGGTGGAACTTTCCCGCCGTATCGGCGTGCGCCCGAATATCGGCATCCGCATCAAGCTTGCAAGCTCCGGCAGCGGCAAGTGGGAAGAATCCGGCGGATACCACAGCAAGTTCGGCCTGAACAGTTCCGAACTGTTGGAAGCTCTCGACTACATCAAGCAAGAGAAGATGGAAGACTGCATGAAGCTCATCCACTTCCACCTGGGTAGCCAGATTACGAACATCCGTCACATCAAGAGCGGCCTTCGCGAAGTCTCGCAGTTCTATGTGCAGATTCGCAAGATGGGCATGAGTCTCGAATTCGTGGACGTGGGCGGCGGCCTCGGAGTCGATTACGATGGCACCCGCAGCTCTAACGCGAGCTCGGTGAACTACTCCATCCAGGAATACGCGAACGACGTGGTGTACGCCATGTTCGAAGCCTGCGAGAACGGCGACGTGCCGCACCCGAACATCATCGCGGAATCGGGCCGTGCGCTTGCGGCACACCATTCCATCTTGGTATTCAACGTTCTGGAAACCGCCGGCCAGGCGTTCTTCGACGAGAATGCACACGAGATTGACGATGATGCTCCCGATGCATTGAAGGATTTGTTCGGCATCTACAAGGGACTCACCCCGAAGAACCTGCTCGAAAGCTGGCACGATGCCATCCAGCTGAACGACGACGTCTTGAACGGCTTCAAGGTGGGCGATTACGACCTGCCGACGCGCGCCATGTGCGAACGCCTGTTCTGGAGCATCGTGCGCAAGGTGGACCAGTTGGCGAAAGACTTGCGCCATCCGCCTTACGAACTCAGCGAACTCCCGCGCCTCTTGGCGCAGAAGTACTTCTGCAACTTCAGCTTGTTCCAGAGCCTGCCGGATAGCTGGGGCGTGGACCAGGTTTTCCCGCTCATGCCTATCCAGCGCTTGAACGAGGAACCGACGGTCGAGACGACCATCCAGGATGTCACCTGCGACTCCGACGGAAAGATCGACATGTTCGTTCGCGGTGGCGACGTGAGCCGCACGCTCCCGCTGCATGAACTGAAGAACGGCGAACCGTACTACATCGCGGTCTACCTCGTGGGCGCCTACCAGGAAATCCTCGGCGACCTGCACAACCTCTTCGGCGATACGAACGCGGTCCACATCGTGTGCAACGACAAGGGCGGCTATGAAATCGATAAGGTCATCGACGGCGAATCCGTGGAAGACGTACTCGACTACGTGAACTTCAGCGACAAGGCCCTCGTGCGCACCATGGAAAACTGGGTGTCGCGCTCCGTGAAGGAAGGGAAGATCAGCCTGCAAGAAGGCAAGGAATTCCTGAACATCTACCGCGGCGGCCTGTACGGGTACACGTACTTGGAGTAATTGACGGTTGGTGGTTCGTTTGGAGAGACTATGGAACAGAATAGTCGACAGATTGCCGTATTGCTTGCGACCTACAACGGCGCAAGGTTCCTGAGGGAACAGCTCGAATCGCTGTTCCGGCAGTCTTGCGATGATTTCCACCTGTTTGTCCGCGACGACGGTTCTACCGATAGTACGCTCAAGATCCTCGCCGATTTTATGCAATTGCATCCTGGCCGGATTACCCTAGTCAGTGATGGGCAGCCGCATTGCGGTGCGGCGCAGTCCTTCATGCGCCTGCTGGAATCCGTGGAATCCGACTACTACATGTTCTGCGACCAGGACGATTTTTGGCATGCGACCAAGATCGAGAAGACCGTTGCCCATATGCGGGATGTCGAGTCCCGGGCTTGTCGCGACACGGTTTGCACGACTCCTGTAGTCGTCTCGACGGACCTCCGCGTTGTGGACGAGAACCGCGACCTCATCCGGGAATCCTTCAATGAAGACCTCCGGATAGACGTGTTTCGGAAGCACCCGCAGATGCTGTGCGTGAGACACGTGGTCACGGGATGTGCGATGATGCTCAACCGCGCGGCCCGAGATGTATCTCTCCCGATGTCGCCCCTTGCGACGATGCACGATGAGTGGGTGGCCCTTTGCACGCAGTTCCACGACGGCTGGGTCTCGGTGGTGGACGATGTGACGATCGACTACCGCCAGCACGGTTCCAATACGCTCGGTGCGGACTCTGCCGCGAAGGGATTTTTCCGGCGTGCGTTCTCGGTTAAAGGTTGGCGTGCTTTTTGCGCGGCGGCAAAACTGCTCCATAAGGAGTTTGGGCTTTCATACCCGCGGTACCTCATCTATAAAATTTTGTATAGTTGGTTGTAGATATGCGTAGCGTCTGCATGGCCACTTACAATGGCGAGAAGTACATCAGGGAGCAATTGGACAGCATTCTTCCGCAGTTGCGGGACGATGACGAATTGATTGTTTCCGACGACGCTTCTACGGACGCAACCCTGGATATCGTGAAATCCTATGGGGATCCCCGCATCAAGATTTTCAACAATGCCGACCACGGGGTGGCGCATAATTTCGAGAATGCGCTGCGCCAGTCCTCGGGCGATATCATCTTCTTTGCCGACCAGGACGACGTATGGCTCCCCGGCAAGCTCGACAAGATGGAAAAGTTCCTGAAGGATGGCGGCTACGATACGATTTTATGCAATTGTTCCCGGACCGATGCCGACTTGAATGTCGTCAAGGAACGCCATTTCGACAAGGATTGGCCGATGAAGAAGGCGCTTTGGCGAAACCTCCTGAACAATTGCTGGCTCGGGAGCTGCATGGCTTTTACCCGCGAGGTGAAGGAAGCCTGCCTGCCGTTCCCGCCCAAGGCGGTGGCTCACGACCTGTGGATTTCGTACTATTCGCAGGTGCATTTCCGCTGTGGGTATCAGGATGAAGTCCTTCAGCTGTACCGTCGTCACGAGGGAACCGTTTCCTTTACGGGCGGCAAGAGCAAAAACAGCCTTTATTACCGCATTTCGTACAGATTATACCTTGCTTGGCATCTATTTTGTTCTATATTCTGTAAGAGATGATTACGGATAGGGTGAGACAACTGATTGTCAGTGGCAAGACTTTGGAAGAAAAAGCCTTCTGGGGAGTCCTTTTTTTTGCGGTCTTTGCGACCGGCGCATCCACTATTGTTAATTTGTACTTAGGCCTCGGTGGCCATTCCGGAATCATGAGCGTCGGCGCGCTCCTGATGTTCGTTGTGGTCGGCGTTATCGCCAAGAAGACCGGGCGTGTTTCGATCTGCTATTTTATCGCGTGCATCCTCCTGAACGTATTCATCTTGCCGCCGATATTTTTTTGGACAGGCGGGTTTGAAAGCGGAATCATTTTCAACTGCTTTATGGGCATTTTCCTCTGCTCGCTCTATAACCACAAGAAGCGCCGTTTCCTGTTGGTCTTGATAGCGATATGCTCCTACGAGATGACCTTTTTCTTGGCGCGGCAGCATCCCGAGCTCATAAACATGATTGATCCGGAATTGGCCCACTTGGACTATTCCGTTTCGTTCTTCTTGATGGCGGTTGCCCTTTACGCGGGAGTCGCCTTCCTGGTTTACGTTTTCGATCATGAGCGCCGACAGAGGGACGCCCTGATCAAGAAGCTTGATTTTTATTCGAAGCGTGACCCGCTGACGCGGCTTTTCAACCGCAACCACTTCATCAATTACCTGGAGAAGATGATCTGGCCGGAACGTAGCGGGTTCTATATGATGAAATACGGTGTCGATGAATTCAGGGACATCGTGGACAAGTATGGGAATGATTTTGGGGACAAGGTCCTTTGCGGTATCGCGAATGTGGCTGCGTCGACCCGGATAGTCGGCTTCGGTGAATGCGCCGCCAGATTCGGCGATACGGATTTTATCCAGCTTTTCTATGCAAAGTCCTCCGGCGAGGCTTTCCAACGTGCAGAACAGGTGCGCAAGGATATTTCCGAGCTGGAATTCGAAGACCATCCGGAAGTCCGCGTGACGGTGAGCGGCGGGTTTGTCGATTGCTCGAATGAAGGGTTCTACCACCAGAATAAGATGCTCCGCGTCTTGGATTTGCTGCTTGAATTGGCAAAATCCCGTGGCAGAAACCAGATTTGCATAAGGGAATAAATCTATATTTCGCGCATGCTGCACGAGATAGAACCTCATAAGCTTTACAACGAGTTCCGTAAACAGTCCCCGCGACCGACGGATTTTCTTGTTGTTTATTTTGGCGATAAGAGCCTGCTTAAAAAGAACGGCGATTCTTTTGAAATTCCCAAGGTGGCTGATTTCAATCGAGAAGATATCCCGTGCCATTACCTTTTCAGCATAGACGATGCGGCATATTTCCTGGCGGATCTCAGCATTTCGAAAGAGCTGGTGGAATCTGCATCGGACGATTACGTCCTTTGCCCGGCGCGCACTTACCGCTATATGGGCGACCCGCTTTTGCGCTTGGGCGGGGCGACCGCGGCGCATATCGCCCATTGGGAATCGCAGAACCGCTTTTGCGGGCGCTGCGGAAGCGAGACTTCCCGTAGCGACAAGGAACGTGCAATAGTTTGTCCTAAATGCGGGAACGTGGTTTACCCGCGCATCTCTCCGGTCGTGATTGTGGCGGTTCATAACGGCGACAAGCTCCTGATGGCCCACAACATCGACAATCCGAACCCGAGGCTTTTCTTGATTTCGGGATTCGTGGAAGTGGGGGAGAGCTTGGAGCAGGCGGTGCATCGCGAAGTGCTCGAGGAAGCGGGAGTCTATGTCAAGAACGTCCGTTATTTCGGCTCGCAGCCCTGGCCCTTCAGCGATTCGATGATTGCGGGCTTTACGGCTGAACTCGATGGCGACGATACCATCCACATGCAGGCATCCGAGCTTTCCGAAGCCCTCTGGGTCAAGCGGGAGGACATTCCCGAGTACGAAACCGACGTGAGCATCAGCTGCTGCCTCATCGAAGACTTCCGCCGCGCGCGTTCCTAGCCTTTAATTTCTATATTTACATACGATGAAATTACCTGTCGTATGTATTATTGGACGCCCGAATGTGGGTAAGTCCTCGCTTTTCAATAGAATTCTGGGGCGCCGAGCCGCAGTCGTTTCGGACCGTGACGGCGTTACCCGCGATAGGCATTACCAGACTGCGAATTACAAGGGCCATGAATTCACGGTAGTTGATACCGGCGGTTTCTTGCCGGACGATTCCATCGACGTCCTGGCCGATAGCGTCCGTACGCAGATTTTTAATGCGGTCGAGGAATCCGACCTCGTGCTGTTCATGGTGGATATCCGCGTCGGCATTACCAAGCTCGACCAGCAGTTTGCTCGTCTGGTGCGCAAGCTCGACAAGAAGGTGATTCTTGTGGCGAACAAGAGCGAGAACCTCGGCGACCGCCAGGAAAGCTACGAGTTCTTGAAACTCGGGTTCGGCCAGCCGCGCACGGTCAGCGCGCTTACGGGTTATGCATGCCTTTCGTTGATGGACGAAGTCATTTCGATCCTCCCGACGCCCGTGCGCGGGGAACGTCGCGAAGAACGCCCCATCCGGTTTGCGATTCTCGGCCGCCCGAATGCGGGCAAGAGCACGCTCTTGAACCGCCTGTTACGTCAAGAACGCGCCGTGGTTTCGGATATTCCGGGTACGACCCGCGATTCCATCGACTGCGATTTCGTGGTTGATGGTCAGAAGTTCGTGGTGACCGATACCGCGGGCCTCCGCAAGAAGGCGAAGGTCGAAGACGAAGTTGAAGTTTTCAGCAACATGCGCACGCTTGAAAGCATCCGCCGTTCGGACCTGTCCGTTCTGATGGTGGACTGCACCCGTGGCATGGAAGTCCAGGACTACCGCATCATTACGGAAATCCGCAAGGCGGGGAAGGGTCTTGTCGTCGTGTTGAACAAGTGGGATATTCTCCCGAACAAGAGCGACAAGTCTTTCGATCATATGGTCAAGGATTTCCTGGAACGCGAGCCGATGCTCGAGTATGTGCCGATTATTTCGGCGAGCGCAAAAGAAGGCCAGCGTATCAACCGTATCGTGCAGGCCATCCAGACGGTGTACGCGAACTGCCGCCGTGTGCTTGGTCGTGACCGCGTGGCGGAATCCTTCGCGAATTTCTTGCAGGAGAAGGCGCCTCCGAGCCATAACTCCCGCGTGGTGGCGCTTACCCGCGCCTGCCAGATTATGGTGGAGCCTCCCGTAATCGCTATCGAGACGCGTACGCCCGAGCTGGTGGACGAATCGTACAAGCGTTACCTGCTCAAAAAGTTTTATGAGGAATTCCAGTT
Source organism: uncultured Fibrobacter sp. (assembly GCA_946408125.1). Classification (GTDB taxonomy): domain Bacteria; phylum Fibrobacterota; class Fibrobacteria; order Fibrobacterales; family Fibrobacteraceae; genus Fibrobacter. The sequence goes on from CAMJQW010000006.1 coordinate 23,809, forward strand.
GCAGGGTGCGCCCCTGCGCCTGAATTTCGACCAGAAGTTAACCCTCAGAAAGGATGAAGAACTTGAACAGTTTACTGAGTCTTCCAATAGCGTACTTGCTGGGGTCGATCCCCAGCGCGATCTGGATAGCAAAACTCGCAAAGGGCCGCGCGTTCGACATTAGGGACTACGGCTCCAAGAATGCGGGGCTCACCAACACGTTCCGCGTTCTGGGCTGGAAGCCTGCTCTTCCCGTGGTGTTCCTGGACCTGCTCAAGGGCTTCTTCGGTCCGTGGATTGCCATAAAGTTGTGCGAAATGCAGGTGGCTGCCGGCGGTGCGGACTATTCGCACTGGGTTCCGCTTGTCGCGGGTATCCTCGTGATTCTAGGCCACAGCTTCACCTGCTTTGCGGGTTTCCGCGGTGGCAAGGGCGTGCTTGCTGCGCTCGGCGTGTTCCTCGCGCTCTGCCCGATTACCGCACTTTCTGCATTTGGCGTGTGGATTGTCCTCACGGCTTCAACCAAGTACGTTTCGGTGGGTAGCATCGGTGCGTGCGTCGCGCTCGGCGTTTTTGCCGTGATGGGGTACCTCAAGTTGCCCTTCCCGCCCGACGATATCAACCTCGGGCTCATGATTACCTGCCTGTTGGTGGCTGTTTTCGTGATTGTGAAGCACAAGTCGAACATCAAGCGCCTTTTGAACGGCACCGAGAACGGTTTTGGCAGCAAGCGCAAAACCCCGAAGGCGTAAATATTGTAGATTGTTGAAAAAAGGAATTGAATCATGAAAGTTACTGTACTTGGAACTGGCGGATGGGGCCTGACTCTTGGTCAGGTGGTTTATGAAAACAAGTGTGACGTGTCCTTCTGGACGAACTCGCAGGCCGAAGTCGATTTGCTCTCGACGGAACACCAGTACAAGGACAAGCTCCCCGGCGTAATTTTTCCGGCGGATTTCAAGTACACGACCGACATGAATGCGGCCCTCGAAGGCTGTGACATGGTGCTCATCGTGGTGCCTTCGCAGTTCATGGGCGGTGTCGCGAAGAATCTGGGCAAGTGGACTCCGGCGAAGGGCAAGGAACCCATCGTCGTCTGCGCCACCAAGGGTATTCTCGAAGGTACGAACCAGCTGATGAGCGAAGTGCTGCTCTCGAACGTGCCGTGGCTCACCGACGACAAGATGGTTGCCTTCAGCGGGCCTTCGCATGCCGAAGAGGTTAGCCGCCATATCCTTACTGCGATTGTGGCCGCCTGCGTGAACGAGGAATCCGCGAAGTTCGTGCAGAAGGTGATGAGCTGCTCTTACCTGCGCGTTTACAGTTCTACCGACATCGTGGGCATCGAACTCTGCGGTTCCGTGAAGAACGTGATTGCGATTGCCTCCGGTGTGCTTTACGGGCTCGAGGCGAGCGGCAAGTACAAGATTGGCGACAATACGCGTGCAGCCCTCCTTACCCGTGGCCAGGCCGAAATGTGCCGCTTGGGCAAGGCTCTCGGTGCAAAGTCCGAAACGTTTGCGGGCCTTGCCGGCATGGGCGACCTTATCGTGACTTGCCTCTCGCAGCATAGCCGCAACCGCTATGTGGGCGAACACATCGGTAAAGGCGAAACCATCGATCAGGTGCTTGCCGGCATGAAGATGGTGGCCGAAGGCGTGCCCACCTGCAAGAGCACCAAGGCGCTCGCCGACAAGCTCGGAATCGAGATGCCCATCGTGAATGCCGTCCACGCGCTCCTCTTCGAAGGCAAGAAGGTCGACGATGTCATCAAGGACATGTGGGACCGTGAGCTCAAGGAAGAAGTCTGGTAATAGGCAATTCGCCTAGAACTATTTGTTTTTTCCTAAACAGGCAAACACCAAGGCTCCCTGCGCAGCCTGGAAAAGCAGGGGCAGGTAACTCAATAGCGTCGATGCGAGCACGATGTCGGCAGGAATGCCGAGTAATCCGGTGTACAGGCTGACCTGCACGTTTTCACGGATGCCGATGCCATTGATGGAAATGGGAAGCATCGTAAATACGACCATGATGGTCGTGAATACCGTTATGATGGCGATGTCCACGTCGATTCCGACGGCCCTGAAGTAGGCGTAGTGGATAAGGATGGTGACAATCTGCAGCCAGACGGAATCCAAGCCGGAAAGCCAGAAGGCTTTGGGGTGGCTCCTGTAAATAGAGAATGCGTTTTGCAGTTTCAGCAGGAAGGGGACCTTCAGTGCTAGTTTGTCCGGAATTTTTAGTTTATCCGAGAAAAGCCCACCTACGACAACCAGGATGGCGACCAGGGCAAAAACGCTCACCGTGATGGTGTAGCTGAGGGGAACCTGGTATTTTGCCACGACAAAGGGAAGCGCGATGAAGAAACTCAGAATCATGGCGAGTATCCCCATGATACGCGAAATGGCGATGGCGGCAACCGAATTGGCGGTATTCCCGAACCGCTTTCCGAATGCGATGGTCTTTACGGCATCGCCTCCGAACCCGCTGGGGAGCAGGTTGTTGAAAAAGTACCCGAGGGCGATATAGGCGTAAAAAGTGCGAAATTTTACTTTTTTTCCATCATCAAGCAGAAGTCCGCGCCAGCGGTTGGCCTGGATGGCCATGAGGATCACGGTTAAGAATAAAATAACGGCAAGCCAGGGAAGCGCCGACTTGTTCCAGTTCGAAATTGCGTCAAAAAAGGGAATTTTATGGAATATGTAGACTATGCCCCCGACGGTCACCAGTACCTTTATCGTGTTCAGGATGATTTTCGTCATCGTTTTTTGCATAGCCGCTTGCATACGTACAATATAATATATATATTACTCTCATAATGTTTTAACATTAAGGGAAAGGAGATATAATGAAAAAAGGTTTAATTCTTCCTGCAGCTGCGTTTGTGGCGATGGGTGCCCTGTTCGGGTGCTCGAGCCAGACGTTGGAAGCTGACTCTGTTGCTTCGATTGATTCGAACAGCGATGTCGGAGTCGTGCTTCGCGTGAGCACCGCGGATGCGCAGGCTCATCTTGCTGGATACAGGCGCTCCGTCGTGGGGACCTGGTGGCTTTCCGACGAGACGTCCGATACCGCTCAGACGGTCTCGGTCGATGTTGATTCTACCCTGCAGAACGGTGATTTTGCCGTTGAAGCGGAAGTCCAAGTCGAAGATGACTCTGCCTTCACGGTCGCATCTGCCGGTGTCGATGGTGATGGCGCTGCCTGGATGATCCAGGTAGAAGACGGAGCCGTCGTGTTCTCTTGGCGTGACAATGCCGAAGACGAATGGCATACTTTCAAGACCGAAAAGAGCATCGAAAAGAACAAGCTTACCAACGTCCGTATGGAACATGCGGGTAAGATCGTTGCCTTCATGGTCGACGGTAAGATCCTGGCCGCCTTCGAAGACGATGGCAGCAAGAAGGTCAAGGTGAGCGGCAAGTTCACGATCGGTTTTGATTCGAAGGAACACGGAAAGTGCCACTGCAAGAATGGTCATGTGGAACAGGCCGGTGTCGAAACGGTCGAAGAAATCGAAGAAGTCGAAGTTGATACGACGGCGGTCCTCGATACGATCGAAATTCCTATGGATACGGCCGAGCTCAATACGGACACCCCGGTTACGGAATGGATCGCTGAATGGGACTTCAACGATGCCGAGAATGTCGGTCTCGACGTGACCGGTAACGGACACGATGCGACCATCGGCGAAGGTGATGTGTCCTCCGCGGACGGAATCGCAAGCTTCGATGGCCATTCGGGCTTTACTGTGAAGCTTGACGAAGATATCAATATCAACGAGTTCGTTGTCGAGGCCCGTGTAAAGCCGACGCAATTCGGAACCATGCAGAACATTATCGTGGCCGAGCCTCCTGGACGTGGCGTGGACGGCTGGCAGCTTCGCATTGACGAAGGTGTCTTGACGGTCCACCTGCGCGATGACTCCGTGGATGGCGATGACTGGAATATCTTCCCGGGCAAGAAGATGGAACTCGACACTTGGAGCGAAATCCGCCTCGAACGCAATGCCGACAGCGTCAAGCTGTTCCAGAATGGCGAACTCACGGTTGCCGTTGCCTATACGGGTGACGTGACCCAGATGCGCTACGACTGGAGCATCGGTTTCGACGGTATGCAGCAGTCTTTCCATAACCGCTACTTCATCGGCGAAATGGACTACGTCCGCTTCGGCAAGTTCAGCGGCTTTAGCGCTGGCGCCCTGCCCGTCAAGGTTGAAAGACTCCTGGCCGCTTGGGAATTCAACGAACCGACCTTCATCGGTCTCGACCGCATGGCGAACAACTCCACTCGTTACGTGGTTGGCTCTGCCAAGGTTGCCGATACGACTGTGGCTCTCGATGGCCAGTCCGGCTTGCAGATCGGCCTTTCGAAGATCTTCAAGCGCAACACCTTTGCAGTTGAAGCTCGCGTGAAGCCGACCTCGTTTGCTGAAATGCAGAACATCATTGTCGCGGAACCTCCCGGACGCTATGGCGACGGCTGGCAGCTCCGCGTCGACGATGGCGTTCTCACGGTTCATTTCCGTGACGAAGAAGTTGACGGTACGCAGTGGAACGTCCTCACGGGCGCCGCTCTCGCTCTTGACGAATGGACCACGATCCGCGTCGAACGCACCGCCGATTCTGTCAAGGTGCTCCAGAATGGCGAACTGACGGTGAGCGCCGAAGCTGTGGGCGATGTTTCCCAGCTGGGCTACAACATCGGCATCGGTTATGACGCCATGATGCAGGCGAAGCACGACCGCTTCTTTGCTGGCGAAATCGACTACATCCGTTACTACGGACTGTAATTCTTCGCTGGATGTTTAATCTATATTTGAAGGGACCTGCGGGCCCCTTCTTTTTTTAGGTGAATATGAAAATCGATGTCGGCATAATCAATTACAATGGCGGTGATGAACTGACGGCGTGCGTCAAGAGTCTTCTTGCGCAGACCGAACCCGTGCGCGTCTTTGTTTATGACAACGCTTCTGCCGATGATTCCATCCGGAATCTGAAAGCGCAGGGACTCGATTGCACGATTATCGAGAGCAAGAAGAACCTGGGTTATGCAGGCGCATGCAACGGCCTCCTGGACAATATGGATTCCGATATTCAGGTGCTTTGCAATATGGATTTGGAATTCGATCCGGCCTGGGCGTCGAACCTGCTCGCATGCTTTGAACGCCACCCGGAAGCGGGCTCGGTCGCGAGCCTCGTGATGGAAAAGAGCGGCGTCGTGAATGCGGTCGGCGTGCAGTTCGGCGCGGACCTCTTCGCGAAAAACGAGGCGAGCGGATTGGATATCGCCGAGGCGGACGCGCGCGAAAAGGAAGTGTTCGGCTGCTATGGCGCGGTGATGAGTTTTCGCAAGGCGGCTGCCGAGGCGGCGGGCCGGATGGATGCGAGTTTCTTCTTGTTCTTCGAAGAAACGGAATGGTATTTCCGCCATAACCTTGCCGGATTCAAGACGGTGTTCTGCCCCGATGCGAAAGTCTATCACGAACGCTCGATGACGACGGTGCGTTATTCCCCGCGCAAGCTGTTCTACTCCGAAAGGAACCGCCTGCGTACCGCGATTCGCCTGTTGCCTTTCTCGGATGTCGTGAAGCTGCCGTTCCGCGGGTTCGTGCGTTACCTGAACATGGCGAAGGGCGGTGTTCCCGGGCAGTCCGGCGACGGGAAAAAACTCTCGAAGGCCGCTATTTGTGGGGCTCTTCTCAAAGCCTGGTTGCAGGCGCTGGCAATGCTCCCTGCGGAACTTGGCGTCCGTAGGAATTACCGGAAAAAGTTTGGTGACGTGGGTGCGAAAGCCCGCTCTATCCTCGAAATGTACCCGATACCTCGGGCCTGATCGATAACTACGCTTCGGCCCTGAAGTGGTCGAACATCTTCTTGAGCGTCACGCGGATGTCGGTGCCGTTCCAGTATTTTTTCACGCGGGAATTGTCTGCGCAGAGGTACGGCGTTTCGACCGGGCGCACCTTCTCGGGATCCACGACGATTTCGATCTGCACCGGCGAGAGTTTCAATATCACGTTCTTGAGCAGGTCCTCGATCTTGTTCGAGACTCCGGAGCCTACGTTGTAGGTGTCGAATTCGTTTTCGTTCTCGAGCAGCATGCGGTAGACATGCACGACGTCTTCCACGTCCGAGAAATCGCGGTAGGCGCTCAGGTTCCCGACGAAAATCTTGCCGGGCTTGCCCGACTTGTCGATTTCAGCGACCTGCTTCACGAAACTCGGGAGTGCGAATGTGGTTGTCTGCCCGACTCCCGTGTGGTTGAACGAGCGCGTACACACAATCTTCATCCCGTATTTTTTGCGGTAGAGCTGCGCGAAATTTTCCTGCGCAATTTTCGAGATGCCGTAAGGATTGCTCGCTTCGAGCGGGTCCGTTTCCTTGAGTGCCTTTTGGCCTTCGGGAACGGCGTATTCTTCGGCGCTCCCGATGAGAAGCGTCTTTGCCTGCGGGGCGTGCTTGCGGATCGCTTCCAGCAGGTTGAGCGTGCCATTCACGTTTACGCTGATGGTGTCGGAGGGGCTTTTCCAGGAGGCGCCTACCGAACTGATGGCGGCGAGATTCACGACAGCGTCGGGCTTTGCGCCTTCAATGAGCGCGTCCACCTGCTCTGCGTTCAGCAGGTTCACTTCGGGAATGTCCGCCTTTACGGTGGAATGCCCTGCGGATTCAAGCTCGCGGGCAAGGTACTTGCCAACGAATCCCGATGCTCCGACGATGACGACTTTCATCAAATCTTTCCTTCGGCGAGGAGCTTGATATCGCTTTCCACCATGCGCTTCACCAGCTGTTCATAGCTGATTTCGGGCTTCCAGCCGAGAACCTTTCTTGCCTTGGCTGCATCGCCGATGAGCAGGTCCACTTCGGCGGGGCGGAAGAACTGCGGATTCACCTTCACGACCACCTTGTCGGTGCCCTTGAGGGTTGCATATTCGTTGATGCCAGAATCGTGGAATTCGATTTCCATGCCGGCGGCCTTGAAGGCGAGCTGCACGAATTCGCGAACCTTGTGGGTTTCGCCGGTGGCGACCACGAAGTCATCGGCTTCGCTCTGCTGTAGCATGAGCCACATGGCGCGTACGTAGTCGGCACTGTGGCCCCAGTCGCGGCTTGCGTCCATATTGCCGAGTTCGAGAACGTCCTGCTTGCCGGCCTTGATTTTCGCGACGGCAATCGTAATCTTGCGGGTCACGAATTCGGCGCCGCGGCGTTCGGATTCGTGGTTGAAGAGGATTCCGGAACAGGCGAACATGCCGTAGCTTTCACGGTAGTTCTTGATGATCCAGTGTCCGTAAAGCTTGGAAACTCCATAGGGGCTGCGCGGGTAGAAGGGGGTCGTCTCGTTTTGCGGGACGGCCTGAACCTTGCCGAACATTTCGCTGGTAGAAGCTTGGTAAACGCGCGTGTCGGGTTTGCAAAGGCGGACGGCTTCGAGGAGCTTCGTAACACCGATGGCGTTGATGTCCGCGGTAGAGAGAGGCGTTTCCCAGGAGGTCGTCACGAATGATTGTGCGGCGAGGTTGTAAATTTCGTCGGGCTTCGCGATTTCCATGGCGCGCAAAAGCGATGCGGAATCGGTCATGTCTCCGAAGATGAAGGTGACCTTGCCCTTGAGGTGCTCTGCGTTGTTGAAGTCGAGCTTGCTCTTGCGGCGAACAAGCCCGTAAACTTCGTAACCCTTCCCGAGAAGGAACTCTGCCAGGTACGAACCGTCCTGACCGGTAATGCCTGTAATAAGTGCGCGTTTCATAGGGTTAAATATAAATAAATATGAATTTACTAAATTGCAGGTATGGCTTTTGTTCACCTGCAAGTGCATTCCGAATTTTCCGTATTGAAGTCGTCGGCGCGTCTCAACGGCATACTGGACGCCGCTGCTGCGGATAACGCCCCGGCGGTAGCCCTGACAGACCACGGAGCGATGTTCGGAATCCTGGAAATCCAGACCCGCGGCAAGGACTTGAACAAGAAGCGCAAGGAGCAGGGGCTTCCGCCGATAAAGACCATTTACGGCTGCCATATTTACGTGGATTCCTCGAGCGCGAGCCAGAAGGACCCGACGACTTTTGAACGCCTGACCCTGCTTGTCGAGAATGAGAAGGGCTATTACAACCTGCTTCGCATCGTGAGTTACCGCTACGAGGAAAGCGACCGCTGGGCCGAAATTCCCTCGGTGCCGCTGGAGGTGGTGAACCAGCACAAGGAAGGCCTTATCGCCATCGCGGGCGATTTTTTTAGCCGTTACGGGCAGAACGTTGCGGCTGGCCGCAACAGCCAGGCGCGCGAATACATGGATGCGCTGGACAAGATTTTTGACCGCGACCATCTGTACCTTTCTGTATGCGATAACGGGATTCAGCTGCAGAGAGGGGTGAACGATTACAATGTGCAGCTCGCCAAGGAAATGGGCCGCGAGGTCGTTGCCGTTGCCGACGTGCATTACATAAAGTCCGAAGATGCCATGGCGCACAAGGTGCTCCGCTGTATCTCGCTAAAGACGACTCTCAACGACTTTACGGACGCGCGTTTTCCCACGGACCAGTTCTATTTCCGTTCCGAAGAGGAAATGGTCAAGCTGTTCGGCCATATTCCGGGAGCTATTGAGAATACGGTCAAGATTGCGGAACGATGCAACTTTACCGTCAAGACAGGCATTGGCGACGATTTCTGGCCGCGCTTCAAGATTCCCGAAGAATTTCTCGCCTCCGAGGAATACCAGAATATCAAGGCCATCATGAAGGCCGAATACGATGCGGAATATCCGGTAATCCGCGAGCGTGAGCTGAAGGGCGTTATCAAGGACAAGAAGAAAAAGGTCACGGAGCAGTACTGCGCCGACAAGGGCATTGCCGAAGACTCCCTGACCGAAGACGACAAGGCCGAAATAGAGCGCCTGTCCCAGCCGGAATTCTTTGATGAAGACGACAATAAGGCCTGGGACAAGAATGTGCGCCGTTGGTGCAAGCCGGGCGGCGATGCCGACATCTACATTACGCATCTGTGCAACGAGCGCCTAAAGTGGCGCTTCCCCGACGAAGATTTCAAGTTCCCCGCGCACGAGACCGACGTGGCCAAGCGCATGTACAAGGAGTTGAACTGTATCCGCAACATGAACGTTGCCGGCTACCTCCTGATTGTGTGGGACTTCATCAACTGGTCTCGCGAGCACGGGATTCCCGTGGGCCCGGGGCGTGGTTCCGCGGCGGGCTCGCTCGTAACCTACATCATCGGCATTACCGACATTGACCCGCTCAAGTTTGACTTGCTCTTCGAACGTTTCTTGAACCCTGAGCGCGTGAGCATGCCGGATATCGATACCGACTTTGCGGACCGTGACCGCGGGCGCGTTATCCAGTACGTGACCGACAAGTACGGCTACGATTGCGTGGGGCAGATTATCACCTACGGTATGCTCAAGTCCAAGGCGGTGATTACCGATGTGGCGCGCGTGTTGGGCTTTGCCCCCCAGGAGGCGAAGGCCATCACCAAGCTGTTCCCGCAGCGCACATTGAACTTCAGCCTCGAACAGGCATGGTCGGGCACAAAGAAAAACAAGAAGGGGGGAGAGGATCCTCTTGAAGACGGTTATAGCCCGGAACCCTTGCAGGCGCTTATCAACAGCCGTCCCAGCTACTCTTCTCTTTGGAACATTGCTAAGAAACTCGAGGATTTGCCGCGACAGACGGGCGTGCATGCGTGCGGCGTGGTGATTACGCCGACCCCGATTTACAACCTTGCCCCGCTTTACCGTGCCGCCCCAGCCGATACGCCGGTGGTGATGTACGACAAGCATTACGCCGAAGATATTGGGCTCTTGAAGATGGACTTCCTTGGCCTCATCAACTTGTCCATCATTCAGGACACGGTGAACATGGTCAAGAAAAATCGCGGGATTGACCTGGATATGGGCCATATCCCGCTCGATGACAAGAAGACCTTTGACCTGCTCGGCAAGGGCATGACGACTACGGTGTTCCAGTTCGAATCTCCGGGTATGCAGAAGTACCTGCGTGAACTGAAACCGACCCGAATTTTTGACCTGATCGCTATGAACGCCCTTTACCGTCCGGGGCCGATTGACCAAATTCCGCACTTTATTAAGCGTAAGAACGGCTTGGAAGAAATCGATTGTTACCATCCGGATTTGGAACAGGTTCTGGGCGAAACGTACGGCGTTATCGTTTACCAGGAACAGGTGATGAAGCTTGCCCAGATCCTGGGTGGTTACACGCTGGGCGGCGCTGACAATATCCGCCGTATCATGGCGAAGAAGATGCCCGAGAAGATGGCGAAACTCGAACCGGAATTCTTCGAGAAGTGCCTTGCGAAGGGCTATGACCGCGCCATGATCCAGAAGGTCTGGGATGCGGTGCTCCCGTTCTGCGGTTACGCATTCAACAAGAGCCATGCGGCGGCCTACGCATACGTGGCTTACCAAACGGCTTACCTCAAGGCGAATTACGGCCCCGAATACATGGCCGCCTCGATGACCTCCAAGATGGGCAAGACGGAAGACATCGTCACTATCATCCAGGAATGCAAACGCCTCGGAATCGAAGTCGTGTCACCGAACATCAATACCTCTTACGGTGTGTTTACCGCAAACGAGAAGGGCCAGATTCTGTACGGGCTCGCGGGTATCCGCAACGTAGGTCTCACGGTTATCGAAGACGTTGTGGCCGAGCGCGAAAAGAACGGCCCGTTCAAGGACATATTCGATTTTTGCAAGCGCGTGGCCGCCTATCAGGGCAGCTTCAAGGAAAAGCATCCGCCCCTGAGCAAGAAACTGCTCGAATGCCTCGTGATGGCGGGCGCCCTGGACGATTTGCCCGGGAGCCGAGCCGTGCTCATGGCGACCGTGGACCGCGCGATGGAAGTCGCCGCCAAGGACCAGGAAGACAAATCTAAGGGTCAGATGTCGCTGTTCGACTTGGGCGGTGCCGCCGCGATGCCGAATATTGCCGAAGTGATGGAAGATGCCGAGGAATGGAGCTGCATGGAAATGCTCAACAAGGAACGCGAAGTCTTGGGCATGTTCCTTTCGGGACACCCGCTCGACGAATTCCGCCCGGAGCTCCAGGGTTTCACGACTACGAGCCTTGCCGCCGAGGACCTGGAAAGGAAGGTGGGCAATACCGTCTTTGTGGGCGGCGTGGTTACCAAGATGCGCTCGGTAGAAACCAAACGCGGCGATACCATAGGCTTTGGACAAATCCAGGATTTCCACGGCGAAACGGGCCTGTTCTTCAAGAAGGACGAGTGGGAAAAGTACCGCGACATCATTTCGCAGGATGACCGAATCCTTGTCAAGGGATTGCTGGAACACCAGCGCGACAAGGAACGCAAGGAAATGGAAGAGACGCAGATTGTCGTTGAGGAAGCTTACCAGCTCGACTATGTGCGCGACAAGATGGTGAACTACGTGCATGCGTCGTTCTATTCGCAGATGCTTACCGATGAATTCCTCGCGAAGCTGGACGAGGGCCTGGATCAGTTCCGTGCCTTCGAAGGCGAACATTCCTCCCTTTTGGTTGTCCATCTCGAAACCGAATCGCATTATGAACACGGGCTTGTCCTGCACAAGCATAAGCTCATGTATAATCAGGAATTGATGAACTGGCTCCGGCGCGAAATGGGCGCGCTCAAACTTTGGGTCTCCGGAAAACCGCGTCGCTGATGAAATACGTCCTGTTCTGTGCCGGAGAGGATTCCGGCGATGTCCTTGGCGAAGCTTTTGTTTCGGCGGTTATGGCCGCGGGCTACGTCGCCCGGGGTACTGGCGGCGTGCGGATGCAGTCGGCGGGCCTAGAGCCTGTAGCCGATTACGAGGATCTGCCGGTGTCCGGCTTTGGCGACGTGCTCCCGCATTATTTTGGACTTCGCCGGGTGTTTTCTACTTTGTGCGAAATGCTTAAGTCTCCGGATTGTGTCGGCCTTGTCGCCATCGATTATCCCGGATTCAACTTGCGGCTTTGCGACCTGGCTAAGCGTGTGGGCAAGCGGGTCCTTTATATCGCACCGCCGCAAGTCTGGGCATGGAAAAAATCGCGTGCCCGCAAGCTTTCTGGAATCTCGCTCGCCGTGCTCTTCGCCTTCGAACGGGAATGTTACGAATCCCTCGGATGCCACGCCGAATTGCTGGAGCATCCCTTTCTTGCAGGGCAACCTTTGACCCGCATTTCGGAATCCGCGGGCGACGAAATCCTAGTGCTTCCGGGAAGCCGCAAGTCGCAGGCGGTTCGCAACCTGAAGGTTTTCTTGCGGGTGGTTTCCGGGATGCGGCTCGATTCCGGAAAGCCGCGTCCCGTCAAGATTCTCGCTTCGCGCGAATCGCTCGTACCTGCATTCGAAAATACCATCCGGAAAGTATGCGGAGGCATTCCCGAGACGATAGCGGTGGAGACCTCTCCCAGGGATTCTGCCGCCCGGAGGGAAATGTATGCGAATGCATCCTGCGCGCTAGCATCTCCCGGTACGGCGACGCTTGAACTTGCGCTTTCGGGTTGCCCGCTGGTCGTGTCGACCGTTCCCGATGCGCTCACGTATGTGTTGGGGAGCCTGTTTGTGAAGGCGAAGCATTTCGCCATGCCGAACGTGTTGCTCGGCCGCGCCGCCGTGGAGGAATTCATTTTTGCGCCCTGGTCGGCGAGACGCCGCATAAGCGAACTTTCGCAGGCGCTCTCCCGCACGGACCGCGGGCATGCATCATCCATCGCGTGTGAGCTGGAAAAGATTGTTGCCGGCGGAAAATCAGCGGCGGAACTTCTTTGCGAGTTCCTCGAGAGTGATCCGCATTAGCGTCGGTGCCCCGAAGGGGGACTTCAGCGGATCCTGCGTAGTCATCAGGCGCCCCATCAGCTTTGCCATCTCTTCGGGCTTGAGCTTGTCGCCCGCCTGGAACGCGTTCGTGCGTGCCCAGGCCTTGGCAATCGAGGACTGGATGGCGACCATGTCGGATTCTCCATCCATGAGGCACGATTCGAAAAATTCGTGAACGGCCTTCGAAATGCGCGAAAGCGGGAGGCTGCTCGGGATGGCCCTCACCTGGAAGGTGTCGCCGCCGAAGGGTTCAATATGGAACCCGAGTTTTTTCAGCTGGTCTTCGACGCTCGGGAAGATTTCTTTTTCCGCCTTCGAGAATTCGATGAGTTCCGGGAAAAGGAGTTCCTGGCTGTCGATGGCGTTCCCGTTCACCAGGCTTTCCATCGCCTGCTCGTAGAGGATGCGCGTATGGGCGGCATGCTGGTCGATGATTAGGAGGCCGTCCGCATCTTCACCCGCGATGTAGGTGTTCGCAATCTGGAACAGCGTCGGGGGAGTCCAGGGGGCGCTTTCCTTTACCGGCGGGGGAACGTTTCCCTGGTCCGGTTCGAGAGAAATAATCTTGCCCGCTTCGGGTTGCGAGAAAAGGTCCTGGACTTCGTCGCGTTCGGGGGTGCGGGGCTTCGCCGTCGAAAAATGAGCTGGGGCTTCGCGTACGCATGCAGTGACGGGGGGCGGCAATTTGTCGGCGAGCCCCGCGTCGCTCAAGTCAATGATCGGGGAATTGGATTCGAATTCCTGCCGGAGCGTTTCGCGGATGGCGTGCGTCACCACGAGAAAGACGAGGCTCTGGTTTGCAAAGCGCACCTCGCGCTTGGCGGGGTGGACGTTCACGTCGAAATCCATGTCGGGCATATCCAGGAATAGCACGGTGACGGGCTTGCACTGGGCGCCGTACGGCTCGTAGGATTGCGAAATCGCCTTCGCGATAGTCTTGCTTTCGATGGGACGGTTGCGCATGAACAGGTACTGGTGGTAGCGCTTCCCGTTTGTCTCGGTCGTGGGGGAGATGAATCCGGTTACATGGACGCCCGCTTCCGTATAGTCGACGGCGAGGAGCTTCTTCGCGATTCCCGAACCGATGGTTTCGGCAAGTCGGGTGCGCAGTTCCCCGGGAACTCCGATAAAGACGCTCTTGTCGCCCACCTTGTAGTCAAAACGGATTTCGGGGTGGGCGATGGCAATCTTGATGATGATGTCCAGAATCTTGGAACATTCCGAAGTTTCGCTGCCGAGGAACGTCCTGCGGACGGGCGTATTGAAGAATAGGTCTTCTATCAGGAATGTCGTTCCGCGACTGGCGGCACAAGGTTCCTTTGAAACAACGTTGCCACCGTTCAGGACGATTTTGTTGCTTTCCCCATCATCGGTTGCGCTGGTGATGGTCATCTTGGATACGGCGGCGATAGATGCGACTGCCTCCCCGCGGAACCCATTGGTCTGAAGGTGGAAGAGGTCTTCGGCTGAAGTTAGTTTGGATGTAGTATGCCTCAGGTAGCAAAGGTCGAGGTCTGCGGCTCCCATGCCTTTTCCGTTGTCTGCAACGAGAATCTTTTTCTTGCCTCCCTGCTCGATTTGAACCTGGATTCGGTTGGCTCCGGCATCAATGGAGTTTTCGATAAGTTCCTTGACGGCTGATGCAGGACGCTCAATGACCTCTCCTGCAGCAATTTTGTTGATGATTTCATCTGTTAAAATGTGTATTTCAGCCGATTTCATTGCAGAAAATATAATAAAAAGCTTTTTTTTGAAAAGAAAAAGCTATATTTTGCCACGAAATAAATATGAGAGGTTGGAAGTGCTTTCGAACTTATTTTTACAGTTGACCCACATCGAGTTGCTCATCAGTTATCCTGTCAAAGAGATCGCGTCTCTGGCGAAACGTGATTCCCGGTTCAACGTAAAATTACTCAACGACATCTACTTTGAAGATTCGTTCGTGGACGAAGGCCTTCACCGCCTGATGATGAACCATGTCGTGAACTGGCTCTATGAACGCGGCGAAAATCCGGACGCTTTTGTTCAGCGCATTATCGACCGCTGTGCCGCCTTCGAAGCCGTGCCGGCGCGTAGCGTTCTGCGTTCCTACCTCCCGTACATTTCGCAGTTTTATTCTACCAAGGATGTGCGCCAGCTTTGCTTGGACATCATCCCGAAGCGTTACCCCCTGCTGAGCGATTGGAGATTCCTCCGTCGTGACGTCGTGGACGGTATCCGCAAGGAATTTGTTTCTTTCCGTTTCGATACGCCGGGGATGCTCGTGACGAACCCCATGCGCTGGTTCAACGGGATGGTGCAGTTGGGCCCGATATTCCTGAATACGCCGCCTTACGAGCACATGAATTTCAAGGCTTCTCAGACGTCCTTCGTCGAGGCTCTCGAAAACCGCGTGGCTGCGGAAATGAAAGATGACGGCTATGTATATGTCAATGGGCAGAAGGTGGGCAAGAACGAATCCTTCGCCGACTGCATCGCCGAAAACGGTCTGGAATGGCCCGAAGAAGCCGAAAAGAAGATGACTTGCGTCAAGGCCCTCGAAAACGTGGTGGACGAAAAGACCGGCGCGGTCCTGATTCACAAGGATTGCTACTACGGCGCACCTGTTTCGGTGGTACTTTTTGAATATAAGGCCGATGTGGTCGCTCCCGAACCGTTCAACAAGCTCATGAGCGCGGTCGTGAAGCAGGAATTCGATTCCTGGAAGCCCATCCAGAAGGCTCAGGAACAGCTCCTGGAAGCCATGAACGATTCCGTGACGGTGATTTACTACAAGACCGACGATTCTATCTCGGTGAACAGCAAGCATTTGATGCGTAACGTTCCCGCAAGGATCCTCCGCAACCTGCTCCGCGAATATACGGCTACGGGCCGCGAAGAATACGAGAACCGCGAATTCAAGCGCGATCCGGCTATCTGCATGGACCCGCTCCGCCCGAATTTCGAAAGCCGCCTGAACCGCGTCATCGCGCATATCAATGGCTGCGACGATCCGAACAAGCCGAGCGAAGGTGTCAAGCGCTATTTCGAAATCGAACGCCACCGCCGTGGCGGCTTCCGATTCGTGCCGAAGTGCAAGATTATCTTCCGCGAAGAATAATCTTTTTGAATGCCTCTTTTTGTAAGTTCTTTTGCCAAGAAAAATAAGCAAATCAAAAGATTCGGAAGGCAAAAAGTAGGATATATTTCGGACGTTGAGAATTGAATGGGTCATCGAGGATTTGTACCATTTCCCTCAAGGTAAGAATCCGACCCTGTAGATGTCTCAATATTTTCTCCTTCTTAGGAACGGTCTCCCTTACGGGAGGCCGTTCTTTTTGAGACCGTTCGCTCGTTTGTTATTTCGGGTAACAAAAAAACTCCGCGGGTTGCGGAGCTTTTCTAGATTCCGGCTCTAGGCCGGAATGACGTTTTTGGATTAGCGCCTTCTCTCAGCCATCTCTTTCTTCAAGATGTCCATGACGGCGCCGAGGTCTGCCGGAGCCTTGAACACGGGGTTCGCGAACTTGGAGCAGATGTTTTCGAGCTTCTTTTCGTGATAGCCGACCTTGAATTCGGTGAACTTGAGGCCGTGTGCCGTGCTGATGACGACCACGTTCTCTTCCTTGTCGATCTTGCCTGCGGCTACGAGCTTTTCGAGGGCGCCGAGAGCCACGCCGGTGTGCGGGCAGCAGTAGAGACCGATGCGGTCGCCGCGGTGGGCTGCGTTGGCGAGTTCTTCTTCGGTGACGCTCACGACCATGCCGTTCGTCTTCTGGATGGCGCGTACGGCCTTCGGATAGCTGACCGGGTTACCGATCTGGATGGCGCTGGCGAGAGTCTTCTTGGCCTGCATGGGAACGAGCTTGTCGAAGCCGCGTTCGTAAGCCTGGAAGAACGGGTTGGCGTTCTCGGCCTGGGCGACGATGATGCGCGGGATGCGGTCGATGAGGCCCATGGCCTTGCAGTCTTCGAAACCCTTGGCGAGTGCGCTCACGTTGCCGAGGTTGCCGCCCGGGATAATCACGGTGTCGGGCACCTTCCAGCCCATTTCCTGGCAGATTTCCGGAGAAATCGTCTTCTGGCCTTCTACGCGGAGGCTGTTCATGGAATTCGCGAGGTAGATGCGATTATCGGCAGTGACCTGCTGCACAATCTTCATGCAGCCGTCAAAGTCAGTGTCGAGGGCGAGCACGATGCTGCCGTTAGAAATCGGCTGGATCAGCTGGGCAACGCTCGTCTTGCCGGCGGGCAGGAACACGATGCTCGGAATGCCGGCCTTGGCGCAGTAGGCGCTCAATGCGGCAGAGGTGTCGCCGGTAGAAGCGCAAGCCACGGCGTCGATTTCGTGAATCTTCTTCTTGATGATGTGGTTCACCTGGCTCACGAGAACCGTCATGCCGAGGTCCTTGAAGCTACCGGTGTGGGAGTTGCCACAAAGCTTCACCTTGAGGCTCTTGATGCCCAGTTCCTTGGCGAGCGGGGCCGCGTCAAACAGCGGGCTCCAGCCTTCGCGCATCGTCACGATGTCTTCGAGGGGCATGTCGGGGAGCACCATCTCGCGCTTGCTCCAGATGCCGCTCATGTCGGCGGGTTCGAAGCTCATGCGGCGTTCGGCGAAGAGCTTCTTCCATTCGTCGGGGCTCTTGCTGGCGAGGGCGGCTCTGTCGTGTTCGACTTCGAGCAGGCTTCCGTCCACCTTGCTGCGGTAAATGACGTCGGTCAGCGGGTAGGTGTCGTCGCCGTTGATGTTCCTAAAATGCGCGTTAAACTGAGACATAATATCCTCTTGTATTTTCGGGCGTAAATATAGAAATTATGGGGATTTTTTTCTATTCTTTTATTACCATGGAACGCGAAAACTTTAAATCTAGACTTGGCTTTATCCTTATCGCCGCCGGTTGCGCCATCGGGCTCGGCAACGTGTGGCGTTTTCCCTACATTGCGGGCCAGTACGGCGGCGCGGCATTCGTGCTCCCGTATCTCGGGTTCCTGCTGTTCCTCGGGCTCCCGATCCTCATGGCGGAACTTGCGCTGGGTCGTGGCGGCCGTAGCGGTATCGCCCGCGCCTTCGACAACCTGGAAAAGCCGGGCACCAAGTGGCACTGGGCCAAGTTCCCGCTGATTTCGGCGAACTACATATTGATGGCATTCTACTCGGTGGTCACGGGCTGGATGCTCTACTACTTCTACAAGATGGTCACTGACGTGAATTTCCTCAAGGGGACTCCCGACCAGATTGCCGCAGGCTTCGGTGAAATGCTTTCGAACCCCGCGCTCATGATTTTCTGGATGACCGTCGCCATTGCGCTTGGCCTCGGCATCGTCTCTCTCGGCCTCCAGAAAGGTGTCGAAGGTGTTACCAAGAAGATGATGATTTGCCTGCTTGTCATCATGGTGCTTCTCGCCATCCGCTCCGTAACGCTTCCGGGCTCTACCGAGGGTCTTCAATTCTACCTGCTTCCTTCTTTCGAGCGCTTGACGCAGTCGGGCAAGGGTGTGGGCGAGGCCATCTTTGCGGCATTCGCGCATGCGTTCTTCACGCTCAGTATCGGTATCGGCAGCATGACGATTTTCGGTAGCTATATCGGCAAGAAACATTCCCTCGTCAAGGAAGCGGCGAGCGTCTGCATTCTTGATACCGTCGTTGCGCTTGTTGCGGGTATCATTATCATCCCGAGTTGCTTCGCTTTTGGCCAGTCTCCCGGACAGGGCCCGGGCCTCATCTTCGTCACGCTTTCCAACGTGTTTTCCATGATGCCGGCGGGCCGCTTCTGCGGTGCGGCGTTCTTCCTGTTCATGTCTTTCGCGGCGCTGTCCACCTTGATTGCCGTGTTCGAGAACCTCGTCTCGTTCTGGATGGACCTCAAGGGTTACGAACGTAAAAAAGTCGCCTTCTGGAACATCATCGTCGTGTTCCTGCTGTCGCTCCCGTGTGCCCTCGGCTTCAACGTACTTTCGGGCTTTGAACCATTCGGTCCCGGCAGTTGCGTGCTGGACCTCGAAGACTTTATCGTGAGCAACACCATGCTCCCGGCGGGTGGCATGTTCATGGCGATATTCTGCTCTAGCCGTTACGGCTGGGGACAGGAAAAGTTCTTCGCCGAAGTCAACTCCGGCAGCGGTTATAAAATTCCGAACAACGCCTTCTTCAGGATCTACTTCAAGTGGGTGTTGCCGCTGCTCGTTTCCATCCTGCTCATCCAGGGATACCTCTCCAAGTTCGCCCCCGAACTCTGTGCTAAGATATTCGGCTAGATTAGTCTCGTTCCCTTGATTTTTCTATATTCTCATCTGGAAAATACAGATGAGAATTGGAGATTTTAGTGAATAAGAGATATTTGGTTTTTCTTGCGGTGCTGGCTAGCCTCGCGCTGACGATGTCGTCATGCTTATTTGATTCCGAAGATTCTGCCCTCAGCAGTTGGCTTTCGGATCAGGGCATGCCCGATACCTATAAGGTGCAGACCCTCAGTATCGGTGACCTGACGCCCCTTTCGGCAGAAGTTTTCCTGGATTCGACTCCGCGTGGTGCGAACGATCGTGCCCTGTTTGGGCAGTCCGCGAACATCCAGCACGACATGGTCCTGGATTTCGGTTTCGATTCCCTTTTGCTTTCTACCCTCAAGAATGCGGATTCGGCGGCCTCGTTCCTGTTCTTCCGCCTGCTCCCGTCGCTCTACAAGTCCCAATACTTCCCCAAGGATTCCTTCCCGTTGGAAGAAGACCTTGCTGTTACCGTGAGCTGGAAGCTGGACCGTAGCAAGAAATCCTCGTTCCTGGAAGACATCATGGAGATTACCGACAAGGACTGGTACAAGAGCCTCTCCAAGTGGAAGCCGGATGCATCTGTCGACACGACTTACTCGATTTCTATCGGCAAGAAGGATTCCACCCTTACGCTTGTGATGCCGCATGCCCTGATTGACAGCATCCGCAAGGATGTGAGCCTCTGCCGTTTGCAGCTGCGTCTCTCGGCGCCCGACGCCAAGCGCGTGTACCGCTTTTACGGGCCGAACTACGTCTACAAGCCGCAGTTCCGCATCACGACGCTTTCGGATACGCTGTTTATGTACAGGAACTTGGCTCCGTTCCGCGTAGCGGATGCCATCAAGAGCAATGAAGAATGCTCCGACTGCCAGGTGCTGCACGGTGGCGTTTTTGATTCGATGGTGGTGGAATTCCCCTCGGAACCGATCATGAAGGGTCTTGCCGATTTCTATGGCGACGAATTCCCCTACACGGTCGGCGATGGCGACGATGTGCGTCAGGCGGTTGTCCTTGCGCAGATGACCTTCCCGCGTGATGATTCCAAGGGCTTCTCTGAACTGGGCCACCCGATTCAGGTTGTGGTCGGCTCCTTCGTGGATAGCCTGGACAAGGAAATCCGCCGGATGGAGGAATACAAGGTGAACCGCAAGGGCGTCGTTGAGAATGGCCATCCGAACATGGTGTTCTACGAAGGCGATTCCCTCACGTTGCAAGTGACTTTCGGTATGAGGAACTTCATCAACAAGGCGAGCGATGGCCGTACCTTCAAGATGATGATGCGTCTCGGTTACCCGGTGCTGCAGGACAAGGATTCCTCTTACACCAACTACATCACTTCGAAGGGCGATACGAGCTACGTGTTCTTCTCGCAATTCG
This sequence comes from uncultured Fibrobacter sp., assembly GCA_946408125.1. Lineage (GTDB taxonomy): Bacteria > Fibrobacterota > Fibrobacteria > Fibrobacterales > Fibrobacteraceae > Fibrobacter. The sequence continues at coordinate 44,235 of CAMJQW010000006.1, forward strand.
ACTATGCGCGCTACGACTTTACGGAAATTATGAAGAAACCGGCAACGCTCAAGCTCTGGCTTGCCTCCAAGAGGGGGGATGAATAATGAAAAAGCTATTTGGAATTATTCTTTGCTTTGTTGCTTTCTCTTCGGCATCCATGATTGGTCTGGATGCGCTCGGCGAAGAACAGACCCTGGGCGGAATGGCGTCCATGGCCGGCCGCGGCTATGCGGGTAGCGCCAAGACGGGCGAGGCTGAAGGTATTTCCCTGATGAACCCGGCCCGTATCGCGTTTGACACGAAGGTCGTGTTCAACGTCAACTTCCTGATGGAATTCCTTTCCATCGAGCACAGCAACACCTATTATTCCACGAACTCGATCACCATCCCGTCGTTCAACCTGTCGTTCCCGATGGGCAATTACGGCGCCCTTGGCCTTTCGCTCTGGCAGCGCTATTCCTCTACGCTGGATGTCGAAGCGGATGATTCCTCGAGCGTGATTAACGCGAAGATGAAATACCAGAGCAGCGTGTACGAGGTGGTTCCGAGCTATGCGGTTCGCGTCCCGTATCTCCGTAACTTCTCGCTGGGCGGTTCTGCGCACTTCGTGATGGGCAATACCGAAAGGAGCCTCTCTCTCGGTCCCGACAACAGCGGCGTTTCTAAGAAGGATTACTGGGCGACGAACAACTCGAAGATTACGGACTATGTCGACGGTACTTGGGAAGTCAAGAACCATCCGGCCTACTATTCCTTTGCGCTGCAGTACCGTGGCCGTCAGTCGTCGTACTACTTCTCTTACACGACCCCGCACACGCTTGAAAATAAGCTGAACTACAACTTCCGCTTCAGCGAAATCGATACGCTTGCCCCGACGAAGTACACCCGCGAAATTGACGTGCCCATGACTCTTGCGACCGGTATGAACTTTCGCTTCAAGAAGCGCAACAACGTGATGCTCGACTTGCAGTGGCGTTCCTGGGACGACGATGTGGAAAACATCGGCAGGAGCTTCGACATGGATCAGTTTACCGATACCCAGAACGACATTCTCCTCGCCGCGGGTTTCCAGCGCGACGGCAGCCCGCTGTTCTACGACAAATACTGGGACCGCATCACCTACCGCTGCGGCGGCTGGTACAAGGGCTGGTATGTGGAGAACGCTCACGAGCTGGGCGGTTCCATCGGCGCGGGATTCCCGCTTGGCCACAAGGGGACCACGGTTGATTTGGCTATTCAGGGCGGAAAGCGATTTGTGGATGATGGCCATAGCTGGGAAGAGACGTTTATCGGTCTCAGGCTCGGCCTGATGGGCATCGGCAACTGGGGCTCGACGGCCCGATAAGTTTTTTTGAAGGAGGCTATGATGGCTACTACCAAGAAGAAATCTGCTCCGGCGGCAAAGACTGCGACCGCCAAGGCGAAATCCGCAGTGAAGGCGACGACGGCCAAGGTCAAAACGGCCGTGAAGAAAGTGGAGAAGAAGGTCGAGAAGACCGTCTCCAAGATTGTGGCGAAGAAGTCCGCTGCGACGGCAAAGAAAGCCGTGGCACCGAAGAAGGCTCCGGTAGCGAAAGCCGCGCCGAAGGCCGCTCCGAGGGCGAAGTCTGCCCCGAAGGCATCCGAACAGACCGATGTGACTGTAAAGTCCACGGCGAAGAGGCCCGCGAAGGTCGTGTCCAAGGCTTCGTCGGTCAAGGCGGCCGCAAAGCCCGTGACCAAGAGCTCTTCTCTGGCCCAGTCCTTTGATCCGGAATACCTGGTGCTCATGCAGAAGGATCCGAACTGGATGCAGGCTTTCTGGGAAGTTTCCGAAAAGAGAATCAAGAATGCCAAGAAGGGCAAGGGCAAGCTCGTGCTTCGCCTGTTCGACGTTTCGGGTGACCTTACCGTGAAGCGCGCCAAGAAGAGAAAGTTCCGCGATATCGTGGTGCCTGCCGATGCTCGCAGCTGGTATGTGGAAAACAAGGCTTCCGACTCTACGGTTGCCGTGCTCGGCTTTGCGCAGGGCAAGAACTTTATGCCGCTCGTCGAATCCGTTCCGGTGCAGCCGTACTCTCCGGAAGGCTCCGACGTGAATGTCGATGACGTGTTCGTACGCGCCTCCCTCGGCGGCGCCGCCATGGGCGGCTTCGGCAGCTCGGGCCTTTCCAGCATGTCAGCCAAGAACTGGCTTGAATCGCTTTCCAGCTCGTCGGGTTCCATGTTCTCCGGCGCGCTCTCTAGCGCTGCCCTCAAGAGCAACAAGCTTGAACTCCCGAAGGATTCCGTGAACTACGGCAAGGATTTCTTCCTGTGGGTCAAGACCCGCCTGATCGTTTACGGCGGCACGCGTCCCGACGCTCACCTCCAGGTGCGTGGCGAACCGTTCCCGCTGAACCCGGATGGCACCTTCAGCTTCGAAGAAGACCTGCCGGATTCCACGAAGATCATCCCGGTGTTCGCGACCGACAAGGATGGCGATTTCCCGACGACGATTGTTCCGATTGTCGTGAAGCGCACCGAGTAATCCCGCTTTAATTGGCCCCGAGGACGAGATGTCTGCGCCCGGCAAGATACACCTGCTGTTGCATGCGCACCTGCCGTTTGTGCGCGAGCCCTCATACGACCGGTTCCTTGAAGAGAACTGGTTCTTCGAGGCTATGGCGGAAACGTACCTGCCGATTGTACAGATGCTGTGGCGCTTGCATGAGCGTGGCGTTCCCGGAACGCTCAACCTGAGCGTGTCCTCGTCGCTTTTGGCGATGCTTACGGACGGACTCCTGCTCCAGAAATTTACCCGCCACCTTCACAAGCAGGCGGAGCTTTTGCAGAAAGAGAAGAAACTCAACCGCGGAAACGATGAAGTCATGACGGTCGTGGAATTTTATGCCCGTCGCCAGGATGCCCTGATAGATTTTTGGGAAAGCGTGTGTGCATGCGAAATTGTCCCGGCCTTCAAGCGCCTTGAAGAAGTCGGCAAGCTCTCGCTTCTCACTTGCGTGGGCACGCACCCGTTCTTGCCCGCGTACCAGTCCGATCCCGAGGCCGTGCGCCTGCAGCTCGGCGTCACGGTGCGTGCATTCGAAGAAGCGTTCGGACGTAGGCCCCGCGGGCTTTGGCTGCCGGAATGCGGTTTCTACGAAGGTCTTGACTCCATTCTCGCCGAATTCGGTTTCGAGTATTTCTTCGTCGAGACCCATGGCGTGCTTTTGGCAAAGCCCGCGCCCAAATACGGAGTATTTGCGCCAATAAAGACCCCTGCGGGGCTTTATTGCATGGGCCGCGAGCAGAGCAGTTCCATGGAAGTCTGGAGCCGCCGTACAGGCTACCCGGGCCATCCCGAATACCGCGAATTCTTCAAGGACATCGCCTACGAGCGCGACCGCAACTATCTGGGTGAATACTTCATGGCCGGTGAAACGGCTATCGAGACGGGCCTCAAGTACTGCCGTATCACCGGCAGCGAGGACAAGCAGATTTACCGCCCGTGGAACGCGATGCGCCTCGCCGAAGACCACGCGCGACTCTTTGTCGCGAACCGCGAGGCGACCGTCACGGATCTCTTGCCCAAGATGGAAGGCAACAAGGTCTCCATCCTGTGCCCCTACGATGCGGAACTCTTTGGACACTGGTGGTTCGAAGGTCCCGAATTCATCGAGCGCATGTTCGAACGCGCCGCCAGCTCCGGCACGGTCGAAATGGCCTCGGTGGAACAGACGATTGATGAACAGAAGTCTCGCGAAGCGGCCGAGCCTGCGCTGGCTCAAACACGCCGCCCCGCATTCTCGTCGTGGGGTGAAGGCGGCTTTGGCGAAGTCTGGATGAACGACGAAGTCAGCTGGGAATACCCGCTGTTCTTCCGCATGCGTGCCATGCAAAAGAGCCTCAAGACCGCCCTCGCGAAATCCCGCAAGAACGCAAAGCTTTATGCGCTCGGCCGCCGCTATCTGGCGCAGGTCGCGCGCGAAGTCCTCTTGTTCCAGGCTTCGGACTGGGCATTCATGATCCACAACAAGTCCGCTGCGGACTACGCGCGCTCCCGCTTGAACGAGCACTCCCGCAATGTGGAATCGCTGTATGCATCCGCCACGGCGGCACTCTCGGGCATCGTGAAGCGCCCCGACACGTCCCTGCTCCAGGAACTCGAAAATAAGGACAATCTTTTCCCCTGGATCGGGGAGATGCTTTAAGACACGACCTAGTACACAATCAGGAATTTTTCGGTCTTGCCGCTTGCGCCTGCGCGGAAGCGGTACACGCCCGGCTTCATCTTGTCCATGACGGTAGCTTCGTCAATGCAGTGAGTGGTGTGCGTGTATTTTTCGCGCATCACGAGGTCGCCGCGCGCATTCCTGATTTCAATAAACTTCTTGCTGAGCGGGAGCGGCGTAAAGCACAGGTTCCCTTTTCGCCACGGCGTCGGGAAGGCGCGTAGCGTGGAATCCTTCACGACCTCGGGAATGTGCTGGGTCTGCTCGAAACGGCTTAAAATCCAGAGGGTGGAATCGTATTGATTCGCCTTGACGCGGATGGAATCGAGCGATGCCGTGGTCGCGATGGGGTAGAAGGTCGCCTTCCCGTTCTTGTACTGGGCGACGCTTGCCTTCCCGATGAAATCGCTCAAATCGAGGTCCGCCTCGTTATAGAACTTGTAGGCGAAATTGTCCAGTTCCGGCTTTGTGCTTTTGGCCGGGAATACGGAAATATCGGGCCAGAGCGATTCGTCGGCTCCGATCCAGCGGCTCGTATCGGCAAACGCGCTGCGTGCGCCCGCAAGCGACAGGCGCTCCGCGAAATCGTGGAAGATGCTGTCCGGCGATGCCTTTTGCGCCGTGATGACATCGGAGAGCTGCGCGGTGAACGTCTTGGACGGCTTCTTTTCGAAACCTTCCCAGATTTTCTTGTCGAAATCGTGCCTGAAATGATTGTACAGGTGGATGTAGAGGATTCCCGCGCCGTAGGAAGTCCGCATCTTGTCGATGGCCACGCCCGAGTTGCTCAGCAGCGGTGAAATGTAGGCGATGTAGTCGTTGACATCGGGAGCCGTAACTTCTTCGACGCCCGAAGCGGAAGCCTCGAGCCAGAAGGAATAGAAATTACTGTAGTTGATGTAGCGCAGCTGCACGGCATGGTAAAGCTCGTGAAACGCCGTCACGCGGATTCCCTTGGCCCATTCCTTCGAATAGTCAACAGCCCTCGTCGTGTAGGTAGTCACGGGCGAATCGGCGACCTTGTATTCGCAGGCCTTGCCGTCCACGTCGATGGAAGCGGTGGAGGCGCTCTTCGACGAGTACTTGAAATCGTTGTCGTAAAGGATCTGCGTCTTGTACACATCGGCGCCCGTCGCGGGCAGCGTAATCCCGAAACATCCATCCTGGCAGCTTCCGGCCAGGACATATCCGGGATTGCGGACCTTCAAAAGGTCAATCACCTCGACGGCGTAGAGCCCCTTGTCCACGGGCTTCTGGTAATGGTGCGTGATGTTGTCGGATTCCGGAGCGCGCATGCCCATCTTGGTCACGTGGAAATTCCACGCCTTCTCGAGATCCTCCGCGATGCTGTCGACGAACTGCCTGGTCGTCGCGTGCACGCCATCCAGCGTGTAGAAAATCTCGAAGTGGTCCGTCTTTTTCGTGTACACGGAATCGTAGAAAGCTTCGGGCTCGCAGGCGTCCCTGCTTGTCTGTGCCGCGACCTTCATGGCAGAAGCGTTGCGCAGGTTGTTTAAGACCTGCATGGTCCCGCAGTGGCGATCAGCTTCCATATGGGGCGCGCCGGCGTCGGCTCCCGCGAGCGACGGGATTGCCAGTATGCAAGCAACGCACAGGCGGGCGAGCAGGTTCTTGGCCGCGTGCGCGACGCCATCGCTGACCGAGAGTGGTTTCTGGTGGTGCGCCTTGATGCGCGCATCCACGATGAGCGGCGCGTCGACCGCCCAATGCTTGTTGATAAAGCGTTCGCCGACGCCGTGCAGGTCCTGCGCCGGGTCCGAGCGCGTGAAAGTCATCCACAAGAAGTCCGCGAGTCCCCGCTTGTCCCCGGCGCAGATGCTTTGCGTATCGTCCACGACGCTTACCCACGGGTAGTTTTCGCGGTATTCCCAGCGGGCGAAAGATTCCCGCAGGGAATCGAAGTCTGCTGGGGAATGTTCTGCGCCGCCGCTCCACTGCACCGCAAGCACGCCCTTCATGGCGATTTTCGGGTTTGCAAATTTCTCGGGCAGCTTAAGCGTAGTCAAATCGGAGTCATCGCGGCGCAGTTCCCGACGGGGCTTGCCCGCGGCCACCATCACCAGTTTGGAGCCGTGGTTGAGCGAGGTTCCGGAATAGTCGAGCGTGTCGATGGTGGTCGCGGTCTGCAGGTGCAGATCGCGCGCGAAGTCGACCCTTTCAAGCATGTGAGCGAAGAATCCCGGCACGTCGTTCACGTCGAGCGAGGGGTCGTCTTCGCGTGCGGCAAGCATCAGGTACTTGGTGAGGCTCACCTGGTTGAATCCGAGCAGCGCGTTCGCGGTCTTCAAGAGCTCCATCGGCTCGCGCTCCGCATCGCTTGCGAAAGGCCTGAAACGCTCGCTCCCGATGGCGAGGCACAGCGGGTGCACTCCCGCTTCGTCCACGGCATGCACCGCATGCACTCCCGGAAGCGACGTGGGAACCATCGGCCGCGTAATCTCGTGGATGAAATCCCCGAATACCGTATCTTCTTTCGGGGGCCTCCCGACGGCGGTGAAGGGGTAGATGGCGTTCTTCTTGCAGAGCACCTTCTTGACTTTCAGGTAAGGAAAATCGTGCTTTCCGGAGTAATAGCCGATGTGGTCGCCGAACGGGCCTTCGGGCTTTAAATCCGGAGCCACTTCGCCCAAGATGCAGAATTCCGCATCGCTCGAGACGAGGTAGCCGTCATGTTCGAAATAGCGGAAACGCTTTCCGGAAAGCATCCCGGCGAGCGTGAGTTCCGAAAGGCTCGCCGGCATGGGCGTCACCGCTGCGACGGTATCGGCGGGGGAGCCGCCGATGAAGATGCTCACCTTGAGCGGCCTGCCTTCTTCGATGGCCTTCTGGTGGTGAGCCGCGATATCGCGGTTGATCTGGTAATGCAGCCCGCATTCGTCGGGTGCGTACTCGTTTCCGGATATCTGGATGCGGTACATCCCCAGGTTTGTCTTCAGGATACCACCCTTCCCGCAGGGGCGCGTGGCCACCTGCGGAAGCGTGATGAATGCCCCGCCGTCCTCGGGCCAGCTCACGATCTGCGGGAGGTCCGCAAGCGTGCATTCCTCGAAATCCTTGATGCTTCCGGAGCGCTTGGGGAGCGCTTTCAAGCCTGTCAATCCCGCACGGATGAGCTTTGCGGGGCTTGCGCACCGGAAAAACCGTATGGGGTTGGATTTAAAGTCTACCGCGACCTTGGTGGATTCCAGTGTGTCGCGGAACAGAAATTCCATGCGTTCCTTTGTACCAAATAGGTTCGCTACCGCCTGGAACCTGCATCCCTTCACTTTCTCGAACAGGATGGCGGGCCCGCCGCATTCGTAGGCCTGCCTTGCGATTTCGGCCATCTCGAGGTACGGGTCGACCTCGTCGCGGATGCGCTTGAGCATGCCTGCGCGTTCCAAATCCTGCAGAGCCTGTCTGAGATTGCGGTTCATAGAAACCCGGAGTCTGTCTGTTTAGCCTGCCGTGGCGCTCTGGTCCAGCGTTTCGAAAACCTGGGTCTTCTTCTGGGCTTCGACGGCGAGCACGATGTCGCGGGTGTCCTTGCGGGAATAGATCCCGTAAACGAGGTTCGCCTTCGCGATGATGTCGGCGAAGACTTCCTCGGGAATGGTCGTGAACCCCTGGAACGAGAATTCGTCGTAGCAGGCGGTCATGGTCCCTTCGGAAACGAACTGGTGGCTCGCGGTAAAGCCGCGGAACGGCCCTTCACCGAGGCGCACCGTCACCTTGTTGTCGGTGAAGGAACTGATGACGCCCGTCCACTTGATTGCCTTGAATCCGCACTGGATATGGTAGTTCACGCTTGCTCCCGGAGCAAGTTCGCTTGGCAGCGTGTAGTGGAAGAGGGGCGTCTTGGAAATGGCCAGGTTCATCGGCGCGTAACGGAGAGTTTCCAGCACGTTGGGGAGGGAAAACTCTTGCCACGATGTTTGACTAAACTGTACCATACGTTATAAATGTAGTAAAAAAGTAGGCGGTTAGACACTATTTTTTCGGGGGCCCGACAACTTCCCTCGCGAGCGCGCTGAAGGCGGTCGTCGGGTGCTGTTCGACCCACTGCGCGGACACCTTCGTCTTGAGGAAACGCCCCTCGACGGAGTTGTACCAGTGCACGATTCGGGTGTCTCCCAAAATGAGCTTGTCTAACTTGTTGCAGGTCTTCGGTTTAAACCAGTGCGCACTGATTTCGGGCCCGAGCGGGTAGAAGAAACTCGCCGGGAACACCGTCATGGACTCTGAACTCCTGTTGTGCGTGACGTTCTGCATCAGGCGCGTTCCCAGGCGGAAGCGCTTGAGCCGCTCCTTTTCGGGCATCGTCTTGATGTACTGGAAGGCGTCGTGGATGGTCGCGTTCCCGGGCTCGGCGCCGATGACCGCGTTGTTCACCGATGCGGAGAACCCGCGCTCGGCGATTCGGAACAGCTTGTAGCCGCCGGGCATGCGCGCGCAGAATTCACGGAAGGCGAACTGCAGACCGCAATAGATCCAGCGGAACGGGTTCACGCTTTTGAAGAGCCCCGCGGGCAGCGCCACGGGCTCCACGCCGATGAAGCCTTCCAGCTCGAGCATGTCGTCGAACGGCTTCACCACGATCACGTCGGTATCGAGGTACACGCCGCCGTACTTGTACAGGAGCGCGAGCCTAAGCAGGTTCGCACGGCTAGCGGGAGCCTTGAGCGTATGGAACAGCTTGAGGCAGAGCCCGTCGTCGTTGAGCCCCTCGAAATGCGAATCCTTCACGGGAATCACCTCGAGCCCCTCGATGTCCTTGATGAGTTCCCAGCCTTCGCCCTGCTGCTCCATGCCCTCGTGCACGAGCCAGATGGATTGCGGCTTCTGCACCTGGTATGCGGAACGGATGGCGACACCCCCGCTCCAGGGGAACTTGGGACCGAGCCAGATGAATATGAGGCGGTTGGGAATCATTGACGGTGAATCTCCCGGTAAAGATCGAGTTGGCGCACGAAGCAGTCGTTCCAGCTGAATTTTTCGGCGTAGTTGCGTGCCTTGCGCTTCATTGCGGCAAGGTCGCCGTGGTAGAGTTCCACGATGGCGTCGGCGAGTGCTGCCGGCGTGCGTTCCTTGAGGATGGTGCCTGCACCGGATTCGGTGACGTGTTCGAAGGCGGCTCCTGCCGCGGCCCCGACAATCGCGTTACCGCTGGCCATGCTCTCGAGGATGGAAAGCCCGAAGGTCTCCCAGCCCGAAAGGGCGAGCCCGATGTCGACGCTTGCGTAGTAACGGGCCATCTCTTCGATGGAATTCACGAAACCCACGTACTGCACGTGCTTGTATTTCTCCGCGGCGGCCTGCACCAGCGGGAGGCTCGGTCCCGTACCCGCGAATACGATGGCGGGTTCGTGCCCGAGCTTTTGCGTAAGCAAGTCGTAGGCGCCGAGCAGAAGGTCGATGCCCTTCTCGTTGCAGTGCCTGTGCGGGAAAAATATCGTCAGGCGATCGGGATTGCCGTCCTTGAGCCTGTACACGAGATTCTCGTCGCGCTTGGTGGGCGAGAACATCTTGATGTCACAGCCGAGCGGAATCCAGCGCGGGTCAGGAAGCCCGTTCTTCTTGAGCCTCGCCATCGCTTCTTTTGATGACGCCTGTATGCAAGCAAAATTCTTGAATTCCCTACGCGCGTACCAGAACGCCCTCTTGCGGCAGAACGTGCCTATGCCTGCGCCGAGCTTCTTTGCGACGGGGCGGCCAACGTAGGTGACCGGGAAGTCGGCATGCCAGAATCCGACGAGCGTCGATTCGGGCGAGACCTTCTTGGCGGCGCGCCGCACGACGGTGGGGAGGATGTAGGGCGAGCCCACCTCGATGATGTCGGGACGGTACTTGGCGAGCACGGGTTCAACTTGCGAGGCCTTCCAGATGAATCGGTATTCCCAGTTGCCTGGGAACCTGAAGGCTTCGACATGCTCGATGATGAGCGATTCGCTCTTTTTTTCGGTAAATGTCTTGCTGTCGGGCATCACGAATACGGAGAGCACGTCGTCGGAATAGACGTCGCGCTGGTCAGTTTTCGCGAACCCTTCGTAGAAGGCCATCTTCTGCAGGTGGTAGCGCCTGACGCCACCGCCGGAAGGACTCCAGAAGTTGTTGAAGTCGACGATTGTGAAAGGCCTTGACCCGCTCGGCATTAGGCTTCTTGCATCCTGTTGGAATCCGGATCGATGGACAGCGTTCCGCGGTAGAGGTTGTTGGACCCGAGCCGCTTGGAATTCACGGAGAGGAATAGATTCCCGCCCTTGGATTCGAGCCAGTAGATGGCGTCGGAATCGCGCAGGTAGGCGCGCGGGCCCACGAGACCGCTTTCGGAATCGATGAGTTCGCCGCCGAGGAACAGCGGGATGTCGAGTGCCTTGTAGAGGTCGAGCATCACGGAAGAACGCCTTTCGTGAATGTCCACGAGGTCGGGCCTGTCCGAAATCTTCAGGTGGTCGATACCGTCGATGATCACGACCAGGTCGGGGTGCTCCTTCTGTTCTTCCTTCAAGATGCTGAGCATCTCGGTGTTGTCGAACGCGGGTTGGTCTTCCCAGATTTCGAGGCGGTTATTGCGCACGTAGGCCATGAGTTCGCGGGTCGCGTCGAGCACCTGCTGGTTCACTTCGTCGGATTCGTTCTGCTTGCGTACCGTCAGAACCGACTTACCAATCATCATGGCGACCATGCGGTCAAAGATCTGCCTGCGCGGGGTCTCGAGCGCCAAGTAGATGAGCTTGAGCTTGGGGTTGCTCTGCAAGAGGTCGAGCGCGAAGCTTGAAAGCAACGTTGTCTTGAGTCCGAACGGGTTGGCGGACACGTAGAAGCATCCGGACTGGATGCCGTCGATTTCCTTGGTGAGCTTGGGGAACGAATTCATGGCGTATCCGACGCTCACGTCGGGAGGGCAGCCCATGGCCGTGTCGAAGTTCTCCTTGATGTCCTGCAACAGCATGGAGCGGCGGTGCGTATGCACCGTATCTTCTTCGGTCTGGTCGATGAGCGAAATCAGCTGGTCGGCACCGTTCTTGCGCACCACGAGGTCGATGGTCTCGTCCTTCGGGAGCACAATGGACTTGAATTTCAGGTCGAGTTCCTCGGCCATCTTCAGGTAGCGCTGGATGCGGTATTCCTGTTCCCTGCGGTTCTGCTCGCGACGCAAGATGACCGTCACGGATTCGGCGCCGCATGCCTTGAGCTTGAACAGGTGGCTCTGCGTGAGTTCCTGGTACATCGTGGAAACGACGCCCGGGATGCCGGCGAGGTCCGCGGTCAGCGCGTCAAAGAATCCTTCGACGATAATCGGCTTGTCGTTTTCGGGCTGGATGTTGAACGGAATGTCGCTCGGGCCCGAAGCAAAGGAAACGTAAGGATGGCTCCTGCTGTCGTCTTCCATGAGCCTTCCGTAAACGGAATGGATGAGGCCCTTGGAGTTGCGGGCAGGAATGGTAATGCGCGGTTCGTGGTAGGCCTCGAGGTTGTCGAGGTAGAAACTGATCTGGTGGCGTTCGATGCCGGAGAGCATGCAGTAGCTCACGAACGGTTCGGGGTCGCCGCTGTAGTAGCCGAGGCCGTAGAGCTGCGCCTGGCCGATGCTCCAGCCGCGGCTGGAAAGGTACTCCGCCGAAGACGGGCTCTTGCAGGCCGCCCAGTGGCAGTAGCGTACGAAGCTTTCGAGGACTTTAGATTTTTCGCCGCCGATTTCCTTGATCCATGGATGTTCATCCTGCAGCGGATCGGAAGTGTCGGGTTCGAGCGCACCCAGGAATTCGAGCGCCTCGGCGCGTGCCTGGGGTTCTTCCATGCCGTTGAAGCGGCTGCGCATCACGAACTCGATCAAGTCGCCTTCGCTGCCGCATTGCAGACAGCGGTAGCGCCAGTAACCAAGCGCGTCGTAGAAGAACAGCGAAGTCTCTTCGGGCGAGTGGAATGGACAGCAAGCGATAAGGTTACGACCCCAGCGGCTCAGCGGAATGCCGAGCTGCCTCGGATGGGTCTTGGTACGCATGATCCCTGCACGTTCTTGATCTAAAAGCATGGCGTCCTCCATTACGAAATCTAATAAAGAAAGCGGGAAAAAACCAATTTTTTTGGTGAATTTCGGTGCTTATGGGGCAATGAATTGTAAATTTGACGTATGGTGATTCTTGGCATAGATCCGGGCTCCATTACAACGGGCTACGCGTTCCTGGATGTGGACGGAACGGACTTCCGCGTATTGCAGTACGGGGTAGTCCACGCGGGTGCCTCGGATGCCCTCGAGAACCGCCTCTTGAAAATCGTTACCGAGCTCGAAACGCTCATCGACAAGTTCCACCCGCAGGCGCTCGCCATGGAAGGAGTGTTCTTCGCGAAGAACGCGAAGAGCGCGCTCGTGCTCGGGCATATCCGCGGGGCCATCCTGGTGGCCTGCCGCAGGCGCGGCATGACCTTCGACGAATACCCGCCGCGCCTCGTGAAGCAGGCCGTCACGGGCGATGGCGCCGCGTCCAAGGAACAGGTGGCGAATATGGTGTTCGCGCGGCTCGGCATCGAGCCGGGCGATCTCCCTCTCGATGCTTCCGATGCACTTGCTATCGCGCTTACGCATGCGACGCCTTCGCCCATCGCGGTTGCGCTCGGCGGCAAGCGTTCGGCCACGCGCAAAAAGAAGAAGGCCTCGGTACAGCAATGGAAAGCCCTGATTGAAAAGATGGGCGGGACAGTTCAATAGGGACGGTAATATGAACGCGAAAGACTTGTTGCCCTACGGCCTCGGAAATCCGGACCTCGTCGAAATCCAGAAAGGCTATTTTGTGGATGCCGAGATTGTTGACGATTTGAACAAACTAACGGAAGATTGCCGCAAGGCGGGATTCGAACTGCGTATCGAATCGGCATACCGCCCCTTCGAAAAGCAGCTCTCGATATGGAACCGCAAGGCCCGCGGGGAACTCCCGCTGCTCGACGGGCAGGGCGTCCCGATGCCGCTCCCCACAGACGAAGAAGAACTGATGTACGCCATCCTCACATGGTCCGCCCTGCCCGGCGCGAGCCGTCACCACCTCGGTACGGACATCGACGTCGTGGACGGCTCGTCCTGCCCGCCAGGGTACGAGGTGCAGCTCACTCCTGCGGAGTGTACGGGCATGTTCGCGAAGTTCCACGAGTACCTGACGGGCAGGTTCAGCGGGAACGCTGCGTTCGGGTTCGACCGCGTGTTCGTGCCGGGCCGCGGGAAAATACGCCCCGAGGGTTGGCACATCGCGCACCTCCCGACATCGCGCAGGCGGCTCGAGAATTTCTCCATCGATGCCCTCCGGAGCATCTACGAGAATACGGACATCGCCTGCAAGAATGTGCTGCTCGCGCGTCTTGATAGCCTCGCCGAGGATTACATCTATCCCTATTTCGTGTAGGCGCCATGAACTTCGAACCTGAAACACGCGGAATCCTGCGCCTTGAATCGCAAATCTACGGTACGTCCGTGCTGGGCGCGCCCCTGCGCTACATTCCTTGCACGGGGCGCTGCCGCCTGCTGGTGGTCGCCGCCGTACACGGCGAGGAGCCCGAGACGACGTTCCTCCTGAGCCGCGCCCTCCGCGCCTTCGACAAGAATTTCGCTTCGGCCGCGTTCGTGCTCTGCGCGAATCCCGACGGAGTCACGCTCGGCACCCGCGGGAACGCGAACGGCGTCGACCTGAACCGCAATTTCGCAACCGCTAACTGGAGCGCGGGGACAGTCCCGTCGCGTTCCGTGCTCGAGGCCCCGCGCGACACGCTGCTCTCTTCGGGAACGGCCCCCGGCAGCGAGCCGGAGACCCGCGCGCTTGTTTCGCTTATTGAAAATCTCGATCCCGAGACTATCCTCTCGATGCACGCTCCTATCGGGTGCGTCGACGCTCCCGCGCCCACGGAAATCGTCCGCGAACTTTCGCAGGTGTTCGGCGTCCCGCACGTGCCGGACATCGGTTACGCGACGCCCGGAAGCCTCGGCACCTGGTGCGCCGAACGCAAAAAGGAATGCGTGACGCTCGAGCTGCCACGCATGCCCCTGGAACTGCTATTCGAGCGGTTCGGGCGGGCTTTCGCAGAATTCCTTTCTGCGCGAGACCTTACTTAGATTTCGCGGCCTTCGCCTCTTCGATGATGCTCTTGCGCTGGATAAGTCCGACGGCAAGGCCGATGCTCATGTAGCATCCGACGAGCACGAGCAGGAACGCGAGCACGATGGGCTTTTCGGTAATGAAGGAGAAGCCCGCCACGTAGGTGATCACGATGATCACTGCCTGGAAAATGTTGAAAGCCTTGTTCTTGCGCGGCTGGAGCTTGGGCAGGAACAGCGGGGAAACCATCAGGAGACCGGTCACCAGGAGCACGATTACCGGGAGGTAGATGCTTGCGCTGGAAGTGTCGGCGAAGAAGCCTTCGCGGTTCTTGAGGAACACGATCAGGATGGCGTTGATGGCGCCGACGAAGGTCGTGGGTACGCCGGAAAAGTGGTGGTGGTAGCTGTCGGAGTCGCAGGCGTTGTACTTGGCGAGGCGCATGGCGGCACAGAGCGCGTACACGGAGAATGCGATCGCGAAGAGCGCGGTGTGGCTGCTGAAGAATTCAGGCGCGAGGTACTTGTAGGCGAAAACGACGCAGAAAGCGGGGGCGAGGCCGAAGGCGATGAGGTCGGCGAGGCTGTCGAACTGGGCTCCGAATTCCGAACTCGCGTTCACGAGGCGCGCGGCGAACCCGTCAAGCTTGTCGAGGAGCACGCAGAGGATGATGAAGTAGGCGCCCATGAGCACGGGGTCGCTCGATGCGAATGCTCCCGTCACCCAGCAGATGGAAAATGCGCCGAGCAAAAAGTTCAAACTGGTAAAAATATTCGGCAGGATATAGCGAGCTTTACCCACGACGGTACTCCTTGTATTTTTTTTTCATTTCAAAAATAAATAAAAAAGCGCCCGAAGGCGCTTCAAAAAGACCGAAAAAAAGCTATTTGACCGGCTGTATCTGCCACAGCGCCTTCACCGCGGCGGCGACAATCAGGTGCTGCGGCGGAGCGTACGGGTTCTCTTCGGTGGGGAAGTTGGTCCAGTGCTTGGTGGAGAACTGGTAGTACTGCGTGGGGCGGTACATCACCGGGAGCACCGGAACCTTTTCCATGAAAATCTTGTTCAGGTCGCGGTAGGCCTGCGTGAGCTCGTTCTCGTCGCTGATGGTCGGGATCTTGTCGAGCAGCTTGTTCGCCGCATCGTCCTTGAAGCGGCCCTGGTTCGAGAAGGCGTCTTCGCCGAAGGGCTTCACACCGCCGTTGGAACCCATGATCTGGTCGAAGCGGGCCCACGGGGTGGCTGCGGAGAGTTCCGCGGTCTGCGTCTTCATGGCGAGGTCGAACGTGCCGAGGCGGAGGTCCTTGTCCCACACGCTGTAGTCCACGAAGTGTTCCTTGGCCGGAATGCCGATTTCGTTGAAGGATTCCACGACCACCTTGATCACGTCTTCCCAGTCGGTCCAGCCGGAGGGGCATTCGATCGTGATGTCGCGGACGGGGGCGCCCTTCGGGTCGAGGAGCTTGCCTTCGCTATCCCAGCTGTAGCCGGCGTCGGTGAGAATCTTCTTCGCGAGGTCCACGTCGTAGCCGAACCCGTTGTCGTCGGAGTCCTGCTTGTTGAAAAACTTGCTTTCGGCACCGAAGGGGAGGATGAATCCGCCCATGATGGCCGGGGTGTAGTTAGATACGGCGCGGGTCTTGATCTTGTCGAAGTTAATCGCGTGGATCATGGCCTGGCGGAAGGCTACGTCGGTGAGCGGGGCGCTCTTGAACGAAACGATGAGGGTCGTGATGGAACCCGGAAGGTGGTAGGGTTCCTCGCGGCTCCAGGCGCGGATGCTGTCCTTCGCCTTGTCCCAGATGCGCGGCAGGAAGATGGACGAGATGTCCAGGTTGCCCTTGGTCATCGCGCTGTTGAAGTGGTTGTTGCCGTTGTACAGGGAGTGAATGATGAACTTGGGCGCCGGCAGCTTGCCGTCATACTTCGCAAGGCCCCAGTAGTTCTGGTCGCGTTCCAGCACGATCTTGTCGGGAGAGAACGCCTTCAGGTTGTACGGGCCGGAAACGACCGGCATGGAATCGTTCTTGAATTCGGTGATCTTCGCGAAGTCGTATGCGCGGCCCTTCTTGGCGGCATTGACGAGCGGTTCGAACACGGCCTTCGGCAGAATGGAGGTCTCGGCGATCGCGTTCAAAATGATCAGCGGGTTCTTGTTGTTCTTGGTGAAGTTGAACGAAATGTTGTTGTTGCCTGCATCGGTGACGGACTGGATGTAGAGCCAGTTGCCGTGGCGCGGCGTCGGGAGGATGGAATCGATGAAGAATGTGTAGAGCACGTCGTCCACGGTCACCGGGGTTCCGTTGTTCCACTTGGCTCTCGGGTCGAGGTGCACCACGATGGAGGAATCCGTCTGGGTGAATCCGTCGGCGAGCATCGGTTCAAGCTTGCCGTCGAGCTGGTTATAGGTAACCAGGGTCTCGTACATCAGGCGCACGTTGCCGTCGATGGGGAAGTTCGGGTCGTAGTCGAGGGGGTTGAAGGTGGTGGGGGGTGCCCAGTCGAAGCCGCCGATGTACAGCGTCTCTTCACGGGGATACTCCGAAGGTTCGGCGACGGACTCTTCCGCTTTTTTGTCGTTGCAGGCGACCAAACTGACTGCCGACATGACCAATGCGGCATTCGCGAACAGAGCGGCTATTTTCTTTAGAGTTCTCATATCCCTCACCCGTAGTAAAGTTACGACAGAAAATAAACAATACTTTATAACGAAAATTTAGTGAGATTTCGCAAAAATTGCTACTAAAAAAACTTTACAGATTATAATAATATGGAATAATTTAGGTTGTTTTGGGGGTGGTGTCTAATTTTTTACAGGGAAAATCCGTAAAGAAGGCGCTTCGAGGAGGCGCTGTAGAGCGTCCGATTAAGGACAAACGGCGTTCCGGCACCGCCCGGGGTGCTGAATTTCTGCTGCACCTTGCCGTCCTTGAGCGAAATGCCGACCACTTCGTTGCCCTGGTCCAGCCAGGCGATGTCGTTATGCACGAAGGGCGTGTTGAACACGGTATTCTTGCCCTGGAACTTCCAGAGGGGCGCTCCTTTTTCCGTATAGAATAGGACGGTCTGGTCGGCAAGCCCGATAAGGATATGCTGCTTGCCCTGGTAGCTTACCGCCTGCAGCGAGGACACGGAAGATTCCAGGAGAACCTGGACGGGCTCCTTCGTGGAATCGGCGGTATTGTAGAGGTAGAGCTTGTTGTTGTTCGTCGCGATGGCAAGCGTGTTGTCAAGCTGCGCGAGCATGGAGATGCCGCTGTGGATCTTGAATCCGGAGCCTTTGATTTGGCCCGAGCCATCCCAAAGGTGTTGCACGTCGCCGTCGAGGCTTGCGAGGTGAAGTTCGGCGTTGTCTTTGGCTAGCAGGAACGGCACGGAGAATATCTTGCGCGACCATGCGAGCTTGTTTTCGGGACGGAGCACCTTCAGCAGGAATCCGTTCCAGGTCGAAATGTACAGCGCGTTGTCCACGATCTGGATGTTGAACGCCTTGCCCGGGAGCTGCAGGGTAGAGGCCCCGCCGTCCTTGCTCAGTTCGTAGATGTTGAGGGTATAGCCTGAAACTATGGCAAGGATGTTGTCGTCCTTCGCCATCACGGGACTGTTGTCCATTTTCGCGAGGGCGCGGCTCCACCGGAATTCACCCGTCTCGGCATTCACGCATATCAGGCGTTCTGCAGCGGGGTCGATGGTAAACAGGTTCTTCTTGCTCCCGAAAAGCTGCGGGTACTTTGTCTTGGGAGAGATATTCAGGAGGCTTACGAACTTGGCGCCGATGGCTTTGCCGTAGCGGCTCAATATGAGCGGGGTCGCGTAGGGATTGCTTACGGAATGGCGCACGGCTTCGGCCCATGCCTTTTGCTTGTCCTTGTCGCTGCCGCGGTTGTTTTCGAGGTAGAGCGCCTTGAAGAGCCACGCCTCGGCATTGCCCGGCTCGAGCTTGAAAATGGAATCGAGGAGCGAGGGGAGCGTTTCCCAATCGCTGCCTTCCACGAGGCCTGCCGCCTGTCTGGCAAGCGATTCCGAGAGGAGCGAGCGCTTGCCGTAGAAATGCGGCGCGATGCTCTGCAGGTGCGTGTTGTCAAACGTCAGGAATATGTTGCCCTTGGTGCGGATGACATCGGAGGAGATGGGCTTTCCGAAGTTGAAATGCCACAGCGGGCGGAGCAGCGTGTCGACGACGGTGAGGGCGCCTTCGTTCGTGAACAGCCCGAGCGTTCCCTTCGCGAGTTCCTGGATATCGGCGGCGTCGCTGCGCAGGTAAGATTCCGTAATGCCCGTTTCGCGGTTCAGGAGCGAGATCCTGCCCGATGCCTCGAGCGCTACGATCCTGCCTTCGAATTCCTGGATTTTCTCGACATTCTTGAAGCCGACTTTCCAGCGCGGCATCAGGCTGTTCTTGGGCCTGTAGCTGAACAGCGTGTTGCCCGAAATCAGGAAGATGTCCTTCTTGACGACGAGCACGCTCTTGATGGGTTCGAAAAGCGTGATGGAATACGTCTCGTTCGCATCTTCGGCGGAAACGAAATGCAGCGAGTTGTCGGGACAGTTCAGAATGTAATGTCCCGTAACGGGGTAGAACCCTTCGATGGAGCATCCGCTGTACTTTTCGCTGACGGTGAACTTCACCGTCTTCTTGTTCAACAGCGTGAGCGCATGCTGGCTCTGGGCGAGAACGTTGTCACCCCGCGTGAACAGGCTCGTGGTGGCCGCGACGGGGAATGATTTCTGGACGTTGCTCACGATGGAATGGAAATACAGGCTGTCCTTGCCGCTGTTCTGGTACCAGATTCCCTGATCGTCGATTTTCAGGATGTCGGCGTCGCGGGAGGCCGGAAAACGTACCGGCGCAATCGTGTCGCCGACGACCTTCACGATTTTCCCGTTCATGAGCAGGATGTACGTGGACTGCCCGCGGAAAATCTTCTTGATGCTCGAATTGAGCGCGATGCTCTTCCGGAGCAACTTTTCGTCGAGTCTCGTCGTAGCAGCTTCGCGCTCGGCGAGCCAGTATGCTTTTGCGGTCTCGTTCGTATTGTCGAGGCTCTGGTTGTAATAGAAGTTCGCGGAGCTCTTGTTGCCGGCGAGGTCCTGGATCTTGCCGAGGTAGAAGAAGGCGTTCTCCTTGTCCTCGGCGTCGCCCTTGCTCACCACCTTTTCGAGGATGCGCACCGCCTCGTCGACGTCGCCCTTCATTTCGAACAGGTAGATGGCCTGCTGCAACGAGTACGCCATCTTGCTTGCGATTGCCTGCCCGCATAACACGCAGAGGAAGGCAAGCAGCGCCATCGCTGTTCGCCCAGTCAATCCTATTTTGCGTGTCATTTGGAACATGGTCTTTTGCCGTTATTTATGCGTCGAACTTGTAGCCCGCCCCGCGGATGGAAAGGATGATTTTCGGGTTCGCCTGGTCGTCTTCGAGCTTTTTGCGCAGGTTCACGATGTGGTTGTCGATGGTGCGGGTGGAGGGCATGTTGTCGGGGGTGTAGCCCCAGATGTCCTGGAGCAGGTCCTCGCGGAGCACGACCTCGCCGCGGTGCTGCCAGAAGTACTTGAGGATCTGGAATTCCCTTGCGGACATGTCGAGCGGCTCGCCGCCCTTGGTGGCTTCGTATTTCTTGAAGTCGAGGTGGATGTCGGCGAAGTCGATGGAATCCTGCGTGACGGCTGCCGGTGCGGGTGCCTGCGCGGCTCCGGCGGTTTCGGCGCGGCGGAGGAATGCCTTTACGCGGGCGAGGAGTTCCAGGATGGAGAACGGCTTGGTCACGTAATCGTCGGCGCCCATCTCGAGGCCTGCGACCTTGCTGGTTTCTTCGGTCTTCGCGGTAAGCATGATGATGAAGGTGCCCGGATGCTTCTTGCGGATGACGCGGCAAACCTCGAACCCGCTCTTCTTGGGAATCATCAAGTCGAGAAGGACCAGGTGGGGCTCGAAGGAATCGGCCTTGGCGATGGCTTCCTCGCCGTCACATGCGGTTTCGACGATGTAGTTTTCCAGTTCGAAGTTGTCCTGGAGACCGAGGCGGATTATTTCTTCGTCTTCGACGATAAGAATTTTGTACTGCATGGTCAATCTACCTTCTTGAATTTGATGGTAAAGGTCGAGCCTTTGCCGGGTTTGCTTGATAGTGAAATGGTTGCCTTGTGGGTTTCCGCGACGCGCTTCACGATGGCGAGGCCGAGCCCGGAGCCCTTCGTGCTGCGGGTCATCTCGTCGCCCACCCTGTAGAAATCGTTAAATATATTTTTTTGTTCCGATATCGGGATGCCTACGCCCGTGTCGGCCACGGAAAACACAACGTGGTTGTCTTCACTGTAGACGTTCACCGCGATTTCGCCGGGAGCGTTCGTGTACTTGATCGCGTTCTCGATAAGGTTCTGCGTGAGGCTGTAGAGGGCCGTGTAGTCGCCCATCACGTAGACGTTGGGTTCGAATTTTGTATGGAATTCGAGGCCCTTCTCGACGCCGATATCCTCGATTGCGTCAAACACCTTCTGCGCGCAAATCGAGAAGTCGAGGCGTTCCCACTTGAATGCTCCGGTGCCGTGTTCCATGCGGGTGTAGTTGAGGATGGCGCCGATGAGGTTTTCGAGTCTTGAAGCTTCCTTGCCGATGAGCCCGGAATATTCCTGCACCTTCTCGGTCTTCTGTACGCGGCCGCGGGCCATCATTTCGGCGAACATCTTGATGGAGGTGAGCGGGGTCTTGAGTTCGTGCGATACGCTCGAAAGGAAGTTCGCCTTCATGGCCAGGAGCTTGTGTTCCTGCGTGATGAATCGAAGCATCAGGAACGAGCCGAGGATGACCGTGATGAGCGAGAACGAGAGCAATCCGTACATCAGGAACATGCGCTGGCGGGATTCCTTGCGGATTTCCTTCACGTCCTTTTCGTAGAGGGAGAAGTCCCAGTCGAAAGCATCGCTGATGCGCGTCTGCGAAAGTACTGCGGCGCTGTCGGGAATGGCGCCGAGGAGTACCGAGTTGTTGTCGTCTACGATGGAGAAGGGAATGTTCTTCCAGCTCTGCGCCACGGACTTTACTTTGTCCATAATGCGGTTGCGGTAGGCGTCGTTGTCTATCTTCGCGATCACGATCTGGTTGCCCGAAAGCTGCGGGTAACTCATCTTGAAGAGCGTGACGGGACCGTCGGTGCTGTAGAGGATTCCTTCCTTGGAGGTGAGTTCGTTTTCGAGGAGTTCGGAGAACATGTCCCTGTACTTGGCGAGGATGTCCATGTACCCGAGCTGGTGGTTGAAGTTCGAGCGCAGGTTCCAGAACGCCTCGCGCTTTTCCTGGCTCAAGTCTTCGAACGAAAGGATCTGCGTGAACGCCTCTTCGAAGAAGAACCGCGCCGACGAGATGTTCTCGATGTGGTCGCTCTGCAGGAACTGCGTGAGCACGGAGAGCGTGTAGTCTTCGGCTTCCTGGTGCTTCTTCTGCTTCACGAGGATTTCGAAGTGCAGGAGGTTCACGGAACGCGTGATGTCCGCATGCAGGTAGCCCTGCAGGTGCGGATGCTGTTCGAGGATGCGCAGCAGGCGCAAAGCTTCGGGGTAGTTCCCTTTCTTGTAGGCGAGTCTCGTCATGCCGAGGATGTTCTGCACCTGGTCGCTTGTCGACTCGAAGGGAGAGTGCAACATCCTGAACGAGCGGGTGAGGTAGACCTGCTCGGCGGCCTTGTCGGACTTGAGCGACTGCTCTTCCAGGAACAGCTGCATCTCCACGGGGCTCGGCTTCGCGTTCGAGAAATCCGCCGCCTTGTAGAAATGCCTCGACGAGATGTCCGGGTACACGAGCTTGTTGTCGTTGTACAGGAATATCGCCTCGATGCCGCTCACTTCCTTGAATGCCGCGGCGTTACCGAATTCGAGCAGGCTGCGAGGCTGCTCGTACAAGAACAGCGAGGCGGCCTTTGTTTCCTGATAAATCTTTTCCTGTTCCTTGTGGACCGCGTCCTCGACTTCTTTCTGGAACGACGCCCTGTTCTCGTCGAACGTCTTCTGCGCGAGGAAGATTTCGTTCTGGATGTTGCGGAAACTCAGGAACGAAAGAATCGCCGTCGGGAGTACGATACCCCCGGCGAAAAGCGCGAAGAAGAGGAAGTTGTTCTTGGAGAACTTAATCGACATGCCGCCTCGCTACAAGGGGAGGCTCGCCGATATACTTGGGAAAAGCAGTATGAGGACGCTGCTCCCCATGAGAAACACGACGAGGGAGAACGCTATGGCGGCTATGATGACTAAGGCCTTGGTCACTTGGCTATGTTGGCCGAATGCGTGACGGACACCCTGTGGCCCATCTCGATGCGGCGGTTGTTCGAATAGATTTCACGGATGAGCACGGCCGCTTCGTTTTCGGCGGCGCGAGCGATGATGCCCTGGCCGAGCAGGCGCGGCGGCATGGTCGTATCGATCTGGTCCCTTTCCCACACGGCGACGGCGTTACCGGTAGCGTAGCCCTGCTTGGCGCCCTTGTCGATGAGCACGTAAGCGTAGGCGCCGATGATGAGCATCGGGTCCATCGCGTAGCGGATGAAGGCCATGGAATCGTAAGCGGCTTCCTTCACCTTGGTATAGCCCGTCACGTTGATCGTCTGGAGCGGCTTCTTGAGGCGGGCCTTGGACTGGTTGATGCGGATGTCGCGGAAACTCTGCACGATCTGGGCGCGGGAGTAGTTGTCGCCCACGGCGGTAATCTTGGCGATGCCCGTGATGCGAAGCAGCGCGAACTTGTCGAAGCTCTTGCCGCCGCGTGCCGGCACGCTGATGGAACGTGCATCAAAAATCTCGACCAGGTCACCCTTCTTGGCCTTGACGGTAGTCTTCTTGCCGATGCCAAGAACGACTTCGCTTTCGGGCAGGTGGATCAGCGGTTCCTTCTTTTCGCCGGAGCGGATGGTGAAGAACGAGCTGTCCTTCTTGAGGCTGTCGATGGAGTAAATCATCGGGGCGTTCATCTGGTAGTAGCCGTTGAAAATCTTCGGGGCCGGATGCTGCTGGTAGAAGTAGGAATCGACCGGCTTGGACGGTTTCTTCTTCTTGTCGCGGCTGCGCAGGTCACCGAGCATGTCCTCGAAGTTCCCGTCGCGCGCGTCCGCATCGTCGCATCCGACGGCGGTTACGCCCTTAGGCAAGTTGGAGTCGGCGACGGCGGTCACGCACGGATTCTTGCGGGATTCGCCCTGGGCCGCGAGGTACTGCTCTTCGCGGATGCTGTCGCCGAAGTAGATGGAGTCGCCCGGATAGATCCAGTGCGGGTCCTGGATGTGGCGGTTGTTCTCCCAGAGGTCCGGCCATGCGAACGGGTCGTGCAGGAATTCATCACTCAGGTCCCAGAGGGTATCGCCTTCCTTGACGATATAGGCCGAGGCGATCAGGGCGGAGAGGCCCAGGCAGATTGTCGCGCTTTTGAAAAACTGCATAGTAAACCTTGTAACTCTTTGAAAGTTAATGAGTTATGTAATAATTTAATCTTTTCTCTGCTTAAAAGTAGGCCTGGATTGGACAAAATGCGGAATATTGGCACTTTTTTCGCGAGAAACGCGCTCTTTTGGCCTCTTTACGCTGTTCTGGATGCGTCTCTGGGCCGGATTTTGGCCCAGGAGGCCCGCACGGTCGGGCACGAAAAGCAGCAAAATCTCGAATTTCCCGCGTCCCGGTTCGAGGCACAGGGGGATGCTCTTGCGGAGCATGTAGCCCTCGCGGCGTAAATGCCTGATTTCCTTCGTGGCGATTTCCAGGTCGGAAAGCTGCAGCAGGATCCTCTCGGGGCGAGAGGCCGCCACCGCCTGTAGCACTCCCGAAGGGAGGCCTTCTCCGGCGGGGAGGTTGAAGTAGAACGTCCAGCGGCCCTCGTTGGCGGCCTTCCCGAAGAACTTCGGGAAAAATCCCGCTTCGAGCTGCATGCGGTGGAACCTGATTTCACCCGCGGCCACGTTGTGCGAATTCTGACGCGTGGATAGCATCGCTGATTCCCTGCAGTCGAGCGTCTCGGTCTGGGCGAAGAGGCCGGCGAGCGATGCTGCGACAAAGGAACAGCCCGAATAGAATTCGAAGAATTTGTCGCCCGCTGCCGGGTGTATCGCGTCCTTGATGCGAGCCGGCAGCGAAATCCACGCGTCCTTCATGCGCGGGGCCCAGTCGAGCACGTGCATGTAGAATCCCGTGTCCGCGAGCGGCATGAAGTCGCTACCGAAGGTGCACTTGCAGTCGGTGCGCACGGTCTGCTTGAATGCGGGGTCAAACGGCCTGTCGGGCTGGCACTGAATCTGGTGGCAGCTGATGATTTCGGGGCAGGTGCGCTGCACGAATTCGGCGAAAGTCTTGTAGCCATGCGCGGAATCCTTGCCGTGGCAGTTCGCCTGCACCACGAGCGCGAACCGGCCGTCGCCGGTGGCGCGGAACCAGATCTGGCGGACGGCCTTGCGGAATATGCGCAGGTGGTCCTTGCGGATCTGCTCGCCGATTTTCTTCACCACGTCGGGAGCTTCCATTCCCTTCGCGGGCGCTTCGAGCACGATGGTGTTGTGCTCGCCGATTTTCTTGACGATAAATCTCCAGTCGCAGTTTTCGGGAAGTGCTTCCTTGGTGAACCAGGCCTGGAACTTCCCGGGAATCCTTTCGTTCGCGGCCCAGGATTCCAGCTGCTGCTTCATGTCTTCGAGCGTCATACGATGAACCTCGGGTAGATCCAGGAGCATTCGCGTGCGATCATCTTCGGGAACTCGCGGAAGTTGCCGTTGATCTGGTAGAGGTCGAGGCTTCCTTCCACCGGCGTGAGCGACATGACGCTGTCGGCGCGGTTACACAGGTACGGGTATTCGTCGTTGTTGCAGGCGGTCACCACCGCGCATCCGGTGAGCGCGATGATGGTGTCGATCATCTGCATCAGCATCTGGTGCGGTGCGCCCGTGAGACGCATGGACTTCGGGTTATGGAGCACCGCCGAAATCGGGTCGATGATGACGATGCGGTAGTCGTGGTTCTCGAGCTTCTTGGCGCCCTCGATACGCTTCGCGATAAGCTGTGCCGTCTCGATGGGTGAGAGTGCCGTGCCGCGCAGGTTCAAGAAACCGAACTTGGGCGTGCTAGCGTTCAGGCCGCGGATGCCGCCCAGCAGGTGCAGGCGGTTCAGGAATACGGACTTGGTGAGCTCGAAGTTGATGAACAGGACATCGTTAGAAGAAGTCGTGTTGCCGAACCAGTCCTCGCCGTAGCAGATGGAAAGGCCGAGGTCCATGAGCGCGAACGACTTGCCGCTCTTCGGGGGTGCGGTGAACAGGAAGAATTCTCCCGTGCGCAAAACGTTCTCGATGATGCTCGCGTCCTTCTTGGGAGGCTCTTCGCTGTCGCTCGCGAGTTCCACGAGGGGCTTTCCGTCGAGGGAGTATTCCACCCACTCGCGCCATTCCTGGAAGTCCTTGGCGCCCTGTTCCAAGCCGATTAGGTACTGCTGCTTGCCGCCGCGGAGCACGCCCGGCATTCGCGCCATCATGTTCGGGTTACGGTTGATCGGGTCGACCTTGAATCCCTGGTCCTCGAGAGTCTTGAACAAGAAGTCCACGCGCTCGTAGTACTCGTCGAGGTTGCTTGCGCCGATGCGCACCCAAGCCTGCGCGGAGTTCGCACCCAGCGTGTTCACGATGGCCGCGCACGGCAGGTTCAACGCCTTGTAGTAGGCGAGCTGCTTGGCGAGCGGCATCTTCGGGCTGTCCACGACAACGTAACGGTAGCGGAAGCTTTCGTCGGCGGAGGACTCGTCGCCGCCCTTGGTCGCGTTCACGCAGATGAGCGCGCCTTCCGGGCCGTCGAGGCTCTTCATGATTTTCGTGATGGCCGCGTCCTGGCCCACGATGTTCGAAACTTTTTCGGCGGTGCACTTGGGCGTGTCCGAAATCTTGAACTCGATGGTCTCGTCGGGTTCGAACACCGCCTCGAGCAGCTTCGCGAGGTCCTTGCGCCAGTCGTGGCTCGGCCACGGGATGGAAAGCGCCTCGGGGTCGATCTTGTGGTTCTGCAACAAGGTGAGTGATTGCGTATCGAGGCCCATGGCGAGCATCTGGTCCATGGAGAACATGCCCGCGGGCATCGGCGATATGATCGTCGGCTGGATGGGGGCGGGAGCCGGTTCCTCGTGGACTTCCTTCGGTTTTTCTTCCACGCGCTCGGCGGCACGCTTCTCGGTCGAGAACGCGCGGCGTAGGATCTGTTCCACCTCGTCGGGAGCGAGCCCGTTGTCGCGTGCGACACCGCCCAGCTGGAAGCTTGCGTCCATGAAGGTCCAGCCTTCCATCTGCGCCGCTTCACCGGCCTTGAACAGCTCGCTCTTCAGTTCGTTCCCGCTGTATTTGCTCTTGAGGAACTGGTTGATCGTCTTTCTTGCGCTTTCCATGGTTTGCCCCCTTGCGTTTAGGGTTGTTTAATGCGGAGTCTCGCGTATTCGTACAGGCCGAGAGAAAGGGCTACGGAGGCGTTGTAGGAATGCGCCTCGGGTTTCATCGGTATCCTGAGCACGGCGTCGCACTGCTTCTTGATGAACGGCGGGAGGCCGACATCTTCGCCTCCCACGGCGATCACCGCGCAGTCCTTGAATTTGAAGTCGGCGAGGTTCGTCTCGGTGTCGGCGTCGAGGCCGAGAATCTGGTAACCCGCCATCTTGAGTTCGCCCACCGCGGCCTCGAGGTTGTCGGGTCTGCAGATGCGCATCTTCTCGAGTGCGCCTGCCGAGGTGCGGGCGACGCTCGGAGTAATGCCGCACATTCCCTTCGCCGGGATCATGAACAGGTCAACGCCGAGGGCGAGGCAGCTACGGATGCATGCGCCCAGGTTGCGCGGGTCCTCGATGTTGGTGGCGACGGCCACCAGCTTTGGCGTGCCTTCTTCGGCGGCCCTGAAGAGTTCCTCGCGGACGTCCATCCAGTTCAAAAGTTCTTTCTCGTTCATCAGCGCCACCACGCCGTGGTTCGGGCGCGCGTAGCTGTCGAGTATCTTGGAGTCCACTTGCTGCACGTGTACGTGCGCGCGTTTAGCGAGCTTCTGCAGCTCGTAGAGCTTCGGGTTGCCCGACTGGTGCATGAAGAGCACGCGGTGGACTTGCAGCGGGTTCTTCTTCAGGAGCTCCTCGACCTCCTTGATGCCGCCCACCGCCACCTGCGGGGAGGAGTCGGCGTCGCCCATCGCGGTCACCACGTTCGCGGGACGCGGGCGAAAATCTTCACGTGGCCGGAAATCTTCACGCGGCCGGAAATCATCGCGCTGTCGGAAGTTGCCGCGGTTGAACTCGCGCTTGCGAAATCTGTCGTTGTTCTCGAAACTCATCCATTACTCCAAAAAATTCTAGTAGCGTTGCTTGCAGGCGATGACGGTATCCATCCGGACGTCCGTCTCCTTCTGCTCGAGGGGTTCCTCGGAAATCTGCGCGGGCGTCGCGATGCCCGCCTTGTAAGCCTTTGGGTACTTCGCGAGGAACCGGTCGTAGTATCCCTTGCCGTGGCCCTTGCGGCAGCCGTCCCAGTTGAACTTCGTGCCCGGCACGAGGAACACGGGGATGTCGCCCTCGAACTTCTCGAGGCCCTCGCGCGGTTCCATGATGCCGAAGTGTCCCTTGACCAAATCCTTCCGCAGGCTTTGCACCTTGTAAAAGTTCATGATGCCGTCGCCTTCGCAGCGGGGCAAGAGCAGCCGCCCCTCGAGCGCGAGCTCTTCGACGATGGGCATGATGTTCGCTTCGCCCTTGAGCGGGTAGAACGCGGCGATGTTTCGCGAGTTCCTGTAACCCGGGATGTCGTGAATCTGCTGCCACGGGTCCTGGATGATGTTCTCGCCACGCTTCTCGCGGCGCTTCTTGATGACAAGCTCGATGACCTGGCTGCTCCCGAAGACGAGCATCACCAGCACGATGATGAGGACGGAGGCTCCGATACCCATGCTAGGCCTCCCCGATGCGTTTCGCGGTGGGCAGCTGCTCGCGGAGTATCTCGTTCCAGATTTCCCTCTGCCAGCGCATCAGGTGCGCCTCCTCGTAGCGGGTTTCCCAAGGCAGGCTGCCGGGGGCCGCGAGCCACACGAGCTGCGTCTTGTTCGCTATCATCGACGGGTCGAGATTGAGCTGTTCCGCCTTTTCGTCGCGCCACGTCTTGAGCGCGAGCAGCAGGTCGGAATGCGGCACCACCTGCGGGGGCGGGGCCTTGGGCAGGCGTTCGGGCCACTCGGATTCGGGAGTGGCGACCGCGTCCTTGAGCATCTGGACGAACGAGTCGAAACGGTCGCCCCTGAAGTTGCGGGGGAGCTTGGGCAGGGAATCGGGATTCACCTCGGGGAACGTCCGCTGCTGCGCGCGCACGATGGCGAGCATGAGTTCGGCGGGCATCACCTTGTACGGCGGGCGGTCGAGCGCCTCGGCTTCTTTTTCGCGCCATTCCCAGACGTGCTTGAGCAGGTTCAGCCCGCACGGGTCGAACAGGCTTGCGCCCGGGATGCGCCAGGGATCCTTTTTAATTTGGCTAGGCTGGCAGGAATGCTCA
Organism: uncultured Fibrobacter sp.; assembly: GCA_946408125.1. Classification (GTDB taxonomy): domain Bacteria; phylum Fibrobacterota; class Fibrobacteria; order Fibrobacterales; family Fibrobacteraceae; genus Fibrobacter. The sequence goes on from CAMJQW010000006.1 coordinate 73,014, forward strand.
ATCAGCGCCTCGCACTGTTCCATGAGCCACGGGAGACGACCCGCCTTCTGGAGCTTCTCGACCAGGATGGCGCAGAGTTCGTGCAGGTAGAACGTGTCGTGGATGGCGTACTCGCACATGTCGAGCGAGAGCGGGCGTATGGACCAGTCGGCGCGCTGGTTTTCCTTCTTGAGTTCCTCGCCGAAGTATTCCTGCACCAGGTCGGCGAGGCCCAGGTGCTGTTCGCCGAGCATCTTGGCGGCGAGCATCGTGTCGAAAATCTTCTTGGGCGAAAAGCCGAAGGTCTGCCACAGCAGTCGCAGGTCGTAGTCGGCGCCGTGGAAAATCAGGGTCTGCATGGCCCTCGCCTTGAACAGCGGGGAAATGTCGAGACCGCAGAGCGGGTCCACGATGTAGTGGTGGTCCCCGATGGTGATCTGTATCAGGCACAGCTTCGCCACGTAATGGTGCATGGAATCGGCCTCCGTGTCCACGGCGGCCATCTCGTACAGGTCGAGGTCCTGGAGGAGCCCCGCCAGGGATTCCTCGTTGTCGACCAGAATGTACTTCTCGTCTTGCAGCATTATACGGGAAATGTAACTAAAAAGAAAAACGAGAGGTGCGGAATTTTGCAAAAAAAGGGAGTTTTAGTCCTTCACGCAACGGACGTAGCCGTAGCAGTCGGCGTCGACCCTGATCAGGCCCGAGTAGTTGAGCCGAAACATCATGACATTGTAGAGCATCCTGGGGTTAGTGATGTAGAGCAGTTCGGATCCGCTGACGATGAGCCGCGTGCCCATGCCCTTGTCCTGGAATCCCGCAGACCTGCACAAGGAGCCTCCCGGGAGCAGGGAGAAGCCCAATTCGTCTGTCCCGTTCAAGCTTTCGCCGTCGTAGTTGTCCCAGCCCTCGGTTGACTTCAGGACGGTCTCCGCGCGTTCCCCTCCCGCCGCCGCGGCGCTGAACAGCTCCTTTATTTCCGTGGTGTCGGGAATGTGCCAGCCCTTCGGGCACTGTCCCCATTCGCCGACACTGTAGAGCCTGCCGTATATGTCGCAGTTCGATTCCTTGAAGTTGTAGCAGGGGGTGACTTCGGCCGTCTCGTACTCGTACGCCCTGAACCTCATGTTTTCGGCCGTCCATACCTTGTCGCCGATTACGACCGTGCGGTACGTCTGACCGTCGCGCAGGTCCGTGAGGATGCCGGAAACCGGGTCGTATTCGCTGCCCTTTTCGAGGCGCTTGTCGTCGCGACGCTCGTAGACCCATTTTCCAAGGAAGCACGTGAACGAGATGCCGTCTAGCGCGACGGGGTAGACATCGCCATGCATCGATTCTTCGCATTTGGGGAGGTCCGCGACTGTTTGCGCGATGGGCCTGCTGCCGGCTTCGGCAACCGATTCTTCGTCGTCCCCGCAGGCCGAAAGCGTCAGGAATGCGGCGAGAATGCCGACGAACGGCAGCATGGAACGGGACAATGACATCATAAGCGCGGACCTCCTGTTTTTTGGGATAAAATATAGCGAAAAAACAGTTACTAAAATTGGCCAACGGCCCGTTGGCCTTTTTTATTCGATCAAATTTCCCAATGGCCGTTCTTGCGCGCGCCGACTCTACGGATGAGGCCGAGTTCCTGAAGTTTTTTCAAGTTCTCGCGTATGGTTTCTCGAGTTTTTTGCATCTTACCGGCCAATTCATCATAAGTGTAAGAATTATTCTCTTGCAACAAATTCAGCAATGCTTTTTGGGTGCTATTTATAGGCAGATTTATAGGCAGATTTATAGGCGGATTTATAGGCGGATTCGCCCCACCTATATTCCATTTACTAGCAAGTTCCTTATACTGGTCGCTTGCACGGCATTCAACCGTAAGCCCGCCAAATTCGGCCTTTGGCAAGGGAGACAAGAAAATTTTACAATATGTCATTATCTGACACAACGTATGGTATATATTCATAGAGATCAACAACCGGAGGTTCCCTATGAAAAAAGTGGCCATCCTTCTATGCCTTGTACTCTGCATGGCGGCATCCGCCGGGGCGGCACCGTCGGCCCCCGACAACGTCCGTTACAGGCTGTTCCCCACGCAGAACATGTGGACGTTCCTGAAGCTTGATACAATGACCGGGAAAATCTGGCAGGTCCAGTATTCCGTCAAGGGCCCAAACTACCGGTTCGAAACCGTGCTGAGTTCAGTAGATCTTGCCAGGAGGCTGAACCAGGAGAGGGTAGTCGGGCGGTTCATGCTGTACGCGACACAGAACACGTACAACTTCGTGCTGCTGGACCAGATAGACGGCTATACCTACCAGGTGCAGTGGAACGGGGATGCCGACCAGCGGTTCGTGATACCGATATCCGATTAGATGCGCCTGTCCGGGCGTTCCCCGGCTCGCCCGCACACTTGTCATCCCCGCCCATTCGGCGTGCTCAGGGCAGGCTCCGGCGGGGATCTTCACGGTGCGACCTCGCCGGGTCGGGCTGTATCGCAAGGCGCCCCGTGCGCGCCTACGGCACCCCCGCGCCGCTCTTGCAACGGAGCCGCGCAAGCGCGTCTCCGCCCTTGCGGGTCACTATCCCTAACGTGGCCGCTGGAAAAGATTATATATTTCGAAAAGAACAAATCTAAGCATATCTGAATGGGAAAAGTAATGATCAACAGATTCTTTTATAAATCCAGTCTAGACGACTTCATAAAGTCATCTCCGACAGATATTCTTGGGGTTATTGCAAAAAATGACGAAGGCGACAGCGTTACAGAACAAAAGCACGCATGGCTAGCAGAAATATCTATCCTTCAAAAATGCTTGAAACCATGGGAACAGGATTTTGCCGAAATCATTTTTGAATATACCATTCCTCGACTTGGCAAAAGAATTGATGCGGTCCTTTTGCTTCAAGAACGAGTATTTGTAATTGAATTCAAGGTCGGGGAAACCGAATTTCTGCAGCATGATGTTGACCAGGTTCTAGACTACGCCCTTGACTTAAAGAATTTCCATCAAGGTAGTGTAGACCGTTTTATTGTACCGATCCTGGTCGCTACAAACAGCTCTGAGCAGTCGAGAACATGCCAATTATCTCATTACGATGATGGCATTTACGAACCCTTAATGACAAACCATGCGAACTTGGGTGAAACTATACGCCTGGTTTTGTCGGAACCCATTCTGCCTAAGGAATACGCTGTCGCTCTGGATGACTGGGCCCGCAGCCGATACGCTCCGACTCCGACAATCATCGAAGCTGCGCGTACGCTCTACATGAATCATAGTGTAGAGGATATTACCCGCCATGAATCAGAGGGCGAACAGCTGGAACGTACAACCCAGTACATCCAACAAGTAATACGCAATACCAAGGAAAAACACGAAAAGAGTATATGCTTCGTGACGGGCGTTCCAGGAGCTGGTAAAACGCTGGTGGGTCTCAATGTTGCCATCCAGCAATCCAACGAAGATCTGGCTGTATACTTGTCTGGCAACGGTCCTCTGATTGATGTTCTGACGGAAGCGTTGACCCGGGATAAACAAGCGCAGGAAAAAGCCTGCGGAAACAAGATAACAAAGAAAGAAGCCGAACGCGAAGTAAAGCGTTTTATCCACATAATTCACCGGTATCGAGACAACATGCTGGGTAAGGTGAAGATTGTCGACAATCAGTTGATCACGGACACTACGACTGAACTTGAAGACGAAAGGGCTGGTTATGGCGAAGTGGAAAACATCGCCATCTTTGACGAGGCCCAACGTTCTTGGGACAAGGACCATATTGCCGCATGGCTCAGCAAGAAAAAGGGACTTGTCGGTTTTCCGATGTCTGAAGGGGAATTCCTCATATGGTCTCTTGACCAGCGCAAGGACTGGGCTGTGATCGTTTGCCTTGTTGGTGGCGGTCAAGAAATCAATACAGGGGAGGCGGGCATCGGCGAATGGATTCGCGCTCTTAACGAAACTTTCCCCGATTGGAATGTATACATATCTAGTCAGCTTACTGCAAAGGAGTATGCGGAAGGCAAGGTGAAGGAACTGTTGGAAGCCAACAAGCATGTTGTATATTCAGAAGATTTGCACCTCGCTGTATCAATGCGCAGTTTCCGTGCCGAGCGCCTATCGAGTATGGTGCATTACCTATTGGATTGCGATGCCGAGAAAACGCGTGAAATCTACAAAAGTTTTTCCGACCGTTACCCGATTGCATTAACAAGGAGCGTCGAGACAGCTAAGAAATGGTTGCGTCAGAAAGCTCGCGGCAATGAAAGATACGGACTGGTTGTGTCATCAAAGGCTTATCGACTGAAACCATTGGCAATCGATGTACGATGCAAGCCTGATACAGTGCATTGGTTCCTGGACGATATCAATGACGTACGTTCTTCCCTGTTCCTGGAAGACGCCGCAACGGAATTCGACATTCAGGGGCTAGAATTGGACTGGACCGGTCTTATATGGGATGGAGACCTTCGCTACAACAAAGGAAGCTGGGATAATTTCGAGTTCAATGGTGGAACTAAGTGGAATCGCGTTAACAAGGCGGAACGCAAGATGTACCAGCTCAACGCTTACCGGGTTTTAATGACTCGCGCCCGCCAAGGTATGGTGATTTGTGTCCCTGAAGGTGCCCCGAAGGATCCGACAAGGCTCCCAGAGATTTACGACGAGACTTATAATTATTTGAAATCCTTGGGGTTGATAGAACTCTAAATCGCCAAGAAGGAGTTCGGTCAACGAATTTAACTTTCAAAGAAGGCGATTGGGCCGATTATAAAAAAAAGGACCTTTGAATATGGTGCTGGTCACCAAAGGTGAATAAATAAATTTTATTAAAAAAGCTCCTTTTTTGGCGTTTTTAACCAAAAAAAATCAAAATGTCAAAAAATGCCATTGGGTTGAATATATATTTATCGATGAGATAAATATGATTGTGGCAAAGTCATTAATAGCATCCATGTATCGGAATTTTGATTTTATCGAAATTCTGGTAAAAGAGTGTAAAAAGGCAGGTTTTCTTACAAGAAAAGAAATTTTCAACTTTGCCATGTTCAAAAATGGGCAAGATAGAGAAAAATCACAAAAAGCCCTGGAAGACATTTCAAAAAACGGTATTCTTAAATCTATCGATCAGGGTGCGACATTCAAAATTCAGCACAATGTGATGGACTTTATTCTTAGCATCATTCATGAGCAAGATTTGGGACTTGCAGGAATTATTGATGTCGAACGAAAAGAAATAGAAAATATTGGACAAAAAATTCAAGAAGCTCTAGATAAATTAGATTTCTCTGCAATAAAGGATAAAACCATCGCGCTTAGCAATCAAATCGGCAATATAGAAGATCAGTTAGTTTCTGATAGGGATGCCATAAAAAATATTGTTGAAGAGGCAAAAGGATTTGAGCCAAATACTCCATTAAAAGTTCGGTATAGAAAAGTTTTTGAATGCTTTGACCATTATATTGACCCGATGATATCTCTATTAGATAATAATGTAAGCGGCTTTCAAGAAATGCTTTACCAAATAGAGAATGTTCTCAAAGAAGTCATTAGAAAGCACAGCATTCAAAAAGGGTTGGCAACTTTACCGAATTCCATAAATGGAACAATTTGTCAAATGCACAAGTTGATAGACTTGTTAGACCAAAATTTAGACCTGTATCAAAACGAATTAGCTCCTTTACGTAATGAGATAAAGCGACATGATGAAATCTCCGCTGCAATTAATAAATTATTCTCGTACATTCGTAAAAAAGGAGTACGGAGAACCGCAGGAAAAAATCTTTTAAAAATCGGCGGCGGATCCAGAACAATAAAAGTTTCCTTTGATGGAGAAAGTAAGGTCTATGCAGGAGACATCCTCAACTACAAACCTGAAAAAGTGCATCTTGATATGAATTTGGATTTCGACACAGAAATCGAGATGCCCGTAAGAATTGAGGACGTTATAAAAGAGCTTAACAAAGTTCGAAAGTCGATTTCTTTAATGGTGTGGCTTAAAGAAACATATCCTATGCAAAAGGAAAAGCATCTCTTAAGTATTTACCATCACCTAATTCATGAAATAGGTGCCGGGATATCACAGAGAGAATACAAAGAATCAACTAATTTACAAGAACACAGAATAATTTTCTATCCCCATTATCTGGAGAAAAATCAATGAGCTTCGCAAATGATTTAGACAAATTAGATCATCTTCAAGAAATTTTTGAAAAACTTTCTTCAGGTCAACATTTAGATGCAACCTATGATTCCGAATTATGGGCGGCATTGCAAGGCGAACGAAAAGATGATTACGCAACGCTCTTCAGGAAATTGGGAATGACATTAAAGATTCATCCCCACAATTTTGCGTATTTTGAATTTGACGATAAAAACCAGAAATCATCTCGTCGTCTTCTACTTCTTTTTATTTTACTATTCAAGTTTAAAAGCGATGAAGGTGCCAATTTATTGAAGTTTACGGATTGGGAGTTAGACGAAAGTTTCTTTGAAAACTTAAAAAACAAAAATACAGATATCTTGGATGGAGAAAGCCTTAAAGAAGGAGAATGGTCTAAGATTATTCGAAACGCCGTTAAATTGGGATTTATAAGAAAAAATGGCGGCAATTATTATCTTCTTCCGGCTACATGGCGTTTTCTTGATTTATTTCTGGAGCTAGCGGCAAAAGACGAAAATGAAACCATTGCATTAAATGAGAAAGAAGATGAAGTAGATGATGATCAAGATGACGAGGAGGACGCATAATGGCAAAGGGAATAAGTAATGAGTTTGGTCTTCAAAAATTAATGTTGCTGAATAGCGCCGGATATGGGCATGCGGTGATTCCTCTTGACGCTCCTGTTTCTCTAGTTGGACAAAACAACTCGGGAAAAACCAGCCTTATTAACGCATTTCAATTTCTATTTATTAGAAATTTCAGCCAAATGCGTTTTGACTCCCACGAGCCTAGCGAAACAAAAAAATTTTACTTTCCAACAGTTTGTTCCTATATATTGCTAGAAATGCAGTTAAAGAAAAAACTTGTTGTTATTGGATGCGTTGGAAAAGATATTTCTCACAATTATGAATATTTTTCCTATGAAGGCTCCTTGAAAATAGAGGATTTTATTACAGAAGATGGAAGTATTGTGGAGGAATCAAAACTTCGTGAGCATCTAAGTAACAGAGGCTATTCTCCAGATATATACCGCAGGCCATCAGACTTCTTTGACGCACTCTATGGGAAGGGCGATGTAGTAAAAAATGGAACAGATATTCAACTTTTTTCTGTAAAGCACAATCTTTTTGAAACATTCCAAGAAGTTCTTGTCAAAACACTAAATCTAAAAAAATTGGATTCGCAGGATATTAAAAGATTCTTATTGCAAATCAACGGAATAACCTACGAAAAAGAATATGACTTTAACAAAGTATGGCACGATTCTTTTGAAAGTGTGGAAGCAGACGAGAAACAATTTGAAGCATGCAAGAGATTAGAAAAAAGAATAAGAACTCTAGAATCTACCATAAATGAAGTTAGAAGACTCCGTGGAAAAATCGGTGTGATAAAGCCTAAAATTGACGAGGCTCTTGACAAGTGGGATGAATACAAGAGGGATACTTTAGCCGAGTACAAGAATCAAGAAGATTATTGGCAACGCCAAATTGGTTTTTACTCGGATGAGCACGACCGTTTATTTGGAAGAAATAGGGACATAAAAAACGAATTAGAAAAATTGCAGAATGATGATGAAAAAATGTCTAAGCTTGCAAATCAATTCGCCCATGTTGCAAGCAGAGATATCTTATTAGACATTTACAATCAAAAAGACATTCTCGTTTCGCAAAAGAAAACTACTCTTCAGAACTCCAAAAAAGGTGATATTAAATCCACTCAAAGAAGAATTTCAAATTTAACGAAAGAAATAGATAATTTGCAGAAAGAACTTAGCGAAGGCGAAAAGTTGTTCAAAAAAAGGATTTCTGAATTTCTTAATAAAGAAGAGATGGAAATTCTTTTAGGTCTCATCAACCAAAATATTCTCACATTTGATGCAGAAGAAATGGGCGACATACCGACCTTTGCAAATTCTTTCAAACAATTGTTATATAAAGATGAACTGTATATTGAAATTAATGGAATAAAAATTGAAAAATCAAAAATCAGGCAGGAGCTTGAGAAACGTGACTCAGAAGAAATAAAAAAAGAAATTCAAGCTCTAAAAGGAGAACTAGAGAACGCAAAGGAACTTTTAACGGCTTTGATCAACAGAGATCAATGGATCCAAGAATTAAATGAACTAGAAAATAGTTTAAGTGAGGCCAAAAAGAACCTTGATCAATTTGACGAAATGCAAGTTTTGCAAAAAAATGAAGCCGAGCGAAGATACGCTAAAGAAAAATTAAACAAAGAATTTTCAGACAATACAACTACAGATGCAGAAAATAAGAAGAAGTCAGAACAAGCTCGCAAGGAAAAAGACGTTATAGAAACACTAAAACAAAAACTTCTTGCTGATGATGAAAAAATAGAACAAAACAAAGAGCAACGAATAGATGACGCTCCATTTTTTAAAGATCTCCTTGAAATGGAACATATAGAATATTTTGGCGACGATGACATTCTGTCCAACTTAAATACATTCCTGGAAGAACAAAAAATAGACTGCATTAACCTTAAAGAAAAAGACGATAAAATTTTTGCCCTTTTGCGAGAATTCATTGAGGCGGGCTTCATTAAGTATCAAGGGCAGGGAACGCGTGATGAACAAATAGATTCTATTATTAATTTTTTGAATAATATTGACCAGGAAGAACTACATATTCGAGAAATCAAAAGAGCGGCGATTGTAAAAGTTTCAAGCGTTTTAAGACGTTTAGAACATCAATACGATGACTTTTGTAATGAGCTGGCAACGTTCAATTCATTAATTCAAAAACGAAAAGTCTCTGATTTGGAAAAAATGGCTGTAGAGTCAACTTCTTTGCCTGCATTGGACGCAATAAAAATCTTTTCCAAATATTCTACAGACGATGTCAATTCTAACGATTTGTTTAGTCTTGAAATAAAGAATAATTCTGCAGGAAATGCCGAATTAGACCGAGCAAAAGACATCCTTTTGAAAGTTTGCTCAGAAAAGGGCTGTCTTAAATTAGAAAATCTTTTTGAACTAAACTTCATTGTCTGCAAAAAGGGCGGCTCTCCGCAGGAATTTAAAGATTTGGACAAAATTGCTTCGAATGGATCTATTCTTATGGCAAAACTCCTTTACGGTCTTGCTTTGTTAAACTTAATGACGGAAGATAAAGATCGTGTCATGTCAATTTGTTATCTTGACGAAGCGGCAAATCTAGATTCTAAAAACCAGAAAAACCTTATCTGTTCTGCAAAAGAATTCGGTTTCAATCTTGTATTCGCATCCCCCGAACCACAAAACTCTGCAAAATATTGCATTGGAATAGAACGCAAGGGAAAATACAATTACATTACTGAAAAACAATGGCAAATCCTAGAGGATTTAAACAATGAAGAAAGAACAGTTGCTTAATCTTTTGCGCCAATTAGAATCGCGAGAAAAAATTCCTTTTTCAGAAGTACCAAAATCTGTTCTAGAAGAATTTAAAACATTTGGAGCCCAGAAAGGTTGTTTTTTTGTAGAAAAAAATGGCCGAGGACGAAATTTCAAAATATCCAACCAGACGATTTTAAAAAATGAAATTAATAGACTGACGCCAGATGTTGATTTAGATTCTGCTTCGTACAGAGCCAAAAATCTTGCCATCAACAATGATACAAAGGCCGGACAAACAACGCTCCAATTCAGTCATTTTCATTGCAAGTCTGTCGGAGAACAAATTTGCATAGAAAATAATGGGCTGATACAAGATGTGTCCGCAGTAACAAAATGCTTGGGAGGCTTTAACATCTCTATAGAAGACAACTCTGATGGAATTAAATGCCTTTCGAATTTGATTCTAGTTGAAAATCAGCAGTTGCTAGATGATATTAGTTGGGTTCCCAAAGGCTGGAATGGAATACTTCTTTATTATGGCGGAAATATTCACGGACGACTTCTAAATTGGCTAAAAAAAAGTTCCTTTAATGGTATAATCATTTTCCCAGATTACGATAGCGTTGGAATTTCAAACTTTTCAAGAATAAAAAAAGAGATACCTTCTGTACAATGGTTTTGGATTGATAATTGGGAACATTTACTAAAAAAATATGGAAAAGCTGATTTATGGAATGAACCCAAACAATTTTCCACTTTTAACAATCTTTGGAAAAGTTTTGAGGAAAAAACGTTTCCTGATGCAAAACTCAAACGTCTAATGCAGAAAATGCGAGAATTTGGAAAAGGGTTAGAACAAGAGATTGTTCTTTTGAAGGTCGTTGAAAACAACGACAATTAGACATGTGGAGAGTTGTGAGTGTTGATTTTCCAAAGTTACCAAGACGCTTTTTTTGCCATCGACAATCCCTCATGTCGTTTAACGACTTTGTCATAATCCAAAAAATTCACTCGTTCCTTTATGGAATTAAAAATAGAAGCATCCAATTTGTCATCAAATTCATTTTTTCTCGTTGCAGCGGCAACAATAAAGAACTCTGCCGAAAAATCTTGCAATTCGTAAAATTTGGAAAGTAAAGTGTTCGTAAGATTTGATACAAATTTACTATGATTACTACCTCTAACAAAGAGGAAAATGCGTAAACTTATTTTTTTCTTTCTTTTTTTTTGGGGGGGGCTCACGGTCGCCATTACGATGCTGCTGTAGGCATGGAGTAATTCCCTCCTCCAATTGAAAAGAGACTGTCATTCTTACATCAACGCCACAACGTCGCTCTCGTCAAAATCTTTGTTGCTGGCTTAGCACGACTCAAGTGCCGTCTTTGTATCGTATTTCCCTTGATATAGAATTTTCCTGGGTCGATGCGCTCCGGTTTGAATGGTAACCGGTAATGGCGGTTGTTTTTTACGCGTACCTTTTCTTACGAGCGCATCCCAACGGGCATTCAACGGACAGTTCCTTTTGCTTCCCCTTGATTTGGTAAGAAAGGTTTATTTGCAAATACATTGATGTACGTAAAACGTCGAGAAACGTTAATGGGACCCCCTCTAGAGAAATTGTGTAACGCTCATCAGGCGCAATAGTGATTTCTTTTGAATGTTCAATTGTATCGCGAAGCTGATTTAAAATTTCTGGTTGGATTTTTTCATTGGCTTCGATGTCTTTTACAGATAAAGAAGTAATATTGAAAGAATGATATGTGTTCTGATTGGAAATGATTATGCTTTTTCCTTTGACGGGCGCAAAATAGGCTATCACTTGTTCAGGAAGAATATCTTCTTTGAAATAAGAAACAATATTCCTTTGGGTTCGAATCAGTTCTTGTTGGCATTCATGAGCATCTTGTTGGAGACAGTCTAATATGCTCTCGGCGTTATCTTGCGTTAGAAAGTGGCTTTCTAATTGATCCGTCAAACTTGACAGGTTGCTTACGATTTGGTGCAAAGTGTCTATTTGCTCGTTCTGCTTTTCTATCAGAGTTCTTGTGTCTTCTGATAGCTGAAGAAACAATTTGCTTTTGGAATCGCTATCAATGGCGTTAATGATAAAGATAATAAGTGATGCAATTAGTCCCAGGGACAGAAGGATGATTACAATTACAATGCCGTATTCTGTCATAAAAGAAAGTAAATCTGATTGATTCATGTTGGGGCTCGCTTTTTATGGTTTCTCATGAAGAAAATATCTTTTTTCTGAGCGGATTGCCAAAAGGCAGTATGCAACGTGATGGAAATCATAAGCTTTGTGTGGTTGATTTGGGCTTTGCAAGCCGGGGTTTTAGGGGCGGAGCCCTTAGGAGAGGGGGTAGGCGAAGACTACGGGCTTCGCCGAGGGGGAGGCATCCCCCGCCGGGGTCATTCCTCCAGGAGCACGGTTACGTCGCTTTCGTCGTATGCGTCGTCGAAGGCCTGGGTGTAGCAGGCGCGCAGCGCGGTCATCGCGTCGGGGTAGTCTTTGAAGAGGAACATCCCGCTGTCCAGGCATATCATGTCAAGCTCATCGTCTATGTCGATGCAGTCGGGCCGGAAGGTGGACCACAGGCAGTAATCGACGTACCCTTCGCGGATGTCTTCTTTTAGCAGGTTGTCGCCGGTGCCGCTCTGGACCTTCAGGAAGGTTTTCTTGCTCTTGAGCCAGGCGAGTATCGCACTGAACATGGTGTGCGGCCTCCTTTTGTGCGTGGGCGCCCCGACCGGGGACCCGGGTTCTTCAGGAGGAAATATAGGTTTTAGTTTGTGACAGAAAATGACAAGAAATGAAGCCCGAAAAAAGCCGCCATCTTTAAAGTCGCAAATTGCGACTTTAAACATAAATCTTGAAGTCAAAAATTTTGACTTCAAGTTGACCAGCACCGTTCAAGGTGCAAAATGGGGATGCGGACGAATAGTTGGACACGACTAGAGGACGCATCATGCATTT